>JBMNMP010000001.1:0-1080013 GCA_050953405.1 Anaerovoracaceae bacterium | reverse complement strand
GACGATGCTCCTCCGCAGCCCTTCATCCCGATCCTCGCATATTGGGATGACTACGATATGGTGCCTTGGGCGCTTCCGCAAGTCTACGACTTCATGGAAGGCAGAGATGCCACAAGCTACGAGTATCCTCTGATGAACGGAACCTATAACAGGAGGCATTACCTGACGGCTTACAGCAAAGAGCAACACACAGAGTTCGGCACCATTTATGTGGATGCGGATGGAACGACAAGCTCCTACTCCGGCATTGTATCCTTTGAAAATGGTGTGGCCACTCTCGGTGACGCTGGCTCTGCCACATATACCTTTTCCGTATCAAGCGCCGGAACCTACGACATCGCCATCCGCCTCTGCTATCCCTTCTGGGATAAAAACGGCATCTATGTTTCGATTGACGGCAACACGACGCATTTTACGGAAAGCAGGCTCTGGTGGCCATATTGGAGAAGCACCTTCTGGACGACGCTCGCCAGCAGCATTTCACTCTCTGCCGGTACGCACACCATCGTGATATCCGTGGATGTAAAAGGCGTACAGTTTTATGGCTACCGTGTTTGCAGCAGCTTTTCGGAGGCTCCCTCTGCAGGCAGCGCGACCTTTACACTCTCTCCACGCCACTTTATCGACGTGGACGGCAACGAGTGTCAGCCAGATAGAGCTTTCAAACTCACCTGCGAAATGCTGAGACGAAAGCCGGACTCTGCCCTCATCTGGTATGAGGATTTCCGAGACTACGGTGTGCTGCAAACAAACTACTGGACGACGCTTTCAGGCTCTTGGACTGTATGGCGCGAGGATGAATATTCCGAAAGCCGCGTTTACTCCCAGCTTGACGGCTCCGGAAAGCTCGCATGGCAATACGATGGTTTTTCCGATATTCACCTGCGGGCAAGGCTGGCTTTTCCTGCGACAGGAAGTGGCAAGGCCGGAGTATTCTGCGGGGATCTGTTCTGCTGCCTAAATTATGATTCTCAGGCTGTGGAGCTTTATAACGGCAGCACGCTCCTTGGCAGCTACAGCCAGACCATAGAGCGAACAGCAAATGCAGACCTGCGTACCGATCCATCCATGTACACGGTCGAGTTGCGTATCCGTGGAAACAAGGTGCGTGTCTATTCCGGATCTTCCTATACGCTGCGCTTCACAGCTACGGTCAGCGGCTTTTCCGGAGGCTATGCCGGATACCGGTCAGATAACCGGACGGTCTGCGAGCTGCTCCGCCTTGGCGATGCATGGACTTACGAGCCCTACGAGCGCTTTGATGTTACCTTTCCGGACGGCACAGTTACGCAGTATGGAAGGATCAGCCGGTCGAACGCCACATGGGATACGGAATTTCAGGTGTTTACGCTGACCTCGGATATCGAGGAGAATGCGACACGCAGCGAGAGCATTTCTCTGGATTATGAGTTCTACCACTCCCATGAGCTTGCCCTGACCTGTGGCAACGATTATACGGTGACCATCACGCCAAAGGACATCGACATCTGGATAGCAAGGCTCTTTCTCGGAGACGCAGACGGCTTTTCCATCCTCTACTATCAGGACGTGGATTCGCTCGTTTACTGGGCAAATGAAGCGGCCTACCGCTGGGGAGTGAGAGGCTTTGCCATGTGGTCGCTGGGACAGGAGGATATGCGGCTCTGGGAGGCGCTGCCAAAACAGATATAACTTCATACACGGATACAGTTCACGAGGCTGTCTGCAAAATGCAGGCGGCTTTTATTTTGCACAAAGGAGGGATTTTCTCATGAAAGAATTCTGGAACACGATCCAACTGGTATTTGCCGCTGTCGGAGGATGGCTTGGCTATTTCTTAGGCGGCTGTGACGGACTCTTGATTGCGCTGGTGATCTTTGTGACCTGCGACTACCTTACCGGCATCATGTGTGCCATCGCAGACAAAAAGCTCTCAAGCGAGGTCGGCTTTAAGGGAATCTGCCGCAAGGTGCTGATCTTCCTGCTGGTAGGCATCGGAAACGTCATTGATGTTCAGGTACTCGACCATCCGGGAGTGCTCCGCACGGCGATCATCTTCTTCTACCTGTCCAATGAAGGTCTGTCGCTGACGGAGAACGCAGCACACCTCGGCCTGCCGGTACCAGAGAAATTAAAGGAGGTCTTGGAGCAGCTCCATGACCGTCACGATGAGGAGGAAAAATAACATGACGAGAAAAGGAATCGACGTCAGTCATTGGCAGGGAACCATTGACTGGAATAAGGTCAAAAAGGCCGGTATCGAGTTTGCCATCATCAAAGCTGGCGGCTCCGATGCCGGTTTTTATACGGACAGCAAATGGGAAGCAAATTACAAAGGTGCGAAGGCTGCCGGTATCCCCATCGGCGCTTATTACTTTGTCGGAAAAGACTGCGTGACTGCTGCCGCCGGAAAAGCAGATGCCGAGCGCTTCCTGCATATCCTGAAGGGCAAGCAGCTGGAATATCCGGTCTATATGGATAACGAGGCACAGCCCGCTTCTGCCAAAGCCGGAATCACTGAGGCCACCATTGCTTTCTGTGAAACTATGGAAGATGCCGGTTACTTCGTCGGGATCTATGGCTCCGCTGTTTCCGGTTTCAAGGAGCGCATGGATGACACTAAACTCACGCCATACGCTCACTGGGTAGCGCAGTATGCGAGCAAATGCTCCTATAAGGGCGACTACGGCATATGGCAGTATTCTTCCAAGGGTTCTGTTGACGGCATCAGTGGTAATGTGGATATGGACTACGCCTATGTGGATTATCCTGCCATCATCCAGAGCGGCGGCTTCAACGGCTTTACAAAGGCTACGTCCGATGACAGCAAGCCTGCCACTCCTGCTCCGGTCACTCCGGCAAAGACCGTAGATGAGCTGGCTCAAGAGGTGCTGGACGGCAAATGGGGAAACGGAACCGACCGCAAAGAGCGCCTCACCGCTGCCGGGTATGATTATTCTGCCGTGCAGGCAAAGGTCAATGCTCTGGTAAAAAAGCAGGAATCGACTCCTGTCTACTACACCGTGAAAAGCGGCGATACCCTCTCCGGAATTGCTAAGAAATACGGCACCACTGTTTCTGCAATCCAGAAACTCAACCCGACGCTCATCAAAAACGTCAACCTCATTCTGACCGGCTGGAGGATCAGAGTGAAATAACTAAATATCCAATCTGCTATGCCTGCGAGTGTTCTTCGGAATGCCCGCAGGCTTTTTTTATTTTCCTCCGCTCAAAAAGGCAGTTCATCTCCAGTGGAAACTGGAGGTGGATATGTTATGACAGACGAAATCACAAATGTTCAATCTGGATATTTCACGCAGGAGCGGATTCAGGGCGATCTGGACTACCGCAGAGCACAGACAATCGCAAAGAAGATGCTCGATGACGGCCTCATTTCTGTGGCTGAATTTAACAAATTAACCGCCATCAATCGCGAAACTTTCTCTCCCTTGTTCGCGGAAATAATGCCGAAAATCCCTTGATATGTAGTCGCTTTAGAGTGATGTATAGACGTACGGAAAGGAGGGACTTCCCTTGAAAAAAGTTACGAAAATCGCGGAAACAGCGAACTCGAAAGTTAAACTCAAGAAGATCAGGGTAGCCGCCTACTGCCGCGTCTCTACGGATTCCGATGCCCAGCTTGAAAGCCTTGAGGCACAGAAAACCCACTACGAAAATTACATCACGTCCCGTGATGACTGGGAGTTCGCTGGACTCTATTACGACGAAGGCATCACTGGCACAAAGAAGGACAAGCGCCCAGAGCTCCTACGACTCATTGACGACTGCAAGGCCGGTAAAGTGGACTTTGTTATCACAAAATCCATCAGCCGCTTCAGTCGGAACACAACGGATTGCTTAGAGCTGGTAAGAAAACTGCTCGCCCTGCACATTCCGATTTATTTTGAGAAGGAAAATATCAACACCGGCTCAATGGAGAGCGAGCTGTTTCTGGCAATTCTCTCCAGCATGGCCGAAGGCGAGTCTGTTTCCATATCAGAAAACAGCAAGTGGTCAATCCAGAAACGCTTTGAGAGTGGCACCTATAAAGTCAGCTACCCACCCTACGGCTACGATTGGGATGGCGAGCAGATGGTAATTAATCCGGAGCAGGCGGCTGTGGTAAAAGAAATCTTCGCAGCGCTGCTCTCCGGCAAAGGCACCCACGCCATCGCGGATGACCTGAACCGGCGTGGCATTCCTACCAAGCGAAACGGACGCTGGACAGCCACAACCATTCGCGGGATGCTCTCCAATGAGAAGTATGTCGGCGACTGCCTTTTCCAGAAAACGTACTCGGATTCACGCTTTGTCCGGCACAACAATCACGGCGAGCAGACACAGTACATGGTCAAGGATCATCACGAGGCAATCATCAGCCGGGAGGACTTTGAAGCTGCTCACGCTTTTATTCACCAGCGGGCAACGGAAAAAGGTGTCGTCAAAGGGAGCGACAAATACCAGAATCGCTACACCTTCTCCGGGAAGATCATCTGCGGCGAGTGCGGCGATACCTTTAAGCGCCGGATACACAGCTGCACAGGATACAAATACACCGCATGGTGCTGCAGTACCCACATCAAGGATAAAGATAAATGCCACATGCTTTTTGTAAAAGACGATGATCTGAAGCAGGCTTTCGTCACCATGATGAACAAGCTGGTCTACGCGCACAGGATCATCCTAAAACCATATGTGGACGCATTGAAAAACACTTCGTCTGATGACTCGCTTCGGCGCATTCAGGAAATACAGACCCTACTGGCGCAGAACACAGAAAAGCGCGAGACGCTGACAAAGCTCATGACACAGGGCATCATCGACCCGATCCTTTTTAACAAAGAAACGAACGAGCTGCTTTCTCAGGCAGACAGTTTCCGGGATGAGATCAACGCCTTAAAAAACGCTGTTTCCGGAGATGTAACAAAGGTCACAGCAGCCACAGCGCTTCTGCACTTTACAGAAAAAGGTGGAATACTTCAGGAATTCGATGATGACCTGTTTAATGAATATGTGAACCGCATCATTGTCCGCTCCAGAAATGAAGTGCGCTTTGAACTGAAATGCGGTCTGACGCTTCGAGAAAGGATGTGAATACATGGGACATACACCCTACGGCTACAGCATTGAAAACGGCTGCGCCACGATTAAAGAGGATGAAGCCAATAAAATACGAAAGCTCTATGAGAATTACCTCTCCGGGATGGCACTGGCCAAGGCTGCTGCCGCTGCTGGCATTGAAACCTACCACGGCACGGCAAGGCGCCTGATGGAAAACAGGCACTACCTCGGAGACGACTTTTACCCGGCTATCATTGATCAGGAAACCTACGATAAAGCTGCCGCGATCCGTCTGGAACGCGCCGGGAAACTTGGCAGGCTGAACAGGAAAAAGAACGTGGAGTCTGCAGCTTCTCCTACCGGCTTTCGCATGGCAGCGGCAGAGCGACACTATGAAGATCCGAGGCTTCAGGCAGAATACCTATACAGCCTCATTGAAAGCGAGGTAAGCTAATGGGAAATGTTATGGTGATTCCGGCCAGACGGCAGGTCGGAAATACAGTAAAAAAATCAGCTCAGAAAAAGCTCCGTGTTGCAGCCTACTGCCGCGTCAGCACAGATTCCGAAGAACAGGAAACAAGCTACGAGGCACAAGTCACGCACTACACCGAGTACATTCAAAAGAATCCGGAATGGGAGCTGGCGGGCATATTTGCAGACGACGGTATCTCCGGCACCAACACAAAAAAGCGTGACGAATTCAACCGAATGATCGACGAATGCATGGCCGGAAATATCGACATGGTCATCACCAAGTCCATCAGCCGATTTGCCCGAAACACGCTCGACTGCCTCCAATACATCCGGCAGCTGAAGGATAAGAACATACCAGTTTATTTTGAGAAGGAAGCCATCAACACGCTGGACGCTAAAGGCGAGGTGCTGATCACGATCATGGCGAGCCTTGCCCAGCAGGAAAGCCAGTCAATGAGCCAGAACATCAAACTGGGACTTCAATACCGCTACCAGCAAGGTAAGGTTCAGGTCAACCACAATCGCTTCCTCGGATACACCAAGGATGACAACGGGCACCTGATCATTGACCCGGAGCAGGCAGAAATCGTAAAGCGCATCTACCGGGAATACCTCGAAGGCTCCAGCATGGATAAGATCGCCGACGGGCTTATGGCTGATGGCATCCTTACCGGCGCTGGCAAGACAAAATGGCACACCAGCACCATCAACAAGATTCTCCGCAACGAGAAATACATGGGTGACGCGCTGCTTCAAAAGACCTACACCACAGACTTCCTGACAAAGAAGCGTATCAAGAACAACGGCACCGTTCCTCAATACTACGTCGAGGGCGACCACGAAGCGATCATTCCGAAAGAGCTCTTCATGCAGGTGCAGGCAGAGCTTGTCCGTCGCCGGGTAGTCCACGTCAGCCCGACAGGCAAGAAACGCAGCTTCTCCTGCAATCACTGCTTTGCGCAGATGGTTTTCTGCGGAGACTGCGGAGAACTTTACAGGCGCGTCCACTGGAACAACCACGGCTGCAAGTCCATCGTCTGGCGCTGCATCAGCCGCTTGGAACCCACCTCCGCTGAAAAGAACTGTACCAACCGGACGGTAAACGAGCTCCTGTTGCAGGAAGTCACGGTCAATGCCACCAATCAGATTCTGACAGAGCGCGGTACCTTCCTAAAACAGTTGCAGGCCAATATCGCCAAGGCCGTGGTCAACGCTGACACCCTCTCGCCGGACGGCATTCAGGCAAGGCTGGAGGAACTTCAAAAAGAGCTCATCAAGAAGGCAAACAACAAACAAGACTATGACGCCATCGCCGATGAGATTTTCCGGCTCCGCGACCAGAAGGAACAATCAGAACTCGACAGCCACCACCGGGAAGAACTCATGAAACGGATCAGGGAGCTGCAAGACTTCATCGCCGGGCAGGAAACCGACATCACAGAGTTTGATGAGGCTCTGGTCAAAAAGCTCATCGAGAAGATCACCGTCTTTGCCGACCACTTCACCGTGGAATTCAAGTCCGGCATCACAATCGACATAGAAGCATAAAACAAGGCTCCTCGCCACTGAACTAAATCAGTAGTGAGGAGCTTTTGTTTGTCTTATTCTTCTTTTGTCAGAACTTTCTTCTGCCAGCTTCGTTTTCCGCATTCCGGGCATTTCATATATCTCGTCCGTCCCATATGCATAGCAAGATTTGTCTGCCAGTATGTAGGAACATATCTGTGGTGGCAATTCTGGCATTCATAGTATCCGGCCTTTTGCTCAATTCCCACAGCGATAAAAGCGACCGTAAATATCATCACGAGAGCGAATCCGATAAGTACGATTCTCAGCCAGACTGGCATCTCTATAAATGACGCCACAAACACCATGACCAGTCCAGCAATGACGGCAGGAAACGCAATCCAGTATTCCGTCCTGAGCATTTGCCGGTTCTTTTCTTCGACCTCTCGCCTCATCGCCAGCAGGTTTTCTTCTGCCCGTTTGTCATATGCTTCTGCCATAATTCTTTCGCCCGACAGGAGTTCGTTGACGTTAATTTTCAGAAGTTCACACAGCTCCAACATAATCCCGGAATCCGGCATAGACTTTCCGGTTTCCCTTAGTTAAAAATATTACTCTTGTTGATTACTCAACTTTTCCGATAAATCGGTAATATATCTCAATTTCCTGTATTCTTTCGTTATCCTCATTCGTTGTTGCTTCATGTATGAGGATTTTTTCTATCATGGCATTTAATAATGGTGCTGTCAGTTCCTTTGATACGGAATATTCCTTGATTAACTCAATCCACTTTTCAGCACCTATCATATCCTGTTCCATTTTACTTAGTTCTTCTCTTAGGCTTGTTATCTGCTGTTCCAGTTCTATCTGTTCTTTTTGGTACTTGCTGGACAACATCACAAAATTTCGCTCTGTTATCTTCTCACAGGCTCTATCTTCATACATTTTCGCAAATAAACGGTCAATCTCATTTTGTCTGTTCTCGGCTTTCTTCAATGTACTTGCCTTTTTCTTCTTTTCCCGTATTCGCTCTGCATTGCCAGCCTTTTGTATCTTATTCAATACCTTTTCTTCGTCCTGCTGTACTGCCTTAGCCCAATACTGCAAGCGTTCCAATACGGCTTGATACAGCACATCATAACGAATGTAGTGCATAGAACAATTACCTTTGCCAAACTGCCCGTAGTAACTGCAAGCATAATAACTGTAAGGCGTTTTATTTGCCTTATTCGTTCCAAATCTCATAGACCAGCCACAATCCGCACACTTGACAAGCCCTGCAAAAATCGTCGTTGCCTTTTCCTTTGTCTGTCTGCGTCTTGATTTTATCTGCTCCTGCACACGATAGAACACTTCCTTGTCAATAATCGGCTCGTGAGTGTTTTCTACTCGAAACCATTCACTTTCGGGTTTACGCACTTTCTTTTTACTCTTGAACGATACCGTAGACTGCATATTGTGAACACTGTTTCCGATATAAACCTCACTTGGTCCTCTGTCAACAAAGCGGACATAATGATTGATGATAGAAAAAGCGGTGCGTTCAGCGTCCCGATAGGTCAGTAAATCTACAACCGCATAATAGGCTCGTTCATTCTTCATGCGTATTTCAAAACGGTTCTTAATCTCCGTATCTTCAATTTCTGTGCCATTCTTGACATACTGCTCATAATTTTTCTGATAAGCACACATATATAATTCGCTACTTGTTGAACCGAGATATAAGGTTTCTCCTGTATTCTTTGGTAAATCGCTACCGCATTTTTCTGTACCGCTGTAATCTTTCTGCATACGAAAATAGGAAACACATTCGCCAGCCTTGTATTTTTCCTTTAACTTTGGAATATCCAATATTCCTGCTTTATCATTGATAGCCAAATCAAGCCGTTTCATCACACCACCAGCCGTCATACAATCCAGCATGAAGTCATACCATGAGCGTTCCTGTGCCAGCAGATAACATTCCATTTGCCGACAGCCTTTGCCTTTCAGTTCCAATAAAACACCTAAATGCTCCTGCATGGAACACATGATATTGATGTCGCCAAGTACATATTTGCTTTCATATCCGTATTTTCCATAATCTTCATAAAGCATGTAATCAGATTTCAGTTGTAATACATCACGGATAATCGCCAATGCGTCCGTAGTAGGAAAGCGGACACGAAAGTAATCAATCAATAAGAATAGTGGTTCTTGCGGATTGAAACGCTCAATCTGTTTTTCTATGATTTCTCTTAATTCGTCATTCAATGGCTGTTTTCCTTTTTCAATGCGGTTGTAATATTCACGGCTGATACCACAGGCAACAGCAAGCCTTGTTTGTGTTACTCCGTATTCCTCACGCTTTTGTCTTAGTTCTTCAATAAAGTTTTTATCATTCATTCTAAAATTCCTCCAATCAAAAAAGCAACTACCGTATTTGATAATTGCCTATACTTAAATTTCTGCAAAAGAAAAAGACAATCAATTTCTCGTTTGAAATCAACTGTCTTTCCTATGTCTTGTTCAATTTTCCCAAGTGATAATGGCATAATTTATATCACACCATGTAAAATGCAGTTTCGCCTTGTAAATACAGCGTTTTCCGCTTGTTAATGTATATTGACTCTTGTTTTTTGTGCCCCCCTTGTTAGATAACGGGGGCTTTGAACGGCTCGCAGACTCGCCCAACCGACGAAGTGAACCAGCCCCTCGCCAGCAAGCTGGCGTGCCGGAAAGTCTGGAGACTTCCGCTACCGTGTCCGGTTCACTTCGTCGGTATAAAAATTGCTTATGATAACACACAACAGCCTGTTATCTCTTTATCCTTCCATGTTTTTAAAGAAACACCTTATTTATGCTCTAAGGCTTTCTTTTTCTTAAATACCGCTAGAATTGCGATACCTAATGCACTGATGACTAATAAAGAAGTGAATAGACCTACATTTGTCTGATCGCCTGTTTTTGGATTGCCTGTATTGTTTATTTTATCTCCACCGTTATTCGGCTTTTTCTCTTTATCCGTATTTGGTGTTGATATTTTTCTCTCTTTGACTGTGACTTTAATCGTCTTAGTATAGGATGCTCCTTGGCTGTCTGTTACCTTGTAGGTTACTTCATATACCCCAGCTTTGGTTGTATCCACCTCATTCTTCACAACTTCGAGATTTGCTGTGATGTCGCCGTCTTCCTTATCGCTTGCTGTTACATCTGCTTTTGGGTCAAAGGTATCACCGACTGTAATTGTTTTATCGGTCGCTGTGATAATTGGTGCTTCGTTCAGTGTTTCCATCTTCGGATTCACTGTAACCTGAATTGTTGTTGTATAGGATGCTCCTTGGCTGTCTGTTACCTTGTAGGTTACTTCATATACCCCAGCTTTGGTTGTATCCACCTCATTCTTCACAACTTCGAGATTTGCTGTGATGTCGCCGTCTTCCTTATCGCTTGCTGTTACATCTGCTTTTGGGTCAAAGGTATCACCGACTGTAATTGTTTTATCGGTCGCTGTGATAATTGGTGCTTCGTTCAGTGTTTCCATCTTCGGATTCACTGTAACCTGAATTGTTGTTGTATAGGATGCTCCTTGGCTGTCTGTTACCTTGTAGGTTACTTCATATACCCCAGCTTTGGTTGTATCCACCTCATTCTTCACAACTTCGAGATTTGCTGTGATGTCGCCGTCTTCCTTATCGCTTGCTGTTACATCTGCTTTTGGGTCAAAGGTATCACCGACTGTAATTGTTTTATCGGTCGCTGTGATAATTGGTGCTTCGTTCAGTGTTTCCATCTTCGGATTCACTGTAACCTGAATTGTTGTTGTATAGGATGCTCCTTGGCTGTCTGTTACCTTGTAGGTTACTTCATATACCCCAGCTTTGGTTGTATCCACCTCATTCTTCACAACTTCGAGATTTGCTGTGATGTCGCCGTCTTCCTTATCGCTTGCTGTTACATCTGCTTTTGGGTCAAAGGTATCACCGACAGTCAGTACTTTATCCGTTGCCGTGATAATTGGTGCTTCGTTCAGTGTTTCCATCTTCGGATTCACTGTAACCTGAATTGTTGTTGTATAGGATGCTCCTTGGCTGTCTGTTACCTTGTAGGTTACTTCATATACCCCAGCTTTGGTTGTATCCACCTCATTCTTCACAACTTCGAGATTTGCTGTGATGTCGCCGTCTTCCTTATCGCTTGCTGTTACATCTGCTTTTGGGTCAAAGGTATCACCGACAGTCAGTACTTTATCCGTTGCCGTGATGGTTGGTGCTATGTTTAAGTCAATCAGGTTCATATCCCAAGTTGCATTATAGACGACTGTTTTTGTTACTGTATCTTCAATTTGAGGTGACCATCCTTTAAAAGTATATCCATCTCTTACCGGTATTTCTCCGAAATCCGGTGTTTTAGAACCTGTTACGATGTTCTCAAACACTTTGTCTTTGAATACTTCTTCATTGTCGACCCCATCAGTATAAGTGACGGTATAACGTGTCTTTGTTCCCTGTGCTGCAGGAATCGGGAATTTAACTTTTTCTCCACTTGGCATATTGATTTCGGTCTTGCCATTAAGCGGATACCAGTTTTCTTCCTTAAATTCAGCATTATCTGCATCTAATTTGACAGTATACTTTAGCTGATAAGTATAATAAGTTTGGTTACCTTCCGTTGTTGTAGTTGCATTCGTCAACTTCCATGTAAAGCCATTCTCATCTTGCTGAATTGTTGTTGGCAAGTTGCTCACTGTAACAAATGGAGCAGAACCGTCAGTAACAGTTAGATTTTCACCAGTAATCCCACTGACAACACTTTCAGAAATAGCTTCGAAGACTTTCATTAAATCTTCAGTTTTTCCAGCGATAAATGCTGTATCTGGACTTTGTGCGATATTATCTGCCAGAAAATCAGAAACCAACGGACCGCCTTTATAGGTGGTTTGATTCTGTGCTCCATAACACACGGTATAAACCTTTGATTCATCCTTAAGAACTTTAGCATCTTTAGTTGTCAAATCAATAATATTTTGACTTCCACTGCTTCCAGAACCTTTTTCATCATAGATGACACCATCAATTACAACATGCGTATGTGTCCATGTAAATATTCCACCAGAGCATTTTTCAAGATAATAGGTTGGTGCTCCATCGGTTAATACAACTGTGTTTCTATTCTCCTTTTGAATTTCCTGAACCGTAGACTGCTTAAATAAAGAAGATGCCTGTTTTAATCCAGCTTGCAAATTAGTTCCTCCATTTGCCCATAATGCTTGAATCGAATCAATAGCACTTTTCTTTCCTTGTTCCGTAGAAACATCTGTCCAATTTAGAACTACCTTAGTTCCAGTAGAAAATTGGACAACGGCTAAATAACGTCCCGTGTTTTCTTTCTTTCCTGCGTATGTCGTGATAAATTCAGCAGCCGAATTTTTTAAAGTTTTTAGGCGTGAATCATCGTTCATACTATTTGATGTATCAAGCACAAGAACAGTTGCAGACTTTTTGGTGAATGATTCAACCTTTTGTTTAGTAACAACTTCCAAGGTAACCTCATAAGTGTTGTCAGCAACAGGCGTGGCAGTTTTATTAACAGAATGAATTCCTTCTGGTAGCGTCTGCTGTAATTTACCTTCAACCCATTGACCAGAACTGTCATAATAACCATTTTTCACTGCATCGTTTTCACTGGCAAGAGCGTCAGCGTTAACAGGTGCTAATGCGAAACACAAGATAAATGCAAGTGCAAAACTTGTGAACCTCTTTAGATTCATTGTTCTTTCTCCTTTCTTAAATTTACAACAGACGATTAAAAAATTCTATTCCTCCCTTCCTGCTTTTATATCATTATCAAAAAGTACACTTTTTAACAGTCTATTGTATCACTTCCATTATAAGCGATAATGCCTATTTTTTCAATACTCGTGGTATTTTTAGCCGTTTTTCTAACCATAATCTCTTGCTAAGGTTGATGGTATTCCCTGACTCATGATTATCAAAAAGTGTACCTTTTAAGAGTTCAGCACAAATTATTTTTGTTTTAATAAGCGATATTCCCTTAATTTCCTGTAAAATGTGGCTTCACTCATTTTGCATACTTCCAAGACTTCCGATAGAGGAAGCCTTTTCTTTTCCCATTCATGGACAAGCTCCCCAAAGTTCTCTGGAAGCGCGATTTCTGGTCTGCCGAATTTTATTCCTTTTGCCTTTGCCACCGCAATGCCCTGTGCCTGTCTTTTTCTGATGTTTTCACGCTCATTCTGTGCCACGAACGATAGTATCTGTAATACGAGGTCGGCAATGAATGTTCCCATTAAATCTTTTCCATTCCTTGTATCTAACAAGGGAATATCTATAACGCATATATCAATCCCTTTTTCGTTCGTCAGTATTCTCCATTGCTCCTGTATTTCAAGATAGTTCCTGCCTAGTCGGTCAATGCTTAAAATATAAAGCAAATCGCCTTGTTTTAGCTTTCTTACAAGCTTTTTATATTGCGGACGTTCAAAACTTTTTCCAGACTGCTTGTCTATGTAGATATTTTTTGAAAGTACATTTCTTTTTGATAGTTCGACAATCTGTCGTTCCTCATTTTGGTCTATGCTGGAAACCCGTACATATCCATAAACCTGTGCCATTTTTTATTAATCCTCCTTCCTATGGATATAGATAAATATCATAAACAAAAAAGCACCTTACTGTAAAAGTAAAATGCTTGGTAATTTCTGCCATCAAGAAGATACGCCTTATCACACAGCTTGTAAAGAGTGCTGACGCATTGCGTTGCAACAGGTTCTTGACAAGCTATGAGCTAAGACGTTGATAACGAACAAGCAGAAATGAAATAGTGTGCTGTTTCGCAGCATAAAAAAAGAGATACCAACACACCTATGCAGTATCTCTTAGCTTAGTAGCAATATTCTTTTGTTTGCAAGCAGGCAAACACAGGTTATTTCTTAATATCCTTTTGTTTGGGAAACTCCAGTCTCCCATTTTGATATCGCCCGGTCACTGATTCCGAGCTTCTCGGCAAGGACTGCCTGAGTCATGCCCTGTTCCTTCCTGCAGGATGCTATGAATTTTCCAATTTTGATTTGATCCATATCGGGCACCTCCTTTCATGACTCAAGCATAGCCGGAATTCATGTAAATTCACACGAACCTTAGGTTGATTTCCTGCAATTCTACCGCTGGTTGAGTGCAGAAAAGCTCATTTTACTTTAACTTCGCATATAGAAACAGATCATAAATTTGCCCATTTTTATAAACAGCACTTTTCTGTGTGCCTTCCCGTATAAAGCTATTTTTCTCCAGCACTCTCTGTGATGCCACTTTCGGAGCATATACAAGCCCTGTGATGCGGATGATATCTAATTCCAAAAAGGCTGCGGCACAAATCTGACGAACAGCTTCTGTCATGATTCCCTTTGACCAGCAATCTGTCAAGAGCAGATACCCGATCTCTCCGTCCTTGCAGTAGACATCTGATTTTTGCTCGACTGAGATGTTTCCGACAATTTTACCATCAGCTACAATTGCTCGAAAAATACCGTCCTTTCCATCGTGCTCAGATACCATTCCTAACCACCAATCCGCTGATTCCTCGGTATAAGGAAAGGGTAATCGGTTTGACAGATAGGAGCGATCCACTTCATTGCAAATCTTAATAAGCTCAGGCTTAAACTCTTGTGTCCACTTTTCCAATATTACATTCATTCTTGTCACGCTTTCCTTATAGGATGTCTGATCACCGTTTTTAACTTCTCCGGCGCAACCTTTCTGGCATCACTCAGATAAATTTCATGATGCAAACGCTGCTCTGTAATATCCAGAACATAGCCCTGCTGCTCCATGTATTCGTGCATAAGTGCGACAGTGGCAGGCTCATCGTCATAAGACCCGATGTGCATGCACTGAACGCACAAGCCCTCATCATAGGTCAGAAATTCGACCTTTGAAAAGTCTGTCTTTTTCTTCTTGGTAGCTTCCTCAATCGCCCAGTCAAAATCAACCTTTGTAACGAAATCTGGCAGACGAATGACGGAGATCCACTCGAAGTTTTCCTTGTGAGCATAATCGATTCCTTCTACACCATCCTGCCACCAGAATCCTTCCAGCGGAGGAACTACATAATCGAAATAACCATCAATCTGGTGATCTCCCTTTTTGCTCATCTTGATCGTGAAGGCGATACTATAAAGCAGCCCGATAGACTGCTTATACTCTCCATCCTCCGCGTTCGGATCGCCATGTCCGCGAACCGCAATATAGTTCATGCCCGGAACAGTCACGATAGACGGTTTATTCTTTGGCATGTAGAATTCCTTATACTCTTTTTTATAATCAAAAGCCATAACGCTTCCTCCTATTTTTCCTGACATCTATCTCACAGCCACAACTCCCCAACATCCAACTCGGCAACTCAACATAGTGACATCTAACTTGGCAACTCAACTCTCACACTTTTTGAGCTGATTTGCCCGTGGATAAGTTACCGAGAAGCGTTCTGTCTGCCCGATGCCGAATTTGTTCGATTGCCCGAAAACCGCAGTATTACTGGGCTTTCGCGGCTATTATCCTTCGTCCCTTGACATCAAACAGACCGTCTCCACATGCTTTGTAAAAGGAAAATTGTCAAACGGTTTCAGGTATTTGACTTTGTATCCGTAGTATTCCAGGTAGTACAGGTTCTGCACCAGGGTCTTCGTATTGCAGGATATGTACACGATCTGCTCCACATCGTAGCTGATGATGCGGTCCAGGGCTTTCTCCGAGATTCCGGCGCGCGGCGGATCGACCACGATGACATCCGGCTTTTCATCCAGCTCCGAGAGCACCTGGAAAACATCGCCGGCGATGAAGTCGCAGTTTGTGAGGCCGTTCAGCTCTGCGTTTTTGCGGGCGGCATCTACCGCTTCTTCCACCAGCTCTACACCGGTGACATGTCCCGCCTTTCCGGCCAGCGTCTGTGTGATCGTTCCCGTGCCGCAGAACAGATCAAAGACATTCTTGTTCTCGTAATCATCCAGAAGATTCAGTGCTGTGGAGTAAAGGTTTTCCACCGCAAGGACATTGGTCTGGAAAAATGAAAACGCGCTTACTTTGAAGTCGAGACCCATGATCTTTTCATGGTAATGGTCGACACCCCGGAGCACCTTCATCTGGTCGACTTTCACGGCGTCACCCTTATCATCGTTGAAGGTGCGCATGATGCCCACGATCTCGTGCTCCAGCCTGCCGCCGAGCTCCTGCAGCATGGCAGCAAAGCCAGCCTCGTCAAAGCCGGGTTCGCTGGTGGTCACTATATTGATGATCATCTCACCGGTGTGCTGCCCCGCCCTTATGATCAGGTTGCGCAGCAATCCGCGGTGCTTTTTCTTGTGGTACTTGGTGTATCCGCTGCAGAAATCGAGGACCGCAGACAGCACGATGTTGAAGTCCTCGTGCACCAGCTGGCAGTGATCCACAGTCACTATGGACATAAAGTTGCCCTTTTTGTGCATACCCAGCGTCAGGGGGCCGTCCTTCACGAGGTCGCCGAAAGTGTATTCCATCTTGTTTCGATATCTGTAGATCGTTGGGCTCGGTTCCATGGGATCGATGACCTCGGGGCTCAGGCCCTTGTCATCCAGCAGCTTTAGGACTTCATTCTCTTTGATCTTCAACTGCTCTTCATAAGCTGTGCCCTGATAGACACAGCCGCCGCAGAACTCATCGTGCGGGCATTTTTCCAGCATCTTATAGGTATCCATATTTTCGGTAAAACTCCTCTTTATATTCTGCAAAGCGGTTCTCTTCGATTGATCTGCGGATCCCGGCCATGGTCTTTGCAAGGAAGTACAGATTGTGCTCCGACAACAGCATCGCACTCAGCATCTCGCCGGATTTGAAGAGATGTCTCAGGTAAGCCCGGCTGTAATTGCGGCAGACGTAGCAGTCGCACTCCGGATCGAGAGGTGAAAAATCGCGTTCAAATTTTTTGTTCTTGATATTTATGCGTCCGTGGCTGGTGGTCGCCATTCCGTGACGTGCTATGCGAGTAGGCTCCACGCAGTCGAACATATCGAGGCCGCGCTCCACCGATTCGAACAGATAGTCAGGCGTCCCCACGCCCATGAGATAGCGCGGCTTGTCGTCCGGCAGCCAGTCCACGCAATAATCCAGCACTTCACACATCGTCTCTCTCGGTTCGCCCACCGAGAGTCCGCCGATCGCATAGCCGGGAAAATCCATCTTCACCAGAGCATCTGCGCTTTCCTTCCTCAGGTCGCGGTACATGCCGCCCTGCACGATGCCAAAGAGGCTCTGCCTTTCGGTGTCTTTGTGAGCTTCCTTGCAGCGCTCCATCCAGCGCGTCGTCCGTTCCATCGAAGGCCGCACATATTCACGGTCTGCCGGATACGGCGCGCACTCGTCAAAGCCCATGATGATGTCGGACCCCAGCGCATTCTGTATTTCTATGGACTTTTCGGGACTCAGCATATGCCGCGAGCCATCGATATGGCTGGCGAACCGGACGCCTTCTTCGCTGATCTGTCGCAGTGCGCCCAGGCTGAACACCTGAAAACCGCCGCTGTCCGTGAGGATCGGCTTCTTCCAGTTCATGAACTTGTGCAGCCCGCCGGCCTCCCTGACGATCTCGTGTCCCGGCCGCAGATAAAGATGATACGTATTCGCCAGTATGATCTCTGCGCCCACTTTCTCCACATCCTCGGGCTTCATGGCCTTGACCGAAGCCGCAGTGCCCACCGGCATGAATACCGGCGTCTGTATGGTCCCGTGCGGCGTCGTTATCTCGCCGCGCCGCGCCTTTCCGTCTTTATGTAAAAGCTTGTATGTTACAGCTGTCATATCCTCTCCTATAAAATCAGCATCGCGTCACCATAGCTGAAAAAGCGATACTTTTCCTCCTTGGCGACCTCATAAGCCTGCAGTATCTTTTCGCGGTCGTAAAGCGCCGAGATCAGCATCAACAGTGTCGACTTCGGCAGATGAAAATTCGTGATCAGCGAATCGATGATCTTGAATTCATAGCCGGGATAAATGAAGATCCCCGTGCTGCTGTGTCCCGCCTTGACTTCCCAGTCTGCGGCTCCCTCTTCTGCGGGCACCGCCGCCGATTCCACCGTTCTCGTGGAAGTCGTCCCCACACTGACGATGCGCCCGCCGGCGCGTTTGGTGCTGTTGATCATGTCGGCGCTTTCCTGAGAAATGCTGTACTCCTCGAAATGCATGTGATGTTCCTCGACCTCATCGACCTTCACCGGGCGAAAGGTTCCGATGCCGACGTGCAGGGTCACATAAGCCAGTTTGACGCCCTTTTCTCTGACTTTTTCCAGCAGTTCTTCAGTGAAATGCAGTCCCGCCGTCGGCGCGGCCACGGAGCCGTCGATCTTCGAGTAAACGGTCTGGTAGCGTTCTCTGTCGGCATCGTCTGCCGGCCTCTCTATGTACGGCGGCAGCGGCATCGCACCGATCTGCTCCAGGCGCTCCATGAAAATTCCCTGATAATGGAATTCGACGATCCGGGTCCCGTCCTTGCCGTAATCGAGTATGTCTGCAGCGAAATCGTCGGCGAACCTGATGCGGTCACCTGGTTTGCAGCGCCGCCCCGGCCGCACCATGGTCTCCCAGCGGTCACCTTCGATCCTCTTGATCAGCAGGAACTCTATGTGAGCCCCGGTTTTTTCTTTGACACCAAAAAGACGAGCCGGCAGAACTCTGGAATCGTTGAGTACCAGACAGTCGCCCTCTTTCAGATAATCAGTAATATTATAGAAATGATCGTGCTTGATGCCGCCGCTCTTGCGATCGAGCACCATCAGGCGGCACTCGTCCCTCTTGTCGCTCGGCTGCTGAGCTATCAGCTCTTCAGGCAGATCATAATCAAAATCGCTTACTTTCATTTATATCTCCGCGTTTTCTTCAGTTATTTCTTTGTCTCTTCCATGGTCATCTGCCCGTCATCCAGGGAAAGTCCCAGATGCTGGTAAGCCAGATCCGAAGCCACGCGGCCCTGTTTTGTCCTGTGCAGCAGGCCTGCCTGAATCAGATACGGCTCGTAGACATCCTCGATGGTGATCCGTTCCTCCCCGATGGCAGCCGCTATGGTATCGATGCCGACGGGGCCTCCATGGAACCGTTCTATTATAACCTGCAGGATCTCCCTGTCAAGGTTCTCAAGGCCCAGATCATCTACTCCCAGCGCATTCAGTGCTTTCCTGGTGATATCTATGTCGATGACGCCGTTTCCCTTGACCTGAGAAAAATCCCGCACACGCTTTAACATACGGTTGGCGACCCTCGGGGTACCCCGCGAGCGCACAGCCATTTCCAGCAGCGACTCCTCGTCGACCTCTACGCCCAGAATGGACGCTGATCTTCTGATGATGGTCTTCAGCTCACCCGTGTGATAATTTTCGAATTTACAGATGACGCCAAAGCGGTCGCGCAGCGGTGCCGATAGCGATCCCGCCCTGGTTGTTGCTCCGATGAGTGTGAATTTTGCCAGATCCAGTCTGATGGAACGGGCCGATGGTCCCTTGCCGATGATGATATCCAGCGCAAAATCCTCCATCGCCGAATACAACACTTCCTCCACACTGCGGTTGAGCCTGTGTATCTCGTCGATAAAGAGCACGTCGTTTTCGTTCAGATTCGTCAGTATGGCCGCCAGATCTCCCGCGCGCTCTATAGCCGGACCGCTGGTGATCCTGATGTCCACGCCCAGCTCGTTTGCTATGATCCCGGCCAGGGTAGTCTTGCCCAGTCCCGGGGGTCCGTAAAACAACACGTGATCCAGGGGTTCATGCCTCGACTTTGCCGCCTCGATGAAAACCTTGAGGTTCGAAGTGACCGTCTTCTGACCGATAAAGTCATCCAAATGCTGCGGTCTGAGGCTCTTCTCACTCCGCTCCTCCGCGATGTCGGCCGCCGCCGGCGCTGTAATTCTCTCTTCCTGGTCCATTTTATCCTCTTTATATCAAATCGCTCAAGGCTACATTTTCTGCAGTGCGTACTTTATGTATCCTTCAGCCGTCATTTCTTCCTTCACGCCCAGCAGCGCTCCCGCCGCCTCACTGCGCGAATAACCCAGCGCGATCAGCGCATCGACAGCCTCTGCCCGGGCTCCCTCCGGTGGTACAGCGTCCGCGATCCCGGCCGCGTCCATTCCTTCCGGCGGCTGTATATCGTCCAGTTTGTCCTTCAGATCCAGCACTATCCGCTGTGCAGTCTTCTTGCCTATGCCCTGAGCCCTGGTCAGCATTGCCGTATCCTCGAAAACTATAGCTTTCTTCAGCTCTGTCGCCGGCATGGTCGAAAGTATGGCGATTGCCGCCTTGGCGCCGACTCCGTTTACAGTAATAAGTTTCTTGAAAAGCTCCAGTCCGCTCTTATCGTCGAACCCGTAAAGACTCATATCATCCTCACGCACAATCATCACAGTGAACGCAGTGACTTCGTCACCTTCCTCAGCCAGGTAAAACCTGCTGTTTGAAGGCGTGAAAATCTCAAATCCCACTCCGCCGGTCTCGATGACAACGCAGTTATCCAGCTTCATGGTCAGGCGACCTTTTATGTAGTGTATCATATTCCCTGTATTCCTTTCAGCTGCTGTTTTACCCTGTTGTTCGCACTGGCCGAATGACCGTGACATACCGCTGCCGCCAAGGCATCCGCGGTATCATCCGGTTTTGGTATTTCGTCCAGGTTCAGGATGGCCTTGACCATGGTCTGCACCTGCTTTTTATCCGCCCTTCCATAACCGACCAGAGCCTGCTTTATCTGCAGCGGTGTATATTCACCTATTTCAAGTCCCTTATTGGCGCACGCAAGCACAGCGACGCCCCTTGCCTGGCCTACATCTATGGCCGTCTTCGCGTTGTTGTTAAAGAAGAGTTTCTCGATTCCCGCCACATCAGGCTGGTGAAGATCGATTATATTTATCAGTGAATTATAGAGGACCTTCAGCCTGTCAGGCATCTTCTCCCCCGCCTTTGTGGTCACTGCCCCGTAATCGATCACATTGAAATGATTTCCCGTCATGTCGACGATCCCCCAGCCGAGAATAGCATATCCGGGGTCTATTCCTAATATCCGCATCTGGTGTCCGCTCCCTCGTGAACATTTGTTCTCTATAAAAGAATATACCACAACTTCCGCTTATTGGCAATATTTATACTCCTATTATATTGAATTGACGCGGGGGTCAATGTTATAATTAACGGAGTTGTGAATGCTTGAAAGGAGCGAACTTATGCGATACTCCAGACAGAACAAAGTGCTGGAACTCATCAGTGAGAACGAGATAGAAACACAGGAAAAACTGTGTCAGATGCTGAAGGAAGCGGGTTATAACGTCACCCAGGCCACAGTATCGCGCGATATCAAAGAGCTGCAGCTGGTGAAGACCCTATCCCCCAGCGGGAAGTACAAATACACTCAGAACTCGGGAGACGGTCCCATTTCCGACAGGTTTGTCAAGATCTTCAAAGAGACCATCAAGTCGGTGACCCCTGCCGAGAATATTATAGTTGTCAAAACTCTGTCAGGATGCGCAGCCGCGGCCGGTGAGGCCATAGATTCCCTCAGCTTCCCGCATATAGCGGGCTCGGTTGCCGGGGACAACACTATCCTCATAGTCGCCGAATCGAAAAAAGACGTAGCTCCTCTCATGAAAGAATTCAACAAGTTATTAAAATGAGGTTATAGAACAAATGATTAGTCACATCAGCATTGAAGACTTTGCAACTATTGAGAATATGGATGTCGATCTGCACAAGGGTCTGAACATCATCACCGGAGAATCCGGAGCGGGAAAATCAGTCTTTCTCACTGCGCTCAGTCTTGCGCTGGGCAGCCGTGCCGACAGCAGTATGATCCGCACGGGAGCTGACCGGGCTCTGGTTCAGATAATCGCGGAATATCAGCACAAAGATATCATCATTTCGCGCGAGATCTCGGCCACCGGGAAGAACATCTGCAAGGTGGACGGTGAAATAGTTCCCCTCAACAAACTGGCCAAAATCTGCCAGCAGCTGGCGGACATACACGGACAGTACGACAACCAGTATCTGCTCAATCCGGAGAACCACATCAAACTGGTAGATCAGTATGAAAAGAGTTCCATCATCCCTGCGATACGCCGTGTCTCCGAGCTGTACGATGAATACTGCGAAGTAGACAAGCGCCTCAAAAAGCTGCAGGATGATGCCAAGGACAACGAACGCAAGAAGGATTATCTCAACTATCAGATCGATGAGATCGAAAAAGCCCAGCTTACCAACGGGGAAGACCTCAAGCTGACAGAAGAGATCGATCTGCTGAAAAACAAAGAGAAAATATACAAGGGTCTGGGGATGGCTTATGAGATCGCCAGGGGCGAAAACAGCGACGTCCTCTCAGGCCTCGACAACATTACCGCAGAGCTGAAGAACATCTCTACGATCTCCAAGGAAGCTTCCGATCTGGAGGACGAATTCTCGGATCTGAGGTACAGGATCGAGGATGTTATCGGTAAGCTGCGGGAGACGCGCGACCGGATAACTTTCAATTCCGGTGATCTGGATGCCATGATCGAACGTCTGGACTTCATCGAATCCATGAAGCGCAAATACGGCGACACCATCAACGAGATCCTCGATCTGAAGGAAAAACTGCAGCACGACCTGGAACACCTCAATGACATAGATTCTGACATCGAGTCGGTATCCCTGGAACGCTCGCGTGTAGAAGAGATGCTCAGCGACGAAACTGACAGGCTCACTTCGCTGCGCCGCGCTTCGGCGGCCACCCTGCAGGGCAAGATCCAGGAGCAGCTGGAGTTCCTCAACTTCAAAGATGTCGAGATGTCGATAAACGTGTCTTCGATCGATCACTTTACACCTAACGGTGTCGATAAAGTGGAATTCCTCATCAGCACCAACAAGGGCGAACCGCTGAAACCGCTGAACAAGATCGCCAGCGGCGGCGAACTGTCCCGTATAATGCTGGCTTTCAAGATGATCATCGGCGAATATGACGGCATACCGACGATGATATTCGACGAGATAGATTCAGGCATCAGCGGCGAAACCGCGAACATCGTGGGCAAGACGCTCTCCTGGCTCGGCAACACCCACCAGGTCATCGCCATCACCCACCTGCCTCAGATCGCGGCCTGCGGTGATCACAACTACAGGATCGAGAAATCGACCGATGGCTCCGCGACCTATACGACAGTCACCCACCTGACCGATGATGAAAAGGTCGGTGAAGTCGCCAGACTGCTGGCAGGCATGAACATCTCTGATATCACCATCCAGAACGCGAAGGAGCTCATCAAGATTTCCCGCTAGGCACTGTAAAATACGAAAGACTGCCGCCTGAGGCGGCAGTTTTTTAGTGCACGCAAAAAGACTGCTGTCATTATAATTACGGCAGCAGTCTTATGATGTTCAAATTATTCTTCGGCGCTTTCCTCTTCTGCAGCTTCTTCAGCCTCAGCCGGAGCCTCTTCTGCAGGTGCTTCCTCGGCCTGTGCTTCCGCAGCCTCAGCGCGCTCGGCAGCTTTTCTCTTTTCTGCCTCAGCCGCCGGAATAGCCACTACCGGGCCATCGTAGTCCGGATCCAGAGTAGCCTTGATCGAAAGGCTGATCCTTCTTCTATCCTTATCGATATCCAGGATCTTGGCATTAACGATGTCGCCTACACTGACTTCGTCGTT
The DNA here is from genome assembly GCA_050953405.1 of Anaerovoracaceae bacterium. Taxonomy (GTDB): domain Bacteria; phylum Bacillota; class Clostridia; order Peptostreptococcales; family Anaerovoracaceae; genus RUG100. The sequence continues at coordinate 1,056,313 of JBMNMP010000001.1, read as the reverse complement.
GATGTCATTGACTCTCTTGTGGTTGATCTCGGAAATGTGTACCAGACCATCAAGACCAGGTTCCAGTTCTACGAAGCATCCGTATTCCTTGACCTGTACGACCTTGCCCTGAACTGTGTCGCCGACGCTGTAGTTTTCGTCGATCACGCTCCACGGTTCCGGTGAAGTCTGCTTCAGTCCCAGGGAAATCTTTCCCTTTTCTGCGTTCATGGAGAGGATCTTTACAGTGATCTTCTGACCGATCGAGAGAGCCTCTCTCGGGTGCTTCAGCTTGCCCCATGAAATCTCAGAGATGTGCAGCAATCCATCTACGCCGCCGATATCAACGAATGCACCATAGTCAGTGAACCTCATAACGGTTCCTTCTACGATATCGTCTACGTGGATATTAGCCCATACCTTTTCGAGAGCCTTCTGCTTCTCTTCATTCAGATACTGCTTGTGGCTGAATACAGCCTTGCCACGTCTCTGGTCGACTCTGGAAACCTTTACGGTCAGAGTCTGTCCCACGAACTCGGAAGCGTCCTCTACGAACCTGTCCGACAGCTGTGAGAGCGGAATGAATCCTGAAACTTCTTTATATGTCGCAATAACACCGCCGTTGACTTTTCTAACTACATCAACGTCGATGAGTGATTTCTCTTCAAGTGCCTTGTTGATCTCATCCCAGTGTTCGCTGGCTTCAAGCTTTTTCTTCGACAGTAAAATCGTGCCATCGCCATCGTCTGTCTTGAGAACTTTTGCCTGGATCTCATCGCCTTCGCTGAAAACGTCTGTCAGCTTCTGATCTCCTTCCAATGATATTTCGTTCAATGGGATGACCCCATCTTTTTTACATCCAAGGTTAACGATGATTTCCTTGTCAGTGACCTGGTGAATCTTACCAGTTACGAGCTCTCCGCTCTTTGGCAATCTCAGGGATTTTTCGATGTCTTCCATCAAATCCTCCATAGTCACCATGTCGTCATTTGTAGTGATATTGTCACTCATATTAGCAATAACCTCCTTAATTGCGTTTTCGGGTGTTGACGCGCCCGCCGCAACTCCTATTCTATTATATTTTCGACACTCTTTCAATGGTAAATTTCTGATATTTTCAATAAAGAAAGTGTTTTTGCACCGTTGAGCAGCGATTTCATATAATTTCCTCGTATTGGAGCTCTTTTTATCCCCTACGATCAGCATCACATCGACAATTTCAGCCGTTTCCCCGGCTCCTTTCTGCCGTTCTTCAGTAGCCGAACAGATCGTATTATTTACTTGCAGATCGCGCTCTGCATCATCGATATGCTTCTCGATCTCCGCAAGTATCTCCCTGAAAACATCCTCTCGCATGGTGGTCTGACTGACCACCATCACTTTTTCACCGCTGAGCAGCTGTGGCTGCTCAGCAAAAACAGCCCTGGCTTCTTCAAGGCTCTTGAAACAGATGGCGGAATCGCCGGCCCAGCCGTTGATTCCCCTGACTTCGGGATGCTCACGATCGCCGATGATAATGACCCTGCGTCCCTCTTCATAAGCCGCTGCTGCCAGCTGGTGTATCCTGGTTACGTATGGACAGGTGGCGTCGACGACCTCCAGGTCGCGTTCACGCGCGGCATCATAAAACGCCTTGGCTTCCCCGTGACTGCGCACGATGATGACCGACCCGCGTGGAGCCTCCTCCGGCGTATCTACTATGCCTATTCCCTTCTCTGCGAGCTCCTCCTTGACCATCGAGTTGTGTATCAGCATGCCGCAGGTATTGATCTCGCGTTCTCCGGAAGCGACATTGTCCGCCGCGGCCAGCGCCTTTTCTATAGCCTGCTTCACCCCGAAGCAAAATCCCGAATGCGGAGCACGTATTATTTCTTTCATAGTTTGTTCCTTTCGAGTGCAGTATACCACATAAGAGCGCCTGCCAAAACGCCCAATTTTGCAGCCCTGGATCTGATATACCGTCATCAGAGTCAATCATCGATGCCGCACTCGTGCAGTTCCCTCCTTATCTTCCCGATCTCATTGATGCCGGCCGTGAGATCGAGATTGTCACGCACCATGAGCTGCTGCAGCTTTTCGAGGTAAGTACGGGCCTGCTCGCCGGAGTTATCAGCCAGTTCCTCCACAAAAGCCGCAGCTTTCTTTTCCATGCAGCAGCGCTCGCCCGGAAAAAACGCTATGCGCACATTGCGGCGCCTGCTGTGGAAATACACCGTTTCCCGGGAAAGTGTGATCTTCTCCTGCTCCACCAGGAATTCACCCGCCTTTTTCAATGTCAGCAGCGCCTTTTCCAGCAGCTCAAAGCAATCCTTCGCTGTTGTCAGTTCCATGTCCGCGGCGCACCTGTAGCCGGAACACTCGTAGCAGAGCTCAGTTCTTTCCCCGCGATGCATGAAGTACATGGGCAATGCAAAATCGCAAAGGCCGCTGCTAAGCACTCTCTCTTCATACTCTTTGATCTCAGCGGCGTCGACCTGCATGCGGTAATCGCTGTCGCGCAGATTTATTTCCATTTTCTGTCCTCCCCTAAATACCACCGCATTTCGCGCACGGTGTATATCCTCTCTCCTCGGCCTGCTGCCGGGACATCTTCACAGTATATTTGTCGATCGTCTTGCATCCCCCTCTGTGATATACCTCTCCATAATCAGGGAAGCAGTATATCAGGCTCCCCGTTGCCATACCGCCCGGGTGACACTTTTCGCACGCCTTGTAATGTCTGCGTATGCTGTCAGTGAGTACCATCTGAGTGGGGTAATTGCTGACAAAAGTGCAGTCCCTCTTATGATACCTGTGCCCCGAGTGCGGAAACACCCAGACATCTCCTCCGTCTTCGTCTTTCATCATGTCATCGAAACTCATGGGCGCGCCTTCACGGCTGCGCCCGATCCAGCCGCGCAGCAGCAGCCTGTCCTTCTTTTCGATCGTTTTCTTCATCTTCAGCGGCAGATGGATATCGACCCGGTAAGCCATGTCGAACGAGATCATCCCCTCGTTTCCTTCCATGTCGTGAAGATAGCGAAAGCCATTCACATCGATGAACGAAATGTCCCTGTTGTCATCTGCTATCCTGTTCTCCAGGCGCCTTGGAAAAGCCGGCATCGCCTTTACGTTGTAGGCATAAGCTGCCGCGAGTCTCCCCTCATCGGCTGCCGCATGCATGACATCCTCCTGGGCGCCGGCCACCTTTATGAAATATCCTATGGTGAGTACCGTGATAATGAATATCGAGAGGAATATCGCTGCCTCCACAGTATAGTATCCTCTAGTATTCCTGGTCATAACTGTACTCTCTCCCGTTGATCCTGCTGTGTACCCGGAACCCCGAATTATGTTCCCTGATGAGAAATGTGCTGTCCCTGGTCCCCTGCTCGTTTATCTGCATCAGATCCATCATCCGTGAGTACTTCCTGGTTTTGTCCATGAAAAACAGAAAGATCTGCAGGTAGCCTTCGTAAGTAAACCCGGTCTCACAGCGGGTATCGATATAGCCGACACTGCCGCCCTTAACGATGGATTTCAGATCCACAGCCCAGGTTTCCGATGTCTTGTATATGGGCACTTTCTTTCCGTGTTCCAGCAGTTTGACATCGTTTTCCGCCTCCGCCAGCGCCCAGGCTTCTCCCAGTGCCAGCTGCGTCGCCAGACCAGCCGGCCCCGGAGTCAGTGCCTCGGCAGCTGCGATCAACTCGCTGCGCTTCACGGGATCCATGTAGATGAATGCAAAATCTACTGCATTTCTCAGCAGCACCAGCTGGCGCCGAAAGTCCCTGCGGTTTTCATTATCGTCCAGCTCTCCCTCAAGTATGTATTCGACTTCATATTTAAAAAACGTTTCCCTGTCAAGATCCTGATCCTGGCCATCTTTGAATTTCTTCATGATATAGCGGTTCATCAGGTAGTTGCCGGCTCCTTTCTTCATGACATCACCCGCATTACCGAGCATATTTTTTACTGTTTTCAACAAGTTTCCATCTCCGGAAACAGCCCCCGAGGGCAGCGAGCTGATCACGGACTGATTCCTCAAACACCTGTCGCTTTCTTCAGTGTCCACAGTCCGCCCTTCTCCGCCGCCCGATGGAGATACTGCTTCATTTATGAATCCTCTGGCTATGGCGTACCTTGTGAATTCGAGCACTTCTCGTTCAAAGCAGTCAATGTTAGCCAGTGAATATTCAGATGTATCAGCTGAGATCTCAGTCAAGGCGATACCCCTGTTCACGTCCAGAGTGTAGTTGATGTAACCGGCCATCTGCTGATTTATATCCTCCTGCTGTCCCCTGAAAGCAAAGAGGCCGTAATCTTCCTTCAATCCCCTGTCGTATTCCGACAGTACGGATCTGGCAGATGTATTCATGAGACTGTCCCCATAAGAAATGGAGGCGACTTTCTGTGATACCGATATGAAGGCCAGGGTGACCGATATCATGCCGGCCAGTATGATGACCAGAAACACCAACGAACTTCCCTTCTTATTCATGACTCGTTCCTCTCTCATTTAACGAAATCAACGATCCTTATATACCTTTTTTCGTTCACATCATATGCCGTACTTTCTTTCTTCTTCGTGAATGATCTGGACAGTAAGCCTTTTCTGTTGAATCTCAGCTGCTCATCTGCAATCCAGCAGGGATGGAAATTTCTGGTCCCCATATAGGGGCTGACTTTCTGCGGTACATTCCTGTAAGCAAATACCGTTTCCGTCTTCCTACCCATCTCTGCGTTGACAGCTACCTGTATCCTGGCCTGCGCTGTTACTTCATGAAACATGAATATGAGCATGAAAACTACAGCGATGACCGTCATTATCACCAGCGGGAATATGACAGCCGCCTCGACCATGGTAGTTCCTTTTTTGTTTATAAACATACAGATTCTCGAATCCCGCTCTGCATTGTCAAAAGCTCCCGTTCAATGAATCAAAGATTTTGTTGACAAAAGATGAGATCTCAGATTTGAATATGAGCCCCAAAATGATAGCTATGGCCACGAGTATGGCCACCTGCACCAGCTCCATGCCGCTGCGCCCGCCCGGGCCCAGGATTATCCTCAAAAATTTCATAATTTCCTCCTCTCAAATAACTTACATCAATTTTCATAATTACCTTTATTTCCCTTTTGTGAGCTAATTATAAACCCGCTTCCAGAATTTGGCAACGGGTCTGAGCCTATTTTCTATTCAGTTGCGCAAGTCGTTAATCAAGGCACCTGACCTGCATTATTGCTTTTTGCTTCTCTGGTTGAAGACCACTCCCAGCACCATCAGTACGATCATAACTAATGCATAGATGACATAAAATATTTTGTTTGATCCGTAATCCAGTGCGAGTGTACTTAGAGGATTTTGCACGATAAACGCCGTTGCAATACACATTACAACGAACATCAGTCCCGCTATCAGAAGAAGCAGCTTACCTTTCATTTATCTCATTCCTCCAGACTACCGACTTTCCGGTCTCCGGATGCTGCAGGCTTCGCCCTTGAATTCCTCTGCCCTCCTGGCTTCCTCTTCAGGGTCATCGAGCACATCACTGTATTCCTTGTGCTGGTCGAACCATCTGACAGCATAAGAACAACTGAGCACCGCCTTCCTGCCGTCAGCACGCAGTTCGTCCGCAGCAGCCTGTGTCAGCTTTCCCGCGATACCCTGGCCCCGCAGCGAATTATCCACCACTGTGTTAGTGATATTCACAACGCCCGGTTTCTCTTCGGGAAAATCTATAGTCGCTATCTCTTTGCCGTTCTCATCGTTCAGCCAGATCCTGTTTTTATCTTTATTGAATTCCATTTATATGACCTCCTATCAGCTAGTTACCCTCATCTTTAAAAATCACTCACTTTTTCGATGCGAGCTGCTGACTGTTTCGGTAGTACTCTTAAAAAAAGTTTACTATATGGCAGTGATTATGTCAAAGCCCTTACTCTGCGGCCAGCTGATATCTTTCCGGCAGCCGCGATTCACATGTCCATCATCGCCGGAGCGATAGTGATCAGCACCAGTACGCAGAGCAGCATCACGAGCGGCAGGGTCATCTTGGTCTCCGCCAGGCGTCCCTTCTCTTCGGACTGCTTTTTTCTGGCGAACCAGAGCGCATCGCCCTCACGCCTCAGTTTGCCGGTGAGCTCTGTGCCCTTGTCAATATTGTCGTTGATGACATTGGATACCCGCATCAGTTCCCGGACTCCGCTCCTCCTGGCAAAGGCAGCCAGCTCCTTATGAAAAGGGCTGTTTGTCTCCCGTGAACGCATGTATACGTCCTCCAGCTGCGAATAAAAATATCCTTCTTTCTCTCCCGCCATAGTCCTTCTGTCCTCCATGACCTTCACGAAAGCCGAGTTAAGGACCACGCCCGCATTAGTCAGCAGCACCAGCTTGTTGATAAAACCGGGCAGCTCCCTGACGACATCTTCTCTGGCGTTCTTTTCTTCTCTCTTGATGTTGTCGTAGCGGCTGCGGAAAACGACAAAAAGCAGCAGCAAGCCGCCGGCCAGGATGCCCGGATAATCGTTTTCTTTATCACGCTGCCAGTAGAGCCTGGTTCCATCGTCGAGGTGTGTCGGCAGGATGACTTTCCTCCGGTCCGTGTTGTCGTTCAGTGAACGCACCGCTGTGTTGATTTTTCTTTGCAGGCGTTCCTCTTCAGATTCAGTGCGCAGCAGGCCTCCGTCTTCATTTGAGGTCTTTTTGCCCTGCGGCTGGATCAGGATCTGTTTTTCCATCTCCGCACGACCCGACGGGGACACTGCGACCACCCTGGCCGGGATAGATTCTGTGCCCTGCGAGCGCGCCGGTCTTTGTACGGAGACTATAGATCCGTCCTGCTTCACTTGCATGGCCGGCCCCTCATCCAAAGAACGGGAAACGCTGAAGGCGACCATCACCAGCACCAGCAGCAGCACCAGCGCATATCTGCCGGCGATCTTCTTCTGTTCCCTTTGGACACGGTCACGGTAGCTGCCCTCACCGTAGAGGCTGCGGTACCTCGAGCTCAGATATTCACCCTTGCCAGTGAAAAATTCTTTGTTCAGCTTCATATCACACCTCGATCCTCGTCAGCCTGATCATCAGGATATAAGCCGCTGCCATCACGGCCAGTGCCAGCGTCATCACGAGCCTGCCGGCCAGCGTCTGGTACATCACCTGCAGGTAATCCGGGGAGACCACGTTCAACAGCATGACCACGGCTATCGGCATGGTGATGATGATGTTGCCCTCGAATTTCTTCTGTGAGGTGAGCGCTTTGATTTCCCTTTCTATTGTCATTTTTTCTGTCAGCACTTCTGTGGCTTCGGCGATGACTCTTTCCATGTTGCCTCCCGTCTGCCGGCAGGCGGCATATACATCTACAAAGTTCCTGATGTCTTCGCAGCCGCTGCGCCTGGCAAAGTCCGCCAGCAATTCCTGTTCATGGCCGCGATTTTCCCCGACCGACCGCACGATATACTTCAGCTCCCTTACAAGGGGAGTATCCTCGTCATAAATAAGTTTCAAATTCTCAAGTCCCTCTTCAAGCGCTGCGCTCATCATCCTGCCGGTGGCTATGGAAGCCGACATGGAGTACAGCAGGTCCTTGAACTGTGTCAGCAACAGCGCCCGCCTCTTTTCGGCCATATAACGACTGTAGGGATCTATTAGAAAGACACTCAGCGCGCCGCATACGGCCGAAAGAAACAGACTATGATAAAACAACAGACACAACATCATTATCAGTAGGTATGAGACTATGAGAAAGTTGCGCTTTTGGCGCACGGACAGTTTGTATTTGGTGTAGTCAGTGTCCATCGTAATATCCTTTCAGAACCAGCTTTTCGCTGTTTTTTATTTTCTCACCTGTTGCCATGAGTCCCCTGCCGGGGTCGTAGCGGAAAAGCGTGTTCGTGATGAACTCGCCCTCAGGCGACAATCCGGTCAGTTCGGCGACTTCGAGTACTTTTCGGCTGCCGTCGCTCATCCGCCCCAGGTGAATGATGACATCCACACCTTCCAGAATCTGCGCCCGGATGGCATCGATCGGAAAGTCGGCCGCCTCCAGAAACATGGACTCCAGCCGGCGCAGCATGCCCCTGACCGAATTGCCGTGTCCTGTTGACAGCGAGCCGTCATGCCCTGTGTTCATGGCATTGATCATTTCCATTACTTCTCCGCCCCTTACCTCTCCCACTATGATGCGATCCGGCCGCATCCTCAGCGAAGTCCTGATCAGCTGCCGCATTTCGATGCGCCCCTTTCCTTCGGCGTTTGCACTGCGGCATTCCATCCTCACCATGTTCTCTATATTCCTGATCTGCAGTTCGGCCGAGTCCTCGATGACGATGACCCTCTCGCTGCCGGGTATAAAATCGGAGAGCACGTTCAGAAAAGTCGTTTTCCCTGAAGAGGTACCCCCGCTGATGAAAATATTGTATCCTGCTTTCACCAGTCGTTCGAGGAAAGCAGCGCACTCGGCGCTGATGGTGCCCGTCCCTGTGAGATCCTCCATATCGAAGCCCTTCTCCGGAAACTTTCGTATCGTAAGTACGGGCCCGCCTATGGCGATGTTCCCGAATACAGCATTGACCCTGGAGCCGTCGGCCAGCCTGGCGTCCACGATGGGATTCAATTCGTTGATTTCCCTGTGCACACCGGCCGCTATGCGCCTGATGACCTCTTCAAGGTCAGAAGTCTCCGCAAAGGCGACATCCGTTTTTTCCAAACTGCCGTTTCTCTCTACAAACACATTGTCCTTTCCGTTCACCATTATCTCTGAAACGCTTTCATACTCAAGGAATGGCTGCAGCAGCCCCAGGTCCGACCTCAGCGAATGGAATATGTCATCGATGATCCTCTTCAGCTCCGCTGCCGAACATTGAGCCGCCGCCCTGCCGGAGAAGACGCGCTCGACTATCAGATCTTTGACCTTTTCATCGCTCAGCTCTTCATCAAGAAGGGAAAGTTCATCCCGGATGCTGCCGGTCATCTTTTTTACATCATATTTCATAATTTACATTTATTTCCTCTCAAGGGCATTATAAAACAGCTGCCAAAAAATGGCAACTGTTTTGCGGGCTCCTTGTCCAGGATGTGGTCTCCGCTGCGCAGGATGCTGCAGCTTACTCCTCGTGGATCATATCATCGCGCAGCAGCATGGTGCCCGTTTCCCCGGTGCCCACCGTCCACAGCACATCTCCCTCATGGATCACTGTGTTGATGCTGGGATCCAGCATGGGGTAGTTGTTGCGCTCTATACCCACGATGAAGCCCTTGTACTTTTCACGGAAGCCGCTGTTTTTCACGGTTTTCCACTTGAAGGGCGAATCCGATTCCACGGGCACGGCCAGGAAGATGATCTGGTCCTCCGGATCCACGTGCCTGTCGACCTGCCCGTAGAGGTAGTCCTTCATGCTCACCAGCGGATAGTCGGTAGCCCTGATATTTTTGTCGACTTCAAGTGAGAGGATATAGCCGTCCAGCTCGTCGCGGCTGCCGATCATCTGGATCACATCTCCCTTTTCTATCTTTTCATGGCCCTTCGGGATGTTGATGTGGCGGCCGTTCCTGACGATCTTGATGACTCGCATGTCAAAAAGACGATTATCGTAAACGTCACTGACCGTAGGTATATCGTAGGGATCGGTCAGCTCAAACTCGGCCACGAACAGTCTATCGCTGAACCAGTGGCGCAGGCTCTGCTTGTCCTGTTTTCTCTTGTGGAGGATCTTTTCGTTCACATTGGCGATAAAGCTGGCCTCGACCCTGATGGCCTGACTCTTGAAGAAATCTGTCCGCGCAATGGCAAATATGATGGCGACACCGATTATTATCAGGAGCCACCAGGGCAGATTGAAATATTTCCGGAAAGCGAGGGCAAATAGAGCGGCCACCAGCACCAGCTGTCCCGTGCGCAGGAGTGTCAGTGCAAAGCGGTTGGTCACCCTCTTGACCCACAATTTGACAAAGATATTGTTGCGCCGGTGTATCATCAGGCTGGCCGGTATCAGCATCAGCACGCATGTGATGATCGTCATCACCACGTTATCCAGAGCTCCGTGCATGTATGTGGCTATGAAGGGATCGATGACGTGCCTGCAGAAGAAATAGATACCGAACATTGAAGCCGAACAGATCAGTGTCCGCGTGAAGTATCGTTTCAGGAAGCGCGTCCAGTCGCTGTCCCTCTCGCTCTTCGTTTCGTCATCCGTAGTGTACTTGTCGAGGACTTTTTTGATCTTTTTCGGCAGTATCCTGTTCGCCAGCTTGTAGAAAGCCTCGGAGTTCTTGATGAATACGGGCGTCGTCGCGATCGTGATCACGGCCACGCAGACGATGATGGGGTAAAGATACTTGTCGGTGACCCCGAGAGTATTCCCGAGGGCGGCTATGATGAAGGAAAATTCTCCAATCTGTACCATTGAGGTACCGCCGCCGATCGCAGTCTTCAGAGAGCGCCCTGAGAACAGTATACCAAGAGTTGAAAAAATCATTTGTCCAAAGATGGTGACCACCGTGATGATGAGGATGGGGACCAGATATTCTATCAGTATCCCGGGATCCACCAGCATGCCGACGGACACGAAAAATACGGCGCCAAAAAGATCTTTCAGCGGCCGCACCAGATTATCGATCTGCTCGCCTTTCGCGGTGCCTGCAATGATGGAGCCTCCCATGAATGCACCCAGTGCTTCTGAGAAGCCGATCATATGGGAAATTACCACCATGGCAAAGCAGATTGCCAGCGAAGTGATCAGTAGCAGTTCGTTGTTCATCAGTTTTCCGGTCTTCCGCAGCAGCGTCGGTATCAGGAAGATCCCCAGTACCAGCCACAGTATCAGAAAGAGTATCAGCCGGCTCAGTTCCACGGCGAGCTCAAAGCCGGATACGCCCTTGCCGACAGCCATGGTAGAGAGGATGATCATCATGAAGATGCCACCAACATCTTCGACCACCATGGCACCCATCACCAGGGAGGCGTAGCTCTTCTGCTTGAGGCCGTATTCTTCATATGATTTGAGGATGATCATCGTTGAGGAAATGGCGATCATGCCGCCCAGGAAGATACTGTCCATGCGGCCGAAGCCGAGGCTCCTGCCTGTGATCGTACCCACGATCACCATGGCCGCCATCACCGTCACCGCTGTGATGATAGCGCTCTTGCCCACCGTGGCAAGTTTCTTGAAGCTGAACTCCAGTCCCAGTGCGAACATCAGAAAAACTATCCCTATATTGGCCCAGGCGTTGACATTGCCGGGATCGATGATGGTCGGCAGATAATCAAAATTAGGTCCAATCAAAAAACCCGCAGCAATATAACCCAGCACTGCAGGGAGTTTGATTTTCTTGAATATGATAGTTATTACCGCACAGGATACGGTTATCAGCGCCAGATCGCTGACAAAATGATCAAGTGATCCCATAGGCTCTTCTCCGTTTCATCCATCAGTCAGCTTATCTACCAGTCAGCCTGTTCACTCAAAAGTATATATAAAAGGATGTACCCTTTCCCAGTTCGCTCTCCACTTTGATTTCCGCGTTGAAGAGAGATACGATGTGTTTCACTATGGAAAGTCCCAGTCCGGTGCCTCCCACTTTGCGGGATCTCGATTTATCAACCCTGTAAAAGCGCTCGAAGAGGCGGTCGAGATTTTCCTGTGAAATGCCTATCCCCTCATCTTTGACCCTGATCACCGGCTTGCCCTCTTTGAGGTAGCCGTCTATCCATACCCTTCCTCCGTCATTGGAGTATTTGACCGCATTCTCCAGCAAGTTGAGTATCATCTGACGGAAGCGGTCGCTGCTGCCTCTTATCAGCAATCCGTGGCGTATTTCTGTAATTATGGTGACACCCTTTTTATCCGCTATCGGCTTCAGGGATTCAACGGTGCTCTCGATCTCGTTCACCACGTCGATGCGCGTCTTTACTTCCTCAGTGCCGTTTTCTATGTCTGAGAGTACGAGAATGTCGTTGATAAGGCGACTGAGCCTGGCCGTTTCGATCTCCATGATGTCGAGGAACTTGGTGCGTACCTTGGGGTCCTCGACAGCGCCGGCTTTCAACGTTTCAATGAAGCCGGAAATAGAGGTAAGCGGCGTCTTTAATTCATGGGTGACATTGGCGACAAAATCTGTCCTCATGGTTCCCAGCTGTTCGTTTTCTGCGATGGCGGCCTCGGCTTTGCTCTTCATGGCCAGCACCGGGCGTATCACAGACAAATACAGCGCCAGAGAACAGGCGCCGTTGATAACTATGAGCAGGACAGCCAGATGCTGCGTGTCCTCAACAAGAACAGCTGTCGCGATATCCAGTATCGTCATTGCAATGGCAATTGCTGCACCGATTATCTTCATTTCATCTTGTAACCTTTTCCTCTGATTGTTTCGATATATTTTTCCGCATTGTCATGCAGTTTTTTCCTTAAATAACGAACATGGACATCGACTGTACGGGTCTCCCCTGCATAATCAATGCCCCATACTTTATCCAGCAGTTCATCCCTGGTGAATACATGTCCTTTGTTCTTCGCCAGAAAGCCCAGCAGCTCGAACTCTCTCAGAGTCAGCTCCACCGGTTTGCCCTTTTCGGTCACCTCGTGCCTGTCAAAATTGATTTTAAGATCACCGATCTCGATGATGGACTCTTCCTGCTGTGCGCTTCCCTTCGTGGCCTCATACCTTCTGAGTACTGCCTTTATCCTGGCGATCAGTTCCCGCACACCAAACGGCTTGGAAATGTAATCATCGGCTCCGAATTCCAGCCCCAGCACCTTGTCTATCTCCTCAGATTTTGCAGTGAGCATGATGATGGGAGTGTTGTTTCCTTCCGCCCGCAGCTCTTTGCAGATATCGTAGCCGTCTTTCCCCGGCAGCATGATATCCAAAAGAATCAGGTCAGGCTTTTCACTGTAGATAAGAGCCATGCCCATGTTGCCATCTTCAGCCTGGAGCGGTTCGTATCCGTTGGCCTGGAGATTATATGTCACCAGTTCTCTTATGCTGGGTTCGTCCTCAATGATCAGAATTTTTTTCATATTTGTATTCTATCACACTTTCGCCAAATCGCCAAACCGCGGCCGCAGTTCTTCCTGACTCTGATCATCGTCCATTGCCTCTGCTATATTTGTGCAGCAATCTCCTATCTTTTCTATATTGTGGATAATATCCGTATAAATGACAGTGAAAGCCGGAGAGCACGTGTTGTCGTAGAGGCGCTGCATGTGCTGGTGTCTGAGGCGTTCTTCCATTTTGTTCATCTCATCCTCTTCTTCCATTACTATGCCCGCCAGCCGCTGGTCGCCCGTACTCAGCACCGTGATCGTATCGCTGAGCATCCTGGCAGCGTGATCAAAGCACTCATATATTTCTGCGATCGCCCGATCAGAGAACTCATAATTATTTTTCATTTTTTCATCGGCCAGCTCTACTATATTGGTGCAGTAATCACCCATGTGCTCGATATCGGCAGCCACATGCATATAATGGCTGACCCTCCCGGCCTGTGCCTCGGTAGTTCCGTCGCTTCTCAAAATGCCCGACAGATAAGCCACAATGCTGTCCTGCAGTTTGTTGACTATCTCTTCCTTCTCCAGGACATTTCGTATCGCAGCTTTGTCCTGTGAGAGGAACGCCTTTTTGCTCTCGACGACCATCTCTTTGGCAAACCCCGCCAGACGTGTAAGCTCGCTGTTGGCAAGGCGCAGCGCGAACAGCGGTCTGTCCAGCACATGTTCGTCGAGATACTGGGGCACCTCCGGCGAACGTTCCTGATCACCGCCGGGCACTATCTTCTTGACGATGATCACCATCAGCCAGATCAGCGGCAGCCAGATCAGTGCATTGGCCACATTGAAGAGCAGATGCGTATTTGCTATTTGCCGCGCGATGACATCCACTTCGATGCCGTGCGGCGATATCATGCGCACCAGCTTTGCGATATACGGTATGAACCAGATGAAGATCAAAGTTCCGCTGACGTTGAAGATCACATGAGCCACCGCAGTCCTCTTGGCGTTGATAGAGGCACCTATAGCTGCGATCATTGCCGTGATCGTGGTCCCAATGTTATCGCCGAAAAGGATCGGGATCGATCCCTGCAGGCCGAGTATACTGTGTATCCCGTCAGGTCCGGCCGTGCCCGCAACATTCTGGAGCACCGCAATAGTAGCCGAGGAGCTCTGTATTATCAATGTCATACCCGCGCCCACGAGGACCCCGAGACCCGGCAGATCGCGCACCTGCATTATCATGTCCGTAAATACGGGGGAGGTCGCCAATGGCTTCATGACGTCCCCCATGATATTGATTCCCACAAACAACATGCCGAAAGCGAAGATCACCTGCCCGATCTGTGCGATCTTTTCGTGTTTCTTCAAGAAGAAGAACATCACAAATCCCACGAATAATATTATCCATGCATAATCGCCCAGCTTGAATGCCACCAGCTGTGCTGTGATCGTAGTACCTATATTGGCACCCAGGATGACGCTGATTGCCTGCGGCAGCTGCATCAGGCCCGCGCTGACAAAACCGATGACCATGACAGTCGTCGCTGATGAGCTCTGTATCACGCAAGTGACCGCCGCGCCGGCCACGAGTCCCATGACCGGGTTCCTGGTAAGCATCGCCAACAGCTTGCGCATCTTGTCGCCTGCTGCTTTCTGCAGACCGTCACTCATCATATTCATGCCGAATATAAAGAGCGCCAGCCCTCCTAACAAGGTTGTAACTATCTGAAAAACTTCATTCATAACTTCTTTCCCTACATTCTCTATTTAAAAAAATTCCATCCAAAATAATAGTATGGGAATTTCAGTCATCCAAAAAGCATCATCATGTAAATTCTATGTTAAGAGAATGTAAACGGCATCCTGTGAACTAGTTCCCGGATCCCGAGCCCGAAATCAGTATCCAGGGATATTCCCTCACCGATTCCGGCGGGATCATCAGCGATCTCGATCGTATTCTCCTCCGCAGTCACCTCCTCTTCTTCATCACGGCAGCGGTTCTTTATGCGCAGCAGTTGTCCGCAAACACTGCGGCTCCCGTCCAGCAGCCAGGCCTCAAATGCATCATCGTTCCTGCCGCATATACAGCCGATGCCGTCGCACATTCCAAGGGCTGCGGCCTCGATGTCCCCGGCGCCGCATCCAGCATCGAAAATCAGCACGTCGAATCTGCCTGATTTCATCAGGGCGGCCACAAATTCTCTGAACACATCGCTCCCGAGATCATCCGACAGGGGGTTCTTTCCCTGCTCCGGGCGGAAAGTGAGGATACCGTAATCATCGCATACCAGAAAATCTTCTATGGCTATGCGCCGCGGATCCTCAACAGACAAAAAATGATAGAGATATTTTTTGAGGCCGTGACCTTCACCGGAATTCCCGAAATGAACGGCGACATCGGCGAAGGGGCTCAGCGGCAGATAGAGCACTTTCCTGCCGTAAAAGCGCGTCAGTTCCCGGGCCACTCCCAGAGAAACCGTGGTACAGCCCGTGCCCCCGGATGAAGAAGCAAACCCCGCCACTTCTATCCTGCCGTCCGGCAGCGGCAGGACGGGATCACCGCTGTACTCCGCATAGGCGGCCATTATCCCGGCCGCCAGGCGCCTCACACTACCGTATTTATAATAAATATGGTTGTCCCAGTCGGCCACGGCCTCGTTGTCAGTGAGGTATACGCTGTCCTTCTGTCTGCCGCTGCCGTATTCCTTGAGATAGATATCAGTCAAAACGTTTTCGCCTCCGATAAACGCCGACAAAGAGCGTTCCTGCCTGCTGAACGCCGCCGCCAGTGCCCCGGCCAGCTCGGCATCTTCGAGTTCGATGTTCACCATTATCTTCATATTTCATGATCCTCCCGCAAAACATCAGCTTTCAGTTGACTAGTATTTCCATTATATTCCATTTATTGGCAGCGGTCAATATCTTCTCAGCATACAAAAAACGGCAATTGCGCCACCGTGATGGCGCAATTGCCTATAGATGAACTATATTAGTTATCAGCTGTTAACAGCCTTGCAGCTTACTTGTTATTGACTACTGCCTGTGCTGCCGCCAGTCTCGCAATGGGGACTCTGTACGGAGAGCAGGAAACGTAGTTGAGGCCGATCCTGTGGCAATAATCGATGGTCTTGGGATCGCCGCCGTGTTCGCCGCAGATTCCCAGTTTGATGTTCGGTCTGGTTGCGCGTCCCTTCTTGACGCCCATTTCCACCAGCTGTCCTACACCCTCCTGGTCGAGTGTCTGGAATGGATCCTCTTCAAGGATGCCCTTGTCCATGTATTCCTTGATGATCTTGCCGGTGTCATCTCTCGAAAAGCCAAAGGTCATCTGAGTAAGGTCGTTCGTTCCAAAGGAGAAGAATTCAGCTTCCTCCGCGATCTCATCGGCTGTCAGAGCAGCTCTGGGGATCTCGATCATGGTTCCAACCTTGTACTGGATGGTGACCCCTTCTTTTTTAAATATCTTTTCAGCTGTATCCACAACTATTTTCTTGACATCTGCCAGCTCTGACTTCATGCCCACCAGCGGGATCATGATCTCCGGCTGGATATCCATATCCTTTTCCTTTTTGAGTTCCACAGCCGCCATGATGATGGCATCGGTCTGCATCTCAGCGATCTCAGGATAGGTGACCGCAAGACGGCAGCCCCTGTGTCCCAGCATCGGGTTGAATTCCTCCAGCTCGGCAACTCTCTTCTGGATCTTTTCCAGAGGAATGTTGTACTGCTTTGATAATTCTCTCTGCTCTTCTTCTGTATGCGGTACGAATTCGTGGAGCGGCGGATCCAGCAGTCTGATGGTCACCGGTCTTTCCTCCATGACTTCGTACAGGCCCTTAAAGTCGCTCTTCTGGTACGGGAGCAGTCCCGCAAGGGCTTCTCTTCTTTCCTCAACATTGTCAGCGAGGATCATTCTCCTGATCGCAGGGATCCTTTCATCTTCGAAGAACATGTGCTCCGTTCTGCAGAGACCTATGCCCTCGGCTCCGAAGTCAACGGCCTGCTGGGCATCTCTGGGGTTGTCGGCGTTGGTCCTAACCTTCAGCTCCCTGATCTCATCAGCCCACTTCATGATGGTACCAAAGTCACCGGACAGTGTCGGCGGTACCGTCTTGATCTCGCCCTTGTAAACGTCTCCTGTGGTACCGTTCAGTGAGAGGAAATCCCCTTCCCTGAAAGTGTCTTCTCCGATGACCAGAGTCTTGGTCTCTTCATCTACCTTGATCTCAGAGCAGCCGGATACACAGCACTTACCCATGCCTCTGGCTACAACAGCAGCATGTGAAGTCCTGCCGCCTCTGGCGGTGAGGATACCTTCTGCAGCCACCATTCCAGCCAGGTCCTCAGGTGAAGTCTCCAGTCTAACCAGCAGGGAGTTTTCTCCGTTTTCAGACGCCGCTACAGCGTCAGCAGCATTGAAATAGATCTTGCCGGCAGCGGCTCCCGGTGAAGCCGGCAGCCCTTTGGCTATGGATACTGCGTTCTTGAGAGCTTCTTCATCGAACTTGGGATGCAGCAGCTGGTCGACCTGAGCCGGTTCGATCCTCGTGATCGCTGTCTCCTTGTCGATCAGTCCCTCTTCGACCATATCGACTGCGGTCTTTACCGCCGCAGTAGCCGTTCTCTTGCCGTTTCTCGTCTGCAGCATGTAAAGTTTGTTTCTTTCAACTGTAAATTCCATGTCCTGCATATCGTGATAGTGCTTTTCCAGCAGATCAGCGATGCGGATGAATTCTTTGTAAACCTCAGGGAAGGCATCAGCCATTTCCTTGATCGGCTGTGGAGTCCTGATGCCGGCAACTACGTCTTCGCCCTGGGCATTGACCAGGAATTCGCCGTAGATATCGTTTGTTCCATCGGAAGGGCTCCTTGTGAAGGCAACTCCGGTACCCGAAGTATCTCCCATGTTTCCGAATACCATGGACTGCACGTTTACTGCAGTACCCAGATTACCCGGGATGTTGTTCAGCTTCCTGTAGAGGATAGCCCTCTCGTTGTTCCAGGAACGGAAGACAGCCATGACAGCTTCCATCAGCTGATCCTTGGGATCCTGCGGGAAGTCTCTGCCCATTTCCGCCTTTACCTGCTTTTTGTAGTCCACTATGATATCCTGAAGATCTTCAGTGGTCAGTTCTACATCGTATTTACAGCCTTTTTCTTCTTTCTTTCCATCGAATATCCTGTCGAACTTTGTCTTCGGTATCTCCATGACAACGTCGCCAAACATCTGGATGAATCTTCTGTAGCTGTCATAAGCGAATCTCTCGTTTTCAGTCAGTTTTGCCAGTCCCTTGACAGTCTCTTCGTTGAGACCGAGGTTCAGGATGGTGTCCATCATTCCCGGCATGGAGAATACAGCACCCGACCTGACCGATACCAGCAGCGGATTAGCAGCGCTGCCGAACTTTTTGCCGGATACAGTTTCCAGCTCATCGAGCTTCTCGAATATCTGGTCTACGATATCATCGCTCAGCTTTTCACCATCATCATAATACTTATTGCAGGCTTCGGTGGTTACCGTGAACCCGAAGGGCACCGGCAGACCGATCTTTGTCATCTCGGCAAGGTTTGCACCTTTTCCGCCCAAAAGACTCCTCATGTCTTTCGAGCCTTCGTTAAAAGAATAAACAAACTTTTCCATGTTTATCAGCTCCTTAAAATCTAAGCTTTTCCTCAATATAACTTCTTACCTCGTCGATTGGCAGTCTGATTTGTTCCATGGTGTCGCGATCGCGAATGGTCACGCAGTGATCTTCTTCTGTGTCGAAATCAACACAGATCGAGAATGGCGTCCCTATTTCGTCCTCTCTCCTATATCTTTTTCCTATCGATCCGGCTGTATCATAGTCAACCATGAAGTACTTTGACAATTCTTCATGGATTGGCTCAGCTATGGGGGCCAGTTTCTTGGCCAGTGGCAATATCGCCGCCTTGTATGGCGCTAAGGCCGGATGGAACTTCATCACGGTCCTCGTTTCTTCCTTACCCTTGCCGTTAACAACGGTCTCCTCATTGTAAGCTTCGATGAGGAACGCCAGAGCAACTCTGTCGGCTCCCAGTGAAGGTTCTATACAATAAGGTACATATCTTTCATGGCTCTCAGGATCGATGTACTCCATCTTCTGTCCTGAATACTCTATGTGCTGCTTGAGATCGAAATCGGTCCTGTCGGCGATTCCCCACAGCTCGCCCCATCCGAACGGGAACAGATACTCGATATCCGTCGTTGCGTTGCTGTAATGCGAGAGTTCTTCCTCGCCGTGATCTCTCAATCTCATATTTTCGTTGGACATTCCCAGGCTCTCGAGGAACTTGACACAGTGCTCTTTCCAGTACTTGTGCCATTCCAGATCCGTTCCCGGCTTGCAGAAGAACTCCAGCTCCATCTGCTCGAATTCCCTGGTCCTGAATGTAAAGTTTCCCGGAGTGATCTCGTTTCTGAAGGATTTGCCGATCTGCGCGATGCCAAAGGGGATCTTCTTTCTCGATGTCCTCTGTACATTAGCGAAATTGACAAATATACCCTGCGCGGTCTCCGGCCTGAGATATATTTCTGATTTACTGTCTTCGGTAACGCCCTGGAAGGTCTTGAACATGAGGTTAAACTGCCTGATGCAGGTAAAATCGCTCTTACCGCATTCAGGACATTTGACTCCATTGTCCCTGATATAAGCTTCCAGCTTTTCGTTCGGCCAGCCGTCGACGGTCTCCACGGGAGCGCCTGTCTCCTTCATGTGATCCTCGATCAGTTTGTCGGCTCTGAACCTAGCCTTGCAGGCTTTGCAATCAATAAGAGGATCCGCAAATCCTCCTACATGACCTGATGCTTCCCAGGTCTTCGGGTTCATCAATATGGCGGCATCCAATCCTACATTATACTTGGATTCCTGTACAAACTTCTGCCACCAGGCCTTTTTGATGTTGTTTTTGAATTCAACACCAAGCGGACCGTAGTCCCATGTGTTTGCCAGACCACCGTAAATTTCCGAACCGGGATAAACGAATCCTCTGCCTTTTGCCAGAGCCACGATTTTGTCCATTGTTACTTCTGTGCTCATCTACGCCTCTTTCTCAACTATTCAAAAGAATATTCTTCGTCTTCCTTTCCCAATTTGCTCTTGACCGCCTCTGCAGTCTTGTCAAAAGCGCCGGCTGCCTTATCTACAGCGGAATCAAAAGCGCCCTGAGCAGCATCCTTTGCATCATCGAATGCTCCACTGGCCTTGTCCTTTACCTTTCCGTGCATCTCTGTAGCCTTTGATTTAGCAGCATCTGCAAACTCGCTGCCCTTTTCTCTGGCCTTACCGGCAAAATCGGAAGCACGGTCGCTGACATCGATGATCGTGCCGTCATCCTTGACGATCTCAACCACGCACTTGAAGCCTATGGTTGCCGCAATTGCAGCGATCATTCCCCATGGTGCGATCACCGCACCTATGATGCCTACGTTGACCGGTACATTTACCAGCGTCTCGCCATCCTTGCTCTTGACATTTATCTTAGATACGTTGCCCTTTTTGATCAGATCCTTTATAGCATCGACCACAGCAGCGCCCTGCTCTTTGGCGGAGCTCCTCTTGATCGAATCGATTGTCTCCTCGATGTTGATGATAGCGTCTACCACGCTGCCGTCGGCAGCTTCCAGCGCATCTTTCGCATCCTTGTAACTAACTCCAGTCCTGTCTTTTACCAGTTCAATCTTTTCCAGAGTGACTTCCATACCTATTACCTCCTTGTATGATTTTGTGACCTATATCAGGTTCTCGCTCTTCAGTTCCTCGATGCCCAGATGGTATCTCAGATATTCTCTGAGTATGGTCCTGATGAGAGATATATTTTCTTCCTTTAAAGCCAGTTTTTCCAAACTTTCCAGGGGATGTCCCAGAAAGTACTTTAACACATTAACTATACCAAAATCGATATCATAAATCAATAAATCGCGATTCGTATTTTTTGTATACTTTGCGCAGTCTGCGCACATGATGCCGCCCCCGGGAACATTGAAGGCTGCGGCTTCCTTTTCTTTGCCGCAGGATACGCACCTGTCCAGTTCCGGCAGATATCCGATCTGACGCAGGGCCTTCACTTCAAATGCCAGGACCAGAGTCAGGTACCTGCCGCGGCGCTTTTCCATCTCCGCCAGCAGATCGCACGTCAGATTGAACAGCCCCGGCGCGGGTTCACCTTCCTCCAGCAGCTTGTCTACCAGCTCCAGGCAGTAGGAAGCGTTCATGTACTTGTCGACATCCTCGCCGATGCGGTAATAGCTCTCGATGGTCTCCGCGCCGTTGATGTTGAAATAGCTGCCCTTCTTGTAGAGCTCGTACCTGCCGTGAGTGAACGGCCTCATGGCCAGAGCGCTCTTGCTGCGTCCCTTCTCGTTGATGAAGGAGCCCGCACTGATCTTGCCGTACTTTTTGGAGAAGAGCACCAGCATGCGCCTTCCGCCTACGATCTTGGTCTGTCTTAATATGATTCCTTCAGTATCCGTATACATCCGCTATTCCTTGTATCCGAAGTTGGATAGCATGAAATCAGAGTCACGCCAGTTTTCCTTTACCTTGACCCACAACTGCAGATAGACTTTGGTGCCTGTCAGCTTCTGGATCTCTTCGCGCGCGCTCTTGCCCACGCCTTTCAGCTTGCGGCCCCCTTTGCCGATGATTATCGACTTGTGTGACTTCTTCTCGCAGTATATTACAGCGCTGATGCGCGTCAGATTTTCCTGTTCCTCGTACTTTTCGATCTCCACGGCGACACCGTGCGGGATCTCCTGGTCAAGATACATCAGCAGCTTCTCCCTGATGATTTCGCTGACTATAAAGCGTTCCGGATGGTCGGTGACCATATCCGCCGGGTAATAAGCCGGCCCTTCGTCCAGTCTCGCCTTCAGTGCCGCTATCAGGTCGCTGATATTTGTCTTCTTGAGTGCGGAGATCCCGATTATTTCATCGAACATACCCAGCTCTTTGTATTCCTCAAAGATCTTGAGGTATTTTTCGGGCCCTATCTCGTCCAGCTTGTTGATCACGAGGATCTTCGGGGTCTCCGTCTGCGCCAGCCTGTCCACGATGAACTTGTCCCCGGGTTCCGCCGAGAGCTCGTCATCGACCAGAAAAAGAATTATGTCGACATCGTTCATTGCAGACAAAGCCACATCCGTCATGTATTCTCCCAGCTTGTTCCTCGGCTTGTGTATGCCGGGGGTGTCCAGGAAAATCATCTGTGCCTCGTCATCGGTGTAGATGCCGCGCACGCTGTTTCTCGTCGTCTGCGGCTTGCTGGTAGTGATGGCGATCTTCTCGCCCAGTATCGCGTTCAAAAGGGTCGACTTCCCTACATTAGGCCTGCCTGTAATGCTAATAAATCCGCTTTTCAAATTTTGAATCCTTTCGGTAATAATTCAGATAGTTCCAGAACTTCAAGATGATCTTCATTGTCGCCGGTAATCACCTGCATATCCGTGCTGAACTCGGACAGGAACTGCCTGCAGATCCCGCACGGCCAGGCGGCTCCGTCGCTGCTGGCTATAGCGATAGCCTCGAATTCACGGTCGCCTTCACTGACTGCCTTGCAGGCAGCCGTCCTTTCAGCGCATATCGCAGCTCCATAAGATGCATTCTCCACGTTCACGCCGGTGTAGATTCTGCCGCTCCCGGTCCTGATGGCAGCTCCGACTTTGAATCCCGAGTACGGCGCATAAGCGTTTGCCAGTGCCTGCCGCGCCCTGCGATATAATTCCCTGTACATCTCCTCACTTCCTTTCAAGGCCCAGGCGGGCCATTACCTCTTCTTCCGCCTTCCGCATCTCGCGCTTGTCATCATCCTGAATATGATCGTAGCCCAGCAGATGGAATATGCTGTGCACGAAGAGATAGACCAGCTCGCGCTCCCTGGAATGGCCGTACTCCTCAGCCTGCCTCTCCGCCTGCTGGCGACAGATGACGACATCACCCAGCAGCACTTTCTGCGCACCGGGGATGTCTTCAGGCGATTCAAACTGAGGGAAAGAAAGGACATCGGTGACGCGGTCGATGCCGCGGTAAGCTCCATTCAGTTCCCTGATCTCTTCCTCGTCAACAAATGTGAGACTGACTTCGATACCGTCAGGAGAAACCCCCTCGCGCTCCAGCGCCAGCTCAGCTGCACGCCGCAGTTCGCCGGTCAGTGCCTCCAGTCCGTACATCTCTTCGCTTATCACTAACTCCATTCGTCAACGTCTCCCGGATTTTCTTTGTAATACTTTTCATACGCGCCGATTATTTTGCGCACCAGCTGGTGACGCACAACATCGGCTTCTTTCAGATAACAGAAATCTATGTCCTTCACATTGCGCAGCACACGCGAGGCTTCCACGAGTCCGGATGTCTTGCCCCGGGGCAGGTCGATCTGCGTGATGTCCCCCGTGATCACCATCTTCGATCCAAAGCCCATCCTGGTGAGGAACATCTTCATCTGTTCCCTGGTGGTATTCTGGGCCTCATCGAGGATGATGAAGGCGTTGTCAAGCGTACGCCCCCTCATGTAAGCCAGCGGCACGATCTCGATGACTTCCTTTTCCTTGAGGCGCATAGTGCTGTCTCTGCCCAGCACATCGTAGAGCGCATCATAGAGAGGCCGCATATAGGGATCCACCTTTTCCTGGAGGTCCCCCGGCAGAAAGCCCAGTCTCTCCCCGGCTTCCACGGCCGGCCTCGCCAGGATCAGTTTTTCGACATCTTTTTTCTTGAATGCGCTGACCGCCATGGCCACCGCGATGTAGGTCTTACCGGTGCCCGCCGGTCCGATGCCGAATACCACATCCTTGTTCCTGATGGAATTCGCATAGTGTTTCTGTCCGATGGTCTTCGGGCGCAGCGGTTTTCCCATGTGCGTATAGCAGATGATGTCTTTTTCGATATCATTCTCACGGTAGGACATGCCCTTATCCGCCAGCGCTATGACATAATTCACTTTCTGGCTGTCCAGTTGTTCCCCCGAATCTATGATGGATATCATCTCGTTGATGACTTTCTCAGCCCTGGCGGCATCCTCTCCCTTGACCACCAGTTCATTGTCACGCTGGATGATATCGATGTTCATTGCTTCCTTGAGCAGCATCAGATTGCTGTCCATACTGCCGAACAGTTCGCTCCTGTCCAGGCCTTCATGTAATCTCACCTTTATGATATTATCCAAATATAAACTCCTTCAAAAAGAAATGGCCCGTTTTGATCGGGCCATTTGACTTTCATATTATGCGAGGAAGTCTTCTATGATTTTTCGTACCTCATTTCCGTCAGCTCGTCCCTTTACCTTTGGCATTACGGTTCCCATGAGCTTGCCCATGTTCTTTTTACCTCCGTCTATACCCAGACCGGCCGCGGCTTCGGTCACTATGTTCCTGATTTCTTCCTCAGACATCTGCTCCGGCAGGTACGCCGTCAGCACGTCTATCTCTGCCTTGTAAGCATCCGCCAGGTCGTTGCGTCCCGCCGATTCAAATTCCGGCAGTGCGTCTTTTCTCATTTTGACCTGTTTAGCAAGTATCGCCACGACATCCTCATCTTTCAACTCGGTTTTCTTGTCGATCTCCTCCTGCTTTATAGCTGCTCGCGCAAAGCTGATGGTGTTTTTTCTGACTTTGTCGTGAGCTTTCATCGCCTCCTTGAAGTCATTCATCAGCTGTTCTTTTAAGGTCAATACTTTACACCTCTTCTCTAAAGCCTAGTATCTCTTGTTAGCCTTTTTTCTGGCTGCTTCAGATTTCTTTTTCCTCTTCACGCTTGGTTTTTCATAGTGCTCCCTCTTTCTGAGTTCACTCATGACTCCATCTCTGGCGCATGATCTCTTGAATCTCTTCAGAGCGCTCTCCAAGCTTTCGTTTTCTTTAACGATTACCTGTGCCATTAACTTGTTTCACCTCCTGACATTATATATTATAATGCCTATAGCCTTTTTATTATACTATCAACCCGGAGGCCATGTCAACTTTCTCTTGCCTAAAATATGCAAATGCAGGTGCTGAACGGTCTGCAGTCCGTCCTCACCGCAGTTGATAACCACACGATATCCATCGTCGAGTCCCAGATCCGCGGTAACGTCTTTGATCTTTTCCATCATATAAGCCAGCAGCTCTGCATCTTCTTCCTTTACGTCGTTGATGCTGCTGATATGCTTTTTCGGGATCATCAGTACATGCACCGGAGCCTGCGGATCCACGTCATGGAAAACCAGTATCTTGTCATCTTCATAAGCTATCTTGCCTGGTATTTCTTTGGCCGCGATCTTGCAGAATAAACAATCACTCATATTTCTGCCCTCCTTATGCTCATTTTAGCACAAACCAAAAGGAAAAGACAGAGTTTACTGCCCTGTCTTTTCCCAACGTTATACACTTTATCTTTTTTGGCTCTGCCTGAATGCAGAGTGATAAACCATTTAGTCCTAGAATCTCTTGTATTCGTCTCCGAACATCATGTATTCTACGAACTTCTTCCATTCTTCCTTCTTCTCAGGTGTATTGTATTCCTTCTTCAGGCTTGCCTGGTTGATGAGGAAGAAGATGACTCCGAGTACCAGCCAGATTCCTACGATACCCCACTCGATTCCTGTGAGCGGTGCCGGGGATCCAAGCGGCAGATACAGATAGAGGAAGAAGAGTGCTACTGCTACAGCCATGATACCGACGAATATTCCACCGCCGCCTTTGATTTCGTAAGGCCTCTTCAGTTCAGGCTCTTTCTTCTTCAGGATCAGATAGGACAGCGATACCATGAAGTATGCTACTACTGTTCCCATTGCAGCTGCATCTACGAACCATACCAGTGCGCCCTTGCCCAGTACAGGTGAGATCATGCAGATGATACCTACCAGGATGATTGCGAACTGCGGGCTCTTGTGCTTCGGGTTGACCTGTGCGAAGATCTTCGGCAGCATCCTTGCTCTGCCCATTGAGAACAGTACACGGGAAGCTCCGATGAAGAATCCGTTCCATGATGTCAGTATTCCGCACATTGCAGCTACGATGATGATCTTTCCGAATACCGGGCTGTTCATAGCATATGTGAATGCTTCGGCAACACCGATCTTTCCGGGGTCGTTAGGATCGTATCTGACTTCGTGTGGTGCACTGATAGCACATGCGAATACCATCAGCATGTACCATGCTGCTGCCAGCAGGATGGAGATTACGATTACCTGTCCGATCTTCGGCAGCGGGATGTTCATTTCCTCAGCAGCCTGCGGGATTACGTCGAATCCTACGAACATAGCAGGTACCATCAGGATTACGGTTACCAGACCTGTCTTGTTTGTGAAAGCAGGTACCAGATAGTCTGTATCGCCCTTGATGACGCCGCAGACGAAGAATGCAACTCCGCCGATCGCCATAGCGATTGTAGCTACTGTCTGGAATGTTGCTGCGGTCTTTACACCGTTGACATTGATGATTGTCAGAATGAGTGCGCCTACGATTCCGATGATGAGGAATGTAGTTCCTACTGATGAACCTTCGATAGTCCAGAGTGTCGGACCTGCAGGCAGATACGGCTTGAACAGGTAGTCGAGCGCATTTGCGATCGCCGGGCCTTCCCAAGCGGCTACACCTACATAAGCCAGGGTGATCATCCAGCCTGTGAACCAGGATGCATTGTAACCCATAGCTCTGAAGGAGAATACGAGTTCTCCACCTGACAACGGCAGTGCCGGTGTCAGCTCAGCGTATGCCAGTCCTACGAACATACACATTACTGCTCCCAGTGCGAACGCGAGGATAGCTCCAACTGTTCCACCGGTTCCTACCCACTGTCCGGCCAGCATGATCCAGCCCCAGCCGATCATAGTACCGAACGCGAGTGCGAGAACGTCGCCCATGTTCATTGCACGAGCAAGCTCTTCTCTTTGTCCTTCTTGTTGACTCATTTTACCACTCCTTTACTAATAGTAAGATAAAATATTATTTCTGTCGGAAAAAAATTTCCTTTTTCGCTGCCGTGTGATTTCCTCTCTTTCTTATAAGAATTAAGTGTCGTTGATTTTTCAACGTTTATAAATTCACACAAGCACGCAACTTTTTTCCTCCGCGTACATAGTACCACGCAGATTTGCAAAAGTAAAGAAAAATATCGCTTAAATACGTATGACTATATGCAGAATCCTGATAACCCCGGCCAAAAAAAAAGAAACTGGCAGGATGAATTCCTGCCAGCTTCCAACGTTATACACTTTATCTTTTCTGGCTCTGCCTGAATGCAGAGTGATAAACCATTTAGTCCTAGAATCTCTTGTATTCGTCTCCGAACATCATGTATTCTACGTACTTCTTCCATTCTTCCTTCTTCTCAGGAGTATTGTATTCCTTAGCAAGGCTTGCCTTGTTGATGAGGAAGAAGATCACTCCGAGTACCAGCCAGATTCCTACGATGCCCCACTCGATTCCTGTGAGCGGTGCCGGGGATCCAAGCGGCAGATACAGATAGAGGAAGAAGAAAGCGACGGCTACAGCCATGATACCGACGAATATTCCGCCGCCGCCTTTGATCTCGTAAGGTCTGTCGAGTTCAGGCTCTTTCTTCTTCAGGATCAGGTAGGACAGCGATACCATGAAGTATGCTACTACTGTTCCCATTGCAGCTGCATCTACGAACCATACCAGTGCGCCCTTGCCCAGTACAGGTGATACCATGCAGATGATACCTACCAGGATGATTGCGAACTGCGGGCTCTTGTGCTTCGGGTTGACCTGTGCGAAGATCTTCGGCAGCATCCTTGCTCTGCCCATTGAGAACAGTACACGGGAAGCTCCGATGAAGAATCCGTTCCATGATGTCAGTATTCCGCACATTGCAGCTACGATGATGATCTTTCCGAATACCGGGCTGTTCATAGCATATGCAAATGATTCAGCAACACCGATCTTTCCGGGATCGTTAGGATCGTATCTGACTTCGTGTGGTGCACTGATAGCACATGCGAATATCATCAGCATGTACCATGCTGCTGCCAGCAGGATGGAGATTACGATTACCTGTCCGATCTTCGGCAGCGGGATGTTCATTTCCTCAGCAGCCTGCGGGATTACGTCGAATCCTACGAACATAGCAGGTACCATCAGGATTACGTTTACCAGACCTGTCTTGCTTGTGAAAGCAGGTACCAGATAATCTGTTTTTCCGTTGATGACGCCACAGACGAAGAATGCAACTCCGCCGATTGCCATAGCGATTGTAGCTACAGTCTGGAATGTTGCTGCCGTCTTTACGCCGTTGACATTGATGATTGTCAGAATGAGTGCGCCTACGATTCCAATGATGAGGAATGTAGTTCCTACCGACGATCCCTGGATAGTCCAGAGTGTCGGACCTGCAGGCAGATACGGCCTGAACAGGTAGTCGAGCGCATTTGCGATCGCCGGGCCTTCCCAAGCTGCTACACCTACATAAGCCAGGGTGATCATCCAGCCTGTGAACCAGGATGCATTGTAACCCATAGCTCTGAAGGAGAATACGAGTTCTCCACCTGACAACGGCAGTGCCGGTGTCAGCTCAGCGTATGCCAGTCCTACGAACATACACATTACTGCTCCCAGTGCGAACGCGAGGATAGCTCCAACTGTTCCACCGGTTCCTACCCACTGTCCGGCCAGCATGATCCAGCCCCAGCCGATCATAGTACCGAATGCGAGTGCGAGAACGTCGCTCATATTCATCGAACGAGCTAGTTCTTCTCTTTGTCCTTCTTGTTGACTCATTTTACCACTCCTTTTCAAATAGTAAGATTTAGAAATTAGTCCATGAGAAATATTTTTCCGGCACAGGAACGAAATTTCTTTCCGATTGATTCCCGTAGGAGGAGCCATTTGGTTGAAATTTCAACCTTTTCGCCGGCATGCAAATTATTGCTGCATTTTCTCACCATACTATTAATATACAAATAGCATGCCAATTTCGTCGGTAAAAAGAGAAAA
This sequence comes from Anaerovoracaceae bacterium, assembly GCA_050953405.1. Classification (GTDB taxonomy): domain Bacteria; phylum Bacillota; class Clostridia; order Peptostreptococcales; family Anaerovoracaceae; genus RUG100. The sequence goes on along the minus strand of JBMNMP010000001.1, from coordinate 1,027,413 downwards.
CAAAGAAATATTATCTTAATTCGTATTCATTCAGTTTGTTCAGCAGCTGTCTGCGGGAAATAGACAGAGTTTTGGCCACCCGGTTGAGGTCACCCTGATAACGCTTTAGCAGTTCGCTGATATACGCCTTCTCTGCCCTGCCCCGGTATTCCTTCAGCGACAGTTCCATTCCACCGGAAAAATCTGCCGGCGCGTCTTCATGCTCATGCTTGCGAACCGCTGAAGAAGGCAGATAATCGCTGCGTATCTCTCCATGTTCGGAGAGGACCACCATGCGCTCGATCATATTCTTCAACTCGCGAATGTTCCCGGGATAATCATAGTTCAAAAGAAAGTCTTTGACTTCGGGATCGACATCGGTGATTTTTTTCTTCATCTCAACCTGATACTGCTGCAGAAAATAGTCGATAAAAAGCGGTATATCATCTCTGCGTTCACGCAGAGGAGGCAGTTCCAGAACGATCGTGCTCAGCCTGTAATACAGGTCATCGCGGAAAAGGCCTTCCTGCATATCGCTCTCAAGGTTTCTGTTAGTGGCCGTTATCAGACGAAAGTCGGTATGGATCGGTGTGGTCGACCCCAGGCGGTATATTTCCTTGTTCTCGATCACCTTCAGCAGTTTCGCCTGCAGGTTCATAGAAACACCGCCGATCTCATCAAGAAAAAGAGTACCCTTGTCGGCTACTTCAAAGAGCCCGATATGACGCTTGTCAGCCCCTGTGAAAGAGCCCTTTTCATGCCCGAAGAGTTCCGATTCCAGGATACTCTCCGATAAAGCCTGGCAATTCAGCTCCATAAAGTTGCGATTGCTGCGGCTGCTCTTCTTGTGTATGTAGTCGGCAAGGACTTCTTTACCGGCCCCCGACTCTCCGAGTATCAGGATATTAGAATCGCTGGCCGCGGCCCGCTCTGCCAGAACCAGCATGCGGCGGTAATTTTCACTTTTGCTCTCCAGCATATAGTCAAAGTTTCCCAGCTTGCTCTTCAGGGCCTGGTTTTCCTGCTGGATCTTCTTGACTTCACAGACCTTGGAGACCTCCAGCAGCAGTTCCTCGGGATCATTTCCCTTGGTGACATATCCGAAAGCGCCTTCCTTCATAGCTTCCACCGCTCTTTCGATAGTCCCGTACGCAGTGAGTACGATAACTTCGGCGGATACGCCGCGCCGCTTTATTTCTTTCAGCAGATCCATGCCGTTCATCTCCGGCATCATCAGATCTGTGATTACCAGGTCGAAATTGTTCAGTTCCAGGCAGCGCAGTGCATCGGCACCGTTGTTCCTGGTCTCCACATTATAACCTTTGCTTTCCAGTATCATTCGCAGAACGTCGCAGTAATCCTGCTCGTCATCGACTACCAGAATATCGATCTTAGATGCCATCTGCTCCTCCATTTCGCGGCAATCGTATGCAGAATTTCGTGCCCCTGCCGGGTTCACTTTCCACCGATATGCTGCCGTTCATCTTATTTACTTCATTATACACTATATAAAGGCCCAGTCCATTTCCTTTGGATCCTTCTTTGGTGGTGAAAAAAGGGTTGAAAATATCCTTGAGAACGTCTTCATCCATGCCGCACCCGTCGTCCGCGATCCGCATCTCAAAGCTGTCATCATTCTTTCCCAGCCCGATATCTACCGTACCTCCCTCGCCGATGGCATCGACGCCGTTAGATACGAGGTTCATGAGTATCATATCGAAGGATTCTACACTCAGTGTAACATCAAAATCGTCCCCGGGGCTCAAGTTTACCGTAATATTTTTCTTCTTTATAGAGCCCTGGTGCAGGCGAAGGACCTCCTCGATATGCTGCCTTATCATGAAGTTCCTGGCCTGCATATCCGACTGACGTGAAAAATCGAGCAGTGTGGTGATGATATTGCCGGAACGGTCCACAGACTTTTCAATAGTCGCTACCGCCTGCTCTTTCAGCTTGGGATCATCGGTGTTTTTGAGCACATAACAGTAATTGCGTATGATGCCGAGAGGATTCCTTATCTCATGAGCCACACCGACGGCCAGCTGTCCCACTGCCGCCATCTTGTTCTGCTGCAGCATCTGCCGCTGTGCCGTCCGCAGCTCGGTCACATCGCTGGCGATGAAGAGCAGCATATTCTTGCCGCCCTTCCCCTGTTCAATAGGATATACATCTATATCATATATTTTGCCGCCATCCTTTACCGTCAGGCTGCCGCCTTCGCCGCTCTGTCTCACCTGCTCCAGCAGGCGATCCAGCTTTTGCATGTTCTGTGCACTGAAGCCCATCACTTCTCCGACCTCATTCCCTATAATATCGGATATAGTGCAGCCCACGCGTTTCAGCATCTGTGTATTCGCGTCTTCCACAGTCCCTTCAGGGGACATCTCCGCCATCATCATGGGAACGCCGTTGAAGGTCGCATTCAACTCCGATCTGCTCTCTCTCAGCTGCTGCATCCAGTATGACAATTCGCTGTAAAGATTGCCCGATGAAAAGAGGTATATGAACAGAGCCGCGGCCACTGCAGCCAGGATGATGACGATGAGTATCAGGCTGTTGGAGTAACGGGCAACACCATAAGCTATATGCTGCGCATATGTATTTACGATCCGATACTCCATGGTCTGCCCCCGGGGCACCAGCATACAGATGTTTTCTCTGAATACGCTCTTTCCTGTCGAAAGATATGTGCGATCCAGCTTTTCAGCGGCCAGCACAGACCGCATCATGGTCTCTTCACCTGCGATATAACCCGCATTGATGCTTCGTGCCTTATCCACGGCCTGCTGCATATTGCTGCAGATGATCACTTTCAGCCGGATACCGTTGTACCTCATTGCGCGTATTTCACGCCTGCTGAAATCGTTTCTGATCACGACAACAGTATTTTTCCTGTTCTTTCCTGCTCTGCGGAAGAGAACACCCGAGATCTGAGTTATGGGCACCGTAAGCCGCCCCTGGCGCAGCAGGGTGTCCCGGTTCCCGTTGGTCACGCCCACCAGACGCAAATCAGCTTTTCCCTTTACAAAATCGAGTTTCAGGCCGCTGCCGTCGAATACATTGAGCAGCACCGCATAAATCTCACCTGAAGGTTTTGTCAATTCAGCCAGAGACGGTTCCGTAGATATTGTCAGCTTGTCCTTGTTCCTGATCCAGCTTTCTTCCTGTTTACTGAAGGTGACACCATCCATTTCATCATTATGGACGTTGACCGGCGAATCATGGAGACCATAGATCAACAGCCCTGCGATCAGGCCTGCCATCACAAAGAACAGGAGCACCATTGCTCTTCTCTTCACTGCGCGTCACCCCGCTTTCGCTGAGGGCGCGCCAGTCGTTCTCCGAATATGAGGACTTCCTGTTCCGCGTCCGATATATTGCGATGGCTGGCTTTGGTCACCAGCTGCATCAACAATCCAAATGCAAACCAGGCGGCGATGACAATGGCCACCGGCAGATAACCGCCCCCGGAAATCGCATAGAAAATATAAGAGCCCAGGTAGATGATTGTCAACAGGAATATCAGCAGCGATGGCCACTTGCTCTTTCCCACCCGGAACGGGCGCACCAGTCCGGGCTCGCGGATGCGGAGCGCCAGCATACTGTAGCTGACACAACAATAGGACACCATGGTACACGCCGAACTGATGTTGATCATCCACTCGAGTACGCGGCTTCCCAGCAGCGGCATGACTGCGCAGATACAGCCCACCAGCAGCGTTGCCGCCCATGGCGTGTGAAAGCGACGCCCCGGCCTGCCGAAGATCCCGGGCAGCATCTTCGCACGTCCCATGGCAAACAGCAGCCGCGTGGCCCCGATGAAGAATCCGTTCCAGCTGGTGAAGATGCCCAGCAGACCGACGACAATAAAGAATACCGCAAAGTTATCGTTTCCAAATATATAGATGACCACGTTGATCACAGGAAGATCCCCCGACCCTGTCACCTCCGGCGGTGCTCCCACACCGACCGCGATTATTATCATCAGATACCAGACCGCCGCCAGTATGATGCAGACTACTATCATCCTGCCTATCTCACGGCGCCCGATATTCATCTCTTCCGCCGATCTCGGGATCACTCCAAACCCGCTCATGAGAGCCGGCAGCGCCATGACCACGTATAATTTGTCCTTAAGGTCCAGGGTCCCCGGCTCGATGTTTTCAAAGCCGCCGTAAGTGATGCCGCCAAGCGCCATCATCAGTCCGGCAGCGATGACCACAAAGCTGGCCACGATCTGAAAAATTATCGTCTGCCGCAGGCCCAGGAGATTCAATACCATGATGAAGACAGCTCCTACGATACCGATGAGGCTCCACGAAAGATAGACGGGTTCCCCGGCAATATCCCAGAGGTAGACCCTGTGCTCCAGAGGCAGCAGCCTGTCCATTGCAGATGCCAGGGCGATGCCCTCCCATGCGGCCACACCCGTGTTTGCCAGGATCTGCATCCAGCCGACGACCCAGCCGAATGTCTTGCCTCCGGCACGATAAGCGAACACCATCTCGCCGCCGGACAGCGGCAGTGCCGCTGTGAGTTCTCCATAGACCAGCCCTATCAGGAGCACTATGCCGATGCCGCCGCCATAAGCGATCAGAGCACCCCAAAAACCAGCCTTAGTCACCCACGAAGTAATCACCACTATCCAGGCCCAGCCGACCATCGTGCCGAAACCCAGCGCGATAACATCGGTCCTTCCCAGTGCCCTTCCAAGGCTGCTCCTGTCTTCGCTCACTCAAACTCACATCCTTTTTCCATATACACCATCCCTGTACGGATGCGTGATCACCACATCAGCGAACTCGTTTTCCAGTTCCCTGTCAAGATCTGTGTATACCCTGATATAGTTGCCCGCATATCCGCTGATAGTACCATCTTCTTCATCAGGCTGCTCGAAGAGCACCTGCGCGGTCGCGCCTTCATTTTCAGCAAAGAAGGCCGCAGCCGCGGCTTCTCCTTTTTGCGCCAGCCTCTCGGCACGCTCTTTCTTGAGCGCGGGATCTATTTTTTCTGCCATGGCGCTGGCCGCCGTTCCCGGCCTGTCCGAATAGCGGAAGGCATGCACCTTGCCGAACCTGACGCGGTCCACCGCATCCAGCGTATCCAGGAAATCCTCCTCGGTCTCGCCGGGAAAACCCACGATCATGTCGGTAGTGATACCGTACAGCGGATCGAACTTACGCAGTTCGTCCACAATGCGGAAGAAGTCCTCTCTGTCGTACGGCCTGCCCATCGCCGCCAGCACACGGTCACTGCCGCTCTGCATCGAGAGGTGCAGATGATGGCAGAGCCTTTTGAAGCCGAACAGCTCCTTTACGGAATCTGCATCGATAACAGTCGGCTCCAGCGAAGAAAGACGTACGCGAAAAACGCCCTCCATCTCGTCCAGCTTTGCCAGCAGAGAAGGAAGGTCGGCATACAGTGCTGTGTTGATGCCGGTCAGTATCAATTCTTTAAAGCCCGCCTTCACAAGGCTGGCAGCTTCCCGCAGGATCGCATCCTCACTGCGGCTGCGCACCGGCCCCCTGGCGTAGGGGATCACACAGTAACTGCAGAACCTGTCACAGCCCTCCTCGATCTTGATATAGGCGCGGGTGCGCGACTCCATGCTGGTGATGGTGCCCATCTCCTCATAAGCCGACAGATCACCGCGTTCCAGGATGTGCTCCTGCTGCAGGTGTTCCCCGCGCTGCCGGCGAAAGTCATCTACATAGTCGATGATCCTGTGCTTTTCGTTCACGCCGGCGAGGATATCGACCTCCGGCAGCGAGCTTACCTCATCGGGGTTCACCTGGACATAACATCCGGTCACCGCGACGACGCTGCGGGGATTCTTTTTCTTCATTCTGCGTATGTACTGCCGCGACTTGCGATCCGCAAGGCCGGTGACCGTACATGTGTTGATTATATATACATCGGCAAAGTCGCTCTCACCCACAATCTGGTGACCGTCGCGGGCGAACTGCTCCTTCATGGCCTCGGTCTCATACTGGTTGACCTTGCATCCCAGAGTGTGAAAGGCTATCTTCATTCTTCGGCTCCGTCATCTTGTTTTTCATCATCGTTATCTTCATCTCTGGCGGCTGTTTTGGGCAGGATTTGCATCTTGATGCGCTCCAGGCGGCGATCCTTGACCGATTCGATCGTGAAGAGATAATTCTCATATTCGACCTTGCGGTCACAGTGATCATTATCATCGGGAATCTCGCCCATGATATCGGTCAGCAGTCCGCCCACGGTCTCGCTGTTCTCGGACTCCAGCTGAGCTCCGGTCTCCTCGTTGACATCGTCAAGGTCCATGGCTCCGTCGATATAGAACGTGTCTTCGGAGACCTTTTCGACCTGCGGTTCGGCTTCATCGTACTCATCGTCGATATCGCCCATAACTTCCTCTATGATGTCCTCCATAGTCACGATACCGGTAAAGCCGCCGTATTCGTCGATGAGTATTGCTATGTGCTGCCGCTGCTTTTGCAGTTCGAAGAACAGAGAGTCTATATTCTTGGAATCCGGCACGAAGAAGGGTTCCCGGAGAATTTTTTCAATGTAAACACTGTCGAAGCCGTACTGCCACGCCTTCCTCATATAGTCTTTGATGTTGAGGATGCCAATGATGTTGTCGCTGTCGTCATCGTAGACCGGTATACGTGAATAGCGCATTTCCATCATTTTGTCCAGATATTCCGAGGGCTCGTCGTTGATGTCTATGGCAAAGACATCCGTTCGCGGTGTCATGATCTCATAAGCCAGCTTGTCATCGAACTCAAAGATGGAGTTGATCATCTTCTTGCCTTCTTCTTTGATCTCACCGGTCTCCTGGCCGACTTCCAGCATCGACATCACATCCTCCTCGGAAAATCCTTCATCGGAGATGCCGGTCTGCTGCCTCGTCATCACGAGCACCATGTTGGTGAATCCATTGGAAATGGCCACGAACGGACGGCACAATCCCAGGAAAAAGCGTGCATAGCCCGACAGCGCCAGAGCGACACCCTCGGTATGCTGCATGGCTATCTGCTGCGGGTATATGCGTGCGAGCACCAGGAAAATGCAGCTGGCGACCACCATCATGATCACCATGGCGGCGACACGGGCCCAGAAAACATCCAGACAGCTGAAAACTTCGCTGAAGCTGGCCACAGAAGAATAAGCAAGTACGCCGCCGATCAGAAGTCCGGCAAAAGTGACCACCACCTGCACCGTAGCCAGCAGCCTGTACCTGTCCTCAAAAATCCCGGTAAGCCTCTGCGCGCGCCGGTCACCATCATCCGCCAGCTTCCTGATATCGTTGCGGTTGACCGTATTTATGGCCTTGCCGGCCGCCGAAAGAAATCCACATATCAGTACCACTATGACAAATAATACGACTTCTAAAAATAATATCATTTTTTCTTCCTCAACAAATAATCCCTCTTCACCGGCCGCTCCATCCTGATATACAGCTTTTGCTGCGGGTGGGGAGCCGACTCTACGGGCTGCTTTTCTTCATCGAGCAGCACATCCAGCCGCTGACTGAACGAATCCGCATCCGGCCCGAAGATCTCGATCTCATCGCCGACGTTCATCTTGTTCCTCTGCTCCACCATGGCGAGGCCGCTCGCCGCATCGTAATCCCTGACGACTCCGGTGAACGAATATTCTCTGATGTATTCGCTGGTACGGTAGTTCTGATCCATGTTGCTGGGCTTGTCGTAGTAAAATCCGGTCGTGAACTCCCGGTGGCTGGCCTTGCAGAGCTCTTCCATCCAGGAGGGATCGAATTTCCAGCCCTGCGGGTCTGCTTCATAGGCATCGATGGCCCTGCGATAAGCTCCCACGGTGACCGCCACATAATACATGCTCTTCATGCGTCCCTCGATCTTAAAAGAGGTCACCCCGGCCTTTGCCAGATCATCTATGTGCTCGATCATGCAGAGGTCCTTCGAGTTCATGATGTACGTCCCCCGGTCATCCTCTTCGATCGGATAGTATTCGCCGGGGCGTTTTTCCTCCTCCAGCGCGTACTTCCACCTGCACGGGTGCGCGCACTGTCCCCGGTTGGCATCCCGCTCGATCATGAAGTTTGACAGCAGACAGCGACCCGAATAGGAGATGCACATGGCTCCGTGCACGAAGGCTTCGATATCCATGTCTTCGGGGATATTGTCCCGTATTTTACGTATTTCGCCGAGTGTCAGCTCGCGCGCGAGGACCGTCCTCTTGACGCCCTGCTCGTGCCAGAACCTCGCGGTGCGGTAGTTCGTCATATTGGCCTGCGTGGAGAGATGGATCTCCGCATCAGGCACAATATCCCTGATCATGACTATGGTGCCCGGATCAGACACTATAAAAGCGTCGATGCCGAGTCCCTTTATTTTTTCAAGGTACTCTGCCATCGGCTCTATGTCTTCATTATGTGGAAATATATTGAAGGCAAGATGGCACTTCTTTCCTCTCCGGTGCGCAAACTCTATGCCCTCCCTCATTTCATCGAGGTCCATGTTCCCTGCTCCGGCCCTGAGGCTGAACATTTCACCGCCAAAGTAGACGGCATCTGCGCCGTACTCACACGCGGTCTTCAGCTTTTCAAGATCTCCGGCAGGAGCCAGGAGTTCTATTTTCTTCATTTTCTATCCTTCAGAACGCTGATGCTGATGCCGTCGCCGACCGGCAGCACGCATGTCTTTACATCCTCCTTATTATTGATATAATCAAGGAATTCCCTCATGCGGCTCATGCTCGTCCTGTCCCTTCTGGTTTCCAGATATTTTTCATCGGCAACGATGCCGTCCAGCAGTACATTGTCACAGAGCACCACAGTACCCGGAGCCCCCATTTTCACAGCTTTGTCCCAGAATTCACGGTAGTGGCTCTTGGCCGCATCGATGAAAATAAAATCATAGATGCCGCAGCCGCTCTGATACATTTCCTCGAGCACATCGCTGCCGTCACCCAGCTTTGCTTCGATGCGATCGGCGATGCCGAGCTTTTCGAAATTGCCGAGCGCCGCCCGGTAACGCGGTTCATAGCTCTCTATTGTAGTGATGAGGCACTCCGGCAGGGCATAAGCCATCACCGACGCCGAGTAACCGGTCGCCGTGCCTATTTCCAGTATTTTCTTCGGCTGAAGCTTGGTCAGCAGCACAGCCATCAGCGCTTCGGCGTTGCGCCGGATGATGGGGATCTTGGGTTCATCTTTCTTTCTGAACTCCGCCATCGCCTGATTTATCGGCTCGTACATCTGGTCCAGATATTCTGTTATATCTTCGTTTATAATGTTGCTCATCAGCTTCTTTTATTCCTCACCCGGATGTTCTTTGATGTATTTTTCATAAGCTTTGTCGAACTTCTCTTTGTCCTTCATGAACTGTTCGGAAGTCGCTGAAAATACATTGGTGCCATCCATTTTCGGGCTGGCTACAAAATAGAGATAGTCCGTATGCGCCGGATCACTTGCTGCCAGCAAAGCCTGCTTTCCGGGGGAGCATATCGGCCCCGGCGGCAGTCCCTTGTTTTTGTAGGGATTATAAGCAGAATCGACTTCTATATCCTTGTAAGTCGCCCTTATTTTGTCCTGTTTGTGTATGTATGAGATTATGGAATCCATCTGCAGGGGCATGCCCTTCCTGATCCTGTTGTCGATGACGCTGGAGACCTTGCGCATTTCATCCGCATTGCCGGCCTCCTTCTGGATCACCGAGGCCTTGATCACCGTCTTGTAGAGATCGTCTTTATCGCCGGCCACCTCATTGAAGCGTTTCAGCATCATGTCGATGACCTCGTGCGCGGTGGCATCGAGCGGGATAGTATAAGTATCCGGATAGAGGAAGCCCTCCAGCCGCGTCTCTCCGCTCGGCAGATATTTCATGAACCCGTAATCGAATTTTCCTTTTTTGACTTCGCGGTAAAAATCTTTTTCCTTCACGATACCCGCTTTGTCCAGCTGATCCGCGATCTTGTAAAGAGGCTGGCCCTCGGTTATCGTAAAGGTTTTGCCGGCGGTCCTGCCGCTGGCTATGAGATCCACGATCTCAGAGCTGCTCATGGATCTGTTGACACTATAAGTGCCGGCCTGGAACCTGGGCGCCTTTGTCCGCGCCTTCAGCCTGAAGACCGCTTCGCTCTTTATGAGGCCCTTGTCCTTGAGCGTTGCCGCGATCTGCGCTGTCCCGCTGCCGGGACGGACCCTGACGAGGACCTCTGATTTGTTCCCGCTGTCAACGGGAGCTCCAAGGGCGACATAAGAACCGCACATAGCAGCGATCACTATGATGACCACTATCAGAACGACAAGTGGTCCCTTATGTTTCTTCTTTCTTCTTTTTGCCATCACTATTCACCGCTGCACGGCTAAAAAAGCCGCGGGGACGCGTTGGCGTCCCCTTGCGGTAGCTTTCTTATTTGGATCTTCCGAGATACTCACCCGATCTGGTATCGATCTGGATCACTTCACCTTCTTCGATGAAGATAGGTACCTGTATCACAGCACCCGTCTCCACTGTAGCCGCCTTGGTCACGTTAGTAGCCGTGTCTCCCTTGACGCCCGGTTCCGTATCCACTACCTTGAGGTCAACGAAGTTCGGAGCCTCTACCAGGAACGGCGCATCGTTGTAGAACTTGATCGTGGCTTCATCGTTCTCTCTCAAATACTGGATAGCGTCCTCGACCATTTCCTTGCTGATAGGGATCTGCTCGTAAGACTCTTCGTCCATGAAGTAGTAGAGGTCACCATCGTTGTAAAGATACTGCATCTGCTTTGTCTCGATGATGGCCTTGTTGAACTTCTGATCCGGGTTGAAAGCTTCCTCTCTCGTTGCACCGGTCAGGATGTTTCTGTACTTGGTCCTCACGAAAGCAGCGCCCTTGCCCGGCTTTACATGCTGGAAGTCGAGCACTACGTGGGGTTCACCATCGATCTCGAATGTCATGCCTTTTCTGAAATCACCTGCGTAAATCATCTATATTTCTCCATTTCTTTATATTATAAGCTTGCTTTGTGTGCTTACCGTCAAAACACGGTACATATTATACCAAAATAAGCTCTTATCTACAAGTGTGCACTATTTGCCGATGTTCATCACATCGCCGAGTATGCGGTAGACGTCCTGCATCATGAGGCCGAACCTCATCTCGCACTGCAGGAATTCGGCTGCCAGCGGATCCTGAGCGACTACCTGATAGAGGTTCTGCACCGACTGCATCACGTCCTGAGTCACTTCTTCGCCCAGCATCTGCTTTGTCTGTACCGCGATCTGCTTCTGGTGAAAATCATCGATGACTTTCTTCAGTTCCGGGTTGGCATCCACCTTGACCCTGGCCGCTTCCATCTGCTTGTATTCTTCCGATTCCCGGATAGCTTTCTCCAGATTATGAGCCTCGTTATATACGTTCATATCAAACCTCCATGAAAATCGGCAGTATTATCGGGCTGCGCTCCGTTCTGCCGTAAATGAAACTGCGAAGATCGTCCCGTACGGCTGTCTTCATGGCCGTCCAGTCCTTTGTGTGCTGCTTTTTGCAGCGCGCCAGGGCCTTCCTGGCAACTTCCTGAGCCTGGTCTATCAGGTCCTCGTTCTCGCGCACATATACAAATCCGCGCGAAATGATATCCGGTCCGGCGACCACTCTGCCCGAGCTCTTGTCGATGCTGGCGACGACTATGATGAGGCCGGATTCCGACAACATCCTCCGGTCGCGGAGCACGATGCTGCCTACATCACCAACGCCGAGGCCGTCAACCATGACGCCCTGAGCGTGAGCTACATTCTTGACGACTTTCGCCGAGCGTTTGTTCACTTCGAGACAATCGCCGTTCTCCAGCAGGAAAATGTTGTCCTTGTTCATGCCCAGGTCTTCCGCCAGTTTGGCATGGGCCACCAGGTGCCTCACTTCACCGTGCACCGGCATGAAGAACTTCGGCTTGATCAGCGAATGTATCAGTTTCAGTTCCTCGGCGCAGGCGTGTCCCGAGACATGCGTTTCCGCGATATCAGAATAAATCACCCGGGCTCCTTTTTCTATCAGCTTGTTGACCACGTTGGAGACCAGCTTTTCATTGCCCGGTATCGGGTTTGAAGAAAGTATGATCTCATCTCCGGGTTTGATCTCTATCGACCTGTGATCATCGTCCGCCATGCGGGCCAGCGCGCTCATGGGCTCTCCCTGGCTGCCTGTGGTGATGATGACGAGACGCTTGTCTGGTATGCTCCTGGTCTTGTTGATGTCCACCATGGTGCCCGCCGGGATCTTGAGATAGCCCAGCTCCTGCGCCAGTTCGACGACGTTGACCATGCTCCTGCCGGAAACGGCCACCTTCCTGTTGTAGAAGACGGCGTTGTCGATGATCTTCTGGATCCTGTGTACGTTGGAAGAGAATGTGGCAATGATCATCCTCGTTTTCGATGTGCTGAAGATAGTCCTCAGGGTATCACCGACTATCTTCTCCGATTTGGTGTAGCCCGGTCTGATGGCGTTCGTGGAGTCCGCCATCATCAGCAGCACCCCCTTCTTGCCTATCTCGGCCAGCTTTGCCAGGTCGATCGGTTCACCGTCTACCGGTGTATAGTCCACCTTGAAATCGCCGGTGTGGAATATCCGTCCCACCGGAGTATCGATGCAGTAGCATACTGAATCGGCCACGCTGTGTGTCGTCCTGATGGCGTGGACATCGAAACATCCGATCTTCATGTGGCTGCCGGCTTCCAGCTTGTTGAGCCTGCCGGTGATCCCGTGCTCATCAAATTTGTTCTTGATGAGGCCCAGAGGCAGTGCCGTGCCGAAGATGGGCACATTGAACTTCTGTACAAAGTAAGGCACAGCCCCGATGTGATCCTCGTGTCCGTGAGTTATGAAGACACCACGGATCTTTGCCGTAGTCTTCTCCAGATAATCAAAGTCCGGAATCACGACGTCGATCCCGTACATTTCGTCCTCCGGGAACGACATTCCGCAGTCGATGATGATCATCTCATCTTCATACTGTATAGCTGTCATGTTTTTGCCGATCTCATGCAGCCCGCCCAACGGGATGATCTTCAACCCGGTCTTTTCGCGGCCGGGCCTGCGTATTGTTTTTTTGTTGTTGTTTCTCATATTTTCCCTTATTTTACTACGATATTCACAAGCTTGCCGGGAACAGCAATGACTTTGGCCACGTTCTTCCCTTCGGTCAGTTCTCTGATCTTTTCCGAAGCAAGAGCAGCTTTTTCCATGGCTGCCTTATCGGCCGAGCTTGCGATCTCTACTTTATCCTTTACTTTTCCGTTTATCTGTACAGCTATTTCGATGCTGTCTTTTACCATTGCGCTCTCATCGTATTCAGGCCACTTCTCATCGTGTACCGAGCCAGTCTTGCCCAGTGCCTGCCACATTTCTTCGCACACGTGAGGTGTGAACGGAGCCAGCAGGGTCACCAGTTTTTCAATAGCAAAGCGGAACAGCGGTGCATTCATTTCGCCGTCTTTATACTTGTACATTTCGTTCACCAGTTCCATGACTGAAGAAATGGCTGTATTGAAGTTGAATCTCTCACCAATGTCGTCGGTCACCTTTTTGATGGTGGTGTTCAGAGCGAAAGCCAGTTCCTTGTCGGCCTTGCTCTCCGCCTTGTCGCTGACTTCTCCGGTGCCTTCTTTTTCGATGAACTCATATACCATGCGGTATACCCTGCCGATGAACCTGTAGCTTCCCTCGACACCCTGGTCGGACCAGTCGAGTTCTCTCTCCGGCGGCGCCGCAAACAGGATGAAGAGGCGGGCGGTATCCGCGCCGTACTTCTCCACGATCTCTGCCGGGCTGACTACGTTGCCTATGGACTTGCTCATCTTCTTTCCGTCCTTGATGACCATGCCCTGTGTCAGCAGGTTCTTGAACGGCTCTTCATCGCTGACCAGTCCCAGATCATAGAGCGCCATCTGGAAAAATCTGGCGTACATCAGGTGCAGGATAGCGTGTTCTACGCCACCGATGTACTGGTCGACGTTCATCCAGTAATCAACCTTCTTCTTGTCCCAGGCAGCCTTGTCGTTCCTGGCATCGCAGTATCTCAAAAAGTACCACGATGAATCGAGGAAGGTATCCATGGTGTCCATCTCCCTCTTCGCCGGCTTGCCGCACTTGGGACAGGTGCACCTGGCAAATGTCTTGCTCGTCGTCAGCGGGGACTCTCCCTTGCCTGTGAACTCAACATCTGTAGGCAGCATTACGGGCAGGTTCTCTTCCTTTTCCGGCACCCAGCCGCAGTCGTCGCAGTATATCATCGGGATAGGCGTGCCCCAGTATCTCTGACGGGAGATCAGCCAGTCGCGCAGTTTGTAGTTGATGGTCTTCCTGCCGATGCCTTTGGACTCCAGCATGTCGATGATCTTTGCCAGCGCTTCCCTGTTTGGCATACCGGTGAACTCTCCGGAGTTGATCATCTTGCCGTCGGAAATGAAAGCCTCTTTCAGATCGTTGACGTCGATGTCGGGATCGTCGGTATCCAGCACAGGGATGATCTCACAGCCGAACTTCTTCGCAAAATCAAAGTCCCTCTGGTCGTGTGCAGGTACCGCCATGATGGCTCCGGTACCGTATCCCATGAGTACATAGTCCGATATGAAAACAGGTATCTCCTTGCCCGTGAGCGGGTTCCTGCAGTATCTGCCGATGAAGACACCGGTTTTCTCGTTTGTAGTCGAAGTCCTCTCGATCTCCGACATATGCTGTACCTTTTCGATGTATTCCCTGGCGGGTGCTTCGTATTCAGTGCCGCTGACCAGTTCCTCGAGCCATGGGTGCTCCGGTGACATTACCATGTAGGTGACGCCGTAGAGCGTGTCTGCCCTGGTCGTAAAAACGTCCAGCTTCTTTTCGCTGTCCACGATGGGGAAGCTGATCTGCGCTCCGTAGGATTTGCCGATCCAGTTTCTCTGCATCGTCTTCACCTTGTCAGGCCATCCCGGCAGCTTATCGAGGTTTTCCAGCAGTCTGTCCGCATAGTCTGTGATCTTGAAGTACCACTGTGACAGGTTCTTCTTGCCCACCGGCGTCCCGCAGCGCTCGCACTTGCCGTCAACTACCTGCTCGTTGGCAAGTACCGTCTGGCAGCTGGGGCACCAGTTTACAGGATTATCTTTCTTGTAAGCCAATCCCTTGTTGTAGAACTGTATGAATATCCACTGCATCCACTTGTAATAATCGGGTTTGCAGGTGGCTACCTCTCTATCCCAGTCGTATGAGAGGCCGAGCTCTTTCAGCTGTCTCGTCATCTCCGCCATGTTGTCAAAAGTCCACTTTGCGGGCTCCACGTTGTGCTTGATGGCTGCATTTTCCGCCGGCAGGCCAAAGCTGTCGTAGCCCATCGGATGGAGAACATTGAAGCCCTTCATCTTCTTGAATCTGGCGACCACGTCTCCGATGGAATAGTTCCTGACGTGCCCCATGTGCAGCTTGCCCGATGGATAGGGGAACATCTCCAGCACGTAATACTTTTCCCTGCTCTCATCCTCGGTCACCTTGAATGCCTTGGTGTCTTCCCAATGCTGCTGCCACTTTTTTTCGATTTCCTTGAAATTGTACTTCTCGTTCATTTCCGTTCTTCCTTTTTATTAAAATTCAACGGGGACGGTTCTGCAGTCGCCCCAGACCTTTTCAATATTATATTTGGTTCTCATCTCCTCCGTCAGAAGATTGACGATGAGATCACCGTAGTCCATGAGGATCCAGCCGGATTCCTTCCTGCCCTCGATGCTCTTTACCAGCAGACCGTCCCTGGCCAGCATGTCCTCCACTTCGTCGCAGAGAGCGCCTATCTGTCTCTCGGAGCCGCCGCTGCCGAGGACCATATAATCAGCAAACGATGATTTTTCCGCAATATCGAGGATCGTGATGTCCGATCCCTTTCTGGCATCTATTGCCTTTGCGGCCAGCAGGGCCGCCTTTTTGCCATCCATATATTCCTCCTGTTTTTTCAGGAACCCGGCTGCCTCCAGCGTATCCTGATCCAGCCGGCCTCCGTTTTCTTTTACAAATTTTATCGATTGTTCCATGCCGGCCAGGCAGGCCGCATCCAGGTCTTCCTGTGCCAGTTCCCTCAGTCTGTCGACACCGGGATAGTCCCGGTTCGGCTCGATGGCATCGGCTATGTAGATCACCTTTTCAAGGGTGCTCATGCCGGCTCTGCCAGTGGTATGATAAGCGACTGCATTTATCATATCTTCATCTTTGATCCCGAAATCCCTCTGCATAGCCGCTGCCGCCAGCTTGCTGTGGGCAAGATTGGGACTCCCCTTATATTTTTCATCCAGGCCGTACTCGGCGACCAGTTCATCGTTCTCCTGCAGGCTCCTGCTCTTGAACATGTCGTGAAAGAGTGCGCAGGCCTCGGCCTTGGCGACATCTGCACCATATTTTTCGGCCAGGGCGACGGCTGTCTGCCTGACGCCTTCCGTGTGCCGCTGCCTCTTGTCCGAGAGGTGCTCTGCGATATATTTACTTATAGAGTCCGTGTTCATATATGTATTCTTCCACTCCGTCAGGCACCAGATCCGCTATCGATCTCCCCGCCCGGACCCGCTCGCGGATCTCGGTGGCCGAGATGTCCAGCTGCTCGTTGTCTATCCTGATGGTCTCCGTGCCGAACTTTTCGCTGTAATACTTCCGGCGCTCTTCCAGGGCTTCGGTCCGGTATCCGGGCCGCGCCCCGACTATGAAGGCGTTTTCGCGCAGCAGCTTGTCGGCGTCTTTCCAGATGTACAGCTTGATGAAAGTGTCTGTTCCCGTGATGAAATACAGCTTGTCGCCGGGATCCATCTCAGATCTGATCTTTGCGAGCGTACGTCTGGTATAACTGATGCCCTCCATTTCCATCTCATACGTGGATACGTTCAGTACCTTGATGCCGTCTATGGCTATCATCAGCATCGCGATCCTGTCGTCCGCCGAAGATACATCCTGATCCAGTTTGAATGGCTGCAGCTTCGCCGGCATCAGCCAGACTTCGTCCAGAGCTGTCTGCTCCAGAGCGTCCATAGCCAGCGAAATGTGTCCCCGGTGCACGGGATCGAACGTTCCGCCTATGATCCCTAACTTCTTCATTTTCTCAAGGCTATGCCCAGTTCTTCCAGCGCCTTCTCATCAGCCGCCGACGGTGCGCCGCTGACCATGCACTCCGCAGCCTGGTTCTTTGGGAAAGCGATGACCTCCCTGATGCTGCTCTCTCCGGACAGCAGCATGACCAGTCTGTCCATGCCATAAGCGAGGCCGCCGTGAGGCGGTGCCCCGTATTTGAAGGCTTCTACCAGGAAGCCGAATTTCTCCTCGATTTCTTTTTCGCCCAGACCCAGCGCGCGGAACATCTTCTCCTGCACGTCACGGTCATGGATCCTGATGCTGCCGCCGCCCAGCTCTACTCCGTTGAGCACTACATCGTAGGCTCTCGCATGAGCGTTGGCCGGATCCGATTCCAGTTTGTCCACATCTTCCGGCTTGGGTGCGGTGAACGGGTGATGCATAGCCATGTAGCGGCCTTCTTCTTCACTGTATTCAAATACCGGGAAGTCTACTACCCAGAGGAAATTGAACTTGTTGTCGTCCAGCAGTCCCATCTCTCCGGCGATATGCCTGCGCAGGAATCCCAGAGTATCGTAGGTCACCTGTGCCTTGCCGGAAACGATCAGGATCAGATCGCCTTCTTTAGCTCCGAAGACGTCGGCGACTTTGCCCAGTTCTTCTTTGCTGAAGAATTTGTTGACTGAAGATGAGATCTCGTCCCTGCCGATCTTGATCCACACGAGGCCCCTGGCGCCATAGCTCTTGGAAAGCTCGGCCAGCTTGTCGATCTTCTTGCGTGAATAAGCGTCCGCGCCGCCGTCGATGCAGATGCCGCGGATATCTCCGCCGGCAGAGAGCGCATCGGTGAACACGCGGAAAGCACATCCGTCGAAGAGGTCGTTGAGCTTTTTCAGCTCAAATCCAAAGCGTGTATCCGGCTTATCGGAACCGAATCTCTCCATCGCTTCATCGTATGTCATCCTTACGAACGGCGTCTTGATGTCGATGCCCTTCATTTCTTTCATGACCTTCTTGAGATAGCCTTCCTGGATCTCGAAGATGTCTTCTTCTTCAACGAACGACATCTCGAGGTCTATCTGTGTGAATTCCGGCTGCCTGTCCGCCCTGAGGTCTTCATCGCGGAAGCACTTTACTATCTGGAAGTATCTGTCGGTGCCGCCCACCATCAGGAGCTGCTTGAACATCTGCGGCGACTGCGGCAGTGCGTAGAATTCGCCCTTGTGGGTCCTGCTGGGGACGATGTAGTCCCTGGCGCCCTCCGGTGTCGGCTTTATCAGCATCGGGGTCTCCACTTCGGTGAATCCGTGTTCATCAAAGTAGTCCCTGGTTATCTTCGCTATCTTGTGTCTGAACGTGAGGTTGTCCTGCATGCTCTTTTTCCGCAGGTCGAGATATCTGTACTTGAGCCTCAGGTTGTCATCCACGTTGTCATCATCCTTGATGTAAATCGGCGGGGTATCGGATACCGAATAGATCACCATGTCGCTGGCCAGTATCTCAACATCGCCGGTGGGGATGTCCGGGTTGACAGACTCCCTCTGTCTCACGGTGCCCTTGACGCCGACAACGTACTCGCTGCGCAGCGAATCGGCTTTCTCGAAGAGCTCCTTCGGTGTGTTGTCGTCGAAGACGACCTGCACGATGCCCGTCTTGTCGCGGATATCACAGAACACCAGTCCGCCCAGATTTCTCTGCTTGGCTACCCAGCCGTTGATGACCGCCTCTTTGCCTATGTCTCCGGCGGTGAAGTTACCGCACATCTTCGTTCTCTTATAAATATGCCTCATTTCTGCCTCTCTTTCAGTGTCTTCAGGATGTCGTCCATGGCGACTGCAGTCTGCTCGCCGGAATCCATATCCTTCAGCTGCACCTTTCCTTTTTCTATTTCATCATCGCCGATAACGATGGTACTCTTCGCATTAGTCCTGTCGGCGTACTTGAACTGGTTCTTTACGTTGCGCGCCAGAATGTCCATCTCCACGTGCAGGCCCTCTTTGCGCAGTTGCTGCATCAGTTTGAGCCCCACCTTCTTGGCCGCGTTGCCCATGACCACGATAAAGGCATCCGCGCCGTACGGATTCTCCGGCAGGGTGCCCGCCGCTTCCATCGTCAGCAGCAGCCTCTCGATCCCGAGTCCAAAGCCGACGCCCGGTATCGGCGGTCCGCCCAGTTCCTCGGAGAGATTGTCGTATCTGCCGCCGCCGCAGACGGTGCTCTGAGCTCCTATGCTGCCGGTGACGAACTCAAAAGCCGTCTTTGTATAATAATCCAGGCCTCTGACTATTCCGGGGTCTACGGTGAATTCAATGCCCATAGCCGTGAGGTCTTCTTTGAGCTCTTCAAAAGCATCGCGGCAGTCATCGCACAGGTAATCCAGCATCACCGGAGCAGCGGCCACCAGAGCCTGATCCTCAGGCGACTTGCAGTCCAGTATCCTCATGGGGTTCGTCTCGTACCTGCTCTTGCAGGTGTCGCACAACTGGTCGTACTTCGGCTTTAAATAAGCTTTCAGTGCATCCTTGTACTTTTTACGGCATTTGGGACACCCGATGCTGTTGATCCTCAGTTCGACATCCCTGATCCCCATCTGCGAAATAAAGTCGTCCGCCAGGGCGATAACTTCGGCATCCGCCATCATGTTGTCGGTTCCGAACACTTCGATGCCCAGCTGGTGGAAAGCCCTCAGCCTTCCCGACTGCGGCTTTTCATAGCGGAAGCATGGTATATCATAATAGAACTTCAGCGGCTGCACCTCTGCGTACAGTTTGTGCTCCACCATGGCTCTGACAACCGGGGAAGTTCCCTCCGGTCTCAGAGTCAGGCTTCTCTTGGCCTGCTCCCAGGTGTACATCTCCTTCTGGACTATGTCGGTAGTATCTCCCACGCCCCTCTTGAAGAGTTCAGTGTGCTCAAAGTCAGGAGTCCTTATCTCCTTGTAGCCGCACTTCCTGCATATCTCAGCAAACGCGTCTTCCACGTAGTGCCACTTGTAGATATCCGCCGGCAGTACATCTTTTGTTCCCTTTGGCGCATTAGTAAGCATTCTGTTTCCTCCTGATCATTTCTTCTATTCTCTCAATATAAATCTGATAATTTGTTACGTTCGGTACTCTCTGAAGCCGGTTTTCGCGCGGAAAATACACCTTGGATATGCCGCCTGCACCCATAGCGATGATGTGCTGGTGTTCATCCATGATGCGCACATTGTACAAGCTCTCACTGCCCGGAAGGCAGTAACCGGTATTCTCCTGAGCTCCTGACATATGCTTCTGCCTGTATAGATAATACGGCTGGTAGCCGTGCTCACGGAGACTGTTCCTGGCGTACTCCAGCATCCGGGACACCAGTTCGCCGTGGCTGTAGTGATATTCCCGGTCGGCCTCCGCCAGCCTGGAAGCCCGCTTCACCGCCAGTGAATGAACGGTGATGTTCTCGGGACCCAGAGATATGATCTTCTCCAGTGTCTCCGCAAAGTCCGCGCTCTCCTCGCCGGGAAGACCTGCAATGAGATCCATATTGATGACCTCAAAGCCTTCCTCGCGCGCCATAGCAAAGGCCTGATCCACCTGAGCAGCGGTGTGCTCTCTGCCGATCCTCACGAGGGTGCGGTCGTTCATAGTCTGCGGGTTGATGCTGATGCGGGTAACGCCTGCACGATGCATCGCGGCCAGTTTGTCCCCGGTGATGGTATCCGGTCTTCCGGCTTCCACCGTGATCTCCCTGATCCTGGAAGACGGGATCTCCTCCCTGACCTGCTGCAGCATTTCCGCCATCTGCTGTGCGCTGAGGCTGGTCGGCGTTCCGCCGCCGACGTAGAGCGACTCCGCTTCGATGCCGCGGTCCCTCATCATCCGACCCACCTGTGTGATTTCCTGCTGCAATGCTGTGAAGTATCTGGCGATCTCGCTGTCATCCACCTGATTGGAGGCGAAAGAGCAGTAGAGACACCGCGTGGGACAGAACGGTATCCCGATATAGATGCCCGCCGAATCCTGCGGCGGCCGGGCGAACGCCTTTACCTGCCTCTGGTAGATCTCAAGGGCGAGATCTGTTTTTTCCCGGCTGATGCGATAATGTTCCCTCAGCCTGCGGCGCGTCTCCGCAACGGAGCCCGTTTCCCTCAACAGTTCGCCTGTCAGTTTGATGGGCCTGATGCCGGTCAGTATGCCCCAGGGCGGTCTCTTGCCCGTGATCTCCGCCAGATCATCGTATAAGCGGCGTTTTACTTCATCCTTGTCATCCTGCACCCGATAAGCCAGCCCGGCCTCGCCGTCTTCGCTCAGCTGGTAGTCTCCGGGCGGAAGGAATATCTTGATTAGTTCCTCGTATTCGTTGAGGTTTTTCGCCTTTTCTATACGGATCTTATACAAACGGATTGTGCTCCTTTTCGTAGCCTATATTCGTATATCCCATGTGTCCCGGGAATACCTGAGTGTCATCCGGCAGCACAAAGAGCTTTGTCCTGATCGAATTCACCAGATCCTCCATGGAACCGCCCGGAAAGTCCGTCCTTCCGACGCTGGCCTGAAACAGGGTATCTCCGCTGAAGAGGACCTTTCCGATCTGTATGCACATCCCGCCCGGTGTGTGCCCCGGTGTCGACAGGAACTTGAGTTCCATATTGCCGATCTTCATCGTATCTCCGTCCTTGACCGCAATGTCCGGGAAAAGGACGACCGGTCTGCCGAGCTGTTCCCGGGAAGTATTCAGTGCCGGGTTTGCCAGCAGCGGCTTTTCCAGCATGGAAGCCACCAGCCTGGCGTTCGGGTATTCTTCCAGATACTGTTCCACCCCGCCGATATGATCGGCGTGTCCATGAGTCAGTATCACGTATTCAATGTCAATTTTCTCTTCGGCTATCGAACTCGTCATTCTCTTGTCGTAGCCGCCGGGATCCACGATAAATCCCTTTCCTGTATTTTCATCCCAGACCAGATAGGTATTCACCATCAGTGGTCCGCTTGGTATGTTCTTTATCTTCATCAGTTCTCCTGTTGTTCCCTCAGGTCTTGGTTCTGTGCACTTCATCCACGCCCTTGATAGTCTTCAGGACGCGCAGCAGTTTCTGCATCTGGTCGATGTCTTCGATGGACAGTGTGAGAACGACCACTAAGACGCCGTTCTTGCTCTTGGAGGTATTGACTCCGGAGATATGCACTTCCATGGACTCGCAGGCACGTGAAAGATCCGAAAAGAGACCTTTCCTGTCGGCGGCGACCACGGTGATGTCCGCCTGATAGCTGGTATCTTTGCTCTTGTCCCACTCGACTTCAATAAAGCGCTCCTTGTCGTTGGAGTTCAGGGCTGCCACATTGGCGCAGTCCCTGCGGTGCACCGAGATGCCCCTGCCCTTGGTGATGAAGCCGACTATATCGTCTCCGGGCACCGGATTGCAGCACTTGGCCAGCCTGATCAGCAGGTTGTCCATGCCCTTGACGATGACGCCGGGATTATCCTTGTATTTCGTGCGCCCTTTCGGTTCGCCGCTGCTTACCAGCGCTTCTGCGGTGTTCTCTTCTTTCTTCTTTTCCTCAGACTTCTCAGCGTCATAGTAGCCAAAGAGTACGGCAGCCACCTTACTGACCGTCGTACCTCCGTTTGAAAGCTGAGTATAGAATTCGTCCACGTTGGCGAACCCCAGTTCTTTAGCGGCTTTCATGATGAAAGAATTCTTCATCACTTCTGCCGGGTTGTATTCCTTCTTCTTGACATATCTCTCAAGGATCTCTTTACCCTTTTCGACATTGTCCGACTTGTCCTGCTTTTTCAGCCACTGCCTGATCTTGGTCCTTGCAGTGGAACTCTTGGCGATCTTCAGCCAGTCTATCGAAGGCCCGCTGGAGTTTGGAGAAGTCATGATCTCCACGATATCGCCGTTTTCCAGCTTGTGGTCTATGGGGACCATCTTGCCGTTGACTTTGGCGCCTATGCAGCGCACACCTACGTCGGTATGTATCTTGAAGGCGAAGTCCAGCGGCGTCGCCTCAGCAGGCAGTTCCATGACATCGCCCGCCGGTGTGAATACATATACCTCGTTGACAAAGAGATCCACCTTGAGGGTCTCCATGAACTCCGAAGCGCTGTTGGTGTCCTTCTGCCATTCGAGAGCCTGACGCAGCCAGGCCAGTTTCATATCCTCCTGGTCGTCCTTGACGCCCTCTTTGTATTTCCAGTGCGCCGCGATACCGTATTCAGCGACGCGGTGCATCTCATACGTCCTGATCTGTATCTCGAACGGATCGCCGGAATCACCCATGACCGTGGTGTGCAGCGACTGATACATGTTCGGCTTCGGCATCGCGATATAGTCCTTGAACCTGCCCGGTATCGGAGTCCACATGGTGTGCACTATTCCGAGTACTGCATAGCAGTCTTTGACCGTATCCACGATGACCCTGACCGCCATCAGATCGAATATCTCATCGATGCTCTTCTTCTGGTATTTCATCTTGCGGTAGATGCTGTAAAAGTGTTTCGACCTGCCGCATATGTCATAGTGGATGTTGAGATCTTTGAGAGAGTCATCGATCTCCGCAAGGACCTTGTCGATAGCGGCCTGGCGTTCTTCTTTCTTGGCGTTGACCTTGTGGGCTATGTCCGCATAAGCTTCGGGATAGAGATACTTCATCGCCGTATCCTCGAGCTCGAATTTCATCGAAAATATTCCCAGCCTGCTGGCCAGCGGTGCATATATGTCCAGTGTTTCCTGACATTTGCTCTGGATCTGCTGCTGGCTCATGTAGTTGATAGTCCTCAGATTGTGGAGCCTGTCGGCCAGCTTGATGATGAGAACGCGGATATCCTTGCTCATGGCGAGGAACATCTTTCTCAGGCTCTCCGCCTGGCGCGCCTCTTTAGTCTCGAACTTCAGGGACGCCAGCTTGGTGACCCCGTCCACCATCAGGCATATGCGCTCACCGAATTCCTCGGTGAGCTCTTCTTCAGTGTAATCTGTGTCTTCTATGACATCATGAAGCAGACCGGCGACTATGGTCTGTTCGTCCATCCCCAGTTCAGCCAGTATCCTGGCAACTTCCATGGGATGGATGAGATATTTTTCGCCGGATTTCCTGAATTGACCTTCATGCATCTTTGCAGCTACATCATACGCTCTCCCGATCAACTCCATGTCGTAATTGGGATTGAATGATTTCAAGCTTTCCAGGAACTGCTCCCTTGTTTCCATATATCTTACTTACCCTTCTTTCTGTCTCTCCTCGATGGTTTTCTCTGACCCTTGTTGGCTTCCTTGGCCGTATGCGGTCTTTCGTTTTCGACCGGCGGTTTCAGAGTTCCATCGGTTTCTTCATTCTTTCTCTCCGCCTCTCTGGCTTCTTCCTTTGCTCTGCGAGCGTCGGCGTACGGAGCGTTCTTAGTGGAGCCCTCGATCTGCCGCGACGGTTTTCTTCTCCTGGCATATCTGTTCTTCATGCCGGCCCTGGACATCTCATAGTAGAGCGGGCTGGCGATGAATATCGATGACAGACATCCTGTAGCCACACCTACCATCAGCGGGAGTACAAATTCCCGGATGGCATCCGAAGTCATTACGTACAGCGGTATCATTACAACCAGCGTGGTCACCGAAGTCATGATGGACCGCGACAGCGTCTGATTGATAGAAGTATTCAATATTTCCATTGTATTACCGCGCCGCAGGTAGCGCATATTCTCCCTGACGCGGTCGAAGATTACGATAGTATCGTTGATCGAATATCCGACTACCGTCAATATCGCCGCTATGAACGGGTTGTTGACCGTGATCCCGAAGATGGCGTAGAAGGAAACCATGATCAGTACATCGTGCAGCACCGCCAGTAATGCCGAGGAGCCGAATTTCCATTGTCTGAACCTCAGCCGTATATATATCAGCATGCCGACCGCCGCCAGTGCGAGCGCTTTGAGAGCGTTCTGCTTTAATTCCTTACCGACGCTGGCACCGAAGTGCTCTGACGCCAGCACGTCATTGTCGCTGATGCCGAAGGTATCCTTAAAGTCATCGATTATCGACTGTCTTTCATTCTTGTTCAGGGATTCATTGGTTCGTATGACCGCTTCTTCCTGATGATCACCCGAGAAGACTACCTGCATCTGCTCGAGATTTACGTGATGCCTCTTCATGACATCATCTATCTGGGCCACGGAAACATGTTTGCCCATATCGAACTGCAGCATGGTGCCTCCGGTGAAGTCTATTCCGTAGTTAAAACCGCGAACTCCCAGTGTTATCATGCCTGCCAGTATGATACATATGCTGACAGTGTAGTATATCTTCCTGTGTTCGATGACTTTGAACTGCTTTTTGATTTCAAAAGCCGGTCTGCCATCCGGCTTGATGGCAAAAAAGCTGTTTCTGGCCCAGAATCTGCTGTCTGCCATGAGGCCGAGGTATATCTGTGTTATCAGTGTGGATGTGAATATACTGCAGATCGTACCTATCATCAGTGTCCAGGCGAAACCTTTGACTGAGCTGGTACCCATCTGATACAGTATCACAGCCGCGATCAGAGTGGTCACCTGAGAGTCGATGATGGAACTCATCGCCCTCTTGTAACCGGCCTGCGTAGCTACACGGATACTCTTGCCGCCCACTATTTCTTCTTTTATTCGCGTAAATATGATGACGTTTCCGTCAACAGCCATACCTACCGTCAGGATCAGACCTGCGATGCCCGGCAGTGTGAGCACCGATCCGATCAGGGCCATGCCTCCCAGTATCAGGAACAGGTACAGCATCAGAGCTATATCCGCAGCTGCACCCATCGCCCGGTAGAATACTATCATCATGATGAATACTATTATCAGAGCTATGATACCAGCCAGGATACTCATGTGCAGCGCGTTCATTCCGATCTGCGCAGTCTGCGAGGAACTCTGTATCTCCTGCAGCTCCAGCGGCAGTGAGCCGCCCCTTATGAGGGCTGCCAGGTTAGAGGCCTCGTCCTGTGAAAAGTTTCCGTATATCTCACATTTCCCTCCGCTGATGACTTCATCGACCTTTGGATGAGAAATGACCTTGTTGTCCAGCCAGATCAGTATCTGGTTCGATTGGACTGCGCTGCCGTCTTCACACATATCTTTGGTGACGGTGACCGGGGTATTGCCCTGCGCGGCCTTTTCCGTGGCCTGCTCGAAAGCTTTGGCACCCTCGCTGTCAAATTTCAGATTTACTACATAACCGCCCTTTCCGGTCTCATTGCTCTGACCGGAAGTCGCATCGTCTACATTCTTTCCATCCAGCACGAACGTCTGATCAGACATAGTGAACTTCAGCTGAGCAGTCTTGCCTATCTGCTCGATAGCTTCATTCGCATCGGTGACACCGGGCAGTTCCACCCTGATCCTGTCCTTTCCTTCTACCGACACATTCGGATTTGCAAGACCCATCTGGTCGACTCGGTTGTTGACAACCGTCTTCGTCTGTTCCATCAGATCGGCAAGCTTCTTATCCGAATACTTGTCTACGTTCTGAGCTTCCAATACAACGTAAACTCCGCCCTTGATATCCAAACCCAGATTGATCTTCTTCGCCAGTGGCTTTACGTCGGTACCCGGTATGCCCTTCACCATAAGGAGCCATCCGAATACAATGACCACAGCGATGACGACCGCAAGGACTTTGTTTACTTTGTTCTTATTCATTCTAACACCTGCCTTTATTTTATTTATTAGCAATCGTTTTATTCTACCCTTTTTGAGACGATTAGACAAGGCTCTGCAACAAAAAGCCGGCAGTTTTCTGCCGGCAAATGCGCATTTTCCATGATATAAGCGATATTATCACTTTTCTTCACCAGCTTCAGCTTCGGCTTCATCCGCCTCTGCTTCGGCTTCGTTGTCGTTCTCTTCTGCATCGATTCTCTTGATGCGCTTTGGAGCTGCCTTCTTCGGCGCTTCCTCATGTTCTTCTTTCTCATCGACGGAAGATGCCCTGCTGCCTTCGGTGACAACCTTGGAAATCGACCATCTCATGACTTCGAACTTTGTCTTACCGGCTCCTACCTGGATCACCAGAGACTCTTCCTTGGTCTTTACGACCTTGCCGCAAATGCCTCCGATGGTAATGATTTCATCGCCGACTCTAACCGCATCTCTCATAGCCTTGGTTTCTTTTTCCTTCTTCCTCTGCGGTCTGATCAGCAGTAAATACATTACCGCAATCATTACGATCAGTAGAATTATGCCGCCATAACTACCCATATTGTATCCTCCTTACCTATGTAATACATATTGTTTGCAGTCACCCATTGGTGCCGGCGATGGGGGTCGAACCCATACGGTGTTTCCACCACGGGATTTTGAATCCCGCACGTCTGCCAATTCCATCACGCCGGCACAATGTGGTAATTATATCATTCGCAATTACCGACCGTCAACTATACATTTCAAATCCGCGGTTTTTTTTTTGGCTTCCTGACGCGGCTCATGATTTCATACATGCACGGTATCACCAGGAGTGTCATCAGCGTAGCATACAGCAGTCCGCCGATGCAGACTATGGCTACCGGCTGCATCATTTCCGTGCCCGAGCCGATGCCAAGACTCAGAGGCAGCAGTCCGAGGACTGTCGTCAGCGCCGTCATCAGTATCGGCCGCAGCCTGGTGGCTCCGGCCTGAACTATGGCTTCCCGCAGTTCTACGCCCTCTGCGCGCAGCTGATTCGTATAGTCGATGAGCACTATCGCGTTATTGACTATTATACCCACGAGCATGATGAATCCAATCATAGAAACTACGCTGATCACGTTTCCGGTCAGCAACAGGGCCAGCAGGCCGCCTGTGAAGGCCAGCGGCACCGTGAACATGACCACGAACGGCTGCTTCAGAGACTGGAACTGGGCCACCATTATCAGATATATCAGGAGGATCCCGAGAGCCATCATCAGACCCAGCTGTTTCATGGCATCCATGATGGCTGCGTTCCTGCCGCCGTAATCCACACTGATGCTGTCGGGCAGGTCCATGCCGGCTACCGCCTTTTCCACCTTGTCGTTCATCTTGGTCGTATTGTAGCCCTTTGCAATGGCTGCCGTCACATTGATCGTCCTCTTCTGGCTCTTATGATGGATGACTTTGAGCGTTTCATCTTCGCTGACCCCTGCTATGTCATCCAGCTTTACCCTGACCGTCTTACCGGTGGCATCTGTCGCCGTGATCGTCTTCTTCAGGAGCTGGTCTTCAGTCAGGCGCCTGCCCTCCATTTCCGAGAGCACTACATCCCTGTCGCTGCCGTTCAACTCGATAGTAGTGGCTTTGCGCTCCGCCGAAAGCGCGGACGAAATTCCCGCATAGACCTGTGCCGTAGTCAGCCCCTGCCTGATAGCTTTTGATTTGTCTATGGTGATCCGCAGTTCGGGCACCGTGTCTTCTCTGCTGTCAGAAACATTTGTGAGGCCCTTCATGCTGCGCATTTTCTTTTCGATCCGCTGCGCCGAAACGCGCAGTGCGTCCAGGTCATCGGAATCCACATCGAGGCTGATGCCGCCTCCGCCCAGAGCCGAGGAGCTGGTCACGTCCACTTCGTTGCTCACCGACATTTCGCCGCCGTGTTCCCTAGCCAGCTTTTTCATGGCCCTGCCGACCTCGTCCGAGCGGTCCATCTCACTCTTCTTCATGAGGATATAGAGGCTGGCAGTGTTATAATCCTTGCTGCCTCCCGAGGTGGCCGCAAAACCCATCGAAGATCCGATATCAGCTTCCAGCATGATGCCGACTGTCTTCACGCCTTTCATGCGCTGTATCGCGGAGCTTATCTCGTCATAAGCTTCAAAGCATTTGTCCCTTCCGGTTTTTGCGGGCATCTCCAGAGTCGCCGATATCTCATCGGTCGACATAGCGGGAATGTATTCGAGTCCGCGCGAAGCTTCGGTGGCCACCGAAGCGACCAGGAGCACCAGCGCCAGTACCAGGACGACTGCCTTGTGATCAAGTGCCGTCCTGACAAATTTTTTGTATTTCGCGATGAAGCGGCTGTTCTGAGACAGCAGGGTATTCTGCCTGATGTTTTTGAGCAGCGAGGACCCAATGACGGGCACCAGTGTCAGGGCAATGAACAGCGATGCCAGCAGCGAGTAGGAGACCGTCAGCGCCATATCC
The DNA here is from genome assembly GCA_050953405.1 of Anaerovoracaceae bacterium. GTDB lineage: Bacteria > Bacillota > Clostridia > Peptostreptococcales > Anaerovoracaceae > RUG100. The sequence goes on along the minus strand of JBMNMP010000001.1, from coordinate 998,307 downwards.
ATGAACACTTGTCTCGTGATGCCCTGAACGAAGACTATTGGTATGAAAACGCTGACCGTTGTCAGCGTGGAAGCTGTGATGGCTCCCGCCACCTGCGAAGCGCCCTTCATGGCGGCTTCCATGCGGCTGTATCCTTCCGCCCGCAAGCGGTAAATGTTTTCGATGACTACTATGGAGTTGTCCACCAGCATGCCGATGCCGACAGCCAGGCCCGACATGGAGATCACGTTGAGAGTAACGCCCGAAAAGTACATCAGCACGAAGGCAAAGGTGACCGATATAGGGATGCTCAGCACCGTGATCAGAGTCGGTTTGAGATCCCGCAGGAAGAGGAACAGTATCAGGATCGCCAGCAGCGCTCCCACCAGCAGGTTTTCCAGCACATTGTTGATGACTTCTTTTATGTACTTGCCCTGGTTGGAGAGCACCGTGAAACGGAGACCCTTGTATTCCTTCTCTAGCTTGCCAAACTTGTCCATGATGTTGCCGGCGGCTTCCGTGGTCGAATACCCGGACTGTTTGTTGAAGGTCACCAGCAGGCCCTCCTGCCCGTTGTTCTTTGCATAAGAGTCTTCGCCGTTGTTGAGGTAGGAAACCGTGGCCACATCCCGGATGCGCACCGGAGCCACTCCGCGGATACCGGGATCCACGAGCACCAGATTTGAGATATCCTGGAGGCTGTCGAGCTTGTCGCCTACAGTCACCATCACATCGTGCCCGTCGTCGCTGACATACCCTGCCAGCATCTCAAAGTTCTGTGCCGTGAGGATCCTGGAGAGATTGTCCATGGTCAGCAGCCCGCTGACGTCGGCACTCTGCTCCGCCTGCTTTTTCTGAGCTTCGATCTGAGTCTTCGACCCCTGCAGCTGGTTTTCAAGTGACTTGAGGTAAGCCGACATGCCCGCCAGGTCGCTCATCTTGTTGCCCATCTGATCCTGAGCGAACGACATCGCGATATCGAACGCGGACACAGCTTTGGTCGCTTCCCTGCCGCTCGAAGCCGCTTTATCGATGTCGATACCCACTTTTTTCAGATCCGCACTGTAGGGACGCAGCTGTTTCACTATATTGTCGATCTGTTCGTCCAGCAGCGAAGTGTCCATGCCCGGCTGCATCTTGCGTACCGCGTCCCTGCTGACTGCAAGAGTCTGCAAAGATTTCAGGGCCTTGCTGATCAGTTCCTTCTTGACCGCCAGATCCTGCTGTGCCTTTTCTATCTGCTGCTGTCCGTACTCGATCTGTTTCTGCCCGCTCCGGGACTTGCTGATGCCTTCGTCGACCTGCTTCTCGGCCTTACCGGCAAGCGCACCGGCGGCTTTCCGGAGACGTGCGTTGACCGCGTCTATCTTCTCCTGCGAAAGCGCGATGTGCACCTTGTCATCCACGAGACCGGCCGTAGTCACCGCAGCCACGCCGTCGGTGCCCTCCAGCCTGCGCTGCAGTTCTTCCTCCATCAATGTCGAGGTCTCCACCGTATTCTTGCCCTTGTCGGTCACCGAAGCGATAACTATGGGCATGATGTTCGGATTCAGTTTGTAGATGACCGGCTTTTGCACCGAATCATCAAAGTTGCCGGAGACCAGATCGATCTTGTCCCGTATATCAGAAGAAACGACGTCGAGATCCGCGTCGCTGTTGAATTCCAGCATTATCAATGAATAGTTGTCCTGAGACATGGAGCTTACATTTTTCAGATCATCGAGGGTAGCCATCTGCTGCTCCATGGGCTCGGTAACCGTTTTTTCCACCTGCCTCGGGGTAGCCCCGGGATCGGCTGTCATCACGGCCACATACGGCATATCGATGTTGGGCATCAGGTCCATAGTGGTCTTCGTGAAAGCCACCACTCCAAACACAATTATGAGGACCACGATCACGAAGATCGTATATGGCTTTCTGACACTGAATCTGGATAACATTGGTTCCCCTCTTTCTCTGTTCGCAGTTCCCCGTACACACCGCTATTATAACATCGCAGAGATCAATTACAAATGATTTGTGGCTCCGGAAGAAATAAAAAACAGCTGCCGGTGAAAGCAACTGTTTTCTGAATGGTGCGCCCGACTGGACTTGAACCAGCACGGTGTTACCCACACGCCCCTCAAACGTGCGCGTCTGCCTATTCCGCCACGGGCGCAGGCCTCTTATTAAGCTACAAAAAATATAATAAAGTCTGTTCGGCCTGATGTCAACAACTATTTCTATGTTTACTTGAATTTGTCTCTGTATCTGGCCACTACAGCCAGTCCGCAGATGCCTATAATGATCACTATCCAATATACCGCAGTCATCGGGTACCTCCTTTTCTATTGCTCTTCAGATTCGATTTCATATCTCGCTTTCCAGCTCTTACATCCATTGTATATATTCCAGAATTCCGGTTTTACCGTTCCCCGGATCGCCGGTGATCTTTCCACTCCATATGTTTTGTACAGCAGGCAGTAATACGGCAGATCATCGGTGAGCTTTTTCTTGAGGCTGGAGAACCTGGTCTTCATTTTCTCATTGGAAAGTCCGGAATCCATGGAATCCAGCAGGCTGTTGACCTTCTTGCTGTAATATCTGGTGTAGTTCTGTCCCGTGATCGTATTGCTGTAACTCTTTTCTTCCTTGAGACTGCCGCTGGAGCTGCCGGAACCGGTGCCGCTCTCATCACTGCTGTTATATTTGCCGCTGTTTTCCTCAGTGCCGCTTTCAGTGCTCTCGGAGCTGCCGGAGTCGCTGTTGTCGTAAGTGTATTTCACTGTCATTTCTGTACCCCGCAGGAATTGTGACATATCGTTGTTCTCGCTGAACTCGAGACCAGCTATGAAGATGTCAAAATTCCCGGATTTGAGGTATGTTTCATAATTCTTGGTCTCCGCATATGATAGCGATACATGAATGCCGGCGTTTTCAAGGTTTTTCTGCACCATCTCGGCCATCTTCTGTCTGATCTGATCCGAAGTAGTCAGCAGCGTCAGCGACAGTTCACCCATATCGCTGTTTTCCACATAACCATCGTGATCGCGGTCCTTATATCCCGCCTTGCGCAGGTACTTCTTCGCCCTGGCTCTGCTGTATTTGTATTGATCTTTGCTGCTGTCTATGCCCATATAGTTCGGGTAATAGATGTTGTCATTGGTCATCCCGCAGTTGTAATAGCATTCCTGTATGATCGCCTGGTTGTTGATGGCACTGGCGATGGCCTTTCTCACATTCTTGTCTGCCATTTCCTCGTGCGTAAAGTTGAATCCGAGGCATTCGACCTCGTTTGCCGGGAAGTCTATCAGCTTGGTATCCTCCTGGGTAACCTTGGCTTCCCTGGTGAGCGACTTGGTGAAGTTGAGCGATATGTTGCTGTCCTCCGTCATACGGTACTTGTCGGCGCTCTTCGACATCACAGTAAAGCTGATGGTGTTCTCAGCCTTGTCCCTGCCGTGGTAATTATCGAACGGTTTCAAGTTGACACCGGAATTCCTGCTGTATTTCGTGCAGCGGTACGGACCCGTGCCCACGGGCTTGAAGTCATCCCTGTATATCACATCATAGACCCCGCCGTACTGTCCCCGCGGCAGGATGGGGAAGGTCAGATCAGACAGAGTCATCCTGCCTCCCTCGTTGAAATATATCTTCACCCTCTGCTTGCCGGCAGTCTCCACATATGAGATATCGGCGGCAGACTCGCTGTAAGCGCCGGTGCCGGCGGCTTTCATGGCTTCGATAGTGTATTTGACATCGCTCGAGGTCAGCGTCTCTCCATTCTGGAAATCTGCGTTCTCCAAATCGATCGTGATCTTGTTGCTGCGCCGGTCAATGGTATAATCCTTTGCGAGTACCGGCTGGGGCACCATGTCTTTGTCCAGCTCAAAGAGGCCTTCGTAGACCAGCTTGGATATGTAATAAGTGTCCTGATCCTTTGATATGATGGGATTGAAGGTCTTCACATTGTTCATTGCAAGATAAAGATGGCTGGAATTTTTGTAAGTGACTCCGCCTTCAGTGACCACGTCTTTATCGCTGCGGCTGCTGACGACCACAGCGGTCACGATCGCCGCTATGATAACGGCCACGATCAGCACAGCTATAGTCACCGTCTTTTTTGTCCAGCGAAATTCCTCCAGCTTTTTTCTTATATCTTCAATGGTTGCCATTCTTTTTCAGCAACTCTTCCACCTGTGTGAAGAGTTCCTCCTTACTCCCTGAATTATCGATTACCTCGTCGGCCGACTTTATCTTGCTGCTGTCGTCCAACTGACTCTCTATCCGCGCCCTGACGTGTGCGGCATCGGTGTTGTCCCTGGCAGCCACCCTTTGGATGCGCACCTTTTCATCGGCGGTGACCAGCCAGACAGCATCCATCTCCCTGTCCAGTCCCGACTCGAACAGCAGCGCCGCATCGCAGAACGCCAGATCGCCTTCCGCTCTGTCAAGTCTGCGGACAATTATATCATAAATTTCCCCGTGTGTAATGTCATCGAGGATTTTTCTTTTTTTCTCATCGGCAAACACGATATCCGCGAGTGCCTTGCGCCGGAGGCTTCCGTCCTCAGCCAGGATACCGCTCCCGAAGGCCTGCTGCAGCTTTTTCAATGCCGGGGCGCCGGGCATCACTATTTCCCTGGCCACCTCATCCGCATCGGCAACAGTATAACCCTTTTGCCTCAGGTATCCGGTAACCGTGGACTTCCCGCTGCCGATTCCGCCTGTCAAACCTATCTTCAGCATAGTGCCTCCTATTTCAGATCGTACCAGCTGTCGCCGGTGTTCAGATCGACCAGCAGTTTCACGGACAGCTGCATCGCGCTCTCCATGGATTCGATCAGGATCTTCTCTACTTCTTCTCTTTCTTCCCTGGCCACTTCGATGATCAGCTCATCGTGCACCTGCAGTAAGAGACGCGAACGATAACCGCGCAGCGCCCGGTACACCCTGATCATGGCCAGCTTGATGATATCGGCCGCACTGCCCTGTATGGGGCTGTTCATGGCCAGCCTTTCGCCCAGCTGGCGCACCATGTAATTCTTGGCGCTGATCTCGCTGATGTGCCGCTTGCGGCCCATGATGGTCTTCACGTAGCCGTGCTCTTTGCAGTAAGCCACCTGTCCATCCATATATCTGCGCACTGCCGTGTGTTTTTCAAAGTAATCTTCTATGTAGTTCTGTGCCTCTTTGCGGCTGATATGCAGCTGACTGCCGAGGCCGAAGCCGCTGATCCCGTAGATGACGCCAAAGTTGATGGCTTTGGCGCGGCTGCGCTGTTCCGGCGTTATCTCATCTTCCGGTATGCCCAGCACCCTGGCCGCAGTCGCCCGGTGTATATCTTCCCCTCTGTTGAAGGAATCTATCAGCATCTCATCACCGCTGACATGGGCCAGCACGCGCAGTTCTATCTGTGAATAATCGGCTCCCATCAGCGTATACTCAGGACTCGAAGGTATGAAGGCCTTCCTGATCCGGCGGCCCAGTTCCTGGCGTACGGGGATGTTCTGCAGGTTCGGTTCGCTGCTGCTGATCCTTCCTGTTGTAGTCACCGTCTGGTTGAAACGCGCGTGTATCCTCCCGTCATCGGCGATCATGGGCAGGAGACCATCGATATATGTTCCCTCCAGCTTTGTCAGCTGCCGGTACTCCAGTATCAGGGGCACGATCTCGTGCTTGTCCGCTATCTTTTCCAGCACGTCTGCACTGGTAGAATAACCGCGCTTTGTCTTCTTGCCTGCCGGCAGTCCCAGTTTCTCGAACAGGATAGGTCCCAGCTGTACGGGCGACTTGATGTTGAACTCCTCGCCAGCCAGTTCGTATATGCGGCTCGTGAGCTCTTCTATTCTTTCTTTTATTCCCCTGCCGGTCTCTTCCAGTTCGGCCCTGTCCACGGCAAAGCCCTCGTGTTCCATGAAGGCCATCACTTCAACCAGGGGCAGCTCCGCCTCCTCGAGCACCTGCTGCAGCTCCTCCTCCCGGATGCGCTTTTTCTGTGCCTCCGCCAGCTGCTTTACTATAGCGCACCACCTGAGACCATAAGCCGCAAAGTCATCGGCCTGGTCGGAGAACATATCCGTCTGGCTGTGGCTTTCAAGGAACTTGCTTTCTTCTTCGATGGCGGTATGCAGATACTCCTCCGCCAGCCCTGACAGCGAATAATTGCTGCGTCCGGAATCGATCACATACTGCGCCACCGCCGTATCGAATGCGGTATCAAAATCATCAAGGCCCTGATGCATCAGCATGTAATAATCACCTTTGAGGTCATGGCCGGTGATCGCAGGCCTCTTTTCCTTCAGTAAGGCAGCCAGATCCGCGGCCATACTCTGATCTTTGATGTCTATATAATAGTAAGCTTTCTCTGTCAGCAGTGCCGCCCCGCTGATCTGCGGCGGTGCCTTGTGGTTGCCGTCTCCAAAGAGCTTGAGGACCAGGTCGCCGCCCTCTGCGATCTCCGGGGACAGTTTTTTCAGGCCTGCGGCGTCGCTGCATCTGATGCTGGTGACCTCTGGCTCCCTGAAGGCGTCCGTCGCCTTTTCCCCGGCGGCAGCATCGTTGTTTCCCATGCGCTTCAGAAAGCTGTTGAACTCCAGCTTTTTGTATATTTCTATCAGCTTGTCCCTGTCGGGATCCTCCCATTTGAATTCTTCAAAATCGGTCTCAATGGGAACGTGGGTGTTGATGGTGGCCAGCTTTTTGCTCATCACGGCCACCTGAGCGTTGTCCTCCACATTTTCTTTCAGCTTGCCCTTTAATTTGTCTGTGTTTTCCAGAAGGGACTCCACACTGCCGTATTCTTTGATCAGCTTTTGCGCCGTCTTTTTGCCCACGCCCGGAAGGCCCGGTATATTGTCCGACGGGTCGCCCATCAACCCTTTGAAATCCACGAATTGTTCCGGTGTAAAGCCGTATCCCTCCACAAAGGCATCGTGATCGTAGAGAGCAAACTGGCTGATACCCTTCCTGGTGATCATGACTTTGGTAGTCTTCGTCGCCAGTTGCAGTTCGTCCTTGTCGCCCGTGATTATCAGCGGTGTCAGACCTGCTTCTTCAGCTTCCCGGGCGACGGTGCCGATTATATCGTCTGCCTCAAAGCCCTCAAGCGAGAGCATCTTGATATTCATGGCCTCGAGGACCTGCTTTAACAGCGGCATCTCCATGGCCAGCTCCGGCGGCATCTTGCGCCTGCCAGCCTTGTATTCTTCATACGCCTTGTGTCTGAAGGTCGGTGCCGGCAGATCGAAGGTCACCGTTATATAGCCTGAAGGATAGTCCTTCTTTATCTTTGTCAGCATATTAAGAAAGCCGTATATCCCCTGGGTATACAGGCCTTCTTTGGTGATCATGGGCTTTTGCATAGCATAATAAGCCCTGTTGATCAAGCTGTTTCCATCTATGATGATAATGCGTTTTTCCATATTCCACCTCAAACGATATTCTATCAGATTAGCCATATCTTGGCAATCATAGTCGCGGTGGATCAGCGGTCACTGAAATCAGCGGTCCTCGAGCGCATCACAGAGGGCGCTGATGATTTTTGCTCCGTCGGCGACCACCTTGTAGTCTGATGATTTGAACATCTCCGCTTCCTCATCGTTGTTGATGCTGATGATGACTCCCGAGTCCTTCATGCCGCAGACGTGGTGGGTAGCTCCGGAGACACCGCTGCCGATATACACTTTCGGCCTTACGTTCTTGCCGCTGGTGCCTATCATCTTCTGTTCGTCATCGGTCCAGCCGCTGTCCAGCGCGGGACGGGTACATCCTGTGGTTCCTCCCAGCAGATGAGCCAGCTTTTCCAGCTGCTGCCAGTTTTCCTCGCTGCCGACGCCGAAACCGCCGCATACGATCACCGGTGCTTTCTCTATCGGCATGGACCCGGCTTCCTTTTTCTGTACGGATATCGCCCTGATGGCAGAATCTGTATCCTCCAGGCGCCTGCCGCTGACGGTCACTATCTCCGCCTCGCGCTGCGGCAGAGGCTCTGCATTGAACGTGCCCGGTTTGACGCTGGCTATCTGCGGTATGCTGTCCGGCGTGTATATCTCGCCGATAACTTTACCGCCGAACGCGGGCACCATCTGTACCAGCTGCCCTTCATCGTCGAGACAAAGGTCGACACAGTGGGCGGCAACACCTGTATTCAGGCGCAGCCCCATGGTCGGAGCCAGCTCTTCGCCGGTGCTCCCGGCCGTCATCAGGATCACATGCGGCTGGAACAGTTCGTTGATCTCTTCCAGAGCTGCGCTGTAATAATCCACATTGTAGACAGCAAGTTTTTCATCATCCAGTTTGAAGACCAGATCGGCGCCCGCTGCAGCAGCTTCATGCGCCGCGCCTTCGACACCGCAGCCGAGCACGGCTACCGCCAGCTGTGCGTCATCGCCAAAGAGCGAGCGGCTCTTTGACAGCAGCTCATAACAGGACGGGTCCAGCTTCTCCGCACCGAGTTCCGCATATATCAATATATTCTTGTTTTCCATTTGCGCCTCCGCTAAAATTCTATTCCCGACTTCCTCAGGATCGCGATGATGCTTTCTGCGATCTCCTGCGGACTGCCCTTCAGTTCCTCTGCTTTTCTGCTCATGTCCGGCGTCAGCAGTTCGCCGGCCCTGGTGGGTGAACCCCCGAGGCCGATCTTGTCTGCATCCGCCTGCAGATCCTCACGGGTGAACACGGTGAGCGGTTTTTTGCGTGCCTTGATGATGCCTATGGCATTGATGAGCCTCGGCTGGTTGGCACTGCGGGCCACAGCGAAGACCGCCGGCAGCTTTACCTCATATTCGATGAAGCCTCCCGCTATCTTCTTGTGCACCCCAGCCCGGTCTCCGTTCACCTCGATCTGCTGCACGTTGGCGATGTGCGGCAGCCGCAGCCATTCACCCAGCTGTGAAGGCACATGCGAAGTGGCTCCGTCCGCGCTCTCATTGCCCGCCAGTATGAGATCGAACTTTTTCCCCGTCTTCGCGAGGCCCTGCGCCAGAGTATAGCTGGTGGCGTAGGTATCTGCGCCGCCGAAGGCCCTGTCGCTGAGGATAAAAGCTTCATCCGCACCCATGGCCAGACATTCGACCACGTTCTTCTTGCTGAACAGCGGTGTCATCGAGATCACTGTGATGCTGCCGCCATGAGACTCCTTGATCTTCAGTGCTTCCTCCAGGGCATTCTTGTCTGAAGGATTGATCACCGTAGGTATTCCCTCACGATTCAGCCTCTTGGTCTCCGGATCGATTGTCAGTTCATTGTATTTTTCCGGATCTGGTACCGGTTTGACACATACTGCAATTTCCAAAATTGTTCCTCCTGTAAGTCCGCGGGGTGCTCTGAAGCGCCCCGCGGATACATTTTGTTATTTCATTTGCTGCTTATTTATACTTTCTGATGGTATCACCGGCAATGATGATCTTCTGGATCTCGCTGGTGCCGCCCGACGCAATAGACGCGATGGCGTCGCGCAGGAATCTTCCTGCCGGATATTCGGCAACTACGCCGTATCCACCCATCAGCTCAATGGTCCTCTTGGCCGCTTTGGACGCCGCTTCTGTAGCGTAGTATTTGGCCATGCTGAATTCTGTAGTCACGCTGACACCCTCGTCCTTGAGGCTGGCAGCTCTGTACATCAGCAGCTCCGCAGACTCATAAGCCAGTCTGTTCTCCGCGATATGGAACTGGATGGCCTGCAGCTTGGATATCGGCTTGCCATAGAGTATCCTCTCATTGGCGAACTTGACGCTCTCCTCCAGACATCCACGGCAGATACCCACACAGATGGCTGTCATCGACGCTCTGCCGACTTCTCCGATCTCCTTCATGGCGACCGGTGTTCCCTTGCCGACCTCTCCGATGGCGTTTCCTTCAGGAACTTCAACGTTGTTCATGATCAGTTCCCCGGTGACCGAACCCTTGAGGCCCAGTTTTTTCTCTTCACGGCCGGGTTCAAATCCGGGCGTTCCCTTATCTATCGCTATTGCAGTGAAGGTCCCTCTGCCCTTGGCATCTTCGCCTGTCCTTGCCGTGATCACGGTGGTGTCGGCAACGTGCGAATTAGTGATGAAGCACTTTCTGCCGTTGATGATCCACTTTCCATCCTTCAGCTCGGCTCTGGTCTTCTGGCCGGCCACATCGGAGCCGCCGCCCGGTTCAGTTACCGCGAGACCGCAGACTTTCTTTCCGGCGCACATGTCGGGCAGGTACTTTTTCTTCTGTTCTTCAGTACCGAAGTCCAGGATGGCTGCCATTCCCAGCTGATGTGTGAAAACGAACATCGCCAGTCCGCCTGAATACCTTGCGATCTCCTCGAGACCCATTACTCTTTCCACATGTCCCAGTCCGACGCCGCCGTACTCCTCAGGTACGAAAACTCCAAGAAGTCCCAGTTCTCCCAGTTTCGGAAACAGCTCCGTGGGGCAGATGTCTTTCTCATCCCATTCTGCCGCATGTGGCTCTACTTCTGTCTTCGCAAACTCCCTGAATGCGTCCCGCAGCATCAATTGTTCTTCCGATAATTTGAAATCCATGTTTTACCTCCTTGGTCATCCGTCCTCGCGGACATGTAACATTCTTTTCAAAGACCCCGATGGGGCCGCAACTACAATATATCACCTATGAGGGATAAATTAAAGGCTAAAACGCAAAGAGCTGCCGCGCCCGGTAGACGTCAGCAGCTCTGATATTCATTTATAGCTCTTCGCAGATGCCGGTTACTCAGCCTTTCTCAGCGGAGTCTCCGCTGCAGCGTTCTTTGCCGCGATCTCCTTTTCATGAGCATCCCACAGCTTGTCAGCTACCGGAGCCCATTCCTTAGCAGCTTCAACGCATCTGCCGGTGTAGACATCTACGTCCTCAGGGCTCTCCATGTCTGTCGACTTGGCGCCTGTCTCGTGTACCATCTTGCTCAGTGCTTCCGGGTTGTCCAGTGCCGGGCATGGTCTGTACAGGTCATCGTTGAACGGCTGGTTGTCATGATAAGCCATGAACAGCGGTGACTGGTAAGCTTCCAGCAGTGTCTTCTCGTGAATGTTGGAATCCGAATAGTGGATGAATGCGCAAGGCTCGATGTCTCCGTTGGCATTGATGTGCAGATAGTTTCTGCCGCCTGCGATACAACCTCCTACAGCGTCTCCGTCATGAGCAAAGTCCATAGTGAACAGAGGCTTTGTGTGCCTGAACTTTCTGATCTGGTTGTACATATATTCTCTCTGTTCTGCTGTGCACATCAGTTCCGGAACAGCGTTCTTTCCTACAGGCATGTAGATGAAGAACCATGCGAACTTTGCACCCATATCGATCAGTTTGTCGATATAAGCTTCGCTTCCGATAACCTCGGCGTTCTGCCTTGTATAGCAGCAGGATACACCATAAGCCAGCTTTTTCCTCTGCAGGATCTCCATGGCCTTGATGATCTTCTTATATGTACCGTCTCCTCTTCTGAAGTCGGTAGCTTCCTCAAATCCTTCGATACTGATTGCCGGAATGAAGTTCTTGACTCTGAGCATCTCATCAGCAAACTCTTCATCGATCAGTGTAGCGTTGGTGAACGAAAGGAAGAAGCAGTCAGGATGCATCTCGCACATCTTGATGATGTCCTTCTTTCTTACAAGCGGTTCACCGCCGGTGTATATGTACATGAACGTTCCCAGTTCTTTACCCTGAGTGACGATCTTGTCCAGTGTCTCCAGATCCATGCTCATCTGGTTGCCGTATTCAGCAGCCCAGCAGCCCTTGCAGTGCAGGTTGCACGCAGTAGTCGGGTCCATCAGTATAGCCCAGGGGATATTGCAGTTATATTTTGCTCTGTTTTCCCTCTGCCTTGAGATACCCGTGTAGCATGCATTCAGCATGAAGCTCTGGAAAAAGTTCATACGAATACCATCATCCAAGTCTGTCCACAGACTCTTCATGTACTTGTACCAGTTTCCGTCCTTGTTTTCGATCCATCCTCTGAAATACTTTCTGTATTTCGCAAATTCTCCAGTTCTGTCGATCTTATCAGCCCAATCGATCAATTTTGGAAGATTTTTGTCCGGATCCTTCTCCATATACTTCAAAGCCTGCTTGATTACCGACTTTGTAAGCATTCCCTTGATAGAATTCATTGACATTTCTGTCTCTCCTCCTTGTGTTTGGGCATCCGTTTCGCCCACAATTTAATCTATAATTCATCTTCAATTACTAGTATAACCAAACATATCCCGGTGTTGTCTTTACACATTTTGGCCTTTGTATAAAAATGAGCGATTTTTGACGTTTTATAGGTCTTTTTTACTATATGTTGCCATCAGGCGCCGTTGAACACCCGTATATGGCGTTTGACATTCTCATAAACTCCCTGTTCCATGGCCCTGTTCAAGCCGAAATAGTTGTGTTTTCCTCTGCTTTCCATGTACTCGGCCACCTTATCTGTGAGCGCTTTGTAGCTGGCGGTAGCGATGTTCACTTTGCGTATGCCGCGCCTTATAGCTTCCTGGAAATCCTCATCACTGATGCCGCTGCCCCCGTGCAGCACCAGAGGCGCTCCCGTTTTCTCACATATCTCCGAGAGCACTCCGAACTCCAGATTCGGCGCCTCCTGATAATCACCGTGAACGTTGCCTATGGCTACGGCCAGCGCATCCACGCCCGTCCTCTTGATGAACTGCATAGCATCCATGGGATCGGTGCACTTTATTCCGTTATCTTCACTGCCGTCCTCGCTGCCGCCGACCAGTCCCAGTTCAGCTTCTACGGTGGCCCCGTACCCGGAGGCCAGGCTGACGACCTCTTTTGTCCTCTGGATGTTGCCGCGGAACGGCATCGTCGATCCGTCATACATCACGGATGTGAAACCGATGTCGAGCGCTTTCTTCAGAGTTCTCATCGAATGACCGTGGTTCAGGTGCACGGCGATGTTGACCTTGGAATCCTTTGCCGCCTGTATCATCATGGGGCCCATCAGATCCAGAGGCGAATATTTCAGCATCACCTCCGCTATCTGCAGTATGATATCGGTCCTCATCTCCTCGGCCGCCCTCACGGCGCCCTTTATCATCTCCATATTGCCAACGCTGAAAGCGCCGACCGCTCCACCTATCTCCATGGCATTGTCCAGCAGTTTCTTCATTGTGACCAGAGCCATCTTATCATCTCCTTAGTAGTTGATCTGTCGATCCGTTCCCCTCATATATTGTATCTTGTAATTATGATCGTATCCGTGTATTCGTGCTCTGACTGCGGTTCCTCGCCGTTCAGCAGCATATCCGCCATTTCTTCGAGCGCCCTTCTTCCCTGGAGCTCGCCCTGCTGTCCGAGCACAAAATCGAAGGTGCCGCTGCGCAGGGCTTCCTCGTTGTCCGGTGTCCTGTCATAAGCTATCACATAAGGCCTCTTTGCCGGCTTTACTTCCTGCAGGGCTCTCCGGATACCGTCCTCACCGCCGCACACGATGAATATCCCATCGATGTCGCCGATGTTCTCATAGGTCGTCTTCACAATCTCAGCGACCTCCTCGCTCTTGTCAAAGCTGCTCTGCACGCCCAGCAGCCTGATCCCCGGGAACGATTTCGTGATCTCATCGACGAATCCGTCCACGCGAAGGCTGTTGGCATCGTTTTTGAACCAGCCTGTAATCACAAGGATCCTGCCCCTGACGCCGGTCAGCATTCCCATCAGTCCCGCGCCGGTGCGCCCGCTCTCTTCATTGTTCATTCCGATAAAGCAGCTGCGCCCGCTGCCCTCGAGGTCGGAGTTGAAAGTTATCACCGGGATGCCGGCTGCACGGACCTCCAGGATCTTCTTCCTCAGGTCCTCGGAATCCGCAGGCATTATGGCCAGGCCGTCGATCTTCTCTTCCAGGAGCTTGTCGATCAGCTGTACCTGCCGCTCACCGTCTCTGTCCCCGGTGCCTTCCAGCAGGACCTTGACGTTTCTCTCCTGCAGCTCTCTGACTGCTGTCTCCATGCCTTCCCTGATATGGATCATGAAAGGCGAATCGTTCATCTGGGTAACGACCCCTATCTTCCTGGGTCGGCCTCTTTTAGTGTGTGCCGCAAAGTATCCGTATTGATTGGCGATGTTCAATATCTTCTGCTCTACCTGGGGATTTATCCTCCCTCTGTTGTTGATCGCTCTATCGACAGTCCCCCGGGATACTCCTGCCATTTCCGCGATTTTCTGTATTGTGATAGCCATAAAATTCTCCTTCTTTTTATTATAAGCTTGAGTGTGCTTTCTGGCAACAGTATTCGTGAATTGTGTGCTATCACACGCCGGTGTAAGCCCTTTCCGAGCACTCGCGTGCAAGATAAAAGAGACAGACCGCTGAGGTCTGTCTCCGGGTTTTACTATACTATCCGGCTCAGGCGAGTCTGCGGTGCGCACGCCGCCTGAATGCCGTCGCGCAGTTCTTTTCTTTTTTGAAATCATATCTGTGATCCGCAGATCCGGTCCTCACCGCTATCATGCCCAGCAGCCGCTCGTAATCGGCAAACAGGAGCACGCTCCTTCCCTGACGCTGCAGACGGGAGATCTTTCCTGCGATCTCTGTGATCTCGTGACTGAATCCCCTGCCGGCGACAAATGCTGCATCACCGCCGAAAAAGATCCTGCCGCGCAGGAATGCGCACACATTGTGACCATCGCTGATATCATAATCGCGGGGCACTTCGAAGGTGATCTTTCTCTTCTGAGCCTCCCTGATGACGGCCACGTCCGGCGTGTCATCAGAGACCGATGCGGTACAGGCGGCCACTGCCAGCAGATCGGGCGACGAGATTTCCTGAGACAAAGGTATCACATCAGTGACCCCAGGACCGGTCTCCATCCGGTACTTTGCATGGCGTGTATGCGCGCCGGGCCGGCGGCTCGTGAAAACATCCCTGGCGTTCAGGCCTGCCAGCACTCCCAGCGCAGCAGCGAGCAGCAGGGATACCGCCGGCGGCATTGCTCCCGTATATTCTGCCGGCGGGAGTTGGAAAACATATCCGAGCAGCAGGTATGCCAGCGGCACAGCTATTATTATCGAAATCAGATTCAGCTTCCTCATATTCCTCACCTCATGAGAATTATAATCCAGGTTCAGATACGGCGTCAAGCCATCACCATTCCGAATATCAGGAACAGAACAGCCGTGCACCCTGCGCCTATCAAGCCGTAAGGCATCTGTGAAAAGGCATGGCTGAAATTGTTACAGCCGGTGGCTGCCGAAGTGAGCACAGTGGCATCTGAATAGAAGCAGATATGACTGCCGAATACTCCTGCGGAGAGGACTGCAGAAACTGCCAGCGGCATGTATACGCCCATCCCCTGAGCCAGCGGGATCACGATCGGCAGCGCGATAACATACATTCCCCAGTTGGTGCCCGTGATGAACTCGGTGCAGGCCAGTACTATAAATATGATAACCGGCATCAGAGCCGGCGTCATCACATTGGTAGCCGCAGTGATGCAGAACTTTGTGAATCCGATCTGGGTGTTAACCTCAGCGAACAGGAACGCGAGCACCATCAGCATCAGAGGCATGATCATGTTCCCGAGGCCTACGAGGCTGACGTCGCAGAACTCTTCGGCCGTCATCAGCTTTTGAGCCAGATAAAAGACGAACATGAACGCCAGTGTGCAGAGGACGCCCATCTGCATGTCCACATCGAAGATGACCGTGGAAGCGACCAGAACGATGATCGGCAGCAGAAAGTTGATGATCTTCGGCTTATCCGGCATCTTCATGTCCTGAGAACCGGACAGGATATCCATCTTGTCCGAACCCTCGGGAGCCAGCGGTCCGTCGTTGGCGACTCTTTCTTCGGCCTTCTTCATGGCGCCGATCTTCGGGATCACTCCCAGGATCACCAGCGGTACGATGAGAGCTGCCAGCCAGCCGTAGAAATTGAAGGGGATAGTCTTTATGAAATATATCAGGCCGTCTCCCTTTGGAGCCCAGCCGTTAGATTCCAGCAGTCTGCCGCAGAACACCGCCCATGTGGAGATCGGTATCAGTACGCACAGTGGAGCCGCCGTGGAATCCACGACATAAGCCAGCATTTCCCTGGGCACTTTGTGTTTGTCTGTCAGCGGTGCCATGCAGGAGCCAACCGTCAGTGAATTAAGATAATCATCGATGAAGATAACGATTCCCAGGACCCAGGACCACATCAGAGCAGTTGTTCTCGTGCGGGCCTTTGTCGACGCCCATTCGGCAAAGGCGTATGCACCGCCGGCACGCTGAATGAGGGAAATAATGCTGCCCATGAGACCGCAGACTATGATCAGCCAGGCGATATCTTCGCTCATCATCACCTTCAGCAGAGAATCACTGAAGGTCTGCAGTATGTTGTCGCGCACTCCGCCGATCATGATGAATCCCATGATAGAAGCGAGTACCAGTGATTCGATGATGCGCTTGGTGATGAAGATGTAGACTATGAGGAAGATCGCCGGTATCACCGACCAGGCTCCGAAATCTTTAGGGTCATCAGGCAGTGCGAATGTCAGTAAATAAGATGCTGCAATGACTATGACAACGATGATCATAGATTGCCTCGGGTTGAAACCGATTGCTTCAGCCTTTAGTTTCTTAGCCATTTTTTTCTCCTTTCCTGCAGAAGAAATATTAAACAAAAATATTATAGCACTGTTTTCCGAAAATTAAGAATTAAATAATTATTTAACGAGTGATCGGGAGCACAAAAAACCGGTGCTCCCCTGCGGGAGCGCCGGTCATCAGAGAAAATCTGATTTCAGCTTACTTCACAAAGCGGTCTATGGCCACCTTGAGGTTTTCAATGGCATCTTTGTCGCCATTGTGGACAGCATCGACGATGCAGGTATCTATATGGTCGTCGAGTATGATCTTGCCCGTGCTGTTCAGGGCGGCGATGACCGCAGACAGCTGGATCAGCACCTCCGAGCAGTCTCTGCCGTTTTCTACCATGCGGCTGACCGACTGCAGGTGGCCCGTAGCTTTGGCAAGGCGGTTGAGCACCTGCTTTGTATGCTGGTGGCTGTGCTGGTGAGTATGCGTATGTCCGCCCTCGTCGTGATTGTGATCATGATGATGACCGTTGCTATTCATATCGCTCATTTCAATATCTCCAATATCGATATAATTTTTAACTTTAACGTACTGGTTTTTCAAAATTTGTCAGGCTGTTAACAAAGTTTCTCATATCCTTCGCAGCAGATCCCAGAGGGGCGCGATTATTATATGCGGGATGAATTTCGTGAAAAAACGTATGAACACAGCCCACGGCGATGGCGAGGAGACCCACATGTTGGCAGCGCTGTCGATCAGCGCCCAGTGAGCCACCGACTTTTTCTTCACAGTGAAGGAAAAGTGCTTTATCGCGCCTGCTGTCGGTGAGGGATTTCCCTTGCCGTCCGTCTTTGACAGCGGGATGAATTCCGTATCCTTTATCCAGTACGGGCAGACAGCGGTCACATGGATGCCCGTTCCCAGCTGCTCCAGATGCAGAGCCTTGGTCCAGCTCAGCAGGAAGGCTTTGCTGGCACCGTACGTGTTCAATCCGGTCACCGGTTCGTACCCGGCCACCGAACAGATATTTATCAGCCTGCTGCCCCTCTTCATGTAGGGCAGGACCGCCAGCGACATATCCATCGCCGCCCTGCAGTTGAGGTCGACGGTGTTGTCGTGATCTTCACGGGACACATCCCGGCTCAATCCTATGCGTCCAAAGCCCGCCGCGTTGACACAGATGTGGACATCCGGTTTTTCCTCCGCCAGAAAGGATTCTATCTTGTCGATAGATTCCTTAGGGATCAGATCGAGCGGTATCGGCCTGACCTTGATTTTCACCTTGCCGCCGGCAGAGAAGCCACTCGCCTCATCGACTTCAGCCTGCAGTTCGTTCAGCCTCTCGCTCCTCCTGGCAATGGCCCATATCTCATCGAGCTCGAACCTGGCGGAGATCTGGTTCACGAACTCACGCCCCAGGCCGCTGGATGCACCGGTCACGATTGCGATTCTCTTTTGTTCCTCTTCAGCCATAATAATCACTCCTCAGTATGGCCATGCGGCTCAGGCTTCCGCCAGGAAGGCCACATAACCCTTCTTTGTTTCATATATATCAGCCTTGCTGGTAGCTTCATAAGGCGCGTGCATGTTGAGCACGGCGACACCCGAATCGACCACCTGCATACCATAGAGACTCATGATATAAGCGATAGTCCCGCCGCCGCCGACATCTACTTTGCCGAGCTCTGCAGACTGGAACATTACATCGTGGTCTCCCAGTATTTTTCTCAGCTCTCCCAGATACTCCGCGTTGGCGTCGTTGGAGCCGCTCTTGCCGCGGGCACCCGTGAACTTGTTGAACACCATGCCCCTGCCCAGCATCGCCGCGTTCTTTTTATCGAACTTCGATGCATAAGTCGGGTCGAATGCCGCGCTCACATCGGATGAGAGCATCTTGCTGCCCGCCAGGGCGCGCCTTACCGCCATCTCCGAATATTCTCCCATAGCCGAGAGCAATTCAGCGATGGTGTTTTCAAAGAACCGCGACTGCATGCCGGTCGCTCCCACAGATCCGATCTCCTCCTTGTCCACCAGCAGAGTGCATGCGGTCCTCTTCATGCTGCCGGTCTCCAGCTGGGCAATTAGAGAAGTATAAGCGCACACCCTGTCATCCTGTCCATAGGAGAGGATCAGGCTGCGGTCGAATCCGGCTTCCCTGGCCTTGCCTGCGGGAACCACTTCGAGCTCCGCCGACCAGAAATCATCCTCTTCGATACCGTACTGCTCTTTCAGTATCTTCAGCACGCCGGCCTTCACCGGGCTGGCTTTGGCTTTCTTTCCCTCTTCACTTTCTTCATCTTCAATCTTCAGCGGCCTGCTGCCTACTATGATGTCCAGTGCCTCGCCTTCGATCACCGAGCCCGCTTTCTTGTTCATCTGTTCCGCCGCCAGGTGGATCAGCAGATCGGAGACGAAGAAAACAGGATCGCCCTCTTCTTCACCGATGCGGACCTCGACCAGCGTACCGTCCTTCCGGGCAACCACACCGTGCAGCGCCAGGGGGATAGTCACCCACTGATACTTTTTGATGCCGCCGTAGTAATGGGTGTCCAGATAAGCTACTTCGGTATCTTCATACAGAGGGTTCTGTTTCACATCCATGCGCGGCGAATCGATGTGCGCGCCCAGTATGTTCATGCCGGCTTCCAGGGGATCGGTGCCGATGTTGAACAGCGCGATAGTCTTGTTCATGCACACCGCGTATACCTTGTCTCCCGCCTTCACTTGCACACCATCAGCCTTCAGCTGCTCGAGATCCCTGTATCCGGCCTTCTCCGCCGCGGCCACGATCTGTTTGATGCACTCGCGCTCGGTCTTTCCCGCATTCAGGAACTCCCGGTATCCGCTGCAGAGCTCTTCAAGCTCACTCTCCTGCGCACTGTTATAAGTTGTCCATGCATTTGTATCTTTCATGTTGCCCTCCGTTCAGTCTATATATTCTCTTATTTCCTTCTCGACTTCTTTTATCTCATCGATAAAAGTCCGCGACGATGTCCTGATCGCGCCGTGTCCCAGTATTATCAACTGTTCCATGCCGTCAGAGGTCACCACCCGTACGCGGTGTTTTCCGGCGATCTTATGGGTCACCTTTTCGATGTACATATCAGCGGTCTCCGCTTCCGCGGTGTAGACCACATCGAGACCGCCGACACGCTCCACGCTGCCGGGGTTGTTCTTCACTTTGTAAGCATCGAAGACCACGATAACATGATTGCCCGTGTAGCCCTGATAATTGCTCAGCTTGTCCACCAGGGCGTCCCTTGCAGCCCCGAAGTCCTCATCCGAGAGCGCCTTCAGCTCCTTCCAGGCGTGGATCAGATTGTAGCCGTCGATCAGCAGATACAGCGGTCCCTCCGTTTTTTCACGTCCGCGATACGGCTTTCTGCTGATATCCGCTCCCTCGGCCGCGTTGTATCTGGCTTCGATGTATTTTCTGCGGCTGCCGGTACTTCCGTATGTTCCTTCGAATATGGCATCCAGCTCCCGCGGGTCGATGGAATTGAGGTTTGCAGAGACAGCCCGGTTTTCCTTGCTGTCTACATGCATGTGCTCTTTGACGTGATCCCACTTGACGGTAAATCCGCTCCCGTTCCGGCAGAATACCGAATCCGCTGTGTTTTCGGGATCGCGTTCCGGATGATAACCGATGCCGGCGCACACTTCCTTCTGGTCGCTGCACTTTTCATAGCCGCCCGGCCGCATTGCCATGCGGCCGCTGCCGCCGGTAAAGCTGTTGAGCTCCCGCTGGTAGCCCCGCATCGTCCTCACGGGAGCCCGCCCGGCGACGATGCTGTGAGAGCCTTCACTCTCAGGCGGATCAAATTCACCGCCCATGCGCTGCACATCCGACATCACGCGCCCCACGCATTCCGCGGGCACCTCGATGCTGAATTCATACCAGGGCTCCAGCAGCACGCATCCGGCCTCCATCAGGCCCTGACGCACCGCCCTGTAGGTAGCTTCCCGAAAGTCACCGCCCTCAGTGTGCTTTTCGTGCGCACGCCCCGTCAGCAGTGTTATCCTGGTGTCCGTCAGCGGCGACCCGGTGAGCACGCCGAGATGTTCTTTCTCCGCGAGATGAGTCAGTATCAGCCTCTGCCAGTTGACATCCAGCTCGTCGGTACTGCACTTTGTGTCCAGCAATATGCCGCTGCCGCGCGGGCCCGGCTCCAGCAGGAGGTGCACCTCCGCATAGTGACGCAGGGGTTCAAAGTGTCCTACGCCCTCGACCCGTTTGGCCACTGTTTCCCGGTACATGATATCGCCCTCGCCGAACTCGATATGCATACCAAAGCGCTCTTTTATTATATCACTAAGTATCTCCAGCTGCACCTCACCCATGATCTGTACTGTGATCTCTCCGAGGCGGCTGTTCCAGCCGACCTGAAGCGTCGGTTCCTCATCTTCCAGTATCTTCAGCTTTGCCAGCACAGCATGAGGATCCTGGCCATCTGTCAGCTGCGCCCGGTAAGCGAGGACCGGCTGCAGCACAGCCTCGTCGGTATATGGCTTCGTCTGCGACAGTCCGGTGACCGCGCACACCATGCCGGCGGCAGCCGAAGCCACCGTCTTGTAGCCGGCTCCGTTGTATATCCTGATCTCGTTTATCTTCTCGCCGTTCAGTTCCTCCTTCACAGCGATGCTGCCGCCGAGGACCTTGAGGTGAGTGAGCCTGTTTCCCTGTTCGTCACGCGATATCTTGTAGACGCGCACGCGCCGTTCCTTTGCGCCCGCATATCCTTTCATATACCTCGAAAGGCCGGCGACAAACTCACGGGTGCCCTCCATTTTCAGTGCGGAGCCGAAATAGCATGGAAAGATCCTCCTGCCGGCAACAGCTTGCCGGATCTCATCGTCCGGCAGCTCTTCGCCGGCTATGAAATGCTCCAGCAGCGCTTCATCGTTGACCGCCAGCGCCTCGGCATCCATCTCCGAAAAATCCACGCATCCCTCGCCGAAGGAGGACACCAGTTCCTCCATCAGATCCTGACGGCTGCGGTGGCTGATATCCATCTTATTTACGAATATGAAGACCGGTATGCCGGCTCTCTCCAGCAGATTCCACAGAGTCAATGTGTGGCTCTGCACACCGTCAATGCCGCTGATGACGAGGATCCCGTAATCGAGTACGGAAAGAGTCCTTTCCATCTCCGCGCCAAAGTCCACATGCCCCGGGGTATCCAGCAGCGTCAGATGCAGATCATCGATGTCCATCTCCGCCTGCTTTGAGAATATAGTGATGCCGCGGTCGCGCTCCAGTTTTTCGGTATCCAAAAATGCGTCCCTGTGATCCACACGGCCGGCTTTTCTGATTTCTCCGGTATGATAAAGCAGTGCCTCGGACAAAGTCGTCTTGCCCGCATCGACATGCGCTAAAATTCCTGTTACCGCTCTTCTCATGTTGTAAATTATAGCACATGTTGTGTATAATGACTATGATATGGAAAAGGAATTACAATATTTTGAAATAGAAGGATCTTATGGAGGATGCCAGGACTGGTTCCGCGATTTTATGATGAAGATAGGCGGCTGCGCCGCGGCTACGGCCTGCGACAGCAGCATCTGTTTTGATCTCTACAAGGGCACTGATGTCTGCCCCGTCGATGTGCACGACCTCAGCATCAAGACGTACAGGCTGTTCTCCAGGATCATGAAGCCTTATCTGCGTCCCCGATGGCGCGGAGTCGACAAGCTGGAGATCTACATCGACGGCTTCACGCGCTATCTCCGTGACAAGGGGGAAACAACTATCAGCATGACTCCGCTCCACGGCAGCTGCTCCTTTGTTGAGGCGGCTGCGGCTCTGAGGAAACAGATCGATGACGGCTGGCCGATACCGATCCTGACGCTGCATCACAGCGACCCCGACTTCAGCTTTTACGAGTGGCACTGGTACCTGCTCACCGGATACCGCACCGATGGCGAACGCCTGATGGCCAAAGCGGTGACCTACGGCAGCTGGCGCTGGCTCGACTTCGAACGCCTGTGGGATACCGGCTATGAAGAAAAAGGCGGCCTCGTACTGTATCACAGGGATTGATCACCGCACACCGTCTCCTTGTTTTTCAAGGCAGATTTCTTTCATTTTTTTGTGCAGCAGTTTCATTTCATCATAGATTGCCTGCACCTTTTCGCCGTCGGGATTGTACATCAGGAACAGGTCCTCGACCGTATTGTGGAGGGCGTTCAGTCCCTCGCTGAGGCGTACGAACTCCTCATAAGCACCGTTCTGTACCGCGCGCCTGTAGTTGTGCAGGTCATAAGCTATATTCTTCACGGCATCCGAAGCCTCGAGTATCCTGCCAAAGCTGAAGGGATCCGGCTCTATTCTCTGCAGGAACAGGAGACCGTTGTCGGTGACCGAATACTGGTAAACCGCCTTGATGTCATCGTGGATCACAAAACTGACGCGTCCGATGTGACCCGGGCGGCTGCTTATTTCGTCGGCGTCCTGTTGCCGCAGCAACATATCTATCGCTTCATCTGTAATAATGTTGTCAAACATGGCTTACCTCCTCATCGATCACTTATGCATATCTTAGCAGCACATACACTGTCGCTATGGCTATGGTTACTATCATAACAGGAAATCCCACCCTGAAAAAGGCTTTGAAGGTGATCGGATATCCGTTCTTGGCACTGATGCTGGCGACTACCACGTTTGCCGAAGCGCCGATCAGAGTTCCGTTTCCTCCGAGGCAGGCGCCCAGCGATATTGCCCACCAGAGGGGAGCGACGTCGATGCCGCTCTCGCCCATTGCGATCACCAGCGGTATCAGTGTGGCCACGAACGGTATATTGTCGAGCACAGCCGAAAGTATCGCCGAAGCCCACAGTAGCACCAGCATTGTGATCACCGGATGACCCGTGGTGTTTTCGATCAGCAGATCTGCTATTCTCCCGATGAATCCTGTCTCCACCATGCCGCCGACCACTATGAAGAGGCCGAGGAAAAATATGATAGTCGGCCATTCTACATCCGCGATCACATCTTCCGCGTCCTGCCCGCCTATTATTATGAGCACGGCGGCGCATGTCAGGGCGACAACGCCGGACTCCACGCCGAGATTTCCGTGGAGGACAAATCCGGCAGCGACCACGATTATCATCACGATACTCTTCTTCATCAGAGGCTTGCTCTTGATCGCCTTCTGTTCGTCGAGCATCATGACCTGCCTCATGGATTCTTCATCAACCATAAGTCCTTTACCGTATACCAGTTTCATAATAAAGATGACCACGATGAGGATGACGACGACCACCGGACCTTCGTTTAATATAAAGTCCATGAAATCAAGACCCGCTGCCGAGCCGATCATAATGTTGGGCGGATCGCCGATCAGCGTTGAAGTTCCGCCGATATTGGAAGCCAGTATCTGTGTGAAAAGGAAGGGGATCGGATTCACCTGCAGTATCCTCGTGATCGTCAGCGTCATCGGAGCGATCAGGAGCACAGTGGTCACGTTATCCAGCATTGCAGAAAACAACGCTGTTATGATCATAAAGGCGACCAGGATCCTCCAGGGATCACCCCTGGCTATCTTCGTCGCCTTGATGGCGACGTATTCAAAGAGGCCTGAATTCTTTACTGCTCCTACGAACAGCATCATCCCCAGCAGAACGCCCAGAGTATTGAAGTCAACGTGTTCAAGCGCCTCATCAAAGGTGAGCACGTGTGTCAGCATGAGGACCACTGCCCCTGCTATGGCCGCAATCGCCCGGTGTACCTTTTCGGTAACAATAGCTGCCATCACGATCAGAAAGACAACTACTGATATTATTTCTGCCATCATCGATCACCATCCTAAAAATTTGCAGTAATTTAGTTGATGTTAACATTACTGATTCCTTTGCCGCTATGTCAGAATTTTCATAAAGGTATGTCAATTTATATATGCTTGATATCGCGAATGACTGACAATATAATAGCTTGCGGAAGCGGACGAGAGAAGGAAGAAGTATGGCAGAAAAAAAGATGCTGCAGAAAACAGCAGTAGTGTGGATATTGGCTATGGTTTGCTGCGCCCTGTGGGGCAGCGCTTTTCCCTGCATCAAAACGGGATACAGACTGTTCAGCATAGCCTCTCAGGATCCGGCTTCACAGATACTGTTCGCCGGCATCAGATTCTTCTTTGCCGGAATACTGGCTCTGATCTTTGCTTCACTGCAAGCGAAGAAGCCCGTCGTACCCGGGGGATCGTCGCTGCTGCGCATCCTGATCCTGGCCCTGTTCCAGACAATACTTCAATACATATTCTTTTACGTCGGGCTGGCTCACATTTCAGCCGTCAAGGGATCTATCATACAGGGCACTTCCACGTTCTTTGCAATACTGCTGGCAGTGCTCGTATTCCGTCAGGAACGCTTTTCGCTGCTGAAGACTGTCGGCTGTGTGCTGGGATTCATCGGCCTCGTGATCGTCAACCTCGGCGGCGGAGAATCCCTCAGCCTTTCTTTTCATCCGCTGGGTGAAGGCTGCATGCTGCTGGCCTCCATTTCGAGCGCGCTGTCGACAGTCTTCCTCAAGGTGTTCTCGCAGAAAGATAATCCGGTGATGCTCAGCGGTTCTCAGTTCGTGCTCGGCGGTGCGGTCATGATCGCTGTCGGCGCAGCCGGCGGCGGCCATCTCGTCTACAGCGGTCCTTCCTGCATCATACTGATGATATACATGGCCCTGATCAGCTCGGTAGCTTACTCCCTCTGGGGTGTACTGCTGAAATACAACCCTGTATCCAGGATCACTGTATTCGGCTTTATGACGCAGATCTTCGGCGTCTTTCTCTCCGCCGTCGTGCTGTCGGACTACAGCAACATACACCTGTTCACCATGGCGGCGCTGGCATTGGTGTGCATGGGCATCTACCTGGTCAACCGCCCGCAATGAGAGCGGCCGTGGTAACAAAAGCATTCTCTGGAATGCGAATCGATGACGCCGATAGCCTGCAGGTATGAATATATGGTCACACTGCCGGCGAATTTGACGCCGCGCCTCTTGAGATCGGCGGACACCGCATCGGATAATTCGCTCTTTGTGAGGCCCGGCTCGTCGTGGACCTGTCTGCCGCCGCTGAATCCCCAGATATACTCATCAAAACTGCCGCATTCCTTTTCTATGTCCATGAATATGCGGCTGTTCGAAATGCTGGCCCTGATCTTGGCTTCGCTGCGTATGATACCCTTGTCGTGCAGCAGTTCCTGCACCTTTTGTTCATCGTAGGCAGCCACCTTTTTCACGTCGAAGCCGTCGTAAGCCCTGCGGAAATTCTCCCTTTTGTGCAGCAGCAGCTTCCAGGACAGTCCCGCCTGAAAGAGCTCCAGCACGAACATCTCATAGAGGTAGTGTTCATCGTGCGATTCCCGGCACCATTCCTCATCGTGATACCTGACATACAGAGGGTCATTGAGATCCACGTACGGGCAGCGTACTTTTCCATCATCTGTCATATCTTTCTCCTTCGCTGAAAACCGTTTTTTCTATTATGGCACGAATGCCGGCGCCGGGCAATCACCTTGACAGTAACCTTGTCTCCGTATTAAAATGCACGGTGACTGAAAGGAGTTTTCATGATCGCATTGATCATCATATGCATAGTGATCGTGATCGCGGCGCCTGCACTGGCGCTCGCTCACAAAATATACAGAGCTGTATTCTACAATACGGATGAAATGAAAGCACGGCCCTACAAGATCCCCGATGGGGAACAGTACGCACCGTATGCCGACCACATCAGAGATCTTCTGAGCGTCATAGAAGCTGCGCCTTTCGAACCGGTCACCATCAGATCCGTTGACGGCCTCCGGTTGTATGGCCGCTATTTTCACATAAAGGACGGCGGTCCGCTGCACATACAGTTCCACGGATACCACGGAGCCGCGGTGCGCGAATTCGGCGGCTGTATGCAGTGCGAATGGGAACTGGGATGCAACACACTGCTGGTCGACCAGCGTGCTCACGGAAAGAGCGGCGGCAACATCACCGCATTCGGCATCCGGGAACGCTATGACTGTGTCTCCTGGGCTGAATACGCAGCAGGGCGCTTTGGACCGCAAACGCCGATACTGCTTTCCGGCGTCTCCATGGGAGCCACCTCAGTGCTCATGGCCAGCGATCTGCAGCTTCCCGCCAGCGTCGCGGGCATCATCGCCGATAGTCCCTATGACTATCCCCGCGACATCATCTGTGAGGTCATCAGGCAGAAAAAGCTGCCCGTCAACCTGGTGTGGCCGCTGCTGTACTGGGGCGGACGGATATTTGCATCTGTGGACCTCAAGAGCGCCAGCGCACTTTCATCCGTCAGCCGCACAAAGCTGCCGATCCTGATCTACCACGGCAGCGGCGACCGCCTGGTACCCTGCCGCATGAGCGAAAAGATAAGGCGCGCCAACCCGGACTGTGTGCAGCTGGAGATATTCCCCGGGGCCGCCCACGGCATCAGCTACCTCTCAGACGAAGAACGCTATGTGAAGATCATGCGCGATTACATCGAACGAGTCACCGGAAAATAAGAGCCGCCGCCTGTACCCGACAAGCGACAGCTCTGTTTTTATATTCTCAGATTCACATCAGCAAATTAAATGAAGAGATTGGTATCCGCATTTTCTGCATCGCCGAGGTAGGTGGCTACTCCGCCCAGCTCTACGCCGTCGATCAGCTCCTCCGGCTTTATTCCCATGATGTCCATAGTCATCGTGCAGGCCACCAGCTTGACTCCGGCATCCATAGCCTGTTTCATCAGCGACTGCAGCGAGGAAACGTTCTTTTCCTTCATGGTCTTCTTCATCATGCCGGTCCCCATGCCCATCATATTCATGCGGGATAGCTTCAGCCTGCCGGCACCGCGGGGCATCATTGCAGAGAACATCTTCTCTCTCATCGACTTGTCGGCCTTGACCGCGTAGTCCCTGCGCAGGATGTTGAGCCCCCAGAAGGTGAAGAACATGGTCACCGGTCTGCCCATGGCGGCGGCACCGTTGGCGATGATGAAAGCAGCCATCGCGCGATCAAGGTCGCCGTCAAAGACTACCATGGTCTTGCCGTGAGGAATATCAGCGGTCACCGCTTTATCCCTGGGTGCCGGCCGGCCGCCCTTTCCCTTGATCACGGTCACGATATTCTCCAATCCGTTCTTTTCACTGCCGGCGAAAGTATTGCCGGTTCGCTCGCACCAGCTCTCCACATCGCGGACAAAACCCATGTCGGTAGCCGATACGCGCAGGGTCTCCCCCTCATTCATGGAATTCAGGGTCTCGTTGACTCTCATGATAGGGCCGGGGCACTGCAGACCGCAGCAGTCGAGGATCTTCATCTCCCCTGTGCTCCCTGAAGGCGGTTCATTCGCCGGCCCGCCCCCTTTTTTTGACGGAGCCGCGGCAGCAGCAGTATCAAAAATGCAGGAGCGGTAAAAACTGCTGCCGCCCTCCAATATGCTGACATCCTCAAAGCCGCTTTGCATGAGGATGCGGGCTGCGTTGTAGGAGCGCACGCCGATGGCGCAATAGACCGCCAGCGGCTGGTCCTTTGGCAGTTCGTCCATGCGGCCGCGCAGCTGTCCCAGCGGTATGTGCAGAGATCCCGGCATTGCAAAGACTTGTCGTTCCGCGTCTTCGCTCACATCGAGGACTGTCATCCCCTCCAGTTCATCGTAGGAAACGAAGCGGGCGAGACCGCGCAGCACGTTCTCCGCGGTGAATCCCAGCATATTGACCGGATCCTTTGCCGAAGAGTATGGCGGCGCATAAGCCAGCTCCATCTCTTTCAGATCCTTCACTGTCCCCGAAAGGCCCAGAGCAGTCGCTATAGTATCTATCCTCTTGTCGACGCCGTCGCGTCCCACGATCTGAGCACCGAGGATCTTGCCCTTCTTGTCAAATATAAGCTTCAGGAACATGGGCACTGCCAGCGGGTAGTATCCTGCATGGGATTTTTGACTGATGACTACCGCGTAGTAATCCCTGTTTTTCTCTTTCCCCTGACGCTTCAGAGTCTTCTCGTTGAGCCCCGTGCTCGCTGCCGTCATATCGAATACCTGAGCCACGCTGGTCCCCATACTGCCCGGATAAACCTCATGACCACCGCAGATGTTGTCAGCCGCGATCCTGCCCTGCTTATTGGCGGGACCTGCCAGCTGGATCATGGTTTTCTCTCCGGTTATCCTGTGGGACACTTCGATCACGTCGCCTACAGCCCAGATGTGAGGCTTTGAAGTCCTCATCTGTCCATCGACTTTGATGCCTCCACGCTCATTCAGCTCCAGTCCTGCCGCTTTGGCCAGCTCACTGTTGGGGCGCACGCCGATCGAAAGGATGACCATATCCGCCTGGACCTTCCGGCCGCTCGCAAGGCTGATCACCTGGCCGCCGTCCTTTTCTTCGAAGGAAGCCACCCCGTCACCGAGATAAAGGGCCACCCCGTTGGCCGCGATATTTTCGTGCAGCAGCTGCGCCATGGCAAAATCAAGCGGCGCCATCACCTGGTCCTGAGCTTCGATGATGCTGACAGCGATGCCCCTCTTGTGAAGGTTTTCCGCCATCTCAAGACCGATAAAGCCGCCTCCGATCACCGCCGCGGTCTGCGGCTTGTTTTGATCCACTATGCCGCGGATGCGCGTGGCATCACCGACATTCCACAGCGTATAGATGGCTTTCCCGTCTATGCCCGGGATCGGCGGCTTCAAGGGAGAGGAACCTGTGGCCAGCAGCAACTCGTCATAAGCTTCATCGTACTCCCCTTTGGGGCCGCGCACGCGCACCAGCTTTTTATCCGCATCGACACTGATGGCTTCGCTGTTCACGCGCACATCGATATTGAATCTTTCTTTCATGCGCTGCGGCGTCTGCAGCAGCAGCGTACTCTTTTCTTTAATAACATCACCCACATGATAAGGCAGACCGCAGTTGGCATAACTGATATACTCTCCGCGCTCCACGATCACGATATCCATTTTTTCATCCAGCCTTCTCAGCCTGGCTGCAGCGCTGGCTCCGCCGGCAACGCCGCCTATAATCAAAGTCTTCATTTTGAACCTCCTGCTATTTCTTCTGTTTACTTGATGATAGCGAAGAATCTGTTTTATTTCAGTGACAAAGTCACATAACAAGACCGCAGCTCATGAAAATCTACGTATATTGTCATTATCTTTATTATAGACCGATATTTTTCTTTCGTCGACTTAGTGATCACTTTACAATTATTGCTTTAAAGTGTTAAAATACGGCAGAGGTGATAATCATGACTGTAAAAGAAAGATATATACGGAACATCGGCACGCTGACGGAAGAAGAAAATGCCCGTCTGCAGAGCAGCAATGTATGCGTCATCGGATGCGGCGGCCTGGGAGGCAACATCATCAGCAATCTGGCGAGGCTGGGAGTCGGCCGACTCACGATTGTCGACGACGGAACCTACGAGCCCAGCAACCTCAACAGACAGCTCTTCTCCAGTGAAAAGACTATGGATCGCGTCAAGACGGAGGTCGTTAAGGAACGGCTGGCGGAAATCAACAGTGATGTTGAGGTGAAGGCAGTGAACGACCGCCTGGTGCCCGCAAATGCCGCCGACATCGTCAGAGGGCACGATATTGTGATCGACGGACTCGACAACCTGGAGACGCGGCTCGTCCTTGAAGACGCATGCGCCGAATGCGGCATCCCGCTGGTCCACGGCGGTATCGAGAGCTGGTACGGACAGGTGGCTTTCGTGAAACCCGGCAGCCGCACGCTGCACAAATTGTTCGGGGAGGATCCCGCAAAAGACATCAAAATGAAGACCAGCAACCCTCCATTCACGCCGGCCATCGTGGCTGGACTGGAGGTCGCCGAGGCAGTAAAATACCTCACCGGAAAGAAAGTTGCTCTCTCCGGCAAGGTTCTCTTCATCGATCTTCTGGATCATTCATATAAAGTGCTCAACTTCGATTGAGCGAACTTTAGAATTCGATTCCCTTGCGCGCCCGCACGCCTCTGTCGTACGGGTGCTTTATTTTGTCGACCTGTGAAACATAGTCGGCAATATCGGTAAGCTCAGGTGTGGCTGTGCGCCCGGTCAATACGACTTCCAGGTCTTCGGGCTTTGAGCGCAGAAAATCGAGCAGCAGCTTTTCCTGCAGCAGTCCCGCTTCGATCGCTCCCAGTATCTCGTCCAGTACCAGCATATCAAAATCACCGCCGGCCACAGCTTCCTGTGCATCTCTCAACAGAGTGCTGTTGTCTCTCTGCACCGCGCTCTTTTCTTCATCGGTCATCTGGAATGAAAACTTTTTCACAGGCACGGTATCCATGACCCGGACACCGTGGAGACCGCGCAGCACGTTCAGTTCTCCGCTTTTTCCATCCTTGAGGAACTGCAGGAAGAGCACCGCAAGACCCGATCCCGCCGCCCTGACGGTCAGGCCGACGCAGCAGGTAGTCTTTCCCTTGCCTTCGCCGCAGTATATATGGATCAGTCCGCTGTCTTTCACGCTCACTTGCTCACTCCCCCGCTCTATTTCACAGCTGCTTCCCTATGCTGACGGCCTGTTCAGCGAAACGCCTGCCGTAGGTTTCGAACAGATCCCGGAACTTTTCCGCTCCCATGGCGCTCACTTCCACAGGGCCGTAGTGGATGACAGGATCGCCGCAGCCGGCCCCTCCGGAATACACCATCATACCCATGACCATCAGATGCTCGACTATGCGCATGATCGTCAGGTCGGCACCGCCATGGATATACTGTTCAGTAGCAAAAGCCCCGCCCAGTTTGTGTGCCAGCGCCAGCTCGCCGGCTTTCTTTTCAAGAAAGCCATAGAAATCCGCTGTGGGCCCGCCCATATATGTAGGACAGCCGAAGACAAGTCCATCGCTCGCCTTTACAAAATCCTCATCTATGCGGTCGTAGCGGAAAGTCCTGGCCTGCACACCGGATACGCTTTCCATACCCTTGACCATGTACTGCGCCACGGTCTCCGTGTTGCCGGTCTTTGAATCATATATTACTGAAATCTTCATATTTCCTCCTCACGTGTATTTGTCTTCCTCACACATACGATCTCAAAATGTTTTCATCATCTTCTCCCATGTCCTCTGCGTCAGGAGGTACTGGTCGTGATGTCTGCAGACATTCTTGCTGTATTTTTCAAATTCTCTGGGGATGACTGCAAAACGGCCGTCATCGAAATAATCCATGAGATGCGGTATGCTCTCGGATAATGCGGCACGGATGTACTCCGTTCTTTCTCCGAAATTTTCGCGATCGGTGATCAGCATCAGCAGCGGTTTGTAGCGCACCCATCCGATACATGCGTTGATGAAACGTGTAATGACCCTCGGAGAATCCGCGGTGATTTTCCTCAGGTGTATAGGCAAAGCGCCGTCCAGAATATGCTTGTAGAACGAAAAACCGTCGTGGAAAGTATAGCAGG
The DNA here is from genome assembly GCA_050953405.1 of Anaerovoracaceae bacterium. GTDB lineage: Bacteria > Bacillota > Clostridia > Peptostreptococcales > Anaerovoracaceae > RUG100. The sequence goes on along the minus strand of JBMNMP010000001.1, from coordinate 966,444 downwards.
GCACTTTGAGAACTTTTCTGTCCTGCAGCATCGTGGACAGGAAGGTATCCTCGCCGCGTGCTCCCGGTGGATTGTAGAACGGCAGCGTATGCGCAGGATTCCTGAGATTGATACACAAATTAGACCCGGAAATAAAGCGGCACTTATTTTCCAGGGGCACTTCCTCCACAATGTTCTGTGACAGCACCTCTGCCGAAGCATAAGTGACGCCACCCGTACGGATCAGATCCCTGATGCTTTCCCAGGTGACAATATCGTTGCTGATCGCCTTGATGAATGTCCTGAAATCGTCTTCAGTCAGCTGTTCATTGAAGGCAATCTGCGGAATCGGTGAAATATAGCCGCAGTGATATCCGTTCGTAAAGTCTGCTTTGCCGATCTCATTGAGATGTGCCAGAAAAACACGCTGTCCGCTCCATAGGCAGGTGTCCTTTTCGTGGGTGATCGCCATCGGATACTCGTCATCATCAAGGAAGAGCAAATAGTCCATATGATGCTTGATAGCCGAAAACAAGACCGCATTCCGTTTGCCCGCATATCCGGCTCCAAACACCGCCTTCAGCTCGTCATTGGTGAAAGAACCCTTTTCTGCCAGGTTTGAAATCGAGTGGGAAGCATTCTTGGCTCCCATAAAAACGATCTGATCAAACACATCGACGATCTCCTGACTGAGGTTAGTAAAGTCGGTAGAACTCGTCTTTTGGTAATTCACGTCATAAGACACGAATAAGCTCAGTTTGACATCTATTCCTTCCGGGATCTCGTGCTGAGTCTCCTTCCAGACGCTGATATATGAAAGCAGGACCTTCTTGAACGAGCGCCGGCCGGTAGCAAATCCTATACCTAAATTTATGGTTTTTGTGGTAGCCTTTATTGGAATCACCTTCTTCCTGTATTATATTATCACAAATCAAACGACTCGCTCTTTAGGGGCTTCAAAAAATTGAAATTTTTTTGTTAATATCACCAGTTATTCTAGTTATTACATTTACAATCACACAAAAAACCGGATGTTTCAATTCGATTCGATTTTCGGCATCTGAAACATCCGGCTGCTTACTATGATAGCTCGCTGTTTACTATGTTATTTCTCCATGCTGTTCTTTTTTCCTGCCAATGCCCGGGCTATAGCGAGTCCGGCAGCTGTGAGCAGCATCAGGTATGCCGTAAGATGGATGTAATCCCCTGTATCCGGGGTGTTCGGCGTGCCGGTACCCTTTGCTGCAGGTGTTCCGGTATGTCCCGACGTCGGCTTGTGTTTCTTCACCTGTCCAGTTGTTTTTTTGACAACATGAGTGTTCGTTACCAGGAAACCGTTCTCTGCATCACCCGTGATCTCAGACGTGTAATTATCCACCGGATCTTCGGTCAATGTATATTTGATTTCTTTGCCTCCTTTGTACTTGGGTACGTCTTTAAAGGTCCACGCCCATTTGTCGTTTGCGGTTACCGTCTTGCTGTCGACCTTCTCGCCGTTCGCCAGCAGGTTCACGGTGATCGAGTCAGGTCTCATACCGTCCTGGTCATCTTTATCGTCCCAGGTCTTGTTGCCGGAAACATCTATCGTCTCCGGTGTGTGGCTGTTTGTGATATCCATGCCGTCACAGGTAGTTTCGTAGTTGTCTACGGGGTCTTCCTCTACGGTGTACGTTATCTCCTTGCCATCCTTATACTTGTCGACATTGCTGAACGTCCACGCCCAATCATCACTTGCTTTGACCGTCTTGCTTTCGCGCTTTTCGCCGTTCGCCAGCAGGTTCACGGTGATCGAGTCAGGTCTCATGCCGTCCTGGTCATCAGCGTCCTCCCAGGTCTTGCTGCCGGAAACATCTATCTTCTCCGGTGTGTGGCTGTTGGTGATAGTGAAACCATTGGCCACGCTGCCGGTGATATCGGTCGTATAGTGATCGACCGTATCTTCGGTCACCGTGTAAGTGATCTCTTTGCCGTCCTTGTACTTGTCGACATCATTGAACGTCCACGCCCAATCATCGCTTGCTTTGACCGTCTTGCTTTCAAGTTTTTCGCCGTTCGCCAGCAGGTTCACGGTGATCGAATCAGGTCTCATGCCGTCCTGGTCATCTTTGTCGTTCCAGACCTTGCTTCCGGAAACATCTATCTTCTCCGGTGTGTGGCTGTTTGTGATGGTGAAGCCATCAGCCACGCTGCCGGTGACTTCGGTCGTATAGTGATCGACCGCATCTTCGGTCACCGTGTAGGTAATCTCTTTGCCGTCTTTGTATTTGGGTACATCTTTGAAGGTACAAGTCCACTTGTCGTTTGCGGTTACTGTCTTGCTGTCGACCTTCTCGCCGTTCGCCAGCAGGTTCACGGTCACTGAATCAGGTCTCACTCCGTCCTGGTCATCTTTGTCGTTCCAGGCCTTGGTCACCTTGATCGACTCTTTGGTGACATTGGTATTCGTGATCACGAATCCGTTGTCTGCCGTTGGCTGGATCGCTGCAGTATAGTTCGCCTGCTCAGCTTCCCTGACGGTATATACGATCTGATGACCATCCTGATCATCGTATTTCGGCAGGTCGCTGAAAGTTCCCTTCCATAAATTCGACTCATTCAGTTCCAGAGTCTTGTCTGTATCCGTGCCGTCAGCTACCAGGGTTATCTCTGCGCTATCTGTACCGGGGCCTACCCATTTCTTCTCAACAGGAACGCTGACATTCTCCGTGCTGATGTTCTTGAGCACGAATCCGTCACTGGCGCTGCCGGATATTGCCGGCTTGAATCCGGCTACCTGAGTGGTCTCCTTCAAAATGTACGGGATCACTGTTCCATCCGGCCCCTTTTCACGGAGTCCCGTGAATGTTCCGCTCCAGTTCTCCGAAGAACTGAGCGTCATCGCTTTCTTCTGTCCCAACGCTTCCAGGCTGATGTCTACCGAAGATACAGGACTGCTGTCAGGCACCCACTCCTTCCTGGCTGAGATACTGATAGGTTTCTCCTCTAATGCAGAGTTCACGGTGGCCGTCTGGCTGTTCGGTTCCAGATCTATAGCCTGACTGGTTCCGTTGATATCCACGTCATTGCCCACTGTCTTGCCGTTGACCTTCTGCTTTTCCGTGCTCACTGTCGATGCAGGGAACAGATCATCCGTGTCGGTCACCGTACCGTGGAAATACATATCAGATGGCTTGTCCAGGACCTTGACGGTATATTGTCCGCGCTTATCAACGGAAAACGAATAGTATCCGTTCTCATCAGTCGTGGTCTTGTCCACCTGCTGTCCATCGCTGTTATACAGACCGACGGTGACACCCTTCAGTGTCTGCTCTTCCTGAGACAGGCTGCCGTCATAGTTGTAATCCCTGTAGATCGTTCCATCTACTTTGTAACGTGACAGCGGAATTGCAGTCTTTAACGCCTCGATGTAGCTGTTCTCCGTGAAGGTAGTGTCTTCCGATATGCTGCTGGCATAAGCAAAGCTGTTGAAAGCAACGTCACCACTCTTTGCTGTTGCCTTCATATCAGCATCATCCGGGATTTTGGCCGGTGCTGCCAGGAGTAATGAAGTATCCGGTGCGATCTTCGTTCCGGCTTTGGATACGATGCGGATCATGGTCACTTTTGACCAGTCGCTGACGCTCTTTTTGAACGTCTTTCCAAGATTTGCGGAGAAATCTCCGTTTGCCGGCGTATCCGTGGAGTAGTAAACCTCGTAGCCGTTGCTTTCGGGATCAGCTTCCTGTCCATCAAGGATGAATTTCACCGGTCCGGTCAGCTCTGTACGGAACTGAGAATCGCGGTCAACATAGATACCATCCTTGTTTTTGATGATGCCTTTGTCACCCACAAACGGAAATATGTCCAGTAAGTCCAGCTTGGCGACAGAGGATGACGGCATCCGGTTCACGATCTCAAATCCATAATAGAAGCTATCGCCCAGATCTCTGTATGATGTGGCGCTCGGCGTCAGAGAATTCAGGTCCCTGCCTACCAGTTTGATCCCGGACACTTCTTCGGGCGGGATGAAATTGATATCCACCGAAGCTTTGTTGATCATGTCAGTCGTTCTGCCGTCTCCCGTCAAGTCATATTCATCAGCTGCTCCGCTGTACTTGTATGAGGTCCTGGTACTGGACGGCCGCATCTCGTATGGACGATTGTTTTCGTATGACAGCCAGCTGACGACGCTGGCTCTGCCCTGAGGCGTGCTGGAGTTAGCTCGCAGATTAATAGTTGCACGGAGGTCTCTATTTGATTCGATATCATCAGGTATGTCAAACACCAGCGCTCGAAGACCGGTCCCTTCAAAATCATATTGCATCTCCGGAGAGGCAGATATAGTCTGGAAACCTTTTACCGAAGATTCATACGTCAGTGTTGTATGATTTTCGCTATTGTTTACATATTCCCATCCATCCGGAATGACCATATACAGCTTGCCGTTTTTCAACATATAGCTGGAATCACCATCCGGGGTCGCCGTACCGACGACATTGACTGAGCTGGTGACCTTCGCTATATTGTTGAGCATACAGTTTACACGGTCAACACTGCTCTTCAGAGCCACTGTTCCATTCGGGTCGATCGTATAAGATACATTGTATGATGATATATCAGAAGCCGGCCCTGACGGACTGAAGCTGCCACGCAGGGATCCGGTGTTGCCAAGACGCTCATTGACGAGCTCGTCCTTAGTATCACTGAGAAACCACCGGGGGGAATCTTCTTTTTCCTGCTCCCAGTCCTCAGGGAACACTTTTGTCTTCACATTGGCAAAGAAATATTTGCCGGGAGTGACTTTTACAGTGTTCGGAAAAGCTATCTCCAGTTTTCTATATACCTTGGACGGATCCTGGTGGTTGTCGTCCGGGATCTTGAATTCTTCGCCGATTTTCAGATTCCTGGCTATTTCTGTCCTTTCTCCGCTGCTGTTATATCCATAGAGAATATTATTTTCCAGCTGGGACGGATCATCTATCGTATAGTCATTTTCAATCGTTACACTGTCGTAGTAAAGATGTCCGCTCTTTAAAGTATCAATAACAGATGAAGTATAGAAGTCAGCAGCCCCTTCAGGTATGGGTTCTGTAGGTGATGCCGAATAGCTGCTCGTATTTTTTGTTCTTAAACGCCACTCGGTAATTTTGTCTTTATTCTGATCCTGATAAACATAGTCGGAAGGCTCTGTTTTTAACACATACGCAGACTTTGTCAACCGTTTCGAATAAATAATAATATTAGAAGGAATTTCATCTAAAGCAGCATCAGTGATCTCGTTGCCGGCAGCATCTATCGGGGTTATTTTAGTCGTAAAGGCCAATGTACTTGCACCGTACCGCCAATTCGGGCACTTCAAATACACATTATACTGTCTGTCGTTTGCCCCTGAAGGCGCGGGAACAGTTCCGGTCACCGTATTCGTGGCACTGTCATAAACTGCATCCCTCAAGCCCAGGAACTTCTGCCAGTCATTATTATAAATAACGCCGTTCTTCAAGGTGAGGACCACTTTATATTTTGAAGCTGAGTAAACACCCAGTCCTGATCCCATATCAAGGTTTTTTACAATAAAGTCCGAGTATACAATGTCAAGGTCATCGGGATTGGATGAAGTCGCTTGCTGCCCCTGCGCGGGAATTTTGGAATCAGTAAAGGTTCGCACGTCGCCGTGTGCATAAATTTTCGTCTGAGCCAGATTTGTGATCATCAGCGACTGGCTTCCCAGTTCTTTCCCGGTTTCATCATAATATTCTGTCTTGATCGGTATAGTTGTATTCGGCGGAGTCGTATAATTCAATGTCTTGAACACAAAGGGAATATATGCCTCATCTCCGCCATTCATCGTCTTGAACGAATATTTTATGTAATAATTATCCGCATCACTGGTGACTTCCGGTTCTTTTGCCAGACTGGTCGCCGTCGATGCTGCTATTCCAGTGTTTCCGTTAAAGCTGGGGGCCAGGTACTGCTTCGGTATCGTTACTTTCATGACAGTATTCGGAAATTCTGCATTGTATCCTGACAACCGAACGCCCGTATACAATGTGATTTCAGACCCTGTCATAAACGATGTTTCACCGCTCTTTGAGTACAGTTTGACGGCTACATTTGAAGTGTCCCCATCAGTTCCAACTGTACTGCCATCATCGGACAATGCCGAAATATCAGATGGGACCAGAACCATGACCGCTATCACCAAAACAGCAATAATATTAAAGATTACTTTCTTACGCATGATTATGTCTCCTAACTCTGTGTGCTTGCGATATATTTCTTTGCTGCATGGAGCTGCTCGTATCACTCAGGTCCATAACATCAAAAATCTTCCGATATATCGGAAGCATTCCAATATATCGGAAAACACGTTATCATTGTATGATTCTGTTTAATCCCTGATCCTTCGGCGACGCAGCAGCATCAAAGCCAGACCGGCCATAAATCCACCGCCTATCAGGAACGGGTACCATCCGATCCCTCCCGCGCTCGGAAGAGAATAAAGCTGATGATCCTGCACAGTCAGGTCGCTGCCTGCCAGGATGACATCATCATCGTCCGATAGCAGTGAGAATCCATTTCCCTCAGTCTGCAGTACTATCGGCGCCTCGATCTTCGCATACCCATTTGGAGCCTGTGATTCGACCAGCAGATACGTTCTGGTGCCTGCCGGCAGCTTATCGAGCGTCATCTGTCCTGTGGAGTCGCTTTGGACTGTACGCAGCTTGTAATATGTGCTGCCATCGTATTCCATTGTATCTGTAGTCCAGGGCGTATCACCCTGCTGGCTCGTGTACAGATCAAACACGGCACCCGAAAGGCCATCGCCAGTCTCCGCGTCTTTTTTCTGCACGGTCAGATCGTTGGTCCGGTAACGGTTGTGTACGGTCACCGCCACCTCATCACCCTCTGACAGCTCTATTGTCGCGCCCTGACCGGTATCCGTGATCTCAGCCTGACCGCTGTCCGAGGTGCCTTCAGTCCTCACATATGAGAACAGACCCTCCAGGTTGCTGAGATCCTCCTGCAGATCTATCTTTCCGCTGCCATCCTTCAAACGAACATATAACGTCGCGCTCTCGCCGTCCTTCAGCTGTGCATTGACCTCGCTCTCTGACATCGGGTCACCGTTGACATCCTCAAAGGCGATCTTCGAAATATCGTAATCTTGAATGAGAGCGGGAATTCCGTCGCTCTGTCCGTTTCCGAGAGAATGCTGTCCGCGTTATCAACTTCTTTGCGCAGTGTTATCTTCGCCTTGGGCCAGGATGCATCAGAAACAAGGCCGTCTTGCCCGACCTGGCTCGCCTTCAGCAAGTATTCGCTGTTCAATGGCGATAGTATCCCCGGGTTTGTCGTATAACAGAGATCCCAGCTTTCCCCGTTGTACGTAGTCTGATATCCATATGGCGGTGATGTTTCCGTCATTGTATAACGTCCCCAGGGCACATGTGTGAAGGTCACTATACCGTCCTCATCGGAAACGGCTTCGAGATCGTAATCAGACTGATACGGAGTCACCTCATTGACCCCGTAAGAGCCTTTCAGTGAAAACCTGGCTCCGGCAAGCGCCTTGCCCGAGCTCTCATCGACTTTCTTGAATTGAACGTTATATAGTGTTCCCTTGACAGCCGGCTGCGGGAAGTCCAGTGACATATTGCCTCTCTCATAATCCTGATAATCACTATCCTCCGGCAGCGGGCGAGGATCATAACAGTACTGCAGCGTACATGCCTGATTGGTAGCATACGTCGTGCCTGCCTGGAAACCTTCCGAGGAAGCATCCAGGTGTGCCTTGTACACCAGATCATATTCTCTATAGAAAACAGTCTTGCCGTTGACTGTATCGGAAACCAGTTTGTAATCTTCACCTATAGGTATGGTGCCATCGTCCTCGATCTGCCAGGTAAGAGTATTGCCGCTGGCGGAGACTGATGTCCTGCCGCTGACGCCGGGAATCTCCGTATTATACTGGACGCTGCCGGAGACATACTGCATGTGTTCACCCATGACATCGGTGACCGTTTTGGCCACAGCTGCGTGGTACAGGAGATCATAGTTCTGCATTGTGGTCCCGATAGGGATATAGTATTTCGAGCCGCCGACTATGTTCTGCTTTTGACCGCCATGGTCACCCATACCGATGACCGGATTGCGGAAATAGAGGAACATCTGTCCGGTGATGCTGGGATCCACATAGAAAGCCTTGCGGTATACAATCTTGTAACTCCCGTTATGTACACCGGATATCAGCGAACTGTCGGCCGTATTGTCCGGTGCATTGACAAAATAAACGTAAATCAATCTGTCATTTGGACTGGTGCGCCTGATCTTGAAATAGTCGACCTTTGAAGAAGTGTCACTATTTCCGTTCTGAACACGCGCCTGTGTCGCATCCAGTGCATCTGCCCAGCTTGCCTGAGCACGCACCTTCAATGATATATCGAAGATGTTCTCAGTATCCGTGGGGATCACGTTTTTTCTCACAATAACACTGCCGGTACTGTTTGTTCTCTGAGTGGTACTGCCCTGTGCCCCGTCAAAATAAGTGCCGTTGACCAGCTGCCACTTGTTGGCACCTGTGTTATCGGCATACACCGGGCTTTCCGTCGGATACCAGGCATCACGTATCTCCGTTGTGCCTTCAGGAACTGTTGACTCAGCCTGTGCAAAGGCAGCAAAGAAAACTATGGACAACAAGGATACCAATAACATTATCTTAAGGCTTAGTTTCTTTCTTCTCTTTCTCATTGTCCACGCCCCCTCTTCCTGCGCAAGGCCACCAGTATCATGGCAGCGGCTGCTGCAAGAATACATAACATTGCCATCTGAAATGGATCACCGGTACGCACTATTTTTCCGATCACGGTGCCCTTCTCATAGACATTGTTAAAGCTATGATCCTTACTCATATCGACCTTAGTGACCTTCAGCGATCCGTCACCGGCCGCTTTGACAACCACTAAAGCCTTCACGGTCAGGTCATCATATTTGATGTTAGCCTTCCCGTCATTGATTTCTCGTATACGATACCGGTATGTACCGGGTTTCTTGTATGCCAGGGAAAAATCTATGCCTCCGTTTCCGTCATTGGCTGCAGTCTTGACTGTGCCTCCTTTGATTGCCTTTCCATCTGCATCGATCTGCTGCAGTCTGAACTGAAACATATCTCTCTCCAGGGCCTTCCCTGACAGAGTTTTTTTCAAATGCAATGCTACAGTACAACCGCGTACTGCATTCTTCTTCACCAGTGGCTTCACTTCAGACACCACGTCATAAACCCATTGGTTACCAGTGCTGTCCTTTTTTATTCCGGGTACCAGCACCAGATAGGGATCTATCCTGCTGTAAGCCAGAGCCTGTCCGCTCCTCCCGGTTTCCCGAACCAGATAGACACCATGGGCCAGGTCGCTGTAGGATGCCTGCCCTTTGGCATTGGTCACTGCCGTTTTGCCCTCGACACCCTGCGAGATCACTATCTTGTCCAGTTTAGCCGCCGCCTCATGAGAAGATTCTGCCGTCATGTCTTCATAAGACACATCAGCAGCCGTAAAAGGCGGTATGCCGCTATAGGTCGCACCTCCACCTCTGGTCTTCAATGAGGCCACCTGATAGATGGTCAATTCAGCTCCGGCAATAGGCGTAGCTGTATCTATGGTATTGTGATATACCATATTTATGGTCAGGCTGTCTGTACGCGAAGTGTCGACATCCGGAACTCTGTTAGGATCTAGATCCTCAGCACCTGCCGGCACCGCCATCAGCAACATAACAGCAAGAATAACCGGTAGCCATAGAAGTTTCAGTTTTCGCCTCATGCTCGCTCCTCGCTTTCTTTACCCTTGTGCGTCTGGTTTCTTTAACGCCTTTGCACGGCGCTTTTTTCTGCGTAATATTTCATTGATTATGATGGCTGCGGCAACGCCTGCGGCCACCCAGAACTGCCAGCTGTGCAGCAGTTTGCTGAACGGGGATCTGATCGGCGCATGTGTCCGATAGGGTACTCGATGTCCCCTCACCAGCAGCCGCTGTGTGTTCACCCCATACGGAGTACACGTCAGCAGTGTCACTTCATCCCGGCCGGCATGGATCTGCAGCGGCTCGGTATTCTTTGGCCGGACCACCGAAATTTTGTCCACCTCATAAGCCAGGTGCCGGTCCAGCACAGTAATATAGAACTTGTCTTTCTTCTTCATCTGGTCCAGGTCGCTGAACAGCTTTGCTCCCGACAATCCACGGTGTGCAGCCAGCACCGCATGGGTGCCCTTGCCTCCGATAGGCAGGCTGGTGCCTTCGACATGACCGACGCCTTCTTCAAGGACTTTTGCAGAAGTCCCATGGAAGATAGCCAGCCTCTGCTGTATCCGCGGTATTTCCAGATATCCCATGACCCCATTGTCAGTAGGGTTCAGCAGGTCCACATATGGATGTTTCTTCAGATAGTTTTCCTGCGTAAATGCATCCACTATGATGTTGGCGGTGTGCTGCCGGTTATATTTCTTTGCTTGTCTCCACTCCTCCGCTATGCGTTTCTGCGGAGTACGGTCTACCTTGCTTTGGTATACCGTCACCAGTTGATTGTTCCTTATGGTATTCCACAAGTCACTGATGGTTGGGTACAGCAGCACACCGGCCCCCACCACAAAGAGCAGGATAATAAGGGTCAGAGAAGCTCTTCCCTTATTTGCTTTATTATGTTGACCCCGTCGCTTCGAGGCATTCCGGCTTTTCCTCATGCCCCTCATTTCTTTCTTTTTACAGGCACACTTATACCTTTTCCTCTGGCGATGACAAATGCCAGTGCCAGGCCGGCAGCCACGCAGAGCAGCATCATCATTACGCGTTTCCAGTTATGATGTATTTTCACCGGACGGTCCGGGTCGTATGGTATACGGTGACCCCTCACCAGCAGCCGGTGTGAATTGACACCATATGGCGTACAAGTCAGCAGCGTTGCATAATCTTTGCCCGGAACTCTGGCCAGTGCTTTTGTCCTCGTCGGTTTGACCACTTTGATCTGATCGACCTGGTAAGCCAGAACACGGTTTAGTACATGTAACTCAAAGACATCACCTTTTTCCAACTGATCCAGATCCGTGAACATCTTGGCGCTTGGCAGGCCTCGATGCGCGGAAATCACAGTATGCGTGCCTTTGCCTCCCACCGGCAGGCTGCTGCCCAGCAGGTGTCCGGCTCCCTTCTCCAATACGCTCTTGGTCGTATAGTGATAAACAGGTAATTGCACCTTTATCGAAGGGATGGTCACATATCCCATCATGCCGTTCCCCATTGGATTCAACAGCTTTTCATATGCTGCTGAACGGTGACCAGCCCTGGCAGCAAATGCATCAGGCACTGTTTTCGGCCGCAGTTCGCGGTTATACGCCCTGGCTTTTGCAAATTCCCGCTCCCGGTTCTGATGACGGTCACTGACTTCGCTCTTATATACAGAGACAAGTTGCTTTTCCCGATGCGTATTCCAGAGATTACTGACCATCGGATACAGTAATATAGACAATCCCGCCAGAAGGAGAATGATAATGCCTATGGTCGATTTTCTGATGCGTTTCTTCTTGGTTGCAGGTCTCTCCATATTTCTGTCTTTTTCGTTCTTTATGTGACTATCTGCTGTGCCGGACATCCGGCACAGCAGCGTCTTTTATCTAAGATATATTATGAGTTTTGAGTTTTGATTACTGCTCGTTTTCAGCTCTGCGTCTTCTGATTGCCATTCCTGCAGCTACTGCAATGATAGTGATACCGATGATTATGAAAATGTAAGTTCCCATACCACCTGTTGTAGGCAGTCCACCGAGAGTACTGTTCTTGATTACAGTAGTCGTAGAGTCTCCCGTGATTTCTTTGAGCTCATTATTTTCATAAGTAGCTGTATATGTTGAAGTGGAATTATCGTCAATGGTAACGGAATAAGAAGCAAGTGTTCCGTCAGGATTGTATACCGCAGAGATAACTACTGTATGTGTGGATGGATCCAGTGCATATCCATTAGGTGCGGTGATTTCCTTCAGTGTATACGTACCTTCATCAAGTCCCTTCATCTCCAGATAACCCTTTTCATTCGAAGTAGCCTTTGCCACAGGATCGACAGTGGTATCAGTGCCCTTGTACAGTCCAAATGTAGCACCCTGCAACGCTCCCTCGAATTCCTTAGTTTCCTGAGTTTCTGTAGCAGATATCAGCTGGCCGGCTGAATCAGAACTATCAGTTTTGATGATTTCATGGGTTGTCTTTTTCCCGGTTATATCTTTTCCGGTCAGGCTGGCGTCGATACCAAATGTATAGTTGTGAGTCTCCGCTGTTATCGGCGTTGCCGTACCTGTTGAACTCGGATCATTGCTATAAGTCAATTTGGCTGTATTGTCATTGGAATCGAAGTTGAAAGCCGTTGCACTCTCGAGCACAGCACTGTAAGTAACCGTCATCGTCTTCAATCCGTTATCGTGAACAGTCTGTCCGTCCAGTTTAACAGTGAAAGGATTCCCCGGTGTCAGCGTATAATCACTGGGATCCAGAGTTTGATCACCGATCTTGACGGTTATGTCTGTTGGATCTGCAAAACCAGCTGTCAGTGTATCTGTCATGCTGTATGTAAGGGATTCTGTAGCGTAGTCATCACTGTAAGAAGGTATCGTACTTGAAATCTGAAAATCCACTTTATCTCCTACGGCGACAGAATCTCCCTTCGTAGTCGTGCCGCTGGCCGTAGTACCTGTTCCCGATGTGATATCCTTAGTTATGGTTGGTTTGCTGCTCTTGGCATAGGCAATCGCACTCCCAACCTCAAAGTCGGATTTCGCACTGATTGTCGGTTTATTGGCAGCGTTATAATCAGCACTGACAACCATCGGGTTATACACGGTCGGTGTGCCGGTCTTGGTTACCACAACCAGATACATTCCCGGATCGACAGTAGCCGAATAAGATTTGTCCGTTGCCGAATACTCCATCGCTTTGTTCGGCAAACCGTTAGTATTATTTGCCAGGTTAGTTACTTCCTTGGCACTCAGTACCACCGAATCATTGGAAATAGTTATTTTTTGATCGGCGCTATTGGCTATAGCCACCCAGTGTCCATTTTCTTCCTTGACGATCTGATAAGCAGTCACCGTGGCGCCTTCCTCGACGTCGGTAACCGTAATAGTTTTGTCCGCCGTTGCGGGATTAGCGGCGAAAGCGGTTACACTCATTGCCAGGCACACACTGATGGCCAGTATTATCACCGCACCTTTTTTTAGTATGCTTTTCATAAGTTCTTTCTCCTTTTCTGCTTTACACAATAATTGTTTCAGCTTTTATAGGATGCCTCCTTCCTATTAAGAAATAATTGTAAAGTGCGGCTGTTAGAAAATCAGTTTCTCGTCAGGTAAGCCTAAACGGCATTAAAAACACAAAAAACCTCTCTTTCATCAGCTACACACTTGTCAGCGCCTTAGAATAATAACACTGACGTAAATGCTTACTTTTAGTATATACTTACTAACTCTCAAATGTCAGCTATCTTTGATAGCTATTTCACAATTCACATTATTCTGTCTATTGTGCCGAGCCAATGAAATCAAGGCCCGGGAGCGGCGGGATAATAACAGCTTCCAAAAGGAATCAGGTTTCCCCGACAAAAAAGAGGAACATCCATATGTCCCTCTCCGAAAGCGATATTGATTTCTCTGATCAGTGGGCGAATGCCGTCCCCTCTTCAGCGGTCAGGTTGGTGACCACTTCATGCGTTTCAAAGTATTTTAATGTCCGTTTGATGTCCTCGAACAGCAGGGCTACCAGATCTCTGGAGACGCCCTGTCTCACCAGGACACGCTGGACCACGATGTCGTCGGCATCCGCGGGCAGCGAATATGCGGGTACCTGCCATCCGCGGCTCCGCAGCTTGTCCGCAAAGTCATACAGATTGAAAGTGACCTCCGCATCTTTCTTTAATTTCCAGGTCACCGCCGGGATCCCTGATTTCGGATCTCCGTCAAATATTATATCGAAGATCCCCAGCTTTTCCAGCTCGCCTGCCAGGTAAGCGGCGGCATGATAACAGTTGTGGTGGATCTTGCAGTATCCTTCCATCCCCAGGCGCAGGAACAAAAAGTACTGAGAGATCACCTGTCCGGCAGGTCTCGAAAAGTTCAGCTGGAACACGGCCATATCGCCGCCCAGATAATTGACATGGAACACCAGGTTCTCCGGCAGGTCTTTCTTTTCTCTCCAGAGTATCCATCCGCAGCCGAGCGGCGCCAGACCGAATTTGTGTCCCGAGGTGCTGATGGATTTCACGCGCGGCAGCCGGAAGTCCCATTCTATTTCCGGTGCGCAGAACGGCGCCAGGAAACCGCCGCTGGCCGCATCGATATGCATCTCTACAGACTGACCGGTCCTCTCTTCCAGCTCGTCGAGAGCATCGCTCAGCTCTTTGACCGGTTCGTACTGGCCGGTGAACGTGGTGCCCAGAGTAGTCACCACGCCGATCGTGTTTTCGTCGATGTACGGCAGCATGCTCTCCGGCGTCATCACAAAGCGATCATCGGTCATCGGGACTTCACGCAGTTCGATGTCCCAGTATCTGGCGAACTTGTGCCAGCAGATCTGCACCGGTCCGCTCACCAGGTTCGGATGCTGATAGTCCTTGCCGGCCGCCTTTCTCTTCGCCCTCCAGCGGTGATACATCGCCATGCCGCCCAGCATGCAGGCTTCCGAAGATCCGACAGTGGACGTCCCCACAGGGCACATCCCCTCAGGGGAATTCCAGAGGTGTGAAATGATATTGACACATCGTTCCTCGATCTCCGCTGTCTGCGGGTATTCATCCTTGTCGATCATGTTCTTGCTGATCGAAATATCCATCAGCTCATGGACCGCTTTATCTTCATAAGTCTGACAAAATGTCGCCAGATTTTGTCTCGCGTTGCCATCCAGAAAGAGTTCGTCCTCGATCAGCTCTTTTATGATCTTGGGGTCGTTTTCCTTCTGCGGCATTTTGTATTTCGGCAGTTCGTGCCCTATATTATGTGAGGAAAAGATGCTCTCCTCTGAATTTTCATTTTCCTGATAGATCGCCATATGTCGCTCCCTTCTCTTCATTTTGTCACTCTGTTATTTCTCCGGTTTTATTATCTTCATGATCCTCGCCCGATTGTATCGCTGTATGATCACAAATATCATGTCGATGCCCGCTGCCAGCACGGATGTGATCATGAAAACCGTGATTTCGCCGACCCATATCGAAAAAATGACGGGGACGAAGCTCAGCAATATGATCACTTCATGTACGGTCTCCGCCTGACATGAAGCCTGAGCGATCTCGATCCAGCTGTGTTTTCCGGGGTCAAAGAAATCATCTTCATATGTCGGCATCCTCCGCTTCCAGCGCTTCACCTTCAGCTTTTCATAGATCGGTCCCTCCCACGATCTGCACCGGTATCGTGATTTCCTCAGATCCGCTCTGTTTTTCATCGCCTTGTTGCAGATCAGACCCGTGCAAAGCCGCATCAGAAAATGATACACTGTAGTCCCCAGAGCTATGGTCGCCGCAAAGAGTATTCCGCTGCCGGAAGCGCTGTAAAGAAAAACGCATGCACACGTGCACAAAATGAGGATCATAGTAATTGTCCACATGGTTTTTTTCACGTTTTGTTTACCTCACATCGCACTGCAGTTCTTTTATCCACGGTGAACTCCGATACAAGATGCTCCTTCCGCCCTTTATTATATCATGCGGGCACGACAAAATCACGCATATAAGGCGCTGTGCACGGGCATAGATTTTCCCGTCTCTCCGGAGTATAATCAAAGTAGTAAAAGTCGTCCGGCGGCATCGTCACGCCGGCAGCATTAGCTGAAGGAGGATCTCATGAACAGCCATCCAGATTATAAGATTACGGAAACCGAAGATTTTTACCCGCTCTCGCAGCTATTCAACGCGAGCGGCATGGACGTTCCCGTTTCCCGGGTCACCCCGGAGCACACTATCAAGATGTGGCGCATGGATGATACCGGGAGGAACCTCATGGCCGCCCTCACGATCGAATACAAGAATGATTGTTTTGTCCTCGAAAACCTTGCTGTACGTGAAGATCTGCGCAAGGCAGGACTGGGAAAGATCATGCTCTCATTGGCGGAAAAAGAGTTCCGGGCCAGAGGAGCGCGCAGGATATGGGGTTGCGCCAAGGTACCTGAATATTACCTGCAATACGGCTGGACACCGATCGACAGAGAAAAAGCTCCCGTCATCTCGCACTGCCAGGACTGCGATCAGTTCCATGAGAGCTGCTTTCCGATCATCATATATAAGGATCTCAAATAACATCAGGCGCTATTCGTGAAGATATATATCGATATAGATCCCCCGCCAATTGCCGAAAATCTCCTTTTTGGTGATTTTGCCAAACAGCAGCTTACCGGCATCCATCAATCGTGCGAATACCGCATTGTCCCTCCTGGGCACGTATCCGAGCTTTTTGCCATCGCTAGTCTTGACCACAATGGCTTTATCATCGTATTCATTGTCCGGCTCCCGAAAGAAGGACAGTTTTTCGCCTATTTGCAGCTGCGGCTCTAATTCCTCGATACCTTCCACGTGCGAGGTCCCCGCGATATAACTATCGAACAGAAATATGTCGCGTTCAAAAGGCTGCGGCAGATCAGAACCATCCTTTCTGTGCAGCAGCCGCAGCATAGCTGCGGCATCATCTTTCTTGATAATATCACTCATTGGTTTTCCCTCAACATTTGCATTATACGTTCCTGATATCTCTTGATAGATTTCTCAGACTGCGAGCACATATCCTCATATTCAGATATCTCCATTTCTGTCAGAAATTCGCTTTCCACGATACCTTTCACATTGTAAGGAAAGCTTTCCACGATTTCTTTGATCTCTTTCTTGACCTCATCCAGCATCTTTGAAAGGCGCTCCTTTTCTTTCTTCAGTGTCTCTATGCCATCCCCGCCGGATATTTCGACCGAACTATCGACTATGGCTTCCTTTATGGTGCGCATCGTCTGCATATCGCCCTTTTCATAAGCTTCGACGGCGAGACGGAACATCCTCAGCTGCGCTTCCGTGACCTCGGGGTGCAGATCCGGATGCAGCGCCTTGACGATCTTGCGGTACGATGATTTCAGTTCTGAGACTTCTTCAGCCGATAAGGACTCCGAATTGTTTCGCATCATAGCTTCATCGAGCATGCTGACGTGTGCTGACATCACATACTCAAACTCTGAGAATTCCTTATTGAGTATCTGTTCGATCAGCGGCATCGATATTTTTTCCTGGCGGTTTATCATCGCCTGCATCAGCTCGATCTTTCTGGCGAGTCTGCGCTCGGCACCTTGCAGCTGCATGTATCTGTTCTCGACAACGCCAATGGTCATCATATATTTCATCTCGATATTTTTGCACTCGACAAACTTGATATCATCGCGCCGGAGCACCAGCTTGACGACTTTATTGTGGAGCTGCTCTACTTCTTTTTTCAAGCTGTCGAATTCCGGGAACGGAACGATGACACCACTCCCGGCATTCGGGTTCTGATCGGGTTGATTCTTGTCCATAACAGTGATCCTCGCTGTCTTTACTTCAGAGTTTTGCCCAGCTCGTAAGCCTGCTGCGGATATTGGCTTCTTCCGGTCATTTCAGGCGTGCCGCATCCCTTCCCTGTGATGATGCCAAGATCCCGGAATTCCATGTACCGGCATAGTGTGCGATAATAAGCGGTGACCACTGCAAACGCCTCGTCCACGTTGTCCCAGGCAACCGACAGCAAAGCCGTCTTCTTGTGCATGCCGGTCAGCCTGTCCGTAAAGCTGTAAAAGCGATCAACGACGGCTTTGAGCTGCGCCGGCCAGTTGTAATAGTATACCGGCATCACGAATACGAGCATATCAGCATCGCAGATCTTTGCCTTGAGGATATTCTCATAATCGTCCTTTTGTACGCAGGGGCCATTCATGCCGCAATGGTTACAGCCCAGGCAGGGGCGTATATCCGAGTGTATCACATCGTAGACCTCTGTCTCATGGCCGCCCTCCCGGGCACCTTTGATGAACTTATCCGCCAGCATATTTGAGGATCCGTTTATATTGCCGCTGCTTTCCAATACTAAAATCTTCATTCTTTCACCTATCCTAAACTACGTTTATCCATGCAGGAAACATATCTTTGAAAAAACATCCGCGCTCAACAGCACGTGCTCTATCTCTCGACTACAACAGTCAGTATCACGAGGTCATCATCACCAGTGTTGACAATGCTGTGCTCCGAGCCTTTCGGGCACACGTGACAGCATCCGGCAGCCAGACGTTCCTCCTGTCCATCGCAGACAGCCCTGCCGGTTCCCGAAATGATATAATTGATATCATCACCGGTATTCTGTACATGCATTCCGATCGAACCTCCCGGATGGATCCTGGTCGGTATGATCTTTCCCTTATCGCTCATGTACATGCGGGCTGACATCTGCCCGCTCCCATTGTTCATGCCCGGCATGGTCATTTCCTCTATCTCATTGAAATCTATCAGCATCTGTTTCTTCCTTTCTAAACGCTGCACCAGGCGGCTAATATATTATACATCGCCGGATGTACATTTTCTATCCGCAAAAACCGCCTCCGTACAGCGGCCTTTCAGATTTTATTTCAATATCCAATATTGTGATGGATATATCTCAAACAGGCTGCCATCTTTTGTTTCTATGATTTCTCCATCAAAGTTGCGGACGACTACCTGTTCACGGTAGTCATATTCGGGCAGCAGCGTCTCCCACCAGGAATTGAAATACAGCTTGTCGTCCTCCAAGTGCATAAAGACTTCGTGTTCGCTGATCCTAAAGTTGACATCCATCCTGCCGCTGTCTTGCGACCATAGCAGTTGGAATTGATGCCCCGTCTCTCTGGTCAGGATCAGCGGATCTGCAGCCAGCTGCAGATTGTAACAGTCTTCAACGATTGAAATCGGCAGTCTTTCAATGACTTGGACTTCGCCGCCGCGCATGATGTCATCGGGATCAAAGCACATTATCGATACTTCCTTTTGGATGAAATCCACCATCAACTGATAAATCCTGTTTTCACGGAAAACCCTTGGCTCCCCCAGGTACTGACTCTCTTTCGCTACAACCGGTTCTATCACCCGGCCTTCAGGATACTTCACAAATATGCAGCGATTGCTCTTCAGCGGACTGCCGTCATTGAACAATTCTTCCGCTTCGTAAAGATCACCGCTGGCATAGTCCATGCCGAAGAACCACGTACTGCTGGCGCCAACAGGTTCCAGGCTGTATATTCCATCCGTTTCAATTATCATCTTCGATCCCCCTCACATAGATCTGTCGCTGACTACATCGTTTTTTCTGCATCTCCGGCTCCTGCTATTCGGCTGCCGTATCATCGTCGATGCGCTTGATTATCTTCGCAGGCACGCCGCCAACGACGCAGTTGTCCGGCACATCTTTAGTCACCACAGCTCCCGCAGCGACTACGACGTTGTTTCCTATGGTAACTCCGGGAAGGATGGTGCAGTTCCCGCCGATCCAGACATCCCTTCCGATGTTGACAGGACTGGCCTGTCCGATGTGATGCCGTCTCTTCTCCGGAGACAGCGGATGATTGACCGTAGTGATCATCGTATTGAGACCGATCATCACATAATCTCCGATATTGACAGGCCCGATGTCCAGTATAGTGACATTGTAGTTCGCGAGAAAGTTTTCGCCGACATGGATGTTGCTGCCGTTGTCGCAGCTGAACACCGGGAGCACAGTCGCCTTGCTGCCCACGGAGCCGAACAGCTCGCTGATGACCTTTCTGCGGGCTTCATCATCGCTGGCCGGGATCGCATTCAGCTTTGCGCAGCCCTCGATTGCGTGCAGCTTGCGGTTATTGACGCCTTCATCCCAGAAATCATATTCCAGCCCTGCATACAGTTTTTCAAGTTCAGTCATTTCTATCTTCCCCCTTCTTCACATTACTTGCTGAGTTCTGCTCCCATCTCGCAGCATTTTTTCAAATCGATCGGGAACTGTTCTTCACGATGAGCACGCTTGCTCTCCTCGTTGAATAATGCCATGTCATATTTGCTGTAATCCTTTACCTGCAGGGTATCGCAGGATGCATAGCTCCTGACCTCGCCGTGAAGTGCCATCTTGAAGAGGCCTTCCACGTTGGCCAGATACGGTCTCATGTTCTGTTCGTAGTATTCTTCGGGTGCGTTCATGGTGTATATCAGCCCGACCTTGACTGCGCCGTCAAAGTAGCTGCCTTCCTGATATGGCAGCGTACAGAATGTAAGCCGCTCCATGAGGCCGCGGAACTGGGCTGTAGGTTCTCCCCAGTAGATCGGTGTTCCGATCAGCAAGGCATCGGCAGCCAGGATGCGGTCGATCAGCGGTGAAAGCTCATCTTTCCAGGCACAGCCCGGATGCCTGCCGTCCTTGAGCTTGCAGACAAGGCATGATCGGCAGCCGGTGAATGTCATATCATAGAGGTCGAGGTATTCCACCTCCGCACCGACGGACTGCGCACCTTTCATTGCCTCTTGCAGCAGCTGAGCCGTATTCCAGTTTTTACGCGGGCTTGCGTTGATTATTATTGTTTTCATTTGTCTTCACTACCTTTTTCAACATCTATGCGTTCTATCTTGAAGATGACAGGTCTGGTGCCGTCATTGCAGCAGGCGATCATCACTCTGTCATCATTTGTCCAGCCGTGCATGATGGCTCCGCCCTGGAGTGCCGTATAGATATATCTGCTGATGGCATCCCAGGCTTCGGAGCAGAAGGGCACGCCTTCCGTACCGCAGTGCATCGTTCCCGGCGACTGCAGAACTCCCTCATCGGGCTGTCCGCTGCGGATCAGTGTCCCCGCTCCCATGTGCCAGAAGTCATCGCGCTCATCATTGCGGTAAAACATGAACTCATCCCCCGTATTATAACACGGGCATTTCCCGCTGTCGGGGTCCGCACAATATTGATGCTGCAGTTCCGGATACAATTTTTTATCCAGTACCGTTACCTTTACTCTATGTTCCATTTTCAGATCTCCTTTCTCATGATTCCCAGAAAAGCTCGTCCAGTGTCTTGTCCAGAGCCTTGCAGATCGCGATGCAGAGATGGATCGTCGGGTTATAGTCGCCCTTTTCGATCGCGCTGATCGTCTGCCGCGATACGTCGCACAGCTTTGCCAGCTCTGCCTGAGACAGATCCTTGGCAGCCCGGGCGGATTTCATCCTTAAATTCTTCATTCTTCATCTTCCTCCCCTGGCCGGAGCTTTCTTGCCAGCAGTGCGGCAAACAGACCCACGAACAGGATGCCGACGCCTGGCACCGCGCCGTCGGCCAGCGAGATCAACGCCCCTGGATCGCTCTCCATCCTGCTGCTAACATTCATTATACCGGTGATCAGATTCAATGCTCCGAGAGCGCCCAGAAAAAGCATATACCAATTTCCCTTCTTGTTGAACCCCAGATACGCATAATTCCAGATATTGTAGCTCCCGGCGGCGAGTCCGCCTGCGATCAACGAGAAGAATATCCACATACCCGGTGTGAACAATATCGGCCCTTTCAAATCCAGTAGCAACATCAGCGCAGTCAACGCGATGACGATGACTATAAAGCCGACCCGCGTTCCCCTCAGCTGGATCATCTTCTGCCTCTCGTCATATTTAGGATCCTGCAGATCCCGTCTGCTCTTCACCGCGAGCACGATGATGATCACGATCGCAATCACCGCGATCACAAGTCCCGTTTTGATATTCATAATATACTCCTTCCAATAAGCTGACTTTTACTTGTCCCCAACTCAAGAGTACACTATTATTGATTATTTGTCTAGTATATTTTACATATTGTGTTCTAAATTTGTCATTTAGTCAGCGTGGAGTCTTGTAAGCAAAAAGAACATTCGCAGACAAAAATGTCTTTTCAGCAACATGAATCAAGAGCCGGAAAACTGTGCGTCTCCCGGCTCTTGATGAAAATCATTATGGCAGCTGATTACCGTCTGCAGCTTATGGCAGCAGCGACTTGACGCACTTCTGCGGGGTACTGTAAGTAGACCACAGATTTCCGTAAACTACAGCAACGCTCCCCTTATAATAGGCAACGGCTACAAAATCAAACTCGTCGTTGACGTACAATAATACGCCGTCTGCTTTCTGCCAGAATATAAAGCCTTTGCTCTCTATTTTGCTGAGATACCTATTGTAGTAATATGAACTCGCCCTATATGCAGCTCCTTGATAACCATCTCCGGAATCTCTATTAAAAGCAATCTTTCCGTACAAGGCACCGAAGTCGGGAACGCTGGAGCCGCGATAGTGTGCGGGCACCCTGATCCTGCATTTCACGGTATATCCGTTCCTCTTTGCTGTGATGGTGCACCTGCCGGCTCTTCTGCCTTTCACTGTGCCCCTGCTGGAAACAGCTGCTACACTGCTGTTGCTGGTGCGCCACTTTATCCTGCCCTTTCCGCCATTTACGTAGAGCTTCTTTTTGTATGAATTATATACAGTCGCCCGCGATGCCGACATCCTCGGCCTTCTCAATGTTTTTATCCGCTTCGGCTTTGACCACACAGAGCAGTATGTCTTTTTGCCAGCCTTCTTGAAAGTCCTCACCTGGACATAAT
Organism: Anaerovoracaceae bacterium; assembly: GCA_050953405.1. Taxonomy (GTDB): domain Bacteria; phylum Bacillota; class Clostridia; order Peptostreptococcales; family Anaerovoracaceae; genus RUG100. Next base: position 943,845 of record JBMNMP010000001.1, on the reverse strand, counting down.
ATCTTGTGTTTGCTCTCAGCCTGGTGAACTTCCTGGTTGTGGTCCTGTACGATCTGATCGTCTTATGTTTCGCTCTCTTCATACGGGACGATCTGGAATATCTGACCTGATAGCCGCTGACCTGTCTCTTCTTCTTGCTCCACTTTACAGAGAAAGATTTGATGTTTCTGGTCACGCGTACTATGCGTGTAGTCGGCGGCAGGATGTTGAATCTTTTCTTCATAGTACCGCGATACATCTGACCTTTGAATGTGCAGGTCACCGTATAAGTTCCCACTTTCCTGCATCCGCGGGAATAGCGTTTGCTATAGTTGACTGAGGAGATGGTATTGCCCGCAGTGTCCCTGATGGTAACCGACGGCCTCTTCAGTTTCCCGTTGTAAGAATACCTGCGTGCTGACAGCGTCATCGTCGCCGGCGAAGAGACAGCCGCTTCTTCCCTGTAGTGACACACAGTGCATTCCCGGTATTTCGATCCCTGCACTGTACGCGTTGCCGGCCGGGTTACGATCCAGTCTCCAAAAGTATGTGTCTCGCAAGGTTCCTCATTTCCTGCAGCCGGCGCCGGGTCGGACGCGGCTTCCGGGTCCGCTGCAAATGCAGAGGTCGGCATTGTTATCATAGCCGCCACCAGGGCAGCGACCGTGACTGCAATGATGTTTTTTCTGATCTTAGTCATTTTGCTCCTCCATATACGATCTTGAGGCCATCACCTCCAAGATCTCTTTTCACTTTACACAGGCGTTCGTACAAATAGAACGTCCTCTAATATAATATCATATCCTCCTCTGTATTTATGCATTTGTTTCAATATTTATCAGCAGTAAAAAAAGCCGCGTGCCCGCTGCAGACCACAGCTAGCACCCGGCTTACTTTAATTCCACCTACGACTCCTGCTTTATGCACCGCTTGATATCTTTAATGAAGACCAGCTTTTTGCTGATGATATAGTTGGCGATGGTGATCACCACCTGGACCACTATCTTCATGATGACGGCGCTCCATCCCAGCATGGTGACTGTGAGCCACATGAGCCCCATTTCCATCAGCAGTGTACCCAGTCGTCCCGCATAAAAGGAAGCCGCTTCCCGCAGGATCTGCCGGCTGTGACTGCGGAATACGTATTTCCGGTTGGTGAAATACGCAAAGGTCACCGCAAATATCCATGAGATCACATTGGCTGCCTGCAGCAGCAGAGGTTTGTGAGGGTCGAACACCGTGAAAATGCAAAGATAATACGTGCCCATGCTGACCAGTGTGGTCAGCCCGCCGACGATCAGATAACTGACGACCTCACGATATTGTAAAATTTTTTTCCGGATTTTATTCATGACAGCCTCCCTGTTCTTTCTTCATTTTCTTTCTCCTGCGCTTCTGGGCGACAGCAACGCCGACGGCCAGCGCACATCCGGCTGCGGAGATCGCCAGTGCCTCCCTCTTCCATGGTGCATGGAAGACGAAGGATACACGGTGCGTGCCCGCAGGCAGCTGCAGTGAGATCCAGCCGTCACTGGTCTTTTGGCAGGGCACCTGCTTTCCATCCACCCGGAACGTATATCCTGCATCCCAGGGGATGACGATGACCATCCTGCCGCCACGCGCACTGGTGATCGTTCCGCTCATGCTGTTCCCATACGATTTCTGCTTTTTGACATGCCACGGCTGCAGCTGATGCCGCCATGACAGATAGTCTTCATAGTCGAAACTCCGGCATTGTACCCCGGAAACGGTGTATTTGCCCTTTTCGAGTGTCAGCAGCAGATGATCCTCGCCCGCGGGCACCATGAAGGTGTACGTGAATGACGTGTTCCGGTTATAATACTTCCAGTTAGGAGATGAGAGCACATTTCTGATCCCCTGGATGGAGATGCCCACCTCGCCGCGGCGCCCGTCCTCAGGGAGCCTCATGCGCCGCCGCGTTTCTTTTCTCTTGTATCCGCTGTTGTCCACCCTCATGGTTATCCGGATCATCCGGTCATGCCCTGATCTGCTGATGGGCACCCGGACATCCGTGTCCTTTGCCGGATGCATCAGCCATGTGTCCGCAGTCTTCTTTTTCCCCAGCTTGTTCCAGACCCGCGTAAAGCCGTTGCCGACCGGCTGATAACGAGGCCGGAAGCTCCCCGCAGGCGACACATATCCTATGGGCACCGCAGCCGCATTTTCATAGAGAGCGACCTTCTTGCGGGCGGCGACTTTCTTGAAGGTGGTCACCGGGTTCTGATCCCGCAGACCGATGATATACTTCTCGCCTGTCAGCAGCGCGTTCATGGGATTCTGCGTAGTTGTAATGATGGCGTTGCTGCGGTTGCTGATCTCATTGCCGCTCTTCTGTGTGTAATAGAGCCGGTACTGCGGATTGTTGAGAGATGAGTAGATGCCATTGGTCATATAAGCCGCATTGAACACGTGGTTCACAGTCCTGTTTCTTTCTGCCGCATTCCCCATACGCACCAGATATGGCTCTTCTTTCTCGGCTTTTTGAACGAGGACAGCGGCATCCTTCATGTATTTGTCCATGGGATTGGTCCTGGCATCCAGCATCTTATCCATGGAATTTTCCACGGCAACATTCATCTCCAGAGCCATTATCAGTACGAGTACCGCTGAAAGATGGAGGCGCATCTGCTTTGTCAGTACTGCGATCCACAGCAAGGTCACGCATAGATCTGCAAAGAAGCACATTCGTTCCACGTCGAGACCCTGGAAGGTGATCCATGCAGGCACTGCAAAAATGCCGGCAGCTATCAGCAGATGCCGGTATTTGTACTCCCTGCGGCAGGAAGCCTCTATGAACCTGCCCACCAGCATGACCGCCGGAGGCAGGAAAGGTATCAGCACTTTGCCGTCCAGGTACATTCCTCCATTCAGCAGGGCCACCGGCATCGCCCAGAATAACATCACCAGGAAGAGCACACTGAAAAAGCGTATCCCGCGATGACCGGCGAACACGCCCCAGAGTACAGCAACTACAAACAGGGCTGTCATGCCCATGCTGACATACGTATACAGGAACAGATCAGCCTGAAATCCCGGCCGCAGCAGCGATGCCAGGCTGGAAGTCTCGTTGGTCTGCGCCCTTCCGTGTATCAGAACATACAGAGTCGGCAGCCACAGGACCGCCGCCATGATGACAGGTATCAGCAGGATCCGCAGCAGCCTGCCCAGACCGCGGAACACTGCGAAAAGATCGAGCTTGTCCACTCTCGAGAGATACACCGCGAGGCCGTAGAACCCGAGACAAAAGCAGGCACTGACAGCGAAAAAGTAGTTGCACATGATCATCAGGAAAGTACTCACGATCAGCTGCAGGCTTCCCCTGCCCTGCAGGTGTTTTTCCATGCCTTCCAGCGCCAGTATCAGGAACGGCAGATAGATCTCAAACATTATGTGATGATGGGTATGGAAGATCACCGGTGCCGCAAATAAAAAGAGAACCGATGCGGCGAATGCCGTCAGGGGCTCTAAATGCCGGCGCAGCCAGCGGTAGATCAATATGATTGAAAGGATCATCATCACCACAGCGGCGACCATTATATAAGTTCGCATCGATATGAAGGGCAGCAGATATGAAAACAAAATGACAGGAGAAAACAGTCCATAGTATGATATATAATATATGTTCTGGCCCAGACCGAGGTTCATGCCGTAGTCGGGAAATAGTTGTCCTTTGCTGTAAAACAGGCTTCGCATATATGACGCCAGTTCGACGTGCTGCGACTGCCAGTCGCCGTCAGATCCATAAAGATGTCCGTCCGACTGTAATATGAAAACGACCAGTATGAAAAAACCGATCAGTATCCCGGTATGCACCAGTGCAGTCAATCTGCCTTCTCCAATTTTAACTCTTATTTTTAAATCTCTAGTCTTTCCGCTAATAAAGGGAGGCAGCAATGACAACATTATCTTTGATAGTTCCCGCATACAATGAAGCGTACAACATAATGCCCTTCTACCGGAGGGTGCGTGAGGTGTTCAACGGCACAAACTATCGGGTGGAGATACTCTTCATCGATGACGGCAGCACAGACGAGACCGCAAAGCGCATAGAGAACGCCTCCGATTTTTCGTGCTTCGAAAATCAGATAACAGTCACCGGCATCAGCTTTTCAAGGAATTTCGGCAAGGAATCCGCCATGCTGGCCGGTATGAAGAGCTGTCACGGTGAACTGATATCCATCGTGGATGCCGATCTGCAGCAGGATCCCTCCTATGTAAAGCAGATGGCGGACATGCTGGCCTCCGACGAAGAGACCGACTGCGTGACCGCCGTACCTGAAGACCGCAAGGAGGGCAGGCTGCAGTGTCTCCTGAAAAAGGCGTTCTATCGCTCCATCAACAAGAGCAGCTCCGTAGAGTTCACCGAAGATGCTTCGGACTTTCGCACCTTCCGCGCCGCTGTCAAGGATGCGATCATCAGCCTGCCCGAGAGCAGGCGCTTTTCCAAGGGGCTTTTCTCCTGGGTGGGATTCAACACTTGTTACATCCCCTATCAGGTCAAAGAACGCGAAAACGGGACTTCATCGTGGTCGCTGTCAAAATTGTTCCGGTACGCCATCGATGGGTTTGCGGCCTTTTCCGATCTGCCGCAAAAGATCCCCTTCCTGATTTCCGGCGTAATCTTCGCACTGGCTCTGATTTTCCTGGTGATGCACGGACTGCTGTTCCCGGGCGTCTTTTCCGCGGCTATGGCAGCAATCATCTTCTTTCTGCTGCTGCTGGGCAGCTTCCAGTCATTGTGTACCGGGATGATCGTCCAATACACAGCCAGAAACCTTCAGGAAGCAAGGCACAGGCCGGCTTATATCATCCGCAGGATCTACAACGCCGACCAGAAGCGCCGCCACATACATACAAACGTCAACAATCCTACAATCCTTCACCGTTTAGAATTGTTTTTCAGCCTGCGGGGAATTGTGGTACACTGATATAGACCGAAAAGGAGAATACGATAGCTATGAATGAACCCACCTACAAAATACTTATTGCCGAAGACGATGAAGATATTGTACGTCTGCTGACCCTGTACCTGAAAAGCGCAGGGTACGAGGTCATCACTGCGCCTGACGGGGAAAAGGCCTGGCAGCTGCTGCAGGAAAGCAAGCCGGATCTTGGTATCTATGACATCATGATGCCGGGGCTCAACGGCTACAAGCTCATTCAAAAGACGCGCGAGATCTCTGACATCCCCGTGCTCATTCTATCGGCCAAGGATGCCGAGAGCGATCAGATCCTGGGACTGGACCTGGGTGCCGATGACTATATCACAAAACCGTTCAAACCGCTCGAGGTCGTCGCCCGCGTGCGTTCTTCACTGCGCCGCTTTTATCAGCTGAACAGTAATGCGCCGCAGAAGACAGGAAAGGGGAACATCCTGTCGCTCGGTGCGCTCCGTGTCGACCGGGACACGCTGACGGCTACCAAGAACGGACAGGAACTGACACTGACCTCGACCGAGCTGAAGATCCTCCTTCTCTTCATGAAACATCCGGGACGCGTATATACCAGGAACCAGATCCTGGCTTATATCAGCAATGACTACATCGACAGTGACATCAACTCTGTACGTGTCCACATTTCCAATCTCCGCAACAAGATCGAAGACGACCGCCGCAATCCCCGTTATCTGAAGACTATCTACGGGCTGGGATACAAAATGGCTGCCGACCCGGAGGATAACAGCGATGACGACGAAGGATAAAGCCAGGAAAAAGGCAAAACGTCCTGACAGCCTGATCAAGATGATCGTTCGCAGCATTTCACTGTGCCTGGGATTGATCATCGGTTTTATCATACTCTGTTACGCCGCCGCGGACTTCGTTGAAGACTACGCCTGGGACGTATCCGATATTTCACATGTCGAAAAGCAGCAGGATGAACTCAAGAGCGAGAACTACGACAAGGTCAACGTACCTTCCATCTTCGGGTTCAATGAATATTTTGAGATACTGAACAAAGATGCCAGGGTGCTCTACTCCAGCAACCCTTCAAAAAAAAACACACTTACAACAGGCACATCGTGCGCTTCATCCCCAGTTCACGACAAAAGCAGAGCTATTATCTGGAAAAGACAAAGAGCAAACGCAATTCGCGGCTCTATTACGTAATCACGCAGTACAAAGTCAACAGCGACCGGACCAGCAGCCTCACAGGCACTGTTTTCCTGACCAGAAACGGTACCGTGATTTTTTCCACCATCGAAGGAATCCCGCACAAGTTCACCGCACACGAGATCGCACTGATGGAAGCCAACTCAGACAATACAATGTGGCAAAAGCTTTCTTTCACAACGAATGACGGCGAAAAGCGCTATCTCATCTTCCACCAGGGAAACAGATATGCCAGATACAATTCTGTGATCACCAGGATCTATGCCATCATGGTCGCCATCGACATCCTGGCGATAATACTGCTGCTGCTGTTCTTCGGTATCATGATGGCGAAAAAGATCCGCAAACCGCTGCGCCTGCTGGAAAAATCAATGAACGAATTCCTCGTCAGCAACAGCAAGCCCAAGATCCCCCCTTACCGCGGCCTCAAGGAGCTGCAGAACATCATCTCCACACTGGAGCACCTGGAGGACAGCCTGCTGCAGGGCGAGAAAGAGCGCCGGGAAGCCGAGGATGAAAAGCAGCAGATACTCACGGATATCTCACACGATCTGAAAACGCCGATCACCGTCATCGAGGGCTACGCGGAAGCCCTGACCGACAGCGTCGTCTCCCCGGAGGAGCAGGAAGCTTATCTGAATATCATTCACACGCGATCCGCTCAGCTCGCTGAACTGATCAACACTTTCTACGAATTCAGCCGTCTCGGTCACCCGGAATTCAAACTGGACTTCCAGACCGACGACCTCTGCGAATTCTTCAGAGCTTACCTCGCGGAGAAATATGAGGAACTGGAATTTGAAGGCAACCGACTGGTCACCAATCTGCCCGACGAGCCGATCATGATGTCTTTCGACCATCTGCAGATGAAACGGCTCTTCGAAAACATCATTGGCAACGCCATCAAACACAATAGCGGCAATATCACGGTATTCGCCTCCATCCGCCAGACCGGCCGCGATATCATCCTGCACATCGGCGATGACGGCGTCGGATTCCCGCCGGAATTCCGCGAGTCCGCCTTCAAGCTATTTGCGATAGCCGATACTGCACGGACCAGCGGCAGGGGCAGCGGACTCGGCCTCTCTATCGTGAAACGCATCGTTGAGATGCACCAGGGCACCGTCCGCCTGCTGGATCCGGAAGAATCCGGCAAGCCCACCATGTTTGAGATCGTCTTCCCGGCAGCCGGCTCGCAGCAGCACGGCTCCTGATTTAAAATCCACCGTGTCCCTGGCTTTCAGGCCCGGAGGCGGATGAATTGGGGTTTTCGAAGTCGATACCCAGGGCATCGGCTACAGCCGCCATGATTCCGTTGCTGGAGAAAGTCGCTCCACTGACGGTCTCCACATCCACCGACTGTGCGGACAGTATCTCGCTGACCACCGTCGACGATGCACTCTCAAAGTAAGACTGGTCGTCCTCGTAGGATACGATAGCAATATCGGCTATTTTCCCATTAGTCACCGTGACTTTCACTTCAGTCGTACCGCGGAAACCCGTTCCGCTGCCCGTGTACACGCCATCCTTGTAAGTGCCGGACTCCGCTGCCGAAGAGCTGGAGCTCGAAGATGAAGAGGACGAAGAAGAGCCGGAACTGCTCTGGGAATCCTGCTGTGTGGCCGCACTCGCGCCACTGTCCGGTGTCAGTTCTGTCGTTGCCAGCTGACCTGCGGATACCAGTCCCATTATGGCCAGTGCCGCCACGGTCCCCGAAACTGCGGGTGCCGGATTAGCAGCCAGGCTCTCTGTGGGGCAGTACCGGATGCAGTTCATGCAGTCGATACACTCTCCCGACTTTACGCGGTCATCGGCTTTGTGCACGGCGATGCCCATGCTGCATTTTCTTGTGCAGAGTTCACAGCCGGTGCACAGCTTTTCCCTGCGCCTGATCCGGAACAGTCTCCCCAGGGACAGCAGTGAAAATACTGCGCCCAGCGGGCAAAGATACCTGCAAAAGAATCTTTCTATGAATATGGAACCGATCACGATCGCTGCCAGCAGCGCCGCACCCACGGTGGCCACACCCTGTATCATTACCGAGGGAGTCCAGGATGTCAGCATCCCGAAAACGCCCCACGGACTATATGAAGACGGTATCGAAGCGCCTAGTATCCAGACCCCGATGACGATGCCTGCAAGGATGAGGAACTTTATCCATTTGGATGCGGCGTCGACCTTCGCGGGGACCACGTTCACGCGCTTCCTCAGTCTTGATGAAGCCCAGTATATGAGGTCGCCCAGGGCCCCGAAAGAGCAGAGATAACCGCAGAAGAACCTCCCCCAGAGGATGGTGATCGGTAATATGGCTGCCAGCACCAGCAGCTGGCTCGAGAACTCTGATATCGTAAAAGTGCCGCCAGCAAGTGCAGTCACGATGTCGCCCATCGCAGAAAATACCGTGATAAACAGCCCCGGATAAATGACAAAGGCAATCACCTGTATCAGATGTCTTATGATTTGTGTCTTTGAGATCTTCCTGTTTATATTATGCATGTTTAGATGCTCCTTTCATTTTTGACGGATCAAGGTGCAGCCTGCCCTTGGATCCGGGTGTGCAGAATATACTGCCGTCCCCGGTGATGAGGACCGCTTCCAGATGGCTGGATGCCAGCATCTCCATCCCCGCAGACATGGACCCCGCCGCGATCACCCCCGTAGCTATCCCGTCCAGCATAGCTGCGTCACGGCCCATCAGCGTTATCCCCGCAATGGGGCTTTCCGCCGGATATCCGGTCCCCGGATCGATAATATGGTGGTATCTGACGCCATCTTTGACAAAATATTGTTCATAAGTCCCGCTGGTGACCAGGGCACAGTCCGCGGCATCGATGCTGCCTATGGAGTCGCCGGTCTCCCCGAAGGGATCCTGGATCCCGATCTCCTGAGCCCTGCCCAGAAGGCGAATGGTCCCTCCGAGGTTCAGGATAGCGTTCCTTTCTCCTGATGAGAGACACATCCCGGTGATCACATCCGCCGCATATCCCTTGGCGATACCGCCGAGATCGATGTAAGCTCCCTTCCTTGTGAGAAACACCGTGTTCTTTTCATCGTCCAGCTCCAGAAATCTCTGAGCTACCAGCCTCCTCGCAGCATCTATCTCACTTGGAGACGGCAGGACGCGCCTTCGTATGCTCTGCTTCCACAGCCTGCTCAGCGGGCCGGCTGTAATGTCAAAAGCTCCGTTTGTCAGGGCTCCGAGCCTCAGGCCCTCGCTGATCACTGCTATAGTATCGCGGTGGACCTTCACCGGAGCGATGCCCGCATAGCGGTTGATCCTGCTCACATCGCTGTCATCAATGAAAATCGAAAAATGCTGTTCCATCTGCCGGATCGTTTTCTTGATCTCCTCCAGCATGGCTGCGTTATCGCTGTCGTATAACGTTATCGTATTGATGGTCCCCATTGCCGGCAGGATCAGCTGCCGTGATGCGGCTCCTGTTTTTCTGCGGGCACCGTGCCCGTTCTTTAAATATTTTATCATGATTAGAGTCTAAAGGGCACTGATTGAAATAAAATTGAAAAGCCTCAGGAAAATTCAACTTTATTTCAATAGGTGAGATATAATATGTTAGAAACGATCGGAGGGAGAAGCATCATGAAGATATTAGTGGTCGAAGACGAAGACGGTCTTCGCGAAGCACTTGAATACACTTTGAAAAAAGAAGGATATCTGGTAGATACTGCGGCCAGAGGCGATCTGGGTTACGATTTGATGACTACCGGCCTTTATGATCTGGTCATCCTCGACATCATGCTGCCCGGTATGGATGGCATTGAGGTACTCAAAAAGCTGCGCCGGAATGACGACCCTACACCTGTGATTCTCCTCACTGCCCGTTCAGAGCTGGAAGACAAAATCACCGGGATCGACAGCGGTGCTGATGATTACATCACCAAGCCCTTCGCGATGCCGGAGCTGCTGGCAAGGATCCGCATGGTTTCCAGGCGGCGCGGCAATGATAAAGCCCCTGATATGAGCATACACGGCAGGGATATCTTCCTGAACACGGCGACCTTCGAGTTGTGTTCCGATGAGAACGGGCGCACGATCAAACTGACCGCCAAAGAATATCAGATCATGGAATTTCTGATGCGGAATACAGGACAGATCCTGAGCCGCGAGCAGATCACAGAAAAGGTCTGGGGATACGATTCGGAAGCCGAATACAACAATGTCGACGTATATATCTCCTTCCTGCGAAAAAAGATGGCCTTCGTAGGCACCGATGCAAAGATACGGGCGGTCCGCGGCGTCGGCTACGAGTTTCAGGAAGATGGCAGCCGTAACTGATGCGGCCGGGCCATCCGGAGCGCGGTGCTCCCGGCGCCGCCGATGAAAGGATCAAATACAAATGATAAAACGACTGCGAAAAAAAGTATTCTGGAGCATCGAACTGACTGCCGTTTCCCTGATCCTGGTGATCCTGCTGCTCTTCAACTACACCAACTGGAGAAGCAACGAACTCAGCCAGTGGAAAATGATGTCCCTCTGCCTGAACGGCATGGTCCAGACACAGGGGATCTGGGACGGCTCCGGCAGCCTCGATTCACCGGGGCCGGGAAAGCGTCTCCAGAATGGCTCTGCGGGCGAAGCTTCAGGTGATCCGGATGGCGATGCCCCTCTGCACAGGCACGGCAACGGCAAGTATTTGAAATACCTGTTGTCCGATGATCTTTCAATGGTAGTCCTCGATTCTTCCGGCAGTATCACCAGCCGCAGCGGTTTCATTTCCGACGAGCCCCGGACAACCGCCGCAAAACACATCAGAGAAATCCTTTCAAATGGGAAAAAATCCGGCAGCCTCAACGGAGAAAAATTTGCTTACAGGAAAAAGAGCGGAGCCACGTACATGGTGCTCTTCCGCACGGGCTTCATAGATTCCGATACCCTGCAGGATCTGCTGTTCTCACTGGCAGCCCTGGTACTCGCGGGTATCATCTTTGCACTGATCGCACGCCTGATCGCAAAGCGTATTGTGACTCCCGTGGAGCGTTCCATGGAAAAGCAAAAGCAGTTCATGGCTGATGCCAGCCATGAGCTGAAAACACCGGTGACCATCATCAATGCAAACGCAGCCATCCTCAAGGAAGAGATCGGAGAGAACAAATGGCTGGGATTCATAGAAACCGAGAGCTCACGGATGACCTCTCTGATCAACAGCATACTGCAGCTGTCGCGACTCGATTATGAAGATGAAGAAATGGAGAAAATGCACTTCCTTCCGTTCGATATGTCAACTCCGCTGCTGGAAGCGGCCCTTCCCCTGGAAAGCATCGCTTTTGAAAATGGTATTCATTATGAGATCAGGGTACCTGACTCAACGACCGCAACAGGCGATCCTGATATGCTGCGCCAGATCGCAGAGATCTTGCTTGAGAACGCCATCAAGAACACGCCGCGCGGCGGCACGGTGACCCTTTCCGTGAAGGAGCGTACGATCCATCACGGCTTCCGCGAGCAGCAGGGCTTTGATGTCATGGTCACCAATACCGGAGAAAAGATACCGGCAGATATACTGCCACACATTTTCGACAGGTTCTTCAAGGCAGACGGCTCCCGCAGCTATGAGAGCGGCAGCTTTGGACTCGGACTCGCAATAGCGAGATCCCTTGCCAGAAAGATGAGGACTGACATCAGCGTCACTTCAAACGAACAGGAGACCACATTCAGTCTCCCGCTTGCCAGCCAGGCAGTCCACTAGCGCCTATTTCTTATCTCCCGCAAACATGTTGTACACTTTGGCAGATATCTTCCAGACACCTACATAAGGCTGTTCCAATAGATAGGTGCCCTTCTTTTCGTACACGTAGAGCCTGGTGTCTTTATCGGCGGTCGAAATATTTATTGCAGTGCAGGGCTTTACCATGGGGCCGTCATCGGTCGATTCTTCTTTCCAGGTCATATCAGCCTTGCTGATCTTGCCGAGTATCGCAGCCACATCCGCCGGGGGCAGGCTGCTGCTCGCTGTAGTCTTCCCTTTTTTGTCGATCTGCTTTACCGTCAACTCTTTCACAGCGGACGCCTGCGGCAGATCGACGGTCTTCGCCTTTTCGCCGCATGCAGCCAGCAGCATAGAAAAGAAAACTGTCACTGTGAGAATTGCCACTGTCACGATGGCTTTCCTGCTGTACTGTTTCTGCTTCATGAATAAATTCCTTTCTTCTTATCCATCACTATCGGACTTTCAGTATACCATCCTCTGGATGCCGTGAAAACCTGCCATGCCCATGATGACAAAATGTTAATGTTCACGGCGCCAGACATGAGCTCACAAAGATCTGTGGAAATACAAAACGTCTTCCATGGGATTTTCGTAATACGGCCGGCAGGCCGTGAACCCGCACTTTTCATAAAGGTGGATCGCCGATTCCAGCGGCGCGATGGTATCCAGCACCATCTCCTCATATCCGGCCGACTTTGCGTGGCTGATGATCGCACGCACCAGCGTCTCCCCGAGGTGCAGGCCCCTGGCTGCCGGCTTTACATAGAGCCTCTTCATCTCGCACCGTGTGGAGGAGTGACGGTGATAAGCTACCATCCCGATCACGTCTTCCCCTTGCAGGGCCACCAGCAGCTCTCCCTGCGGCGGCGTGTATTTACCGGCAGGATCGCGCAGTTCTTCCTCCAGATCCTGAAAGGAGAGATCCCGCCCCAGGCGCCTAGTATACTCCTCGATCAGCTCTTTGACCTGCGGCATATATCCGGCCCCGTCAACTATCTTCACATTGTCCTTTAGATTGTCTTTTTCTTTATTGATCTTCATGATTCCTTATTCATATCATAGATCTATCTTTACATGATTCAGCAGCAAATATCCTTCGATCAAGTCTTCAACCGACCTAGTAATATAGATCAATAACTTCCTGTCGCGGCTTTTTTCCCAGCAAGCTGCCGATCACAAAGGCAATGACGGAAATGGCAATGCCGGGCACTATGGCATCCACTCCGAATATCGTGAATCCTGTAGCCTTCATGATCAGATATGCGGTCACGCTGATGATGGTGGACGCGATGGCTCCCGTCGCATTGGCTTTCTTCCAGTAAAGCCCGAAGACTATGGGGCATACAAAGGCACATTCCAGACCGCCCATGGCGAACAGGTTGACCCACACGATCAGGTCCGGCGGATTGATCGAGAGAACCACGACCAGGACACCCAGCAGGAACGTAGTCGTCGTACTCAGCTTGCCGATTTTCTTTTCAAATATTGCTGATCCCCTGCCATCCGTATGTTTGTCTTTTGCGATGTAATTCAGGTATATATCCTTGAGTATCGCTGCAGAAGCCAGCAGCAGCAGGGCGGCTACTGTGGACATGATAGCTGACAGCGGCGCTGCCAGGAACAATCCCGCGATGACCGGGTTCATGTACTTGAGAACGATCGCCGGAATCAGATAATCGGTATTTGTGAGATCATCCCGGGGCACTATTGCGGCAGAAAAAACGCCCACGAGCACCATGATTATCATGAGGATGCTGACGACGATAGTTCCGTAGACCATGGCTTTGTGCATCGACCTCGTGTCCTTGAATCCCATGCAGCGCACGGCTGTCTGCGGCAGTCCGATGACGCCGACGCCGACCAGCACCCAGAAGGACATGATGAATGCCATGGGTACAGAGCCGTCCGATTTCAAATCGTCCCAAACCGGGTTCGCAGCGTCCAGACTGTGGAGCATGTTATGATAGCCGCCGCCGACATGGATGACCGTATACAAGATCAGAAAACAGCCGACGACCATGATGAAGCCCTGAATGGTGTCGTTGATGGCGACTGCCTTGAAACCGCCCAGGGAAGTGTACACGATGACCACCAGAGCAAAGAGAATGAGCCCCGGTTTGTAAGGAAGACCGGTGATCGTCTGTATGAGGATGGCTCCCCCTATGAACTGCGATATCATCTGGGCCACGAAGAAAAGAACCAGGGCCACTGAGGAAATAATGACGACCGCCTTGGACTCGTACCGCGTCCGCAGATAGTCGGTGACCGTGACCGCATTGGTCCTCCTCGAGATGAGAGCAAACTTTTTGCCCAGGATCCCGAGGACAATAAAGCTGGTAGGGACCTGTATGCTGGAAAGGAACACCCATGCGAGCCCCTTCGTATAAGCCAGACCCGGGCCTCCGATAAAGCTGGAGGCGCTGGCATACGTAGCCGCCAGAGTCATAGCCAGGATCACGCCGCCCAGAGACCGTCCCCCGATGAAGTAATTGCTGATGAAGCCCTTTCCGGCCAGCGCTTTGGCTTCCATTTTGCTGTACACCACACCGATGATCAGATTGACCGCCATATATATTATCAGTATGGCCAGAATTATAATGCCCGCTTTACTCATTTCTCGTTCACCGTATCCTCCGGCAGGGTCTCCTCAAGGTCAAAATCCTTGAAAAACACCTTGATAACAATAACGGCAGTGACGCAGAACAGGATCGCGCCCACGATGACACTGAGGAAGAACCACAGGGGCAGCCCCATTATGTATGGATATTGCGAAGGATCCTTGCGGCCGATGCCATAACCGGTCGCCAGCCACCAGACGAAATAGCCCAGATAAGCTATCACGCAGACTATGGTTTCCTTCTTTATCTGTTTGTTCTGCTGCTTTTTGGTCAGCTTTGGTACCATCATTTCCTCCTCCCGGATGTTCCGTACATCTCGTTGTTTTAGCTATGCTTACTTGCCGGTGCTCTCCACCCAATCCGCAACATCCTTTTCAGAGGCATCGGCAAAACGCTTGCCGCTGACTATATTCAGCTTCGGATAGAGACTGCGCAGATCGCTTAGGCTGCGTCCGATGCCGCTCTGCCCGGAGGTGCAGAACGTATAGATCTTTGCCCCGGAGACATCATACTTTTCCAGGAATGTCTCTATGATGCGAGGTGCAGTCCCCCACCAGATGGGATAGCCGAGATAAATCTTATCATAATCTTCCACCTTGCTCAAATCCGGGCGGATCGCCGGCCTGGCAGAATCATCATTCATTTCCCTGTTCGCCCGGCAGTTATCGTCTGAGTAATTCAGGTCATCGGATGTATATTTTTTTCGGGTACTATTTCATAGATGTCGGCGCCCGTTACTTTCGCGATTTCTTTAGCAACTTTCCGCGTGTGTCCGGTAGCTGAAAAATAGACCACGGCCGTCCTGCCTTCAGCATCCTGCGCCGCTTTCTGTGAACTGTCGTCATTCGACGCTCCGCTGTCTTTCTGTGTGCCGCATCCGGCGAGGGTAACCGCGAGTATGGCTGCCAGCGCCAGGTAAATATATTTTCTGATCTTGTTCCTCTTCATTATCCTGCTCCTCTTACGCATACACAAGTAATAATCACGCTTACTATTGTAACATACCGGCCACAAAAAACTACCTGCCGCAAAGAGCAGATAGTTTTTCATATTTATGATACTTGATATTATGAGGTTTTGCGTCTTCTTGCAAACAGGGCCCCCAGCACTCCGGCTGCAGACAATATCATTAACAAGTGTGTTGTCTGAGCTTTAGGCATCTACAAAGCAACGTTAAAAGTGTCTGCTCCCCCTATAGAACGATACCCTCCACATCCGCTAATGTGAACTGTTCCAGCTCCAGATCCGAGATATCTGCCTCCCCGGAAAGCCTGTTCGCCTGATTGACCATAGCCAGCTCAAAAAAGTTCCGCACATCACGGCCATTAGCAAAATTTTTGTCGCGCTCCATATAGCGCTTTTCGAAAAACTTTTTTACGAACGCCATACAGTCATCCGTGGCCGCATAACCCGAATTTTTGCACATGCTCGTAAATATCGCCGCCAGCTCTTCCGGCTGATAATCAGCAAAATGGATGAACTTGTTGAAACGTGATCTCAATCCAGGGTTCGAGCTGAGGAATTCATTCATCAAATCAGGATAACCGGCAACAATAACTATCAGATCGTCCCTGTGATCTTCCATGCCCTTGATCAGCGTGTCTATCGCTTCCATACCGTAATCGTTTTCGCCTCTGTTGGCCGTCAGAGAATAAGCTTCATCGATAAACAAAATGCCGCCCAGGGACTTCTGCAGGACTCCCTTTACCTTTATCGCCGTCTGTCCCACATATCCGCCTACCAGACCGGATCTGTCCACTTCGACCAGATGGCCTTTTGACAACACGCCCAAACGGCAGTATATTTTGGCCAGCAGACGAGCTACCGTAGTTTTGCCTGTCCCCGGGTTTCCCGAAAAGACAAGATGCAAAGACATCGGTATCTGCTTCATGCCTCGTTCTTTTCTCAATTTCTGGATCTGCTGCAGATTGATCAATGAATTTACATCTTTTTTGACAGCTTCGAGGCCGATCAGATCGTTGAGCGACTGCAGGAGTTCTTCCAGGCTTTCTTCCTGTTCTTCCTTCCCGGGCGCGGGATCTTCCTTCTTCCCGGCTTCCCCGGCGCCGGTGTCCGTGCTTACTGCATCCCCATCCTGCTCAGCCGCAAGGGCCTCGATATCTATGCTCAGCTGCTCCTTCACATAATCCTTCAACTTGGCAATATATCTTGAATAATCGTTTACCTCGTCTTCGGAAACATCATCATCGCATGCCAGAAATTCTTTGCCGGCCTTTTCAAACAAATCGATCAGATATGCACCGTCCGATGGACTCTCTCCGCTGTATCTTTTGATCTGGTCCACAGCTACAAATATCTGCATAGTCATGGGAATTGTATTTTCAAAATGTTCACTGCGGATATTCTGGCTGTCTATCAATCTTTGCACACCGTCCGCATCGAGGCTCCATTCCAGGCAGTCGTTTATGAAATCCGCTTCTTTATCGCTGATATTGCCATCAGAGGCTGACAGATACATCAGAAAACTGCCCAGGTCCGTCTTCAGGGCCTTCGACAGGCCATCCGGCAGCTCGATCTCTATATGGCCTGTTTCAATATATAATGCTTCTATGATGACGCAGCTTTGAAACGCATCATCTAACTTTTCCCGTAATTCGCTGTTCATTTCATTCCTCTCCTGAACTCAATAGCAACATTATCTCGAGTTGGCCGCCCTTTCCGGTGCCTCCTTTGCATCCCGAACGATCGGCTTCGTGTCAAAGCGCGTGGCCACCATGTGGATGATGTACGGGATGAGGATGACAGGGATCGCCAGGTAGGCAATGAAGCTGTAAGCCTTTGCGATCAGTGTCAGGAGGCCGAACTGTGCAATGCCGAAATCGACCAGGCAGCAGCCCAGTGCGATGAGCACAGTTTTCAGTATGGGACGGCCGGCATCGGTGGCTTTGCGTTCTTCCTCAGTCTCCACCGCATCGCCGATGCGCTTGACCATAGCGGCCACCATATTCACGGCAGTGGTCACCGCACCCAGAATGATGAGCACGGAAATCAGCGGTGTCAAAACCGATGCGCCCACGCCCTTCTGGACCATCATCAGGGTCGGTACGGATTCATTAGCCAGGTTCGGGTCATTGCATACGGTCATCAGGCCGATGACGCCCATCACCATGATGGCTGCGTTGATGACAAATCCCGCAAGCATACTCTTTTTGGCATCTCCCGGCTGCTCAAATGCCTGGGCGTGCTGCACGAATACGGCAACATTGCAGAGCTGGAAAGTGCCGTATATGAAGGCCGAGTACAAGGCGCTCCCGAAAGACATATGAGCAGACTGCATGGTCGCCATGGTATTCGAAATGGCATCGGTATTGGCCAGGATATTGGGCACATAAACGCCGATCATACCGGCAATGATAACTATAGAAAGAATAAAGGATACCCGGCGCACTAGGCTGGTACCGAAGATGGCGACCACGAAGATAAAGGCGCCGATGATCAGTGTGCACAGCAGGTACGGCAATCCGGTCACTGCGTGCAGAGTCGCCCCGCCCGTTGCAAAAGCAACCGCCGGTGCCACGCACATGACGACAATGTAGAGGAACTCGAACAGGTTCGAGAATACCGGCGCAAAGCGCCCGTAAAAGCTGTTGTTATACGAGCGGTAATCGTATACCTCATGGCGTCTTGCATATCGCAGACAATAAGTGAAAAACAGAGCGTTGTAGCCCATCGCCAGCACCGGCATTATGATGCTGAAGACACCGTAACGTACAAAGTACGAGTATAGCTGCGCTCCGGAGGCAAAACCACCGCCGAAATGGGTAGTGAACCAAACGAAGGCGACCCCCATGATCAGTGATGTGGCTGTAACTTTCTTTCCTGTGTTCTCCATTGTGCTCCTTTCCTTGCAATAAGCTGATATATATTCTGACCTTTATCTTCCCGTGCTCCCGCCGGTCTCACATTTCCTCGAGCTGATTGAATGCAGCTTCCAGCATCTCACGTGTTATCACATATGGGTTGTGTTCGATGTCCTTCATGGCCAGCGCCTTGTCGATGACGCTGTCCTGCTGATCTCTGGTCAGACCCAGGTCCTCCAGCTTTCTCGGCAGCCTGACTTCGCTGTTGAATCGATACATATTATCGAACATTCCCTTCACACCCGGCTCCATTTCTTCCTCGATGAGGAGCAATGCGAGGACGCCGAGGGACACGATTTCTCCGTGCAGGTGGTTCTGTTCCACGTCCGGGAAGGAAGTGAGCCCATAGTTGATGGCATGCGCCAGCCCTGTGTTGTAGTCGATGACGCGGTCCTTGGTCACCAGTATGGAAGCCAGCGCCGTGGTCACGTTGATTGCAAGGACGACGTTTTCAAAGGCCTCCGAGGCGATCCCCTTTTCGTTGTCCGTCAGCGCCTGACGGCCGTACTTGAGTATCGGGTCGAGACACATGCGGCTGATAGTGACCCCCAGTCCCACATAATGACTGAGGTCCTCGCCCCTCGAAGACATGGTGGCCTCAAAATACTTGGCGCAGGTGTCGCCCATGCCCGCCCACATATAGCGGCTCGGTGCCTTAGCCATGACTTCAAGATCCAGGAATGTGTGCAGCGGCGGCCGCGTGATGAAGTTCGGCCCCTCAAAGCTGCCGTCCTCGTGGTACATGATGCTGACGCTGGTGCATCCGGAGCAGTTGGAAGTGATGGTCGGAAATGCGAATACCGCCTTGTTGACCAGCTCGCCCAGAGCCTTCGCGGTGTCGGTGACCTTGCCTCCGCCCAGCGCAAAGATCAGTTTGGCCTGCTGCACTTCTCTGCTGTCCGCCAGTGCTTCTACATGCGCCCGGGTGCATTCACCGCCGTAATATAAGCTGCCGCTGATCGTGATCCCGTTCGCTTCGCAGGCATCCATCAGTTTCTGTCCCGCCGCCTCGAAGGACTTGTGCCCGGTGATGATGACCGCAGATGAACCGTAATCCCTGACGACCTTCCCGATCTTTTCGTATACACCCCGTCCAATGGTGTAACACGGGAAATACATGCTGTAACCTTCCATATTGTGCTCCTCTTCTTTTTCCGATTTCTTTTACTGCCGCCGGCCGCTGACGCGTTCGCCCGGTATGTACCGCACAAAAAACTCCTCTCTCTGCAGCCGGATAACGACTGCAGGGACAGGAGCCATAAAATTCAGATCCTGCGGTACCACCCCGCTTGACAGTGTTCTTGCGAACGACCGCCCACTCATACATGCAGACACATGTCAGACTTTGATCACGGAGATCAACACTCCGTCTCCCCTACCGGCGTCAGATATACGTGCCGGTTCGGTTCGCCCTCGGGAGCCCATTCACATCGCACTGACCTGTTGTCATCTCACCAGCGACAACTCTCTGATAGGCAGTAGGCGGGCTACTATTTCTCCTTCAACGGTTTGATTTTCGAAATTTCATCAATCATAACACCGGGGCACACTCTTTGTCAAGAGCACGATGACCGGTTCCGGCGCTATGCACATAAAGTCAGACTTATTCCTTCTTTCTTTTCAGCCAGCCGCGGAACAAACCTCCCCGGAACAGAGAAACAAGCAGAAAGAAAAGATCGGCGACCGGTATGAAGATAAAGGATGGCAGCAGAATGCGGGTATAATGTTCCCCGAACTCCCGGCACCGGTTGATTTTGCGGGCCATTCCCGCCATTTCAAACAGTGCTCCCAGCTGGAAGAAAACCAGCAGCAGCAGCGTGTTGATGACCCGGTGCATCAAATCGAACGGAAGCCAGTTCCCAAAACGAAAGCCACTGACCAGAAGACCTGTGACAAACAGGCCGGCCACCACCATCATAGCGATCTTCAGCGCGTGGAACATGACACCGCCGCCGATGCCGATGCCGCCGCCCCATTGAAGGCGGCTCCGCGCGCAAAAGTTTTTCATCACATTGAACAGCGACTCATTCTGTCTGCCTTCGATAAAGCCATTGTTGGCAATGACATAAACTTTCAAATCAGGTCTGCATTCCCTGCAGAACTTTTCCATATCACGCAGAAAGTCCAGCACATGAGCGGGAAGACTGTCGATATATAAGGGGACCGAAAAAACCACCACCTGCGCATCCTTCAGCTGCTCTAAGATTCTGCCGTGGTCACGGTGACCACGCAGTTTCATAAAAACTTTCTCTCCGCGCAGTGATGCCGCCTGTAAGCTCAGAAAATATCCGGATGTGCTGCCCTTCTTTTTGGGACTCCCGTCAATGAGTACTGTTTTCATCAAACCATCCCCGCTAATTGCCGCAGGTCTGTCAGGAACGTCGTCTGCGAGTTTTGAAATCCAAAGTTGACCGCATTTCGCGCGACCAGCTTCTCAAAGGTACTTTTTTCCTGCTCCAGTATATCACCGTAAATGAACACCCGCAGGCTGTCATGCCTTCCATAGCGCAGTGTATGGTGCATCTGCCCGCCTCTGTATGTGCTCAGCGGCGTTGAGAGGCCGATGCTCCTGTCCAGAACAGCTTTCACACGCGGGCTGTAAGTCCCGTAGCAGTTTTCGGTGATGATGACAAGGTCATCCGCCTGACCCACAGTGCGGCAAACATACTGCAGCCGATCGTGCAGGCGGCACTCCGCCGGATGCCCGGTCCAGCATGAAAAGCATCCCTGACAGGCTGCATATTTCCCATCAGCCCGGATCAGCCGGTCACCTCTGTTTCTCAGCGTCTCTTCAGAAACAGCGTCCAGATCATGGATAATCACTTTCATAAATATATTTCTTCCTCCGCCTGCTTCTCAGGTTCGTGAGAGCAGGGCCACGGTCTCTACGCTCGAAGTCCAGGGGAAATTATCGAACGGTGTCGCTTCGACAAAGCGGTATACCGCCTCGCAGAGCGTTTTGATATCCCTGGCCAGCGTCGCCGGATCACATGACATATAAACTATGCGCTCGGGAGCCGCCAGGATGACGGCGTCCAGCAATGCCGGATGGCAGCCGGCACGCGGTGGATCCAGGATCACCACATCCGCTTCTGCGGCGGCCTCCGCAAGATCCGCATCCTGCTCTCCCGCTCCGTCTTTGAGGAGATCAGGCAGCACATCTTCAGCCTTGCCGCAGATGTAGCGTGCGTTCACGATACCGTTGATGACGGCGTTGCGGTTGGCATCGAGGATCGCCTGATGCTGGGACTCGATGCCGAGCACAAAGGCGGCTTCCCCGGCGCACCACAGTCCGATGCTGCCTGCACCGCAGTAAAGATCGAGCACCTTTTCACTGCCCGTCAGCGCGGCGTATTCCTTCATTTTGTCGTACATCTTCACAGTCATCGCGGGGTCCACCTGATAAAAGCTGCCGGGGAAGACTTCAAGGTCCAGTCCGCCCAGCCGGTCACGGATCACGCGCCGGCCTGCCAGCGTGATGAACTCTGCACTCGCACGGTCATCGCCACGGAGACATTCCAGGACCACGCTTGTCAGCTGCGCCCCGGCTTCATCGATGGCATCAGCCAGCATGCCTACCAGCTTTTCCCCGTTTGGTATGCCGCGTCCGTTTATGGTCAGGATCACCATGACCTCGCCCGTGCCGAATGCGGTACGCACCGTCATCGAATGCATCAGGCCCTGACGCCACTTTGGATCCCAGGCCGTAATATTGTCCTCGTTCATAAAACTGCGCATAGCTCGCGCCGCAGCCATCACCGCCGGTGTCTGCAGCATACAGTAATCACAATCGACGACCTGGTGACTGCCTGAGCGCATAAAGCCCACTCTGACAGGTCCCAGGTTTTCGATGATGCCGCCCTTGACCTTCCTGTTGCCGCCCGTGCTGATGCTGAGCACGGCCTTGTTGCGGTAAGCTGCCGGCCCTGCGGGATCATCTGTCAGGGCCTCTATGGGACGCACCTTCGGGGAAGACAAGCCCCCGATGCGCTCCAGCTTGTCGTACACCTGGCGCTCTTTGATGGCGAGCTGCCCGGGATAAGAGGTAGTCGCCAGGGAACATCCGCCGCACTGCCCTGCATACGGGCAGACCGCATCGATGCGAAGATCGGATGGGCTTACCAGGCGTATCCTCCTGGCGAATGCGTAGCTCTTCTTCATTTTGGTGATCTCCACCTCCACCACGTCTCCCACCACTGTATCCGCAACAAAAACAGCCAGACCATCGGCCCTTCCGATGCCCTGGCCCCTGGCGCTCTGATCAACTATTTCTATCGTTTCTATATCGCCTTTTTTAAACATCAGCCCTCTTCACTCTTCAGCAGCGCGTAAAGTTCCGGATAGTCCCTGCGCAGTCTCACCGGCTTGAGATTCGTGTCGGTCACCGGATGCACCGAGAATCCGGTGACGCATGTCTCGCCGGTCTCCGCATTGACGATCTCATAACCCATTATCGCTGTGGCCGCCTTCAGTTTTTTCAGGCGTGTCTTGATTGTCAGCAGGTCGTCGTATCTGGCGGGATGCTTGTAATCTATCTCGATGTGGGATACCGGGAGCCACAGGCCCTTTTCCAGCATCTTCTTGTACGGATAACCGACCTGGCGCAGCCATTCGGTCCTCCCCTTTTCAAACCAGTCAATATAATTCGCGTTGTAGACGATGCCCATGGCATCCGTGTGCGCATATATGACTCTTACTTCACAGTCTCTTGTCTGCATTTTTCTGCCTCCCTGTCCGGTCCGGAGCAGCGCTCCGGACCCATTGGAATGATTTTATCAATTTTATTTCTATTTGTAAACTCGCATATCCGGCATAACCGCCGTTCAGCCCTGATCCAGCGAAGAAAAACGCACCGGAGTTTCCTCAGGTGCGTCAGTATCTTGCTTGTTTTGAAGACAGCTTACAGGTCGGCTCTCACCAGGTTGACTCTTCCCTGGCTGTCGATCTCGGTGACCTTTACGGTCACTTCATCGCCGATGTTCATGACATCTTCGACCTTGTCCACTCTGCCCTTGGCCATCTTGGAAATGTGGAGCAGTCCGTCCTTGCCCGGCAGCACTTCGATGAAGGCGCCGAAGTTCATGATGCGGACGACTTTGCCCTTGTATACTTCGCCGACTTCCACGTCCTTGGTGAGCAACTCGATCTCTTCCTGAGCCTGCTTTGCGCCCTCCATGTTGTGGGAGGCGATGAACACCTGGCCGTCATCATCGATATCGATCTTGACACCGGTCTTTTCCACGATGGAATTGATTGTCTTTCCGCCCGGCCCGATGATGATCCTGATCTTGTCGGGATCCACCTGCATGGTGATGATCCTGGGTGCGTACGGCGAGAGTTCTTTTCTCGGTTCAGGCAGCTCTTCCAGCATGGCTTCCATGATGTGCATCCTGCCCTTCTTCGCCTGCATCAGGGCATCGTGCATGATCTCCCTGGAAATGCCGTGGACCTTGATATCCATCTGGATCGCGGTGACCCCTTCTGCAGTTCCGGTGACCTTGAAGTCCATATCTCCAAGGAAGTCTTCCATGCCCTGGATGTCCGAGAGGATGGCAATCTTCTTGCTGCCGTCTTCTTCCTCGCGGGAAATCAGTCCCATAGCTATTCCGGATACAGGTGCCTTGATAGGAACACCGGCATCCATCAGTGCCAGCGTTGATCCGCAGGTCGATGCCATGGAAGATGATCCGTTCGATGAAAGGATATCGGATACCACTCTGATGGCATAAGGGAATTCCTCAACATCAGGCAGTACGGGTACCAGCGCCCTTTCAGCCAGTGCACCGTGACCGATCTCTCTTCTTCCCGGGCTCCTGATCGGCTTTGCTTCGCCTACGCAGTAAGGCGGGAAGTTGTAGTGATGCATATATCTCTTTTCGGTGATATCCTGGATGCCGTCCAGCCTCTGACCTTCACTGACAGGACCGAGCGTGGTCACCGACAGCGCCTGAGTCTGTCCTCTTTTGAACAGTGCGGAACCGTGCGCCCTCGGCAGCACGCCCGTGTCGATCCAGAGCGGTCTGATCTCGTCATACTTTCTGTTGTCCGGACGGATACCATCGTCCAGGATCAGGCTCCTTACCTGCTCCTTTGTAATATCATAGAACACGGAGGCGATGTCCGCTTCGTGTTCTTCGAATTCCTCGGCAAAGTGTTCCTGTGTTTCCACTTCTACCGCGTCCATGTTGTCCAGTCTTTCCTGCTTTTCCTGAGTCTGAACAGCGGCACGCATCTTGTCCTCAGCATATGCCCTGACTGCAGTCTCAATCTCTTCAGGAACTTTGGCCAGTTCCACTTCCATCTTCGGCTTGCCGACTTCGGCTACTACCTGTTCGATGAACTCGACCAGCTTTTTGATTTCGTCATGAGCGAACATTATCGCATCCAGCACGGTCTCTTCCGGAATGATATTAGCTCCGGCTTCGACCATCATGATCGCATCCTTGGTGCCGGCCACTGTCAGGTCGAGATCGCTCTCAGCCCTCTGAGCCTGTGTCGGGTTGACCACGAACTCGCCATCGATCATGCCGACCTTGACTGAACCTGTCGGGCCGTCCCACGGGATATCAGAAATAGCAAGAGCCACAGATGAACCGATCATGGCCGCGATCTCACTCGGCGCGTCATAGTCGATGCTCATAACCGTAGCTACTACCTGTACATCATTGTAGTACCCCTTCGGGAACAGCGGTCTCAGCGGTCTGTCCATCAGTCTCGAGTACAGCGTAGCGATCTCGCTCGGTCTGCCCTCTCTCTTGATGAAACCACCGGGGATCTTGCCCGCAGCATACATCTTCTCTTCATAACTGCACTGCAGCGGGAAGAAATCGATGTCAGGTCTGGGCTCTTTGCTGGCCACCGCCGTAACGTTGACTACAGTGTCGCCGTATCTGACCCATACCTGTCCGTTGGTCTGTTCGCATACCTTTCCTATTTCCAGCTCTAGCAGTCTTCCCCCCAGCGCTGTTCTGAATGTCTTATAATCTTCATATTTCATTAACAACTACCTCCTGTTAATGCTCCTCTATCGATGCCTGGCGAATTCCAGTCAATCGCATGCAGTTGACCTACATTAAAAAGCGAAGCACCTTTGCTCCGCTTTAAAGTCTTTGTTACTTTCTGAGTCCCAGGCGTGCCACCAGACTCCTGTATCTTTCCAGATCCTTTTCTCTCAGATACTTGAGCAGGTTACGTCTCTGACCTACCATCTTGAGGAGTCCTCTCCTTGAGTGGTGGTCCTTTTTATGAACTTTCAAATGTTCATTCAGGTCATTGATCCTGTAAGTCAGGATAGCTACCTGTACCTCGGGGGAACCGGTGTCGCCCTCTTTTGTCTGGTACTCTTTGATAATTTCTGCTTTTTTAGCTGTGTCTATCATTTTTTTCTCCTTTTTTCAGTACACCTTGCTCTGAGTTTCCGTCGGAGTTCTCAAAAAACCCGGAACGAGGTAAAAATATCAACGATTAACTATACCATGTATGCCGCATTATTGCAACTACTTTTGTCTGTGATAAGCTTTGGCGTTGATGCAGTCGCGCATGATCTGCTGTGAGAGCTCTTCCTTGCTGTCGAACTTCTGCTCGTCTCTGGTCTTCTTGAGGAACTCCACTCTGATGTTCTTGCCGTACAGCTCTTTGTCAAAGTCGAAGATGTGCGTCTCCACATTCTTCTTGTATTCGCCGATAGTCGGCTTGACGCCCACGTTGGTGATGCTGTCATAGCGCTTGCCGTTGTAGATGCAGTAAGTCACATAGACGCCGTTCGACGGGGTCACCATGTCCTCATCTATGGAGAGGTTCGATGTGGGGAAGCCCAGCTTTTTGCCCAGCTTGTTGCCGACGACCACTTCTCCTCCGATGCTGTAGTATCTTCCCAGATAGTCGGGGCACTTGTCTACAGCGCCGTCGGCTATCAGCTCTCTGATCATGGTCGAACTGACCACGTGGCCATCGACCCTGTAGGGTGCCAGCACGTGCAGGCTGAATCCGCGATCCAGACTGAGGTCCAGCAGCAGCTTTACATCGCCCGCCGCCCGGTGACCGTAATGATAATTGAAGCCGCAGAAGATCTCCTTCATTTTGAACCTGCCTATCAGCAGCCTCTCCACATAAGCTACAGGTTCCATGCATCTGATGTGATCATCGAAGGGGATATTGAACAGATAGTCCACGCCCATCTCCTCAATCAGTCTGATCTTATCCTCGCTGTAGAGGATGTTCTTCACACGGTTGCCGGTACCCAGCATATTTCGCGGGTGATTAGAAAATGTGAATATCGCACTCTTGAATCCGGCGATCCTCGCGTTGCTCACCATCCTCTTGATGATTTCCTGATGTCCTTTGTGCACTCCGTCAAAATTGCCCACCGCTATCGCAGTCGGCTCTATATCTTTGACTTCATCTATAGATTCAAATACCTTCATTTTAGCTCCGTATTGAAGACTTTGTCGGCTTTCAGTCTTCCTTGTTCGTCAATATCTCCCACGCCGATGAAGTCCGCGCCGCGATACAGTCTGTACCTCCCGGCGACCGCAGTCTCCTCCGGCACTTGATCTCTGCCGAATGGGATACTCTTGCCATCTATAAAATCTTTTGCCTGGTCTCTGCCGACGACTATGCGTCCGAAATCGCCCAGCGGTTTGTCCACCGGTATCAGTATCCCGGCGATCTCTTCAGCGCTCATCTCACGCAGATCGTGGATACCTATCGCATCCTGCAGCCGGAAGATGCCGCTCTGTGTCCGGCACAGCGCACTCATCGCCGCACCGCATCCCAGTATCCTGCCGACATCGCGGCATATGGATCTGATATAGGTCCCGCGCGAGCACCTCACTGTGAATCTGATGCTGTCTCCGGCAATCTCCTCGATCCGCAGATCGAAGATGGTCACTCTACGCGGCTTGATTTCAACGCTCTGGTCCGACCTGGCATACTCATACAGCTTGCGCCCGTTCACTTTTATCGCCGAATACTTCGGGGGGATCTGACTGATCTCTCCGTGAAATCCGCTGAAGGCGCGCTCTATTTCTGCGGGAGTTATCCCCCGGAGATCACTGCGCGAAATGACTTTGCCGGTCGTATCGCAGGTGTCGGTCTCTATGCCCAGCTGCATCGTGCAGTCGTACTCTTTGACATCGTTGTCCAGGTATTCCATGATGCGGGTAGCGTTCCCCACGCACACCGGCAGCACGCCTGTAGCCATCGGATCCAGGGTGCCGGTATGTCCGACCCTCCTGACCCCGGTCAGCCGCCGCACGACAGCCACGCAGTCGTGCGATGTGAAACCCTGCGGCTTGTCGATGTTAATGATTCCTTTCATCACACCTCCAGCGCAGCGGTCACTTCCTGCATGATGATAGCGCGCGCCTCTTCAAGGGTTCCCCTCAGCGTGCATCCTGCAGCTTTCACGTGTCCGCCTCCATCATGTCTCACGGCTATCGCAGCCACATCGCCCCGCATCTTGGCGCGCATGGTGACCTTGTATTCGCCGGGTCCGACTTCCTTCACGAGCACCGCGATCTCCACACCTTTGAGACTCCGCAGCCTGGATACGATCCCTTCGGTGTCCTCCATGCGTGCTCCGGTCTCCTGCAGCATCTGCTGAGTGACTTCGGCAATAACGCCCTGCCCGTCAGCAAAAAGCTCCAGTCCCGACAGCACCCTGCTCTGCAGAGACATCTTCTCTATCGGTTCGTTCTCATATATCTTCACGCCGGTTTCACTGCAGTCGATCCCCGTGTCCATCAGCGCCATCGTTATTTCGTGGCTCCTTCTGGTCGTATTGGAATACATGTAGTTGCCGGTGTCCGTAGCGATCGCCGCGAAGAGGCATTCAGCTATTTCTGTGTTTATGTCAACGCCGCACTCTGTCAGCAGATCAAAAACGATCTCACCGGTCGCCGCCGCGCCGGGATCGATATAGTTGTAATCAGCGATACCCTCCGAAGTGGGATGATGATCTATGCAGATCTTGATGCGGCCTGAGTCATACAGCTCCGCCCGCTCGGGATATCTGCTGTGGTCACCGCAGTCGATGCAAAGGGAAATATCGGGCGCTGTGATGCTGCATTCCTGCAGCGGCACACAGCAGCCTTTCATCAGGAACTGCAGGTTGTCAGCCAGCTTGTCCTCGATGACGACCCAGCTTTCGAGCCCTCTGTCCCGCATCGCGAGGCAGAGCGCCACAGCGCTGCCGATCGCATCCCCGTCCATCATTATGTGAGGGAAGATCAGCAGGCTGCTGCTCTCCAGCAGCTTATCTCCTATTTCCCGCAGTGTGTTATTTTTCCTCATCCTTTTTAACCTTGTCGATCAGCTCTTCGATATGCCTTCCGTATTCCATCGAAGTATCGATCTTGAAAGTCAGTTCCGGCACATGTCTGAGCTTCATATTCTTGCCTATTTTTCTTCTTATCAGTCCCTTGCTGCTGCCAAGCGCTGCCAGCACGTTTGCCTCGGCCTCGTCGTGGTCTTCATCGCTGCCGGTGAAGACAGACAGGTAGACCGTTGCGTAACTGCTGTCCGGAGAAACATCCACTCCGGTGATGCTGACCATACCTGTCAGCCTCGGGTCCTTCAGTTCTCTGAGAAGCATCTCGCTGATCAGCTTTTTGATCTCCTCAGCGAGCCTGCCCTGCCTGTATCCTTTACCCATGTTTAGTCCCTTTCAACCTCGACCATGTGGAAGCACTCCAGCACATCGCCGATCTTTACATCGTTATAGTTTTCGATACCGATGCCGCACTCAAATCCCTGAGCGACTTCCTTGGCATCGTCCTTGAATCTCTTGAGGGAAGAAATCTTGCCTTCGTGGATCACGATACCGTCGCGCACCAGCCTGATGTCGGAGTTCCTCACGATCTTGCCGTTGGTGACATAAGCTCCCGCGATGATGCCTACGCCGGGCACCTTGAATGTCTCGCGGACCTCGCACTCGCCGAGCACTTCTTCCTTGAACTCCGGTTCCAGCATGCCCTTCATGGCGTTTTCCACATCATCGATGATGTCGTAGATGACCCTGTAAGTCCTGATCTGCACTCCTTCACGCTCCGCTGTGGCGGCCACTGTCGCCGACGGTCTTACGTTGAATCCAATGATGATAGCATCCGATGTTCCTGCAAGAGTTACATCAGATTCATTGATAGCACCGACACCCTCGTGGATGACGTTGACCTTGACGCTGTCGTTGGACAGCTTTTCAAGCGAGGTAACGATGGCTCCTGCAGAGCCTCTCACATCGGCCTTGATGACCAGGTTGAGGTTCTTGACTTCGCCTTCCTTGATCTGGCTGAACAGATCCTCCAGAGTCGAGCTGGAATTTCTGGCCATTACTTCCTCACGCTGCTTTTCTTTCCTGTTCTCGGCTATCTCTCTGGCCTTCCTGTCTTCGCTGACCGCATTGAAGGTATCGCCGGCTGCAGGTACATCTGTCAGTCCCAGGATCTCCACGGCCGTCGCCGGCGCGGCTTTCCTGATGGTTTCTCCCTTGCTGTTGGTCATCAGCCTGATCCTGCCGTAGCAGGTGCCGGCGACCACCGACTGGCCCGCCTTCAGGGTCCCGTTGGTAACCAGCAGACTGGCTACAGGGCCCTTGGCCTTGTCCAGTCTCGCTTCGAGGACGGTACCCATGGCCAGCCTGTCCGGATTGGCCTTCAGTTCGAGCACTTCCGCCTGCAGAAGGATCATCTCCAGCAGATTCACGATGCCCTCGCCGGTCTTCGCGGATACAGGAACACAGATGGTATCTCCGCCCCACTCTTCGACGAGTACGCCGTTGTCCGCCAGGTCCTTCTTGACATTGTCGGGATTGGCGCCCGGTTTGTCCATCTTGTTGATAGCCACGATGATGGGCACTTCGGCCGCCTTTGCGTGACTGATCGATTCTATTGTCTGCGGCTTTACACTGTCATCAGCCGCGACTACCAGTACTGCGATGTCCGTGATATCAGCTCCGCGGGCTCTCATTGCAGTGAATGCTTCGTGTCCGGGAGTGTCCAGGAATACGATCTTCTGACCGTTTATCTCGACTTCGCTGGCTCCGATATGCTGCGTGATGCCGCCGGACTCTCCGGCCGTGACATTGGTGTTTCTGATCGCATCCAGCAGCGATGTCTTACCATGGTCTACGTGACCCATTACTGTTATGATCGGAGGTCTCGGCTTGAGATCCGATTCTCTGTCTTCTTCCAGATCGAGCCCCTCCTCATCTTCTTCTTTATTGACTTCTCCGATGACCACGTTGATGCCCAGTTCTTCAGCGATCATCTCTACAGTCACATCATCTATGTTCTGGTTCTTATTGGCTACGATCCCCAGTTTGAGCAGCGTCATGATGACCTTAGGTACCGATACATCCACCTGCTCGCAGAATCCGGCTACAGTGATCGGAACGTTGACAACCTTTGTTCCTGTCGGCAGCTCTTCTTCTTCAACTTCGGGCTCCGGCGCCGGCTTTTGCTTGACGTGCTTTTTGTGCGCCTTCTTTTCAAGAGAACGCAGCTCTCTGCGGGAGCGCTTTTTCTCCATCTTGTCGTACTTGTCGTGCTCTTTGCCTTTTTCCTTATCGCCGCGTCTCCTGGAGCCGTCGCGATGTCCGCCGCTCTCCGCAGCCGCTGCCGGCTCGCTGAAGTTGCGGCCCTTGGATTTTCCGGACCTTGATTCCTTCTTTTCAGCCGCAGCTTTGGCCGCCTCTCTGGCTGCCTTTTCTTCTTTCTTCTTCTTGGCCTCGGCTTTCTCGGCTCTCTGCTGCTCGGCCGTCTTGATGATCTTTATTTCCTGTCTTCTCACTGGCCTTGCCGGCGTATTCCTCTTCCTGCCGGACTGTCTGCCGGTCCTGGCAGCCGGTTTCCCGGATTCAGTCTTTTCCTCAGCCTTCGGCTGTGCCGTAGTCTTTGCGGTTTCCGTCTTCTTTACCTCAGTCTTTGCTTCCTCTTTTTTGGCATCAGAAACATCGGCTGCCTTCTTCTCAGAAGCGGCCTTATTCGCTTCCGCAGCCTTCTTAGCCTCTGCGGCCTCCTTCGCCTGATCGGCTTTGACCTCTTTCTTGGCCATAGCCTTTTCGAGCGGCGGTCTGCCCGCGTTCTTCTTTACCGGTCTGCCCGGCAGCTTTCTCCCGCTGCCCGCCTTTTCAGGGCCTTCAGCCCTCGATGCGGCTGCCGACCTCGCTGTCCTGGGCCTGACATGCGATTTCACCGGTGCCGCCTTCACCTTCTTCACTTTAACTTTTGGTTCTTCATCTCTGCCCTCATCGGATTTCTTGGGCGGAGCCTTGACAATCTTTGTCTCCTGGTTTTTATCAATTGCCATCAGAACACCTCCTTCTCATATTTTTGTTCCGCATCGATTTCTTTAGTGATCACATCGGCAAAGCCCTGATCAGTTACGGCAAACACATTTCTACCCGACATCCCTGTCACATGGGACAAATGGTCAGAATTGCCGTAAATGCGATACGGTATATTATTTGCCCTGGCCAGCCGCTGCATTTTCCGGCAGCTGCCCTCGGCTGTATCTTCGGTAATAATCAGCAGTTTCAGCCTGCCCTTGCCGGCCAGGACCTCACAGGTCCCCGCGCCGCTCACCAGGCTGCCTGACTTTCTGGCGAAGCCAAAATAACTATCTATCTTTTTCTGCATATACCTCCAGCTCCGTCAGCAGTTCATTGATGTCGTCTTCACCGATAGCGGTACGCAGTCCTCTGGCGATCGCGTTTTTCTTCCTCGCTTTTGCCAGGCACCTGGGATCCGGGCAGAGATACACGCCCCTTCCCCGGGCACCGCCCTTTGTGTCGATCGTCAGCTCGCCTTCATAGTAAGCTATCCTTATCAGATCGGACTTTGGCTTTGACTCCATGCACCCCACGCACCTCCGCATGGGGATCTTCCTACTGCTCTTCACTTTCCTCTGCTTCCTCTTCTGCCTCAGTTCCGGGCTCGGCGGCTGCTTCCTCCGCCGCTTCCGGTTCTTCAGTCTCTACGTCCGGTTCCTCAGCCCCGGCAGCCTCAGCCGTTTCCGGTTCTTCGGTCTCTTCGTCCGGTTCCTCAGCCTCAGCAGCCTCTTCAGCTTACGGTTCTTCGATTTCTACATCCGGTTCCTCAGCCTCGGCCACGGCTGCCTCTTCAGCTTCATCGGCTTCAATGGCTTCCTCAGCTTCTTCGGCTTCCTCAAGGGGCACTTCTGCGGTTTCCTCCAGCGCCGGTCCTTCATCATAGCCTTCCAGTTCTTCCTGCTCTTCATCGCCGAAGTACTGCGTATGGCTCTTTATATCTATCTTCCAGCCGCACAGTTTTGCAGCCAGTCTTACATTCTGTCCTGATTTTCCGATGGCCAGCGACAACTGGTAATCGGGAACGATCACGGTAGCGATCTTTTCTTCCTCGTTGAGGTTGACCTGCTCGACTTTGGCCGGAGAGAGAACATTGCTGATCAGCTCTACCGGGTCGTCGCTCCAGGTTATGATATCTATCTTTTCATTGAACAGTTCATCGACGATGCTCTGGACCCTGCTGCCGCGCGCTCCCACGCATGCGCCTACCGGATCCACGTTTTCGTCTTCGGTGTATACCGCGATCTTTGTGCGGGAACCGGCTTCACGGGCGATGCTCTTGATCTCCACGATACCGTCTTCGATCTCGGGGACCTCCATTTCAAAGAGTCTCTTCACCAGGCCGGGGTGCGACCTCGAGAGGAACACCTGCGGTCCCTTGGTCGAATTCTTGACATCCATGATATACACCTTGATACGGTCGTTGACCTTGTATCTTTCAGTCTTCACCTGCTCTTTTACGGAGAGGATACCTTCAGTGCTCCCCAGATTGACGAATATCGTTTCGCCGCTCTTTCTCTGCACCTTGCCTGTCAGCACATCGCCGACACGCTCGATGAAGTTCTCGTATACCATTGTGCGCTCAGCTTCCCTGATGCGCTGCACGACGACCTGCTTTGCAGTCTGCGCCGCGATGCGGCCGAAATCCTTCGGGGTCACCTGGAACTCCACGATATCGCCCAGTTCGTATTCTTCATCTATGGCCTTGGCATCCTCAAGCGTGATCTCGCGGCCTTCATCCTCGATCTCGTCAGGGTCCACTACAGTCAGCTTGCTGACTACATTTATGTCGCCTGTTTCCCGATCTATCCTGACTTCTGCCTCTCCTTCAAACCCGTAGTTCTTCTTGTAAGCTGAAATCAGCGCCGATTCGATCGCATCATAGAGCACTTCTTTGGAAATGCCTTTCTCCTTTTCAAGCATGTCGATTGCCTGAACAAATTCATTATTCATGATTCAGTCTCTCCTTTTATATGATTACTGCCAGTCTCGTCTTGGCCACCTGAGCCTCAGGCAACTCTACAGTCTTTCCGTCCTCATCCTCGATCACGATGACTCCGTCCTTCATGCCCGACAGTATACCTGTCAATTCCCTTTTTCCGCTCAGCGCCTTGTAGAGCTTGATGTCCACTGCGCGTCCACTGTATTTCTCGTAGTGCTCCGGCAGGAACAGTTCCCTGTCCATGCCCGGAGAGGATACCTCCAGATAGTAGTTTTGCTTTATGAGATCATCCTCATCCAGCTTTGCGCTGAGATAACGGCTGACTTTTTCGCAGTCGTCAGTGCTGACGAACTCCGTATCATCCGCTCCCGCCTTGTCTATATATACGCGCAGGAACCAGTCTTTGGCCTCTTTTACAAACTCCACATTGTAAAGCTCGTATCCGTTCTGCGGCAGAAACTCCGCCAGAATGTCAGAGACGACTTTTTTGATGTTCTTCTTCGCCATTTAATTCTCCTTGCCTGCTATCCCGATACAAAACACAAGAGTGGACTCGGTGTCCACTCTTGAAATAACGTACGATTAGCTTATTTATAATATCATACTGCAGGTCAGATTGCAAGCTTTCTATTTCTTAGCCGCTTCCGCCTGCTGTGCTGCAACCTCGGCTGCAAAGTCTTCTTCCTTCTTCTCGATTCCTTCGCCGACCTCATAACGGATCATGCTGGCGATAGTCATCTCGGTTCCCAGTTCCTTTGCGCATCCGGCTACATACTCTTCGACTGTCATGTCGCTGTCCTTGACGAACTTCTGATCTGTGAGGCATACTTCCTTGAGTTCCTTCTTGATCTTTCCGTCAACGATCTTGTCGACGATCTTCTCCGGCTTTCCTTCATTGAGGACTTCCTGTCTCAGGATCTCTCTCTCGTGGTCGAGATAAGCCTGATCCACCTGGCTCTCGTTGAGGAATTTCGGGTTCATAGAAGCCACCTGCATAGCAACGTCCTTGCCGCATGTCTGGATAGCGTCTGCAGCCGCGTCAGTCTTGAGACCGACGATAACGCCGATGGTGCCGCCGCCGTGGATGTATCCTGTATAAACAACTCCATCCTCGTTCAGCTTGGCGAATCTTCTGATGTTCATGTTCTCGCCGATAGTAGCGATCTTATTGTTGAGCGCATCCTTGACTGTTCCTTCCTCGAACGGAAGAGCCATGAAAGCGTCCATGTCAGCGGCATCAGACTTGAGAGCCAGATCTGCCAGTCCCTGTACGAAGTTGATGAATTCGCTGTTCTTGGCCACAAAGTCTGTCTCCGAATTTACTTCTACGATAGCTGCGCTCTTGCCGTCAGCTGCGAATGCAGTTTTCACAAGACCCATAGCAGCGATCCTGCCGGCCTTCTTGGCGGCCTTGGACAGTCCGTTCTCTCTCAGAAAATCTACTGCCTTTTCTATATCTCCATCGGTCTCTACAAGAGCCTTTTTGCAATCCATCATGCCTGCGCCTGTCATTTCGCGCAGTTCTTTGACCAGTGCTGCTGTTACTGCTGCCATTATTCAGTTACCTCCTCGTCTGCGGTTTCTTCGGTTTCATCGACCTTAGCTGCTTCAGCTTCTTCTACTGTTTCTGCTGCTTCGGCATCATCTGCCTCTTCAGCCTCGGCCATGCTCTCGCCCTGCTTTCCTTCGATTACTGCATCAGCCATAGTAGCTGCAATCAGCTTTACGGCTCTGATGGCGTCGTCGTTTGCAGGAATGATGTAATCGACATCATCAGGATCGCAGTTCGTGTCCACGATTCCCACTACCGGGATGCCCAGGATCTTTGCTTCTCTGATAGCGATCCTTTCCTTCTTGGGGTCAACTATGAACATTGCTCCCGGCATTCCGTGCATCTCTCTGATGCCGCCGAGGAACTTTTCCAGTTTGTCGTGCTCGTGTCTCAGGTTCTGGACTTCCTTCTTAGTCATCTTTTCGAAGGTGCCGTCGCTCTCCATCTCTTCGATCTCGCCCAGTCTTCTGATCCTGGCTGAAATCGTCTTGTAGTTTGTCAGCATTCCGCCCAGCCATCTCTGATTTACATAATAAGAATCACATCTCAAAGCTTCGTCGTGGATAGCTGCCTGTGCCTGCTTCTTTGTTCCCACAAAGAGAATGGGCTTGCCGCTCTCGCTGACTTCACGCATAAAATTGTAAGCTCTGTCGATAAGACCGACCGTCTTCTGCAGGTCGATGATGTAGATACCGTTTCTCTCGGTAAAGATGTATGGAGCCATCTTCGGGTTCCATCTTCTTGTCTGGTGTCCAAAGTGAACGCCTGCTTCCAGTAATTGTTTCATAGAAACTACTGCCATTTTTTCTACCTCCTGGTTTTCTCCTTCCACCGCGCGGTAACTATGCTGCGTCAGACCGGTCAGGTTGGCTTTAAACCTGTTGCCGGCACCATCCGCCGTCCGCATGGTGTGATTGATATAACTCGATGCGTCTCTTAACAGACGCAAATAAAATAATACTATAAATCCTCTGCAGATGCAAGGATCATTCTTCTCTCTTGTAAGTAATATAATCTTCGGCTATTTCATTGGCCGCTATGGAAACCGGTTTTTCGATCTCCGGTTCGTCGATGAGCACGGGTTTTCCGTCGATGATGTCTCTGGCTCTCTTGGCTGCCAGGATCACCAGCGTATACCTGCTGTCCGCTTTCTTTCTTATCTCATTTATCGATGGATATAACATCATGATCGATCATTCCTCCTTGTACCCTTCTATAACTGCGGAAATTTCTTCCGTCACTCTCGCATGTTCCGCCGTGATGATTGCCTTGACTTCGGCCACCGCCTCATCAAGTACATCGTTGATCACGTAATAGTCGTATTTTTCCGCAAAAGCTATCTCCGAGAGCGCCTTCGACATGCGCAGCTCTATCACATCCACGGCATCGGTCGCCCGCGTCGTGATGCGCTTTCTCAGTTCCGCCATCGACGGCGGCAGTATGAAGATGAACACGCCGTCCGGATAAGACTTTCTGACCTTCATCGCTCCCTGGACATCTATCTCCAGCACGACGTCGATCCCGTTCTCCAGCATCTCAAAGACCTTTTCCCTGGGAGTGCCGTAGTAATTGTCATACACCGTCGCATGTTCGAGGAAACCGCCGGCAGCGATCTTCTCCTCGAATTCTTCCCGCGTGAGAAAGTAATAATTCTCTCCATGGACCTCGCCCTTCCTCATCGGCCTCGTTGTCGCCGAGACAGAAAGCACGATATCGTCCAGTTCTTCAATTATCCTGGCGCATATGGTGCCCTTTCCGGTTCCGGAAGGTCCCGATATCACCAGCAGCCTGCCTTGCCTCTTCATCAGCTCTCCTTCAAATGCTTCGCGAACAAATATTATAACATCCGGGACAAATGATTTCAACGCCTGATTTCAGATTACTCGATGTTCTGGACCTGTTCCCTGATCTTTTCGACTTCGCTCTTGATGTCCAGCATGGTCTCTGTGATGTCGAGGTCATTGGCTTTGGATCCTATGGTGTTCGCCTCACGGTTCATCTCCTGAACGAGGAAGTCCAGCTTTTTGCCGCTCGACTTTTCCGCTCCCAGTATGGCGTGCAGCTGCTGCACGTGGCTGTCCAGTCTCACCAGCTCTTCCGTGATGTTGGCCTTGTCAGCGAAGATGGCAACTTCCAGCAGGATCCTGTCCTCAGGCACCTCAACGGAATCCCCGATCAGTTCCCGGATCCTGTCGTTGAGCTTTTCGGCGTAGTGTCTGCCGACCTCGGGCGCACGCTCTTTGATCCTGGTGACCATGTCAGCAATCAGGTCGCCCCGCATATCGAGATCGCTCCTCAGCTTTTCGCCTTCGACGATGCGCATCGCATCTATGTTCCTGAGTGCGATCTTCACGGCCTCGA
This sequence comes from Anaerovoracaceae bacterium, assembly GCA_050953405.1. GTDB lineage: Bacteria > Bacillota > Clostridia > Peptostreptococcales > Anaerovoracaceae > RUG100. The sequence goes on along the minus strand of JBMNMP010000001.1, from coordinate 906,331 downwards.
TGATGACCTTGCCGACAGCTTCCTCATCTTCGACATCGGGGATCGAGCGCAGCACGTCCGGCATGCCGGCGAGCAGATCCACCGTGATGTCTCCCCGGAGACCGAACTCATCCTTGAGCGCCTTCAGGTTGTCCATGTACTGCCTGGCCGCGATCATATTCAGCTTGACTGTAAAATCCTCTTCCGTTATATTCTCGATCATGATGTAGACTTCGATCTTGCCCCTCTTCATGACCTTCTTTATTTCCTTCTTTATCTTGTCCTCGGCGAACGAATATCTCTTCGGCATCTTGACGAAAATATCAGCATATCTGTGGTTCACAGATCTGATCTCACATACCACATTTCTCTTCCCGTCAGTGTATTCGCCTTTCCCATAGCCGGTCATACTTTTTATCATGGAATTGTCTCCTATTCTTCTCCATTTTATGATAACATTGTTATTATATCACAAGAGAAAGGAATAGAGAAATGGCTTTTGACGGGATAGTTACAAGGGCGATGGCCATCGAATTATCGGACGCACTGACCGATGGAAAAGTAGAGAGGATATACCAGCCGGAGAAGGACGAGCTGGTGTTTTTCGTGCATACGGCGAACGGCAAGAAGAAGTTCTATACCAGCTGCAACAACAATCATGCAGGCGTATATCTGACCGAAGAGAACTACACCAATCCCGCGCAGCCATCATCCTTCTGCATGCTGATGAGAAAGCACCTGGTCTCTGCGCGCATCACCTCGGTGCATCAGAAAGACGCCGAGCGCATCATAGAGATGGAATTCGAGACCCGCGATGAAATGGGTTACAGCGTCACCAAGAAGATGATCATTGAAATAATGGGCAAGCACAGCAATGTCGTCCTCATCGACACCGGCAGCGGCCGCATCATCGACAGTCTCAAGCGCATCTCGATCGACGTCAGCCGTGCACGGCAGGTACTGCCCGGAGGTACCTACGAATACCCTCCGCAGCAGGACAAAGTACCCTTCGATGAGATCGGCGACGAGGAACTCGATGCCATGAGAGGCGATCCGGATGCCATTCTGGCTTCCGTCCAGGGTATCAGTCCCCTGATATCCCGCGAGCTGGCTGATTCACCGTCAGAGAACATGCACACCCTGCTCGGGAGACTGGAGCGGCGCGATCTGACACCGCGGGTCTACCTCAAAGATGACAGGACCCCGGCCGATTTTCACGTGATCCCCATCAGGGAATACAGCGACCGCTACCGCTCGCTGGACTTTGACAGCGTCAGTGCAGCCGCAGCTTACTATTTTGAACATCGCGATTCCGGCAACCGCGTGCGCCAGAAGGCTTCCGGCCTCACAAAATCTGTCAGCAACGCCCTGAAAAAGCTCTATCTGAAAAAGCAGCGCCTCAGCGAGGATCTGCTCAAGGCGGAGAATTCCGAGAAATACCACCTCTACGGGGAACTGCTGACCGCCAACATCCACAACTTCAAGACCGGTGACCGGGAAGTGACGGTCACCAATTACTATGACGGCAGCGATATCACCATTCCGCTGGACAAGCGCTTTGCACCTGCGAAGAACGCGCAGAACTACTTCAAGAAATATTCCAAGGCGAAGACAGCGCAGAAAGAGAAGAAAATACAGCTGCAGGAGACTGACCAGGATATCACTTATCTGGAATCGGTGGCCTCCTTCATCGAATCGGCCGAGGACACGGATGCCATCGATGCCATCCGCGAAGAGCTGACGGAACTGGGTTATGTGAGGAAGCGCCGCCTCAGAGGCCCCCGGAAGAAGCGCAAGGCAAAGCCGTACGAGTATCATACCAGCGACGGCTTTCGGGTCCTCGCGGGCCACAACAACAAGGAGAACGACCAGCTGACTTTCCGCATGGCCGGAAAACACGACCTCTGGTTCCACACCAAGGATATCCCCGGATCGCACGTGATCCTGTTCACCGAAGGCAGGGAGGTCTCCGACAGCGCCATCTTCGAAGCCGCCGCCATCGCCGCCTATCACAGCAAGGCCAGGAACTCCGAGAACGTTCCTGTAGACTGCACCCTGGTGCGCCACGTGAAAAAGCCCAATGGCGCCAAGCCGGGCATGTGCATCTTCACAGACAACCGCACCGTCTTCATCACACCCGGGCTGCCCGGGCGAACGGATACCACGGCCGGAAAATAAAAACAGAGCCGCACCAGCGGCTCCGGAAAAACCGATCCAGTTTTTCTGCCTTCACACGGATCACGGCCTCTTGCGGCATGCGGACCGACCTCAGTATCTGGTGATCACGTAGTTGAGGCAGTTTTTGCAGATGCGCCCGCCGCGAAAAGCGATTGTAGCACACCGAGAATTACAAATCGTACATCTTTTCATCATCTGTCATTCCTTTCTTATTCATTCTTATTCACGGTTTTTCTCTTCGAAGAGTGTATTGAAAGTATATTCAATCCTGAGGGAGACTTCAATAGCTTCGGGGCAAAACGACTCTCCCGCCACCCATTTGGTTAAAGCTTATTTGCGGTGTTTTTCACGGGCTCTCTTCCTCGCCGCACCGCGCCTCCTGGCGGCCAGTTTCTTTTTGGTCTTCTTCTTCATCACAGAAAAGCCGAAGCGGCCCAGCGGCATCTTTTTCAGCGGAAAGTACTCCCCGTGACAGTAAGATACCAGTCCAACTCTGTCGAGCCTGATCCTACCGCTGCCGTCAACGAGGGCTTCATCGGTGCTCATATTGACGATCTCGGCCACGAACATGTCGTGAGATCCGTAGCTGTGGACTTCCTGAACGCGGCACTCCAGGCAGAGAGGCGATTCCTTGATCGAAGGGCAGGAAACCCGGCTGCACTCCTCCATAGTGAGACCCGTCTCCGCGAACTTGTCGTGGTCTTTCCCCGACTGGACGCCGCACCAGTCGGTTGCCCTCACCAGCTGTTCGGTCACCAGGTTGATGCAGAACTCGCCGCTCTCACTGATCAGGTGATGCGAGAAGCGCTCCCGTCTGATGGAAACATAAGTCATCGGCGGATTCGAATTGACGATCCCCGTCCAGGCCACTGTGATGATATTTGCTGTTCCTTCTTCGGCGCTGCCGCAGGTGACCATGACTACGGGCACCGGGGCCAGCAGTGTGCCCGGTGAAAAATTTCTTCTGCTCATTGCTTACCTACTTCATCTTTCTCATTTTTTCCAACGTACGCGTGAAGATCTCCGGCGGATGACAGCGAAACTCCATGTACTGCCCGCTGACGGGATGCACGAACCCGAGCAGATACGCATGCAGCAGCTGTCCTTCGATCCCGAAGGGATTCCTGGAGGGCCCGTACATCATGTCGCCGACCAGCGGATGTCCGATATAGCTCATGTGGACCCTGATCTGATGCGTCCTGCCCGTCTCCAGGCGTGCCTCGATCAGCGCATACCTGCCGAGACGCTCCCTGACATAGTAGTGGGTCACCGCCCTCTTGCCATGGGCTTCATCGACCACTGCCCGCCGCAGCCTGTTCACGGGATCGCGCCCGATGGGCTCGTCGATGACGCCTTCATCATCGGTGAAGCTGTTATATACCAGGGCCACATAAGCCCTTTTGGTGCTGTGCTCTGCCAGCTGCGCCGCCAGAGATCTGTGGGCGGCATCGTTCTTGGCCACCATCAGGAGACCGCTGGTATCCTTGTCGATGCGGTGCACGATACCCGGCCTGACGACACCGTTTATAGAAGAAAGCCTGCCGGCGCAGTGATACATGATGCCGTTCACCAGGGTGCCGCTGCGGTTGCCGGCTGCCGGATGGACTACCATGCCGCGCGGCTTGTTGACCACCAGCACATCATCATCCTCGTATACTATGTCCAGCGGGATGTCCTCAGGTTCAGCGGAGAGCACTTCCGGCTCGGGGACGGTGACCGTGATCACGTCGCCGCAGGCCACCTTTTCCTTCTTCGAAAGGCAGGGCTCTGCGCCCAGCAGAACATGGCCGTCCGCGATCAGCTTTTGTATAAAGCTGCGGGAGGCATCCTCCATCAGAGCGGCGAGCACTTTGTCGATCCTTTCGCCCTGCTGTCCCTCTTCAATTACAAATTCATGTCTACTGCTTTGCGGCATCTTTCCTGTCCATAATGAAAATCACATAAATAAATAACAGTGCGCATCCCAGGCACACATAGATATCGGCCACGTTGAAAACGGCGAAGCCCCTGAGGTCGAACATGTCGATCACATATCCCTGACATATCCTGTCGATCAGGTTTCCGAGGCCTCCGCCGACGATCAGAGCCACCGGCATCAGCAGTCCCGCCGGACTGCCCTTTCTGATTTTGATCACCAGAAAAAGGACACCGGCCGCGATCATGGCTGCCGTCAGCAGTATCAGCACCCATGTATGTTTACTGAACATGCTGAAGGCGGCACCGGTGTTTCTGATATATGTGAGGCGAAAAAAATCGCCCGCCAGCGGTAAGCTTTCATAGACAGCCATGTGGGAAGCGACCAGCCATTTGACCACGCGGTCGCTGATCACAGCCGCTGCCACTACTAAAATATAGCGCATGACGAAAAGAGGGAGCTTACTCCCCTCCCTCCTTATCTGAGTCTTTCTTCATATCGACGACACAGGTTTTCCTGTCCTCGTCGGGCTGCGGTTCCCTGTCCCCGTTCATATCGAGGATGTCCTCCAGCCGGTTCTCATCTGAATCGCGCAGAATGAACTGGTCGAGGCGGTCGAATCTCTCGAGCTCGTCCCGCAGCAGCGCCCGGTACCTCTGCCTGAAAGTCTCGTATCTGTTCTTGAGACTCTTGTACTCATCGATCACCTTGCGGGCCTCTTCACGGGCCTTGCTGATCTCGGACTCCGCATCCTGCTGAGCGTTCTTGAGGATGACTTCCGCCCTCTGCTCGGCCTGGCCCTGCGAATTCCGCAGTTCTTCCATTTCTTTCTGCAGCAGGGAGACCTGTTCCTTGAGCTTGGCGTTGCTCTTGATCACTTTCTCGTAATCCAGTGTCAATTCATCGAGGAAGACATCGACCTCTGAAGCCTTGTATCCCCTGATGACCTTGGAGAACTCCTTTTTCTGGATAGCCAGCGGTGTTATCATTGCTTACCTCCAGTTGTCTTTGTCTCCGGAAAAATCGAATCCCTTGGATTCAACAGTCGCCGAGATGTCCACATTCTCAGGAGCGAAAATGAAGATATTGTCGGCTACCTTCTGGACGTTGCCGTTGAGCGCATATGTTGCGCCGCTGAGGAAATCGAATATTTTTTTCGCAGTATCCGAATCCATCTTTTCAAGATTCAGGATCACCGGTTTCCTCTGTTTCAGGGAATCCACCAGCTTGGGGCACTCTTCGAATCCTTCCGGATCGGTCACGATCAGCTTGAAGGGACTGCCTCCTCTGTTCTTCATTTCAACGACCTTATCCCTTCTCGCATAACCGCTCCGCGGTTCGATCCTCTTTCTCTCCAGCTGAGCGTCAGCGGCATCTATTTCTTCTTCGGTGATGTCATCATCGTCGTACTCCTCGATGCCCACCAGATCCTTGAACTTGTCGAAAACTCCCATTTGTACCTCCTGTTAATTAATATACTCTGGCTCCGAATATAGCGCTGCCAACTCTGACCATATTCGAGCCCTGTTCCATAGCCACCTTGTAGTCGTGTGACATTCCCATTGATAAATATTTAAAATCAAGCCGTTCGTGGTCAATTTTAGCAAATTCGTCGTACTGTTTTTTCACCTCGGCGAAGACATCCTTTACATCTTCGGGATCCTCGGCGAACGGTGCCACACACATCAGGCCTCTGATCCTGATGTGCTCGCAGTTATCCAGTATTTCTCTGATCATGCTCTCCGTTTCGTCTGCGCTGATGCCGAACTTGCTTTCTTCATCAGCAGCATTGACCTGAATCAGGATATCCATCGTCAGATCGTGCTGCGCCGCCCTCTTGTCGATTTCTTTGGCCAGCTTCAGCGAGTCCACGGAATGGATCAGGGATACCTTGTCGATGATGTACTTGACCTTGTTCGTCTGCAGATGGCCTATCATGTGCCATCTCACCGGCTTTACATGGTCGTATTTGTCCAGTATTTCCTGAACCTTGTTTTCGCCGATGTCGGTGACCCCGGCATCAATGGCCGTGTTGATGTCCTGGTAAGGATGAGTCTTGGTCACGGCGACCAGCGTGACTCCGTCCTTCAGTGTACTTCTTACTTTTTCCAGATTGCCCTTGATATCAGTCATGATCTCTACCTTCTTTAATTCCTGTCGGGATGTTTCAGAACTTCGTCATACATTTCGACCGTATTCACAGGGTTGCCCTTGTCATCATAGAAAGCGCTCTCGGAGACCAGTGATTTCTCACCATCTGTGCCCAGAACCTGCACCGGCCTGAACACATAGTCGCCGGTCGTCGACTTGACATAGACGCCTGCCTGACCGTGCTTTCTGACGATACAGCTGTTGTCCACCAGCAGCCCTTCGCTGTCCGATGTGATCACGGAAGCCTCGGCTTCCCGCGTCTTCATCAGATCGCTGTAATACCTGTTGGTCCTCAATATGACTCGGTATTCTCCCATGTCTTTTGAAATACTGTCCACGTAAGCGGCCACGGTTCCCCCCGGCAGCTTTACCTGGACTTCATTTCCTACTTTATATTTTCCAATGCTGTCTTTCTTGATCCAGCATAATATATACCAGTTACTGTTGTCAGCGATCTTATATATGGGATCGCCCTTGACCGCCTTAGTTCTCCTGAGGTTGACAGCGTCTCCCGAGTGTGACTCTGCATCGTTCCTCTTGATCCTGTCCATGCGCTCAGGAGTAAAATAATCTTCATACCCGTCCACGTAAGTCGAAAAATACCCTTTTCTCATACTGACTCCGGAACTGTCGGCGACAACATTTTTTCCAAGTCTGTCACGCAGTCCCTTGTATTGACTGCTGCTTTTGTTCTTGCTGCCTGACGCAGCATCGAAGTCGAGCAGTTTCGTCCCCTTTTTGATCAGCGCGCCCTCTCCGGCTGTAATTTTCATTTTCCCGTTTTGAGATGCGGTATACACCGTTTCATCGCGAACTATATAACATTTGACGTCATCCTTGACCTTGAGCTCACCCTCTTTGATGGTCTCCGTCCTGGTCAGCGCCCCCGTCAGGGACGGGATGACCGCGATGATCACATATAGCAAAACCAGTATCAGTATATAGATCAATACTATCTTTTTATTTAGTTTTGGCATATTCTGTCTCCAGATATATCTTACACCAATTTTCTACCTTTTCCAATATCTTTTTCTCGTCCCTGGTCAGCAGCTCCCTGCGCTCACAAAAGGCGGAAAACAGGTCCGGCCTGCGCTTTGCTGTCAGCATCAGAGCCTGTTCCAGCTTCCACAGGTGTATTTTTTTGTGGTCGCCCGACAGCAGCACTTCAGGCACGTTCATGCCGCGGTATTCACGGGGCTTGGTGTACTGCGGATACTCCAGCAGTCCCGAATATATGGACTCCTCGAGCGCCGATTCTCTGCTCTTGAGAACGCCGGGTATCATCCTGGCGACTGCATCTATGAGGACGCAGGCGGCCAGTTCCCCGCCGGTCAGGATGTAGTCGCCGATGGAGATCTCATCGATATCCCAGCTGTCCAGTATCCTCTGGTCGATGCCTTCATAGTGGCCGCAGAGGATCACCAGCTGCGGCTGCTGCGACAGCTCCAGGATCTTGTCCTGGTCCAGGATCCGGCCCTTGGGCGACATGTAAACGATCTTTTTGCTGCCCGCATCCACAGACTCCAGCGCGCGAAAAACGGGGTCGCATGTCATCACCATGCCGGCTCCGCCTCCGAATGGATATTCATCGGTCTTTTTGTGCTTGTCCAGGGTGTAGTCCCTGATGTCGGTGGCCTCGATCTGCAGCAGGCCCTTTTCTCCGGCTCTCCCCAGCATGCTCTCGCGCAGCGGCGAGAACATCCCCGGAAAGAGCGTCAACACTTCTATCTTCATATCTCCAGCAGCCCCTCCGGTGCTTTGACGAGGATCCTTCCATTCTCCATATCTACATCTCTGATAAACTGGGGCACGCCGGGCAGATATATGATCCTGCCGTCCCCGTCCCGGATACAGAAAAGCGGCTGCGCCGTCTGCGTGCGGATATCCTCCAGCACGCCCAGGAGCCCTTTCTCATCGTCGCAGACCTCCAGCCCGAGCAGATCCCTGATATAGTATTCTCCCTCGCCGGCTTCTTCGAGGTCATCTTCGCTCATGTAAACGCTGCGGTTTTTGACGCGCTCGGCGGCGTCGCGGTCGTCGATACCGGAGACCTTCAGGATCACCATACCATTCTTGTACCTGACGTTTTCTATGCGGTGGCCTTCATCGCCGATGAAAACGGATTCCAGGTACTCAAAGCGGGCAGGGTCCTCCGCAAAGCTCTTCAGCTTGACTTCGCCCTTCATGCCGACTGCGCTTACTATAATGCCAATTTCTATATTTCCCATCTTTTCCTGTATATCAGCAAGGCACATATTCCAATGATATGTGCCCTTCGTTTACTGTACTATTTCGACTACTACCTTTTTCTTTGCCTTGGTTGCAGCAGCTTTGACAACAGTTCGCAGCGCTTTCGCGATCCGCCCCTGCTTGCCTATGACCTTCCCCATGTCATCACTAGCGACTTTGAGCTGAATAACAGTAGTGTTCTTTTCGTCGACTGATTCTGAGACCTCGACCGCATCGGGATCATCGACCAGTGACTTCGCAATAATTTCAACTAATTCAGTCATTAGTCAACCCCGCTTTCCATTACTGAATGATACCTTCTTTTCTAAACAGGCTCCTTACTCTTTCTGTAGGCTGAGCTCCGTCTGCCAGCCACTTCTGAGCTGCTTCAGCATCGATCTTGATCACGTCCGGATCTGCCAGCGGATCAAAGAATCCGATCTCTTCGATGAACTTTCCGTTGCGCGATCTTCTGGAATCCGCAACTACGATTCTGTAGAAAGGCTTTTTGTGTCCACCCATTCTCTTCAGTCTGATTTTTACCATTGTCTGTTTCCTCCGTATCTTTAAAATGTATTTATTTTCACTATATCCCGTATAGCTGTTTACTGTCTGAACATCTTGGGAACCCTGGCTCCCGGTTTCGTCATCTGGCGCATCATCTTCCTGGCCTCTTCATAACGCTTGATCAGGTTGTTGATCCTGCTGACAGGCTGTCCGCATCCCTTTGATATCCTGCGCCGCCTGCTGGCGTTGAGCACCGATGGATTCCTGCGCTCTTCCTTTGTCATCGAGTATATGATGGCTTCCATCTGCATGAACTCGCGCTCTGAACGCTCAAGATCCACGCTCTTCATGGCATTGGTGTTCACTCCGGGCAGCATGTTGATGATCTTGGCAACGCCGCCCATCTTTTTTATCTGCCCCATCTGATCGAGGAAGTCCTCCAGTGTGAACTGGTTCTTGCGGATCTTCTTCTCCAGCTTGGCAGCTTCTTCATCGTTGTACTGGGCTTCGGCCTGTTCGATGAGAGTCATCATATCGCCCATGCCCAGGATCCTGGAAGCCATCCTGTCCGGATGGAACTGTTCCAGAGCATCCATTTTCTCGCCCATGCCAACGAACTTTATCGGTTTTCCGGTCACCTCTCTGGCCGAGAGTGCCGCACCGCCGCGCGAATCGCCGTCCATCTTGGTCATGATGATGCCGTCGATCCCCAGCTTGTCGTTAAAGCCCTTGGCTGCGTTGACCGCATCCTGGCCTGTGAGAGCATCGACGACCAGCAGTATTTCATGCGGCTTTATGGCCTGCTTGATATCTGCCAGCTCTTCCATCAGGGCCTCGTCTATCTGCAGACGCCCCGCCGTATCCACGATGAGCACGTTGAAGCCTTTCAATTCGGCTTCTTTTTTGGCCGCCAGCGCGATCTTGGCCGGCTCCCTGCAGTCCCGCATCGTGAACACCGGTGTGTTCACCGACTTGCCGACGACTTCGAGCTGGTCGATAGCGGCCGGACGGTAGATGTCGCAGGCGCACAGCATCGGCTTTTTGCCGTTCCTCTTGAGGTAAGCGGCCAGCTTGCCGCAGGTGGTCGTCTTTCCTGTACCCTGCAGTCCCACCATCAGGAGGACTGTGAATCCGCTCGGTGAATAGGTGAGTTTGCTGTCAGTACCGCCCATGAGGTTTGTAAGCTCAGTGTTCACGATCTTGATGACCTGCTGGTCGGGAGTCAGTGATTTCATCACTTCCTCGCCCATGGCCTTCTCTTTGACATCCTTCACAAACTGTTTGACCACTTTAAAGTTGACGTCGGCTTCCAGCAGCGCCAGCTTGACCTCGCGCATCGCCGAGTCTATATCCTGTTCTGTCAGAGATCCCTGCCCCTTGAGGTTCTTAAAGACGCCCTGCAGTTTTTCCGATAATCCTTCAAATGCCATAACAGCTCCTATTCCCCGCTTTCATCGAGGTTGTCGATAACTTTCTTTATATCTTTCAGTCTGTGCCGCAAGTCGCCGTCACCGGCCTTTTCGGCAATCAGATCATCTATCATTCCATCGATCTTTTCAATGGCGCGCTCTCTGCGGCGAATAGTCTTTGCCAGTCCCAGCTTTTCTTCGTATGAGAGCAGCGCAGCCTCCGCATTTTTGAGTGCGTCGTGCACGCCCTGACGGCTGATGCCGAACTCTTCGGCTATCTCCGCCAGCGAGAGGTTCTCATCGTGATACAGTCTGGTCACTTCCCGCTGTCTTTCGGTCAGCAGGCCTCCGTAGTAGTCCAGCAACAGGCTGTATTTCAACGTTTCATCCAACATTTCCGCCTCCCGGTGTCAAGCTTTTTCACTTGTCACTGCACATCAATATACCATATCGCGTCCTGCCCGTCAAGTACTTTTACTTGTCAGCCGCGTATCTTACCTATTATTATGAACACGGCGAAGACCACCATGTCGGTGATCACGATGCAGGCCCCCGTGGGCACCGATGCTATGTAGGAGACCATCATGCCGATGAAAAAGCAGCTGACCGATATTATCGCGGACACAATGATGGTGCTCCGAAAGCGGCTGGTCACCCTCATGGCCGTCAGCGAAGGGAAAACTATGAGGCTGGATATGAGCAGTGCGCCCATCATCCTCATGCCGAGAACGATCGTGAGCGCCGTCAGTGCCGCGAGCACCATATTGTACAGATGCGTCTTCGTGCCCGTCGCCGTGGCGAACACTTCATCGAAGGTCACCGCGAATATGCGGTTGTAGAAGAGCACATAGAGCACGAGGACCGCCGCGCTGAGGACCACCGAGATCACCACATCGTCTTTTCCTATGGCCAGGATGCTGCCGAACATATAGTTGCTGACATCCGTGTTCATGCCCGTGGTCAGAGAGACCGTCATCACGCCGATGGCCAGGGCTCCGCTGCACATGATGGCCACCGCCGAGTCACCCCGTATCCCCGAGCTTTCACGGATCTGCAGCAGGATGAAAGCCGCTGCGATGCAGACGGGTATGGAGACCGCCAGCGGCGCCGCATTAAAAGCATAAGCCACGGCCAGAGCACAAAAGCCAACGTGCGAGAGGCCGTCCCCGATCATGGAATACTGTTTCAGTACCAGGCTGGTTCCCAGCAGCGAAGCGCACAAAGATACCAGGGAGCCCACGATGAGAGCCCTCACCATGAACGAATATGTGAACATCTGCGACAGCAATTCCATCATTTCATCACCCCGGTCATAAAGTACCTTCCTATATCCGTCTTCACATATTCCTCCGTGGGCCCGAAGAACAGCTGCTCCTGCCTCAGGTGCAGGATGCGGCTGGCCCGGGCGACCGCTTCTTCGATATCGTGAGAGACCATGATCACCGTAAAGCCGTGCTTTTTGTTGAGGTGATCGATCAGATCATACATGTCGCTGGTCATCACGGGGTCCAGTCCGGTGACCGGCTCGTCGAGCAGGATCAGCTTCTGACTGGCGCAGAGCGCCCTCGCCAGCAGTACCCTCTGCTGCTGTCCGCCCGAAAGATCGTTGTATGACCTGTTCTTGAGTCCTTCGATGCCCAGCATCACCAGCTTCACGAGGACGTCGGCCTTGTCCTCCTCGCGGTAGAAAGGCCGCATGCCGCATCTGTTGAGCCTGCCCGAGAGCACGACCTCAAATACGCTGGCAGGAAAATTCCTCTGCGCTTCGGTCTGCTGCGGCAGGTATCCGATCTCCGACCTGCCGAGTCCGTCGCCCAGCTCTATACTGCCGGAAGTCGGTTTTTTCAGGCCCAGGAGGCCCTTCACCAGGGTGCTCTTTCCGGCTCCGTTCTCACCCACGATGCACAGGTAATCGCCCGCATCGACATGAAAGTCCACATTGCGCAGGACTTCATGGTGTCCATATGAAAATGTCGCCTTCTTGCAAGTTATCAGGCTCATCAGTTAAGCGCCTCCTTCAGCACTTTAAGGTCATGCTCCATCAGATCGAGATACGTTTTCCCCGCCTTGAAATCGCTCTCGCTGATATTGTGGGCGGAGTGCAGCAGCAGATCGCGCGTGCCCGTTTCCCCGGCTATGGCACGGCTCATCTCCCGGTTGGAAAGCTCTATGTGGAAAACCACCGGGATATGTTCCCTGTTGACGACGCGTATCAGTTTCGTGATGGTGTCCGCACCCGGCTCGGTCTCCGTGGCACATCCGGGGTAAGCTGCGTAGTATTTTAGTCCGTATTCCCTGCAGAGATACTTGAAGGGGAATCTGTCAGCGACCACGATAGTCTTTCTCTTCGAGTTTTTCACCATCCTGCGGAATTCCCCATCCAGTTTCTGCAGCTTTCTGATGTAAGCGGCAGCGTTCTTTTTATACACTTCGGCATTCCCGGGATCCACCTCGCAGATCTCAGCTGTGAGCCCGGCAACGATCTTCTGCGCATTCACAGGAGAAGTCCAGACGTGTTCATCGTATTCTTTCTCGTGATCCTCCGCCAGCTTATCCCCGAGATCCATCAGCTTTACGGACCGCAGCCCGCCTTCATCCACTGAATCGAGGACCTCCTCGACCCATTTGTCGGATTCGCCTCCGCAGTATACGAACAAGTCGCAGTGTTTTATGGCGAGCATGTCAGCCGGTGTCGGTTCATAGCTGTGGCTCTCCTGTCCCGGTTTGAGCAGCATATGAACATCAGCGGCGGATCCCGCGATCTGCCGCATGAAATCGTACTCCGGAAAACCGGTGCACACGATATCCACTTTCTGCGGGTCGTCCCTTGTCTGCCCGCTCCTGTCCGCGGCGCAGGCCGTGAAACAGATAGCGGCAATCACAATGACTGCCGCCGCTATTATCAATTTCTTCATATTCTATTCACCTTCCGGATCGAAGTCATCATCCAGAGGCACCGGTACGATGACATCTCTGGCCTTCTCCAGCGTCTCCTCCGGCACGAATATATCGATATCCTGTGTGGTGTTCGCTCCCAGAGCGATCTCCATGAAGTTGCTCGCTCCCCTGTATCTGAAAACGCAGGGTATGCCCTCGCTCTTCAGTTTGGAGCCCAGCAGCTCCGCTTCAAAACTGCTCTCCGCGGTGACCAGATAGACTCCGTCCCGCCAGCGCTGTCCTTCTTTCAGGGCGTCTATCATTCAGCATCCTCCAGTGCCAGCTCTATCAGCTTGTCGATCAACTCGCTGTACGAGAATCCCGCTGCCATACACAGCTGCGGATACATGCTGATGCTGGTAAATCCCGGAAGTGTGTTTATCTCATTGAATACCACATCGTTTTCCTCGGTCAGGAAAAAGTCGACCCTGGCCAGTCCTCTGCATCCGAGAGCCTTGTAGATGTTGACGGCGGCATCCTGCAGCTCGCACTCCTTAGTGGGCGGCAGGTCGGTAACGATGCTGGTCTGGATGTTCTCGCTCTCATACTTGGATTCATAATCGTAGTATTCGGCATCCGGCTTTATCTCGCCGATAGGAAACGCCTTTGGATCTCTGTTTCCCAGCACGGCGACCTCCATCTCGCGGCCGACTATGGCTCTCTCGATGATGACCTTGTGATCCGCCTCGGCGGCCTTCTTGATGCCCTCAAAGAGTTCTTTGTCGCTGTTGACCTTGGATATACCCACCGAGGAACCGGTACATGCCGGCTTCACGAACAGCGGATATTCGCCGTGGAACGTCATCGCGATCTTCTTCAGCTCCTCTGTAGGATTGGAAGCAAAAGCATATCTGTTGGTCTCGAAATGCCGTGCCTGCCTGATTCCGGTATGCGCGATTATGGCCTTGGTGATGCCTTTGTCCATTCCGCATGCGCTGGCGGCGACGCCGGAACCTACATACGGAATGCCTGACAGCTCCAGCAGGCCCTGCACACTGCCGTCTTCACCGCCTTCTCCATGAAGTGCCGGTATCACGCAGTCGATGTATATCTCCTTGTTCCTTCCGACCCGCAGCCCATGGACCGTCCTGTCCGGACTGATGACGGCGGATTTGCATCCCATGCCGGTCATCCAGGTGCCGCTCTCTATTTTCAGCGGATCCGCATTCGTCATGATCCACTTGCCGTCTTTAGTTATTCCCAGTTTTATGATGTTGTATTTGGTGGGGTCCATCTCCCGGATTATGGAAGCCGCCGAACGGCAGGAAACCTCGTGCTCCGGTGATACACCTCCAAACAATACCAGTATTGTCTTTGTATCTGTGTTCATGTTGACCTCTCTATTTTATTGAATCATCATATTTCTTGGCTGCCGCAGCGATATCCGAATCAAAGACGATCTTTCCCTTCTTCATGATGATGCCGCGCTTGCAGAACTCCTGCGCCACTCCGGTGGAGTGGGTCACGAAGAGCAGCGTTATCTCGCCTTCCATGATTGAATTGATCTTGCGGATGCACTTTTTGCGGAAGGCAGCGTCGCCTACGCTCAGCGCTTCGTCGATAATCAGTATCTCGGGCCTGATGCTGACATTGATGGCAAAACCCAGCCTGGCTTTCATTCCGCTGGAATACGTTCTCACCGGCTGATCCATGTATTCTTCGATATCTGCAAAATCTACGATCTCCGGCTCCAGGCTCCTGATTTCTTCGTCCTCGAGCCCCATCAGCTTGCCCTTCAGCATTATGTTCTCGCGGCCCGTCATGTCCTGGTCAAATCCGGCTGACAGCTCCAGCAGGGCGCTGACCCTGCCCTTGACGATTATCTCGCCGCTGGTCGGATATATTACTCCGGTTATCATCTTGAGGATCGTGGATTTTCCGGCACCGTTACGTCCGAAAAGAGCCACAGCTTCACCCTTGTGTACCTTTAAGGAGACATCATTGATCGCCTTTTTTTCCTTGTAGGGCACTTTCTTGAAAAAGACACCCAGCAGTCGTTTTTTGTCATTCTTGTAGAGTTTGTATATCTTGGATACGTGTTTGAATTCTATGACCACGTTGTCCCTTTGTTCTTCCATGTGAATCACCCCCGGATCAGAGTACATCCGGCATCTCCTTCTTCAGCTTTTTGTAGACCCACAGTGCGAGCAGACCCATGATCAGCACCTCTAAAAGGTACACCTCCAGCCAGGCCGGCTGCTCCCAGATCCAGCCGTGATGCATTTCGATGAAGCAGTTCCTGTAGCCCTCCGCGATAAAGGTGACCGGGATGATCTTCATTATGATGACCACCGCATGAGAGTGGATATTGGTGATCGAAAACATGATCCCGGACAGCCAGAACAGCGCCATGCTGAAGGATTTCACCAAATTGAGAAAATCCTTGCTCATGGCCGCAAGGACCGATCCGAAGAGGCCCCAGAATGTCCAGAAGAGCACCATCAGTATCATATACAGCGGCAGCTGCAGCCAGTATATAGAAGGGTGTACTCCGCTGCCGATGAAGATCACGATCACGGCGGCCATCATGAAAAGATGGACCACGAACTGGCCCAGACTCATGAAGGTTGGTATTGTGGAGACCGGGAACTTCATCTTGGTCACCAGATGTTTGTAGCGGCGCATGCCTCCGGTACCCGTGGTCAGCATATCCCTCATGTAGAACCACGGAATGATGCCGGGCAGCATCCAGAGAAAGAAGGAGGTCCCCTCCAGTCCTGCCCTGCCGCGCAGTCCGCTCGAAAAAGCGAACCAGTAAATGAATATTGTGACCGCCGGCCGTATCACAGCCCAGGCCCAGCCGAGGGCTGCACCGTTGTAGGTCTTCTTGAGGTCGGCCCAGGCCAGACTCTTGATCTGTCCCCGCCACTCTATGTGTTCTTTGATTATATTTATTAATTCTTTTCCCATATATTTCTCTGCTGCCGTCAGTAACGTAATCGTAGTAGTTTTAACTGCGGACCAGCGGATG
Source organism: Anaerovoracaceae bacterium (assembly GCA_050953405.1). GTDB lineage: Bacteria > Bacillota > Clostridia > Peptostreptococcales > Anaerovoracaceae > RUG100. The sequence continues at coordinate 890,055 of JBMNMP010000001.1, read as the reverse complement.
CCGCTACAGTTCCAGGCTGTAATATCCTGAGCTCTGCGCCACGCGTTCGCTGATTTCCCTGACCCTTTTGGTGGGCTTGTAATTCTTCTGCCCGAAGGCATCCTCGTGCAGTTTCTCTACATTGTATTCCAGCGTGATGGGTACATCGTAGGAAACTCCGTTTATTGTAGCACCATCCCACTCATAAGGCCACCCCTCACTTTCCACGATCTTGTATTTGGTGAATCCGTACAGAAGGCTGGCCGCTTCCCGTCCGTCCAGGTTGGTATTGATCTCGGGCAGTACCTTGTCTGCCAGTGCAGTCAGTTCGCTCAGTCTCTTCTCCTTGATCTTGTCATAGCAGCATGTGAGCACGCGGCGCATGCGCTGCGCCCTCTCCACATCTCCGTTGCCTACCTTCCTGATGCGGCAGTAAGTCACCGCCTGTACTCCGTTCAGCTTCTGCCTGCCGGGCTTTTCGATCTTCGCGGTCGAGCCCTTGAGGCTCTGATTGGTATCCCTGATGTACTTGTTCATCTCGGCTACTTCATAGTCTTTGATGTTGACAGTCACTCCGCCCAGCTCATCGACGAGGTCGGCCACGGTGCGCCAGTTGACCCTCATGTACTCTCTGATGTTGAGATCCAGGTTGCGGTTCAGCGCCCTGATGGTGTTCCTGGGTCCCGCATAAGCATGAGCATGTGTCAGCTTATCGAGCACGTGTTCCCCGTTCTCCTCGATGTCGAGATAAGAATCCCTGACCACTGAGATCATCCTCACCTTTTCGGTCTTCTTGTTGATGCTGATGACAATGCAGGCATCGCTGCGGCAGTAATCATCGCTCTCGCCTGCCCTGGTATCGATGCCCAGCAGCAGTATGTTCCTGTAGTTCTTGAGTTCGTTGCCCACCTTGGGATCGATGTCGAGTTTGCCTGTCAGCTTTACCGTATCCAGCTTGTCCAGCTCACTGATCACCCTGTTGTAGGTGTAAGCACTGGCTATCGCAGCCGCGGCAACGATGATCGCAATTATAATGACAATGACTCTGAGTCTTTTCTTCTTCCTGGTCTTTATTCTCCTGGCGTCCATTTTTCCTACCCTCTGATCTTCGCAATGAATTCAGCGACGGCTGCCGCCGGGTCATCGGCCTTGAAAACGGAGGAGCCGGCAACAAAGACATCGGCCCCCGCATCGCTGACTGTTTTCACATTGTTCAGTGAGATGCCTCCGTCGACCTCGATCTCGAAATCCAGGCCGCGCTCTGCTCTCATCTGTGCGAGTCTGGCGATCTTCCCGAGAACCCCCTCGATAAAGCTCTGCCCGCCAAAGCCCGGGTTTACGGACATCAACAGGACCATGTCCAGGTCATCGAGTATGTCCTCAAGTGTCCACACCGGTGTGGCCGGATTCAGCACTGCTCCCGCCAGGACACCGTTTTCCCTGATGTGTGCGATAGTACGGTGCAGATGAGGACAGGCTTCCTGGTGCACCGTGATGTATCTGGTATTTTCAGTGACGAAATCTTCTATATACTTGTCCGGATCTTCTATCATCAGATGCACGTCGAACGGCAGCTTCGTCCTGCCCAGCAGGCTCTTCATCACCGTGGCTCCGTAACTGATGTTGGGCACGAAATGCCCGTCCATCACATCCACATGGATCAGATCAGCGCCGGCTTTTTCCACCAGTTCTACCTGGCTGGCAAGATGCCCGAAGTCGGCCGACAGTATGGATGGTGCTAGTTTCTTCATTGCTGTTCCTTTCACTTAATATCTGTTTCTGCTCTTGATTTCTTCCATCTGAGAAACATAGGAGGCGTAGCGGCTCTCCTTTATCTTTCCTTCGTCAACGGCCGCACGCACGACACACTGCGGCTCTTTAAGATGCCGGCAGTTGTCATACCTGCACTTTCCGATGTAGGGGCGCATCTCCGGATAACAGTACTGCAGTCCGTCTTCCTCTTCCTCGAGGATGTCGAATGAAGTAAATCCCGGAGTGTCATAGAGCATGCCGCCTTCTTTCAGGTGGAAGATCTCCACGTGGCGCGTCGTGTGGCGCCCTCTTTTCGTCTTCGCGCTGACATCTCCCGTCTCCGCTTTGATGGAGGGATCGATGCAGTTCAAGAGTGTGGATTTACCCACGCCCGAAGGCCCTGCCATGGCCGTTCTCCTGCCGGGAAGGCGTTTTTTCAGTTCGTCAATGCCCTCGCCCGAAAAGCCGCTGACGCAGCACACGGGATATATGCCTTCATATATCCCACGCAGCCGCTCTATGATATCACCTTCGGCTATATCTATCTTGTTGATGCAGAGCACGATATCCGTATCGCTGCCCTCAGCCATCACCAGGAATTTGTCGATGACCGCGGGGACCGGCTGCGGACTGGCCGCTGCGGTGACCACAATGAACTGGTCTACATTGGCTACCGCAGGACGCACAAAGCTGTTGCGCCGCGGCAGGATCTCACGGATCACTCCCTCGCCGTCACCTTCATGCGTGATTTCCATCTCAACTTCATCGCCTGCCAGAGGCGTCAGTTCCTTCTTCCTGAATATCCCGCGGGCCTTGCACTTCCACACCCGCTCACCGGTATCCACATAATAGAACTCCGATATGGTCCTCACGATAGTTCCTATCATCAGGACAGCTCTCCCGTCGCAAAGTCGACGTTCCTGCGCATCACGGTATCATCGTTGAACATCACGGTCACCGTCCCCGTTCCTGTTCCTTTGATGGTCACCGTCTGACCGCCGTCGCTCTTGTTGACCTTCTCACTTTCGATCACCGTACGGGTGCCTTCATCATCGGATACAGTCACCGTGAGGTAGAACTGGTCTTCCTCGGCTTCCGAATAATCTACATACAGCTTGACAGAGGAACTCTTTCCTCCCTTGCTGATAGTGATGTCTATCGAAGTTCCCTCGTCGAGCTCAGTGCCTGCAGAGTACTGCTGGCTCATTACCTGTCCGGCTTCGTAGTCGTTGCTGTTCTGCCTGGTGACATTGCCGAGCTTGAATCCGGCATCCTCGATGGCCTGTTTGGCCTCTGATTCTGTCTTTCCGATCAGGTCGGGGACCGACTTTTTGTTCTTTGCCTTCCCGTCGCTGACTACTATATTGATGTATGAATGGGGTTCCGTTATCGTTCCCGCTTCCGGATCCTGACCGATGACCTGCCCGCTGGGCTCGGTGCTGCTCTGGATCGTGATCTCACCGACCTTGAATCCGGTGTCCTCGATCACTTTCTTGGCCTGGTCCTTCGAAAGGCCTATCAGTTTGGGTACCGTGCCTTCCTCGACACCGCGGCAGATGTTGACCGTGATCGTGGCCCCCTTCTCCGCCTTGGTATTGGCCTCCGGCGTCTGCGAGGTGACTTCTCCTACTTCGTACTTGTCGCTGTAAACCATCTCGCCTTCTTTGACCTTAAAGCCCGCATCCTGCGCTATCTGCTGCGCCTTTTCATAGGTGACCCCCCGCAGGTCGGGCACCGTCTCTTTCTTCGCCAGTGCTCCCGAAGCGTATAACAGGGCCAGAGCCACTACTATGGCAGCGATCACCGCCAGCACTGCGATCAGGATCTTGAGGTTGCGCTTTTTCCGGGCGTCCGCATCATTGGCGGCCTCCCTGTACTGAGCAACTTCCCTCTTGCATTCTTCAGCATCGCGGTCCCTGTTTTCATATACAGGCGGCACCACGCGCCCCGGCTGACTCACTTCATCCAGAGCCTTGATCATATCGTCGGCGCTGTCGTAGCGGTTCTTCTGATACTTGTTGGTAGCCGTCATTATTATCTTTTCGAGGCCGGGCGGTATATCAGGCACCAGCGTCGAAGGCGGCTTGATTTCTTCATTTATATGCATAAGGGCGACAGTCACCGGATTATCTCCGTCAAAAGGCACTTCGCCGGTGACCATTTCATACATTACTATTCCCAGCGAATAGATATCGGACTTTTCATCCACATACCCGCCGCGCGCCTGCTCCGGCGAAAAGTAATGTACGGAACCCATTATATTCTCATTTGTATTGTCTACGATAGTGGTCGTGCTGACCGCCTTGGCTATGCCGAAGTCAGCGATCTTGGCCACTCCATCTTCGTTGATCAGTATATTGTGCGGCTTTACGTCGCGGTGTATGATGCCGTGCTTGTGAGCAGCCGCCAGTCCGCTGGCCACCTGCCGCGATATCGAAATCACTTTGCGGTAGTCCATCGGCGCCTCTTCCTTGATGATCTGGCTCAGCGCCTTGCCTTCCACCAGTTCCATCACGATATAGTTGATGTTGCCTTCACGGCCGACATCAAAAATACTGACTATATTGGCATTTGAAAGGCTGGCAGCCGCATGCGACTCCCGCCTGAAGTTCTCTATGAATTTGGCATCGCTGATGAATTCCGGCTTCAGTATCTTTATGGCTACCGGTCTGTTCAGGAGCCTGTCCTTGGCTTTATACACAACAGCCATTCCGCCTTCGCCGATTTTGTTCAGCAGTTCATATCTTCCCGCAATGACTTTGCTACTCATTGTTACCTCCTTCTGTGACCGACTCGATATCGATACATACAGCTGTGATGTTATCTTTTCCGCCGGCTTCGTTCGCTTTATCCACCAGCAGATCGGCCAGCACCTGCATATCGCTGTTATCCCTGATCATATCGCTGACATACTTCTCCTTCAGCTCGCCGTAAAGGCCGTCCGTGCACAGCAGCAGAATATCTCCGTCTTCGATCCCGGTCTGGTAAAAGTCAGCTTCCACCTGATCACCGGCACCCATGGCCTTGGTTATCACGTTTCCCTTCCTGTGGCCTCTGGCCTCATCACGCGTGATGACGCCCAGCTTTACCAGAGTGTTCACATAGCTGTGATCCTCGGTGATCTGGAAGAGTGTGCTCCCCCGCTGGATATAAGCTCTGCTGTCGCCCACATTGACAAAGTAAGCTGTCTTTCCCCTGATGTAACACAACACCAGTGTCGTTGCCATGCCTGTGAATTCAGGGTGATCCCTTGTAAGCTTGATTATCGTCTCGTTGACCCCCTGAAGACAAATGTGGAGTATCTTTCCCAGCTCCTCCACATTGACCACTTCATCAAGTGGGTTATTACGCACAAAATCGGCCACATAGCTGACTGCTGTACTGCTGGCCAGCTCTCCGGCCGTATTGCCTCCGACTCCGTCGGCTACCATATATACGTGTGCTTCATCCATTGTAAGGCAGGCATCTTCATTGTGGTCGCGCTGCCTCCCTCTGTCTGTTTTGAATCCGCTTTTTATCATATTCTCCCCGTCACTCGCTGATCAGGCTGTCGCTCTTCACCATCCTGCTGATGAAAAATCCGTCCGTACCGTGAACGTTGGGAAGCATCTGCTTCGTCTCGTCCATCTTGAACATCGGGTTCCTCCTCAGGAAGTCGCTGACGACCCTCTCGTTTTCATACGGGTTGATCGTACAGGTGCAGTACATCAGTACTCCGCCCGGCTTTACATACTTGGATGAAGCCGAAAGTATGGATGACTGCTTCCTGGGAAGCGCTGCCATATTATCGTTGTTTTCCTTGTACTTTATTTCCGGTTTTCTCCTGATAACGCCGAGTCCGCTGCACGGTGCATCGACGAGTACCTTGTCGGCTTTGCTGATCATAGATGAATCCACCCTGGTGGCATCCCAGGTCCTGGTCTTGATGTTGGTCACGCCCAGCCTCTTTGCTTCTCTGTCGATGATCTCGACTTTTCTCCTGTAGATGTCGCTCGCGAGGATGGTGCCCTGATTGTTCATGTGTTCCGCAATCGCAAGGCTCTTTCCTCCCGGCGCAGCGCAGACATCCATCACCAGATCGCCCTTTTGCGGATCCAGCATCTCCACTGCCAGCTGTGAAGCCTCATCCTGAATCGAGAAGAGCCCGTCTTTGTACAGCTTTAGATCCAGGAGACCGCCGCCGTCAACGTGAAGCGCATTCCTTGCGTACTTGCCCTCGGTGACCTTATAGCCCTTGGCTTCCAGCCTGTCGATGAGATCCTGCTTCATTACTTTCAGCCAGTTGAGCCTGATCTCGTTATCGGGGACTTCGTTGCCGCCCTTCAGCAGGTCCTCCAGGAACATCAGGTCGTAACTCTCCAGCCACAGTCTGATGATCCACGGTGCATATGAATACTTCACCGAGAGGTAGTATACCTCATCTTCAGCCCTGTCCGGCAGCCTGATGGTCAGCTTTTTCTCCGCATAAGACCGCAGTACCGCATTGATGAAACCTTCTCTGCCCTTGGCGTATCTCTTTGCCAGCTGAACACTCTCGTTCACCGCAGCGTATTCGGGCACGGAATCCATCTGCGCCAGCTGATACACGCCCATCCTCAGAATATTGAGGTCGCTGATCTTCACCTTTTCTATATCGTTAGGAATCAGTTTGTCTATTACATAATCGAGGAGCAGCTTGTTCTCCAGAACTCCATAAACCAGTCGCCTTACAAATGGCGGATTGTCAGGTTTGTTGATTATGATCTGATGGTTTATCGCCAGATTAGAGTAAGAATTTTTTCTTTCTACATCCATCAGTGCCGCATACGCGGTCTTCCTGTTAGCGTCCATAGGTCGCCCCCTTATAATCTCTGTTCAAATATTTTCGTGAATTCCACCTAGTATTCTACCTTAAAAGCTCATATTTATCAATGTTGTTGCCCCTCAAATAATCGCCGGCCTTCATTCTGCGCTTGCCCGGCATCTGGATGACATCAGCCGCCAGCAGCCTTCCTCCGCAGGAGATGACAATACCGTCATCATCCGCGGAAACCACAGTTCCAGCCGGCTGATCACAGGGCTTGTCGATGACGTGCGCCTTCCATATCTTGAGCATTTTCCCGCGATAATCACAAAAAGCACCCGGCCAGGGATCAAAGGCGCGGATCTTGCGTTCGATGGCTTCCGGGTCCATATTGAAATCTATATGTCCATCTTTCTTGTATATCATCGGCGCATAAGTCGCCAGGGAATCGTCCTGCCTGACAGGCTCTGCCTCGCCCGCGGCCACCTTTTCTATGGTATCCAGCAGGAGATCAGCGCCCATCAGCGCCAGTTCATCGTGCAGTTCCTCGGCGTTCTTGCTGTCCACTTCAGTTTCCGCTTTGGCCAGCATATCACCGGCATCCAGCTTTTCTTCCATGTACATGATGGTCACCCCGGTCTTCTCATCACCTGAAAGAATCGCACTCTGAATGGGCGCCGCTCCGCGGTGCCTCGGCAGCAGAGAAGCATGCACATTGATGCATCCCAGCCTCGGTATTTCGAGCACGTCCTTTGGCAGTATCTGCCCGTAAGCAACCACGATGATCATGTCGGGTGCGTACTTTGAAAGCCCGGCGGCAAACTCCGCGTTGCCCTTGACCCTCTCGGGCTGCAGCACCGGGATCCCGGATTCCAGAGCCTTCTCCTTCACGGGGGAAAACTTGACCTTTCTGCCCCGGTCACGCGCTGCGTCCGGTTTGGTGACCACCATGCCTACCTCGTGGCCTCGCTCAAGAAGACCCGTGAGGCTGGGCACAGCGATATCAGGCGTTCCCATGAAAACTATTTTCATTCTTCTTCCTCTTCGTTCTGTTCATCGAGAGCAGGATCGTGGATATCCTCTGCTTTGTCGATGTAGAGGACTCCATCCAGATGATCTATCTCGTGGCAGGCAACTACCGCCGGAAAGCCCGTCAGCTCGTATATCAGTTCCGCCCCTTCGCGATCAAGAGTCTTCACCTTGATCCTCTCGGGTCTCTTGACCTTGCCGATCAGTCCCGGCACGGAGAGGCAGCCCTCATATCCTTCCTGCTCGCCTTCACTCTCCAGGATCTCCGGATTGATGAGCTCGAGCACCTTTCCGGGTTCTGGTTCACAGATGCAGAGCCTCTTCAGCATCCCCACCTGCGGGGCAGCAATGCCCACGCCCTGGTTTGCACGCATGGTCTCCAGCATGTCGTCCAGCAGAGTAGTGATTTTCCCGTTTACTTCCTCTACCACGCGGCACTTTTTCTCCAGTATCGGATCACCTTTTTCTACAACGTTTCTCAATGCCATCTTAATTCCTCCACAGGCTGTACGGGTTCACATCTATGTATACCCGGTAATCAGCCCTCTTCTTCATTTTTAATCTGTTTTTCAAGTCGTTCAGAGCCCCCATGTAGAGCCCCCGTCTGCCCCTGCCGCATTTCAGCAGCAGCGACATTTTATATCCTTCCTTTTCAGGTATTGTCTGCATTTCCTGCGGTTTCAGGATGCTGTCAGCGTTTGCTTCCCCAAGCATCCTGTGCAGCTGGCCCTCCCAGAGAGATGCTGCCCGCGATACCCGGTCACGCTGCTTGCCGCTGAAGACGACCTGGATCAGATCGCTGTACGGCGGATATCCCATGAACTTCCTCACCGCGATCTCCTCGCGGAAAAAGCTCTGATAATCCTGCGCCGCAGCGGCTTGTACCGCGTAATTGTCCGGTGCGTATGTCTGAATGATGACCTTCCCGCTCTCATCGCCTCTCCCGGCGCGGCCCGCAGCCTGCGCGATCAGTTGAAAGGTGCGCTCCGGCGACCTGTAATCCGGTATGTGGAGGCTCACATCAGCGGAAACGATGCCCACAAGCCCCACATTGCGAAAGTCAAGGCCCTTGGCGACCACCTGCGTCCCTGTCAGGATCCGCGTCTTCCCGGAGGCAAAGTCATCCAGGATCTTCTCTGTGGCCCCCCTCTTTTTCATGGTGTCCAGATCGAGCCTCGCTATCGGATACTCCGGGAAAAGAGCGGCGATTTTTTCGGCGACCTTTTCCGTGCCGCTGCCCTGATAACTGATCTCACGGCTGCCGCACTCGGGACATACCGAAGGTATTTTCTCCTCGTGACCGCAGTAGTGGCACACGCCCCGCCCGCTGGACTTGTGATAAGTCAGCGATATCCCGCAGCGGGGACAGGTGATCACGTAGCCGCAGTTCCGGCACGAAACAAAGGTGGCATAGCCTCTGCGGTTGAGAAAGAGGATGACCTGTTTTCCCTGCTCCAGCTGCCGCTCCATTTCATCGTAGAGCCGGCTGCTGATGATTGAGGTATTGCCCCTCTTCATTTCCTCACGCATATCCACCACGCGCACCTGCGGCAGCTTCACCATGTTGTATCTGTTCTTCATGGTCAGCCGCTCATATATTCCTTCGAGGCTCCTCTGATAAGTGACCACCGAAGGAGTAGCGCTGCCGGCGATCACGATGCCGTTCCAGGCGCCGGCCCTCTTGATGGCGACCTCCATGGTTTCGTATTTCGGTGTCATGTCGGACTTGTAAGTCGTCTCATGCTCTTCGTCGAGTATGATGATGCCGATGTTCTCCAGGGGCGCGAATACGGCCGAACGGGCGCCGATGACTATCCTGACTGCGCCTCTTCTGATGCGCTGCCATTCATCGTAACGCTCTCCGGGGGTCAGCCTGCTGTGCAGTATGGCGATGTTCTCAGCTCCAAAGCGCGCCGCAAAACGGTCCGTTATCTGCTTTGTGAGCGATATCTCGGGTACCAGCATGATGGCGCCGCGGCCGCCGGCGACACATTCAGCGATGGCACGCATATAGACCTCCGTCTTGCCGCTGCCGGTGATGCCGTGCAGCAGAAAAAGGTGATGCCTCCCCGCCTTCAGTTCACTGCTGATCCTGACCAGCGCCGCCTGCTGCTCTTCTGTGAGGGCCTCGATATCCTGCGGCTCGCCGCGGTTGCCCTCGAGGGGCTTTTTCCTCTTTCCCCTGCGTGAGGCATGTCCCGCCGGCGTGAACTGCTCGACCGCATCTATATATCTGCAGAGGTATCTTTTCTTCATCCATCTGCAGGTTTCTATCATTTCTTCGGTCAGGGAGACTTCTTCATCAAAGCGGGTCACGTACTTCAGGTTCCCGAATTCGGCGGCAGGTTCATCACTGACCCCGAAAACATAAGCAGCACGTTCCCTGTTTCCCTTCGCAAACGGTACGTATACCTTCTGCCCCACCTTGACGCTGTCATCTTTACAGCCGTAAGTGTACAGATTGTCCGTCTTATCGCTCTTGTTCGCTATGACCAGGTCTACGTATTTCATTTTCCTCCTACAGCAGGAAGATGTCTCCTGCGGCACATTTCTCTATCATATCATCGGGCCACACCGAAACCTGAACTTCTCCGATGTGGGCCTTTCTCAGGAAGTACATGCACAGCCTGCTCTGTCCGATACCGCCGCCTATGGTGTACGGCAGTTCGCCGTTCAGGATCGCCTTGTGGAAAGGCAGTTCAGCTCTGTCCATGGCGTCCTCAGCCTTCAGCTGCTGCAGCATGGACTCCTCATCCACCCGGATCCCCATGGAAGAGATCTCGAATGAATGTCCCAGGACGTCGTTCCACAGTATGATATCACCGTTGAGCTGCCAGTCATCGTAGTCCGGCGCCCTGCCGTCGTGCTTTTGCCCCGACTTCAGGCGGCAGCCGATCTGCTTGATGAACACGGCCCTCTTTTCCTCGGCAATCACGTCTTCGCGCTGCTTTGCGCTGAGGTGCGGATACATGTCTTCCAGCTCCTGACTGGTGACAAAGAATATCTCATTCGGCAGTTCTGTCTTGATCTCCGGGTAATGTCTGTTGACAAAGTCTCCCAGATTCTTCAGTGCAGTGTATATCGTAGTGACCACTTCTTCCAGGTATTCATCCGTGCGCTGTTCTTTAGTGATCACCTTTTCCCAGTCCCACTGATCCACGTATATGGAGTGCAGGTTGTCCAGCTCCTCATCGCGCCTGATGGCGTTCATGTCCGTGTATATGCCGTTGCCCGGCTTGATTCCGTACTTGCCGAGGGCCATTCTCTTCCACTTGGCCAGCGACTGCACGATCTCCACCTTGGCTTCCTGCATGTCCTTGATGGTGAAATCCACCGTGCGTTCAATGCCGTTGAGGTTGTCGTTGAGCCCGCTCTCGGGTCTCACGAAGAGAGGCGCCGAGACACGCCTCAGGCGCAGCCCGTAAGCCAGCTCCGACTGGAAAAAGTCCTTTATTTTTTTGATTGCTCTCTGGCTCTCCATGTAATCGATGACCGGAGAGTATCCTTCCGGTATTGTCAATTTTGACATCTATTTGTCCTCCTGATTTTTCAAATGGTAATTGGCGAACTCACAGCCGCAGTAATCCTGCCTGTAGAGCCCGTACTTTTTCGACAGCTCTACGCTGCGCTGGAATCCGGCTTTTTTCTTGAAGTCTATGTCCAGAAAATCGACACCGTAGATCCCGGAGGCACGCTTTCCTATCCTGCTGATGACAGAATAATCCTTGTGCGAGCTGACTGTCAGCGTTGTTGTGAAACAGTCGTAGCCCAGCATGGAAGCTTCCTCCGCCGTCTTCTTCAACCTGAGGTCAAAGCATTCCTGACAGCGCCGCCCGCCTTCCGGCTCTTTTTCAAGGCCCCTGCAGACCTCATAAAAGTGCCGCTTGTCATAGGGGCCTTCCTTGAATCCTACAGTGTACGGATTCAAAGGGTCCTCATTGAACTTTTCAATGAAGAGCAGCTGGGCCTCCTTTCTCTTTTCGTATTCTTCTTCATCCGTGATGTTCGGATTGTAGAAATATACAGTCACTTCATAGTCGGGCACCAGCCTCTCTACGCACGCTGTGGAACAGGGTCCGCAACAGCTGTGCAGCAAAACTGAAGGACGTGCCACTTTTTTGTCCGGCCCGTCCATCCTGACCCATTCACCATTCATCTTCGGCATGCTGTCAACATCGCAGCCGCCGGGTTTTCCATCGCGTCTTTCGTCCAAAGGATGCACCTCTTCCATTTTTTTCTTCACATTACTAAGCAATTATTATATCATAAATGGTAATGACGCACTATATTCAGAGGTTAAAAATGTCGGGAAATGAACGCATTAATTCAATAGGATCGTGGTTAAAAGAGCGATTTGGCGAAAAAGTGATCAAGCTCTCACTGGACGGCGGCTTTACCTGTCCCAACAGGGACGGCACTAAGGGCCGCGGCGGCTGCGTTTTCTGTTCTGCAGAAGGCAGCGGGGAAATGTCCAGCGATATCGAGGGGCAGATCAGGCTGCTCTCTGACAAATGGCCCAAAGCGAAGAAATACATAGCTTACTTCCAGAGCCACACCTCGACATACGCCCCTGTCGATAAGCTGCGGCAGCTCTATGAAGGCGCACTCTCCGCGCATATCCCGCAGGGAGAGATCGTCGGTCTCGCCGTGGCCACGAGGCCTGACTGCCTCGGCGATGATGTCCTCGATCTGCTGGGCGAGCTGAACCGGAAGACTTTTCTCTGGGTGGAGCTGGGTCTGCAGACCATCCACGGCGACCACATCAACCGCTGCTACGAACTGCCGGTTTATGACCGCGCCGTCAGAGAGCTGACGCGGCGCGGCATCAGGATCGTCACCCATCTGATTCTGGGACTGCCCGGGGAATCGCGTGCACAGATGGAAGAGAGCGTGCGCTACGTCTGTTCACGGCCCGTCTTCGGGCTCAAGCTCCACATACTGAACGTCGTCAGGGGCTCCGCCCTGGGCAGACAGCAGCCGCCTTACGTGTCCTTCAAGTCACCGAAAGCTTACATCGACCTGGTCTGCGATCTGCTCGAGATCATCCCCGCCGGGATCACCATCCACCGCCTCAACGGCGACGTGCCCCGGCGCATACTGATGACGCCCGAGTGGAGCTATAAAAAAAGAACTATCCTCAACGGGATAGCTCAGGAGATGAAACGCCGCGGATCCTGTCAGGGATGCAATTCATCGTCTGAGGGGCCGAGCCGCCCGTCGTTGTAATGCTTGCGGCAGAGCGGTATATACATGTCCATGCCGCCGATCGCGATCTGTTCGCCCTCGTGGATGATCTTTCCGTCCTTGACCCTGGCGACCATGGTTGCCTTGCGGCCGCACCAGCAGATCGTCTTGATCTCTTCTATTTTATCTGCATATACCAGCAGATTGTAGGATCCCTCGAACAATTCATTGCGAAAATCATTCTTGAGCCCGTATACCATCACCGGCACATTGCAGCTGTCAACTATTTCCGTCAGTTCGAGCACGTGGTGCTTTTTGAGGAACTGGCCTTCATCGATGAGCACGCAGGCGACTTCGTGTTTGGCGTTCTCCCGCAGGAACAGCTGCAGTATATTGGTGTCCTCGTCCACCGGTATCGCCGCCCGCTGGAGGCCGATACGGCTGGAGACCACGCCAACGCCCGCCCTGTCGTCGATCGACGGGGTGAATACGAGGACCCTCTTGCCGCGCTCTTCATAATTGTGAGCCACCTTTATCAGTTCTATCGACTTTCCGGCGTTCATTGTGCTGTATTTGTAAAATAGCTGTGCCATAATTACCTTCCCTTTTCATTTTGCAGGAGCCCTGCCCGGACTCCCGATGCTACTCATATTATCGCAAAAGCCACTTCGTGTAAAGTGTCTGCTTTACCGCCTGCGGGCATGACCGCAGATGCAGCAAAAGGAAAACCGCTTGAAATATCAAGCGGTTTCGACCCTGGTGCTCAGACTCGGAATTGAACCAAGGACACGGGGATTTTCAGTCCCCTGCTCTACCTACTGAGCTATCTGAGCATATTATTTTTGGTGGACCATCAGGGACTCGAACCCCGGACCTGCCGGTTATGAGCCGGACGCTCTAACCAACTGAGCTAATGGTCCATATTTCTCTTGGTCGGGGTGGCAGGATTTGAACCCGCGGCCCACTGGTCCCAAACCAGTTGCGCTACCAAACTGCGCTACACCCCGAAGGTGTTTATTTTTGGCAGGGGCAGTAGGACTTGAACCCACGGCACGTGGTTTTGGAGACCACTGCTCTACCAACTGAGCTATACCCCTGCGTTTAGGCATATTCTTTATGGCGGAGAAGGTGGGATTCGAACCCACGCGGCCCTTATCGAACCCTAACGATTTAGCAAACCGTCCTCTTTAGCCTCTTGAGTACTTCTCCAGGCTGTATATGGCGGAGAGGGTGGGATTCGAACCCACGGCCCCTTGCGGAGTCACTGGTTTTCAAGACCAGCTCCTTAAGCCACTCGGACACCTCTCCATCTGAGGTCCATCTCTATTTTTTGTATTTTTATGGTGACCCATCGGAGATTCGAACTCCGGACACCCTGATTAAAAGTCAGGTGCTCTGCCGACTGAGCTAATGGGTCACATCCGGCTGAAGTCCCGATCGACCACAGTCAAGAAATTTGGCTGGGGTAGCAGGATTTGAACCTACGAATGACGGAGTCAAAGTCCGCTGTGTTACCGCTTCACCATACCCCATCGCAAGTATTTCTAAAAAATATGGTGAGCCCACAGGGATTCGAACCCCGGACACACGGCTTAGAAGGCCGTTGCTCTATCCAACTGAGCTATGAGCCCACACAACATTTTATATGGAAATACCCTGTCGGGTAAATCTTACAATTGGAGCGGATGATGAGAATCGAACTCACGTCATCAGCTTGGAAGGCTGAGGTTCTACCATTGTACCACATCCGCATATTTTGGGTGCGCTTGCGCGCACCCTTTGTTCTGGAGCGGAAGACGAGATTCGAACTCGCGACCCTCGCCTTGGCAAGGCGATGCTCTACCCCTGAGCCACTTCCGCATATTCTGGTGGAGGAGAGTGGATTCGAACCACTGTAGACTTAGTCAACGGATTTACAGTCCGCCCCCTTTAGCCACTCGGGCACTCCTCCTTATTTGCCCGTCGGCTGCGTGCGCCGATCGAGTATTCTGTATGGAGCTGGCAGAGGGACTTGAACCCCCGACCTGCTGATTACAAATCAGCTGCTCTACCAGCTGAGCTATGCCAGCATACATTTTTTAAAAATGGCGATCCGGATCGGGTTCGAACCGACGACCTCCAGCGTGACAGGCTGGCATTCTAACCAACTGAACTACCGGACCATACACCATGTGTCTTCATTGGTGGGCGCTACAGGGCTCGAACCTGTGACCCCCTGCTTGTAAGGCAGGTGCTCTCCCAGCTGAGCTAAGCGCCCTGAAGTGTTCCGTCCGAATTGCTCGGCACAGTTATAAAATATACATGAATGTTCCCAAACTGTCAAGCACTTTTCACAACTTCGGAAACAATTTTTTCTTGACCGCCCGTAATATCGGAAATCAGCTTTTTCAATTCCGCCTCCTTCTCAGAGTCACAGAGCAGCTCGATGGTCACCATATCCTCGTACTTGATACTGCCGATCTCAAAGTCGCCTCCGCGCGCAAGATTCTGCAGCCTGCCGAGCTCCGGATAACCTATCTTTACCGTCATCGCATACATCTCGCGCACCTCACGGATGCCGGCTTTCAGGAGGGCCTCCCTGGCACAGCCGGTGTAAGCTCTTACCAGTCCGCCCGTTCCCAGCTTGATGCCGCCAAAATATCTGGTGACCACGATGACCACGTCGGTGACTCCCATGCCGATCGCCAGCTGCATCACCGGCGCGCCGCCGGTGCCCTGAGGCTCGCCGTCATCGCTGGCCCACTGGATCTGGAACTTGTCGCCGAGCACCATGGCCGGCACGTTGTTGGTGGCATCGCGGTACTGCTTTCTCACCGCAGCAATGTATTCTTCGGCCTCATCTCTGCTGCCGACCGGTTTCACATGCGCTATGAAGCGCGATTTCTTTATGATCTGTTCCGCGTGTGCTTCCGCGGCCGCTGTCTTATATAATATCATACATTTTCACCCTGTTGTAATCCGCCTCTGTGAGCTCCGCCTCTATCTCCGTGCCCCTCTCGCCGTAAGCTATATTCCTGACGATCGATCTTTCACATATGAAAGAGACCACGTCACCGCGCTCGTAGGGCACCAGCAGGCTGGCCCGGATGCGCCCTGCAAAGAGCTTTTCCTCGATGCCGGCGAGCAGTTCCTCCATGCCCTGCCCGGTGGCTGCGGACACGTGGAGGCCGTTCCTGAAAAAGAACCCCTCCCGGTCGCCGCAAAGGTCGGATTTATTGTAAGCTACGATGGTCTCCCTGCCCGCGGCTCCGATCTCGGCGAGCACCCTTTCGGTCACTTCGATCTGGAAATCGCGCTCCGGGCTGGTGGCGTCCACGACGTGCACCAGCAGGTCAGCGCCGGTCACCTCCTCCAGGGTCGCCTTGAAAGCCTCTATCAGGGCATGCGGCAGCTTGCTGACGAAGCCCACGGTATCTGTGAGTATGAATTCGTGCGTGCTCTCCGTACGAATGCTGCGCTGATAAGTGTCCAGGGTGGCGAAGAGCATATCCTCCGCCTGCACTGATTTATCCTCCTTGCTGGTCATCGCCAGCAGCCTGTTCATTATCGAAGATTTGCCCGCATTTGTATATCCGACCAGGGCCACGACAGGAAGACCGCTTCTTTCGCGCTGTGAGCGCTGTACTTCACGGTTGCCGCTGACTTGTACCATCTCGCGCTTTATATCGTCCATACGGCGCATTATGTGCCTTCTATCGGTCTCCAGCTTCTTTTCTCCGGGTCCTCTGGTGCCGATACCGCCTCCAAGGCGTGAAAGGCTGCGCCCGAAACCCATCAGCCGCGGCAGCCTGTAAGCCAGCTACGCCATCTCTACCTGCAGCTTTCCTTCCCTGGTAGCTGCCCGTCTCGCAAAAATATCCAGTATGAGGATCGTCCTGTCGATTATCCTCACAGCGACCGCATCTTCAAGGTTCCTCATCTGCATGCCCGAAAGTTCCTCATTGAAGATGACGCTGTCAGCTGACAGCGTCTCGCAGGCGGCCGCCAGCTCGGCCACTTTTCCGCTGCCGATGAGCGTGGCCTTGCTGATGCGTTCAGGATCCTGCGTCATTATCCCGGCCACCTCAGCGCCGGCTGCCTTTGCCAGGCCCGCCAGTTCATCCATGGATCTGTCCAGCGCTTCGCCGCTGCCGATGCCCACCAGTACGGCCCTGCATGTGTCGTCGGTGACCGTTTCGTTGTTCTCATTAAATCTCAGCATATCTATATAATAACATAAAAGAACGGTACAGAAAGTACCGTTCCTTCACTGTCTCATCTTTGCCTCTTCAGGCTTTCATTTTGTCCAGCTGTTCATAGAACTTGTGATTCCTGATCTTGATGTGAGTACCCTTCATTCCCAGTGATTTCGACTCTATGACTCCAGCTGACTCCAGCTTTCTCAGCGCGTTCACGATCACAGATCTGGTGATCCTCGATCTGTCCGCGATCTTGCTGGCAACGAGGATTCCTTCCTCCCCGTCCAATTCTTCAAAGATCCGCTGTACCGCTTCATTTTCAGAATACGATAACGTACTGATAGCCATCTTGACTACCTCTTCATTTCTCGCTTCCTCTTCCATTTCAATAGCTTTTACCCTTTGGATCTCAATTCCCACTACCGTTGCGCCTACTTCGCCGAGTACCAGATCTTCTTCACTGTATTCCGGTTCGTAGCGCGTTATGATCAGGGTTCCCCACCTCTGACCGCCGCCGGTGACCGGTATTATAGTGTGATACTTCGTCTGAGTGTCATGGTCATTCTTAAAGATCTCCAGAATCGCTTCGTTCTGAAGATTGGCTTTAGTTTCTTTGACCTTGAGGAGTCCTTCGTTGTATTCTTTTGAAAATGCATCGATTCCGGATTCGGGGTCGGTAATAGTAGTCTTATCCTCGGCTATCTTATAGTGAACGCCGAGAACAGTTCCCGCGACATCAGCCAGATAGACATTTGAATTTGTAAGATCACTGAGGATCTCGCAGAGCTCCGTGAAGGAAAAATACCCTTTCGGCGCTTCCTGCAGAACCCAATTAAGTTTCCTTACCTTTTCAAGTAGATCTTTGCCCATAAGCTTCTCCTTTTGCCATGCCTACTATGTCAATAATTTAACAGTCTAATTATACTCCTTGTTTAATACGTGTGCAAGAACTTTATTTAGATTTTTTAGAAAAGTCTCTAATAAATATACAATTAGTTGTTATTGCAACATTTCAGCCATTATTAGAGGCGTCGCTGCAGACGCCTCCGATGATTTTATCAGTAAGCTTTAACTTACAGAATAAACTTGTCCAGATCCTCAGGATGGAGTTTTTCGATAAACTTTTCTTTTACATAGTCTTCGTCGATGACGATCTTCTCTTCATCCATTTCCGGTATGTTGAACGAAATATCCTCCATCAGTTTTTCCAGTATGGTATACAGTCTCCGGGCGCCGATATTCTCAGTCTGCTCGTTCATGAGGTAAGCCATATGCGCGATCTGTTTCAGAGCGCCGTCTGTAAAATCGATCTGTACGCCTTCGGTCTCCAGCAGCGCCTTGTGCTGTTTGATGATGGCGTTCTCAGGTACTGTGAGTATCTTGAGGAAGGTGTCTTCCGTCAGATTTTCCAGTTCCACCCTGATCGGGAAACGTCCCTGCAGTTCCGGTATCAGGTCGGTCGGCTTGGCCGTATGGAAAGCACCTGCGCCGATGAACAGCACGTGGTCAGTCTTTACGGGACCGTATTTGGTATTCACTACGCTTCCCTCAACGATCGGCAGTATATCTCTCTGCACTCCTTCGCGGGATACATCCGCGCCGGATCTGTATCCGTCGCCGGAAGCGATCTTGTCTATTTCATCGATGAATATGATGCCGTTCTGCTCTGCATTGTAGAGGGCATCTTCGGTGACCTGATCCATATCGATCAGGTTCTGAGCTTCTTCCTCACGCAGGATCTTTCTGGCATCCTTGACCTTCACCTTTTTGTTTTTCTTTTTCTTCGGCATCATATCACCGAATATATTGCCGATAGCAATGCTCATGCCCTGCTCGCTCATATCCAGCTCATTGCCCTTGGGAGCATCGGTGACCTGGATCTCGATATACTGATCCTCGAGCTTGCCGTCCCTCAGCTGCTGCCTGACCTGCTCTCTGGCGAGTTCCAGATCATTGCCCGCAGAAGCATTCGCTTCTTCCTGCGCCTTCTGCTGTTCCTCTTCATACTGCTGCTTCTGGCTCTTGTAGCCGCCGTTGTTTAATATGAAATCGAAGGGGCTCTTCTGCTGATTGTCTTCCTTCCTGGAAGCGCCCGGCACTATGGCCTCGATGATCTTTTCCTCAGCGATCTCGTCTGCAACTGCGTACTTTTCCTCCAGCCTGCTCTGTTTCGTGATCCTGATGGAAGTTTCCACGAGATCCCTGACCATGGAATCGACATCGCGTCCAACATAGCCAACCTCGGTGAACTTGGTAGCTTCCACCTTTACAAACGGAGCGTCCATCAGTTTTGCCAGTCTCCTGGCGATCTCTGTCTTTCCTACTCCCGTAGGTCCCATCATGAGGATGTTCTTAGGAGTTATTTCCTCCATCATTTCTTCAGGGAGCTGACTCCTCCTGTATCTGTTCCTCAAGGCTATGGCCACGGATTTTTTCGCCGAATCCTGTCCTATTATATATTTGTCGAGCTCTTCGACTATTTCTCTCGGCGTCATGCTATACAGTTTATTTGCCATTTCTTCTCCCTCCTTACAGTTTTTCCACAGTGATATGGTCGTTAGTGTAAACGCAGATCGAGGAAGCTATCTTCAGCGCCTCTCTGCAGATGTCTTCAGCCGGCATATCGGTATGGTTGAAGAGTGCATTGGCCGCCGAGTAAGCGTAATTGCCGCCGGAACCGATGGCTACGAAATCGTAGTCCGGCTCGATGACTTCGCCGTTTCCGGAGATCAGCAGCATACTTTCTTTGTCGGCTACCAGCATCAGAGCCTCCAGGCTCCTCATGCCCTTGTCCGACCTCCACATCTGTGCCAGAGACACAGCAGCCCTCTTCAGGTTGCCGCCGTGCTCTTCCAGTTTCTTCTCAAATTTTTCACGCAGTGAAAACGCATCAGCCACAGAACCTGCAAAGCCCACCAGCACGCGGCCTTTGTATATTTTCTGTACCTTTTTTGCGCCGGCTTTCATTATGGCGGTCTCCCCCATCGTTACCTGGCCATCGCCTGCAATGCAGATATCATCCGCACTTCTTCTCACCGCAACTATTGTAGTCGCTCGAAATTCTACCATTTCAGTACCTCCATATTATTCTTTGTAATCGCACTCTTTGTTAGAGCAAGCGTAGTTGTTCGTCTTTGTTTTCTTCTCCACCAGAAGGCTGCCGCACTTGGGGCATTTTTTGTTGATGGGTTTGTTCCAGAATACCTGCGTGCAGTCGGGGTACCCGCTGCATCCGTAGAATATCCTGCCCCTCTTGCTGCGGCGTTCCAGGATATCCTTGCCGCACACCGGGCAGGGGACGCCCGTCGATTTCACTATCGGTTTTGTATTCTTGCACTCCGGATATCCGCTGCAGGCCAGAAACTTTCCGAACCTGCCGTGCTTGATGACCATGGGCTTTCCGCAGAGTTCACAAACCTCATCGGTCTTTTCATCCTCGAACTCGACCTTCTCGATCTTGGAGTCGGCCACTTCCAGCTCCTTGGAGAAATTCTTGTAGAAATCACGGATGACGCCCTTCCACGGGGTGCCTTTGACTTCTACATCGTCCAGCTTGTCCTCCATCTCCGCCGTAAACCCGGCATCAACTATATCCTTGAAATATTCTTCCATCATCTGGGTGACCAGGAAGCCGAGGTCCGTGGGCACCAGACTGCGCTTTTCCCGCTTTACATATCTTCTGTCCACCAGTGTGGCCACAATAGGCGCATATGTGCTGGGCCTGCCGATGTCCTTTTCTTCCAGATCCTTTACCAGGCTGGCTTCGGTGAATCTCGCCGGCGGCTGTGTAAAGCTCTGTTCACCCTTTACATTCTCAGCCTGCAGCTGTTCGCCCTCCTCCAGGGCAGGCAGCAGCCTGTCTTCTTCTTTCCCCGGAGAATACACCTTTAAATAACCGTCGAACTTGAGCTTGGAGCCCGTAGCTCTGAAGGTATACTTTCCATTTATTATGTTAGCGGAAACGCCTGCATAATGGGCCGGTGTCATCTGACTGGCCATGAATCTGCGCCAGATCAGATCATACAGTCCGAACTGATCCTTTGAAAGCGAATCCTTCACCTCCGCCGGGGTCAGAGTAACATCAGCAGGTCTGATCGCCTCATGCGCATCCTGGACTTCCTTCTTTTTGTTGCTGAAAGAATTGTTCCCATGATATTCTTTCCCGAAATTTTCGGTAATGAATCCCGCGGCAGCTGCTTTAGCTTCATTTGAAATGCGGACCGAGTCTGTTCTGATGTAGGTGACCAGACCCACGGTGCCGCGCCCCTTGATCTCTATACCTTCATAGAGCTGCTGGGCGATCATCATGGTCTTGCGCGTATTGAAGCGCAGCTTGTTGGAAGCATCCTGCTGCATGCTGCTGGTTGTGAACGGGGCCTGCGGTCTGGTATGCCGGTCCCTTTCTTCCACTTTACCAACAGTATAGCCGCCTTCTTTGAGGTCGGCCAGTATCCTGTCGGCCTCTTCCTTGTTACCTATCTTGATTTTTTTGCCATCGAAGGTCATCAATTTCGCTTCAAAAGCCTTCCCCTTTTTGAATTCAGCGATTATATTCCAGAATTCTTCAGGTGTGAAGGCTTTGATTTCGTTTTCTCTGTCGCATATTATCTTCAGCGCCGCGCTCTGCACGCGTCCCGCCGACAGCCCTCTCCTGATCTTTCTCCAGAGCAGAGGACTGATGTTGTAGCCAACTAATCTATCGAGTACACGCCTCGCCTGCTGAGCATCCACCAGGTTGAGGTCTATCTCACGCGGCTCTTTGACAGCGTTCTGGATAGCATTTTTTGTTATTTCATTGAACACTATCCTGCAGGGTTCATGTTCATCGATCCCCAGCAGATAAGCCAGATGCCAGGATATGGCCTCTCCCTCACGGTCCGGGTCAGTTGCCAGATAAACCTGCGACGCATTTTTGGCTTCTTTTTTCAGCTGCTTTATTACATCTCCCTTACCGCGTATGTTAATGTACTGCGGCTCGAAGTCGTTTTCTATATCGATACCCATCTTGCTCTTCGGGAGATCTCTAACGTGGCCTACAGAAGCCACCACGCGGTATCTGCTGCCCAGGAATTTCCCGATTGTTTTCGCCTTGGAAGGCGACTCCACAATGACGAGTTTCTTTTTAGTTTTGGTCTTTGTTTTTGCTTTGGTTGCTGACATTATCCCTTTCTCCAATGTGCATATGTCTCGTATAACTTGTGATTATACTATAATTTTAAATTTTTGCAATAAAAACTTTGCCCAGAGACGTATACACCAGCCCCTTCATTTCCAGAATAGTCACAATACCGTTCACCCTGGAAGGACCCAGTCTCAGCGCCTGAGAGAGCTCTCCGATCGTCATCTCACGCCCGTCCAGCAGGGCTCTGTAGACAGCCTTTTCGTGCTCTCCCATGGAAGCGATGATCCCGGGATCTTCCTTCTTTTTAATATGCATATAATCCAGTATCTCATCGACAGCCGTCAGCAGTGTCGCTCCGTCACGCAGCAGGCCGTTGCTGCCCATGCTGCTGGCGCTGTTGATATTGCCGGGCACCAAATAAACATCTTTGCCCTGCGTGTTGAGGTTCTCCGCAGTGATCAGAGCGCCGCTGTTGAGTCTCGCCTCCACGACCACGCCGCATTCCGCCAGTCCGCTGATGATGCGGTTCCTGACAGGAAAAGTGTACTTTACCGGCTGTGTTCCCTCTTCGTATTCACTGATGACAAGGCCCTCCCTGATTATCGACTCCTTCAGGTTTCTGTTAGCCCAGGGGTAAGGCACGTCAAGCCCGCATCCGAGCACCGCAATCGTAGGGCCTTTCACAGCCAGTGCACCCGGCTATCCAAATGGCAGGTGAAGTATGTATTTCAAATTATTTCAAGATATCCAAAACACCTATTGAGGATACAAGGGGTTGGAAAAATTCAATTTTTTTCCTATTTTATAACGCCGCATAAAACCTGCAGCTTTGACCTCCATATTAATGGAAGACAAATTTATCATTGAAAAAAAAAGCTGGATATATCATTCGTCTTGGTTCATATATAACCAAGGAGGTTATATATGAATAATATTAACTATAAACTACTTGGAAAACGGGTACGTGAAAAGAGAAAAGAACAACATTTTTCTCAAGAGGAGCTCGCCTTTGAAGCTGGCATATCTAATACATACATTTCAAACATTGAGACAGGCCGTAAAAAAGCCAGCCTTGAGACCCTTGTTGCTATATCTACTGTGTTTGAAATTACACTTGATGAATTGCTGTCCGGCAATCAATATAACAACCCTTCTGACTACCAGACAGATATTGATGCACTCATGGAAGATTGTACAAATAATGAGAAGCGCTTTATTTATGAACTGCTCCGTTCATCTAAACAAATCTTGCGTTCAAACCAGTGGCAACTGATGGAAATTGAAGACACAAACCATAATACTAAATAATAAGATATAAAAAACATCCAACACCATAAACTAACGGGAAACTACTTTACCTCTGGTTTATGGTACTTTCGCTATGAAAATAATATGATAATCATATTATTAAATTATCGTAGAAAGGCAAACCATCAATGAAAGATCGGAACGGACAATCGCCACAGGCAGATGACCAGAAGTCTAAAATCAGAGAAAGATATAAAGGTGTAGACGAAGGTTCACTTGACGTTATACCTGCCATCCCAAGAGAAGATTTCTATCATGGAACAACAGAAAAACGAGTAGCCGTATATGCCAGAGTATCTACTGACGATCCTCGTCAAACATCTTCATATGAGCTGCAAAAGAATCACTATACCGATCTTGTCAGCAGGCGGCCGGACTGGAATCTAACGGATATTTATGCGGATGAAGGCATATCCGGTACATCACTGCAGCATCGAAACGAATTCTTGCGAATGATTAACGACTGCAACGACGGAAAGGTAGACCTCATTGTAACAAAGAGCGTATCAAGGTTTGCAAGGAATATTATTGATTGTATCGGCTATATAAGAAAACTCAAATCTATGAAGTCACCAATCGGTGTATTCTTTGAAACCGAGAATATTTATACACTAGATCCGAATAGTGAAATGAGCCTTTCTTTTATCGCTACTCTTGCCCAGGAAGAAAGTCACACCAAAAGTGAAATCATGAACGCATCTATCGAAATGCGTTTTAAGCGTGGCATTTTTCTTACCCCTGCCCTGCTTGGATATGATCAAGATGATGATGGAAATCTCGTCATAAATGAGGAGGAAGCAAAAACCGTCCGATTTATCTTTTTCCTGTATCTTTATGGTTATACATCCCAGCAGATTGCAGATCTGCTCACAAAACTAGGTCGTCAAACTAAACGAGGAAATACAACATGGTCCGCTAGTTCAATAATGCAGATACTCCAAAATGAACGTCACTGCGGCGATGTCCTGGCCCGTAAAACGTGGACGCCAAATTACCTCGATCATAGATCTAAGAAGAATAATAAGGATAGGAACCAGTACCGGATGAAAAATCACCACGAAAGCATTATTAGCAGAGATGATTTCATAATGGTGCAGCGACTTATTGCCAATGCTAAATATGGCAATAAGAGCATTTTACCAGAGCTCCATGTGATCAAAGATGGAATATTAAAGGGCTTTGTGTCTATCAACCCACGCTGGGCATCTTTCAAGCCTGATGACTACTACGAAGCATGTCACAGCGCATATTATGATGAAGAAAGTGAGAGCAATAACATACCTGAATATCAGGCCAATGAAGGAGATTTTGATTTAAGAGGCTATGAAGTTGTTAGAGGCGCTTTTTTCGATTCAGCCGGAAGAACGTGCGTCACTATTTCGATTCAGTTAAAGAACATCAGAGCAATCTCCAGGTCAATCTTTTTGATGGATATGCAGTGTTCGGAATCAAAGAAAAGAAAAAGCCTGCAGCGGATAATACAAATAATATAACAAAGGAGGATTCCACAAATGAAAGCGCCCTATAACGACCAACCCATCCCTAATTCAATTGCTTGAGCATACGATGCAAAGTTTAGCATGAGCATAACGCATCACCTCAATTACTTTTATTCGTCTAACTTAATTGACAGAATAAATTTTCCTCTAATAGACACTATTTTTCAAATATCATTCTCAACATTGTTTGTATAAAGAAAATCCAAATTCTTTAGCATTCTTCTTTCTATCAAATCATTGTCACCATCTGCTTTTTCAATTTTTTCTTCTAATACGGAGAATCCATTTTCTGCACATTTTTCAATATAATCCATACAAGCATCAAGATCCGTATACTCATCAACTTCTTTATCATTACTAGCTGTCCCCAACAAAGGGCAACTCATTAATGCTTTATCCGCCGATGTTTTTATGCTTTCCAAACGGAACCATCCGCTTGAATCCCGCGATGGCAACTTCGTAGGATTATCAATTCCCAATGCAGCAAAGAATAGGGCCTGATCTTTGTTGTCTATAGTACTATTCAATCCCAAAATTTTATCCTTATATAGTTTTTCAAGGTATTCTCTTTTCCCCTTGCTGTAAGAAATAATTACTGCCATTGCTATTCAACTCCTTCTATGAATTTTTCATCAGAACTCATAACCAATACTTTATTATCCGCTTTCCCCGAATATAGTTTCTTTACTGGTGCCGAATAGTCATCTGGAGTAAACAACATAATAATTTGCTTATTGCAACTGATTTTCAATAACGCTTGTTTACCTCCTATTTTTGCGTATGAAAAAAGCACCTCCGAAGAGATGCCTTCTTATCATTTTTTTATAAACTGCTACTATTAGACTTGTATGGCAATAACTATATCTGAAGTCACATCGTTACAAATCACCTTTGTATTCAAAGCTCTTTAGTGCCTTGCATATTTAAATTTCTGCCTAGCCGATAGTACGCCCCTACTTAATACATTTTTATTATTTTTATAAAATCTATTTACATTAGTCAAAAAATCATCATCCAGCGCATCAATAGTTTTCAAGGAATCAAAAGAAATAGATGATCCATCAAAAACGCCTTCCACAAAGCGATTAAAGCTTTCTCCATTTGATAAAAGTAAATCAAATACAATAGCTTTCTTTTCTTGCCTATCACCTATATGTTGGCGCAACTCTTTAGAAATAACATCAATTTCATCAAGAGGATTAACATAAGAACTAGAATATACAATAGCAGCATATCTGTTATTGCTATTTGCACAATATACAATATTATAGTTTTTCATGTTTCACCTCCTAATTATCCTTTTATAACTTTATACCCTTCATATACTGATTTTATCATATTAATTATTTCATGAAAAAGATCATTTGCCACTTCACGTTCTTCAATAATCGACGTATAAAAATCATTTGCTGCAGCATGTGAATATGGATGCCTTTTACTCCTGTAGAACGAATACATTCTATTTAGTAATTGTTCTTCTTGCTCGCTTCCCGTTTTATCGATTAGTTCATATCGTACTCCAGTTTCATCACAAGTAAAAAACTTTCCTGGTTGATCTTTCCCACCACAGTCAAATCCAAATTCTAAAAGGATTTTTTTCATAAACCCCTCATACGCACGTAAGGCCGGTACGACAAGACATGAGTAGTCACCTAATTCCATATCTATTCTTGCAAAAACAAAAGAACTCGATAATATTGCTATTTGCGTTAGGGAAAGATAACTATATAATTTTTCTCCCAATACAGATTTCATTTCTTCAATTATTTCATTTTTTTCTACAGGTACATTGCAATACTGTATTTGCGCATCTAATACATCGCTCTTGTCAATGCCAACGTCTGCCACCATACCAACTATTTCGTTAAAAAGGAAAAGTGGTTTCCCCTGTAAAAACATCCTAGACGTTGATGGGAAAAATTTAATAGCAACAGAATCTCCCTCAAGGCCCTTATACTTATACATATAGTATTGTTGCTTACCGGCCTCCAATTGAGTGGATTCGTTTATGCATTGAGCATCATCGCCTTCATTCAACAATTCAATAATAGTATCAAAATCGTCTTTCTCTATTATTATCGAAAATCCATTTGCAAATGGTGAGTCTTTTATAGGGTTTTTAGATCTGCTTAGTATATAATCTGCGATTTGGCATGAAATGTCCTGGTATCGCCCTACCTTCGGAGATATGGTTAACAATCCACCATTACATTTTATAAAATGTAACTTGATGTCTTTTCCATCATTCTTAATGTCAAACTGCAATCTTCCATTTGTATCTTCTCCTGAAATATCACATGAACCATCTAAATTGTTTTCACACCATAAACCAATCCATTCAGGAATCTTATCCTCAGGAATTGATAACTTAGAATACTTATTTGCCACTTGTCCCTCCTAATTTGTACCTTATAGTGTATCATATGAACTGTAAAGTGGCAATAATATTATTTTGTATCACTTTTTTTATAATACTCTTCCCAGAACTTTTCTTCATTTGTTCCTACGCCTTCCGGAACTTGAAATTCACACTGCCCTAGTTCTTGAAAATTTACTATTTCTTTAAGTTCAGCAAAGGCAAGACGATGAGCAGCTTTTGAAAAGGAAATATCATTGTAATCTATTTCAATTATCTTTACTTCAATTTCATATCCCTCATTAAGGTATTGATTGATTTTTAAAGGTACCAACTTCGAGAAATTATTATGCAAATACATGTAGATATGACCACTGCTAGATCCCAACAATCTGTATGCCACATCCGTTGATTTCCCTACATAGAAACAATATTTTTCATCATCTTTAACTTTAAAAAACTCATATATTCCAACAATATTTTTATCATCGCATATGGTATCAGGGATGTGTATACCACGCTCCTCTGCTTCATTTTTCTTTTCTTTTAATGTTTGTGCCATCCTATACTCCTTAAATCATGTGCTATATTCATATCTTACTCTAGCTTAGTACAGCCTTTTTCATTTCTTTTTCCCCAAGGCAAATCTCTATTGCTATTGCCATGGTTGCATACAGATCACCCTTGTCGCCACCCAGGGCTTCAATCGCTTCCTGGATATCTTTTTTATCCCAACCCTGGCATCCTTTTTCCTTGAGATATTTTTCAATAGCACATACCGCTATACTTTCATGTTCTTTATAAGTAAACATCGCTGCACTCTCCTCGCTTAAATTCTTGTTAAAGTAGTATATCACATCCAGAATATTCAATCTATAATATCCCTTATATTCGAAATAATGAATCTTTCCCCTTACAAAACTATCAGGCCGCGTTCGTCATAAACGCTTGATTGATTACCTTCATGCCTGATGCATCGGTCTAGGCCCATAATAGTTGCAACGATGCCATCTATTTTTTCTACGGATCGTTCTTTATCTGGTTTGATGTTCCCTGCCGGATCCTGCCGCATAACCACATTCCCAGCCATCCACTTCAGCACCGGATTTCCACCATGAACAATGCTGCCCTCCATAAGGAGTTTATACAGTTCCTTGCTTGGAGGACTCATATCTTTAAAGCCCTGTCCACAGGGCACCATAATAAAACCTTCATCTTCAAGATTCTGTACCATCTGAGTTGCATTCCATCTATCGTAGGCGATTTCCAAAATATAATATTTCGTTCCCAGATCTTCAATAAAAGCCTCTATAAATCCATAATGAATCACGTTACCTTCTGTAGTATTGATATAGCCCTGCCGTTTCCATACGTCATATAATACATGATCTCGGCGGCACCTCAATTCCAGCGTATCTTCTGGTAGCCAGAAAAAAGGAAGCACCATATACTTTTCATCACTATCCCTCGGTGGAAACACCAATGCTAATGCCGTAATATCCGAAGTGCTCGAAAGATCCAAACCGGCATAACATTCACGTCCCAATAGAGCCTCCATGTCAATATCTTCATTACCGCGATTATATATATGCTCTGGGATCCATGCGACTGAAGAACTAGTCCAGATATTAAGCCTAAGCTGCTTGAACACATTTTCTTCAGCCGGATTATCAAGTGCATCTTTATATGCTTCCCTCACCCTATCAATTCCAATAGTATGTCCAAGTGACGGATTGGCCTTATACCAGTTTGCTTCATCATTCCAATCCTCATCTTCCGTAAGACCATATACTACCGGATAGAATGTTGGATCATTCTTTTTACCTGCTTTGATATCAAGTGATTTGCTATGGAGCTCATAACAAATGCTCTGTTTATCCGTTCCTGCCGTAGTAATTATAAAAAACAGTGGTTGCTCTCTTGCATCGCCGGATCCCTTGGTAAGGACATCATATAGCTTTCTGTTTGGCTGAGCGTGAATCTCATCAAACACAAGGCCTGAAACGTTAAGGCCATGCTTAGTCCCGGTCTCAGCCGAAAGCACCTGGTAAAACCCTGAATTCCTATAATTTACTATTCTCTTCCCTGCTGTCATGATTTTGGATCTTCGAAGTAGCGCCGGGCTCATCTCAACCATTTGCCTAGCTACATCGAACACAATAGATGCCTGACTTCTATCACAAGCTGCACCATATACTTCAGCACTGGCTTCACCATCTGCATAAAGAAGGTATAGCGCTATTGCCGCTGCTAGCTCACTTTTCCCTTGTTTCTTCGGCACCTCAATGTATGCTGTAAGGAACTGTCTCTTATCGTCTTTTCTAACAATACCAAATAGATCTCTTACAATTTGTTCTTGCCAGGGAAGAAGAATAAATTTCTCTCCTGCCCATCTTCCTTTTGTGTGACAGAGGTTCTGTATAAAGTTTACTGCCCTGTCTGCCTTCCTTTCATCATAGTGCGATGTGGATAGCATGAAAGCCGATGGAAAATATTCAAATGCCATATCTACCTGCCTCCCAGAAGTGCTTCCATATCATCTCCCGGCTCAGAATCCTGTCCATCGCCTGTAATTCTCGATCTTGCTGATGGTGTCAATCCAAACTGCTCACAAAACTTTAGCATAATTTTTAAATTTGTCTGTGCGATGGACACCTGTGGTACTTGCTGGAGATATCCATTCGGTTGTACGAACAATAGTGCCATGCTGCGTTAAAAACTCTTCTGCTTCCTTCCATCTTGCAAAAGCCTGACAATATCCTGCAAATGCAGCCATATCCATATCTGTGAGTAGCCCCATCTGCTCCAGGACTTTCCCCATCCTTTTCCATTCTTTCTTTGCCTCATCCTCAAGCCATGAAGGACAGCGAGGTGCTTTCTTATCTGGCCTTGGCTCATTTTTATTTAAAGTTCTTTTCCCCGGATTTCCTTCGAGAACTTTTAATTCTGTTGGCTTTGGCTTTCTTCCTCTCTGTGCCATTTGCATCTCCCTCCTTCCAATAAATTCACAATAAAAAAAGACCCTTTTGGCCTTAATATATTTCTACGAGAGAAAGAGCCCTTCGGCCCATTCCCATCTTTAATTTTCGCTTTAGTTATAATTCTCAAGAAGAATGTAAAGTGCTATCTTTGCTTCTTCCGTTTTTGGTTCCTCATCCCATCCGCGATCGTAGTTGCAGACCACCTCACCATTAATCCTGATTTGAAGTTTGCTAATTTTTCCTCCGTTGATTCCATAATTACTCGGCTCGTCGTATACTTTCGCATTATACTTTGCCACCGTCATTTTGTTTTTGTCTTTTGCATCTGGGATACCTATTGAACCCTCTTTCCAAAGACGTCTTGATTCTTCATTTGTCATATTCTTTTCCTCCAGCCTTACGCGTGCTATTTCCAAATGTATCCGAACCGGTTTTTTAATTCTTCAATATCCATCTTGCAGGCTCTTACCCAAAACTCGCTCTCATCATCCGGATCGATGCCTCTATCTCTGATTTCCGCTTCCGCTTCTTCAATCCGTTCTATGATTGGCCTTGCTTCTTCATTGTCGAGAATGTCTGCAAAAGTCATTTCTTTTTCCACCGGCCTAAATCCGTCGCCTATAAGGTTATGTACTAGCCTTTCAAGTTCGTCTGGGTCTTCGCAGCATACTGTGCCTGCGCTGTTAATGGTAAAGTCCCCAACGATGCATCTGGATGCTTTGCGTTCCGGCATCTTCCCTGTTATGTCTGAAATGGCGCTTATAAGGTTTGTTCTCTCCTTACCCTTCAAATTGAATCTTGTTTTTTTCATCGTGTTTTCCTCCTTGCTTTATATGTGCTTTTCTTTTGGTATGTACATATATCACTCTAAGCGCGTTATAATAGCAAGTCATTTCTTCATATTCTCAATGTATTTATCTCCATACATAATGAAGGCGGCATACTCATCTTTATGGTCCTCAATAAAACATACCAGCTCGTTCAGATTGCGTTCAAAGGCAAGGCGCTGCACCATTACCGAATCAAACATGTTTGTAAGACCGGAACTTCTGATTTCAAGAATCTGTTCTCGCACCTTGTCTGTCATCGCAGGTATACGTTTACATATATCCTCGCCATAAACTATGTTTAGCCCTGAGCCGTTATCCCAGTCAACCATAATTGAGCCAGTATCATCAACACCTGTTACGGTGCCTTTAGTCCCTTCAGGTGGTGCCTGCTCATCATCCATTCTTATAAGTTCCACTCTGCACCCGGAAGGATAATTCTTTCGTATATCATTTACGATTTCTTTGGCTGGAAACATTATGCGTCCCTCCCTTCAGAAGCACTATTCCTTTTTGCTTTCATTTCTGCCTTGAATTTTTCGGCTGCCTCCTCTGTCCTAAATGCAGCATATCCCGTAAGGCCCTTCATAAGAGCATTCTGCTCTCTTTGTTTTCAGCGCCTCCAAAGCCAAGTTGTACTAACCATATTCTGAAATAATATTTTTCATTTTCAGGTGTATGCCTTTCTGGACTAATCCTTTTTGCTTCTTTTACCTTTTCAATCATTCGTGATGCAAGTTCGGTGAATGCCTTGTTCTTTTCCGGTAGCGCGCTACGCATGAAAGTAAATGTTACTGCATCATCCACAAATGCTATCCTGTAACCCCACCTGCCGCTTCAATTTCGCTTAAGACCTCGGTTTTACTTTCAGTGGGATCGTTCTTCAAAGATTCAATAACAGCGTCGCTAATGTCAAAGCAATCGCTGCTGGCTGCCTTATTTAGAAGATACTGGTCTGCTCGCAACCATGAATACTAGATTGCGTATATTAGTTCCAGTAAAATCTTCTGCCGGGACTGTGATTTTAAGCTCCATTTCTTCCTCCTCGGCATAGCCGTTTGCAATAAGAAAGGCTCTAAGCTCATTCTCATTTTCGTCATCTTCTGATGTGATAGTTCCATCTCTGTTAATCACAACGTTTCCGACGGAGTATGCAAATCCCGGTGCACCCGAGTACTTTGCCTCCTCGCCCATCAATTCTGCGATGGCATTTACCATCTGCTTTCTGTTTTCTGTGTTTGTTGTTATTCGCATCTTATGTGCCTCCTTTTCTTTTGGTAGTACATCTATCACTCTACGGGGCGCACAAGTCAAGCATTATATGCATATATTATTCTTCAATTTTCACGTCGGCATATGCCAGCTTTTCATCTCCACGAATAACAAAAACATCATCCTTTCCGGTAGCCTCCATATACCTGCTAACAATAACATCCTGAACTTTTCATCCATTTCTGCGCCGTAGCATATTCTTCCTGTCTCTTCACAAGCAATCAGTGTAGAGCCGGATCCAAGGAACGGATCCAGCACAATGCAATTGCTCATCGACGAGTTCTGAATCGGATATGCCATCAGTGCGATAGGCTTCATTGTTGGATGTTCCTTTGATGCCTTTGGTCTATCATATTCCCATATTGTTGTTTGCTTCCTGTCCGAATACCACTGATGTTTTCCCTTGATTTTCCATCCAAAAAGGCAAGGTTCATGCTGCCATTGATATGGTGATCTTCCAAGGACCAGTGCATTCTTCTTCCATATGCAACAACCTGATAGATAAAACCCTGCATCAGTAAAAGCACGCCGAAACGTAAGTCCCTGCGTGTCAGCGTGAAAAACATATATGGATGCATCCTGCTCCATGCATTGCTCTATATTTACAAAAGCTGCAAAGAGAAAATTGTAAAAATCTTTATCAGACATGTTATCGTTTTGAATCTTACCGGCAGTTTCTTCAACATCAACGTTATATGGAGGATCGTAACAACAAGATTTGCTTTCTTTCCGTCCATTATCTTCGTATAGGTTTCTGGTAATGTAGAATCTCCGCATACCACCCTATGACGTCCATTGAGCCATAGGTCACCCAGCTTTGCCTTCGTCGGTTTCCTTAGCTCCTCATCCACATCGAAGTCATCTTCTTTAATGTCTTTGTTATGAATCTTTGAAAATAGCTGTTCCACCTCTGGTGGCTCGAACCCTGTTAAATCTAAATTGAAATCTTCCTTTTGTAAATCCACAAGCAGATCTGCAAGAAGTTCTTCATTCCATGCGCCAGTGATTTTATTTAGCGCAACGTTGAGGAGCCTTAACTTTACTCTCGTCTTCAATATGCACCATGACACAATCCACCTCAGTATACCAAGATCTTTAAGAACCGTTATCCTTGATGCCGCCAATTACTGTCATGTCATAATTCACTATAATTGGTTCCACATAACCAAACTCCTGGATAGAGTTCTTTATTTTCTCATATTCGCTATCTCCAGCCTTTAGCTTCTTCCTCGGATTATATGAAGCTGGCTTAAGATCATCTATCGCAAGTTTTTTCCATTCCATCGCGCTACTCATTTTCTTCCTCCGTTTTTTGTATTCCAATTTCTTCTTCATCAGGATTTGAAAGGAATCTATCTTTCACATAACAGCTATGCGAACAATACTTTCTATTTTTATTTCCATATGACAAAAAGGTCCTGCCGCAATGAACGCAAGTAAGTTCATAGTATGCAGAATCGCTTCTCTTAATCCTATCCGGATGTTCAGCCCACCATTTTCTTCTGCATTCGTCTGAACAGAACTTCCTTCTTCTTCCGGTCGCTGCTTGCGATAACTCTTTCCCGCAATAGAGACAGACCTTTCCCATATCCATCTGTTCCTTTACATTCAATACAAGAGCATTCCCATATCCGCTCAGGCCATGTGATTTACAATAATTCCTGACAATATCACGCGAAAGCCCAAGTGCAGATGCAATAACTCTATATCCTTCTCCCTTGAGCCGGAGCTCTCTGATTGCAGATGCCTGTTCATCTGTCATTTCATCACCTTCTTCTGCTATTTTGTTGCAAAACAAAAAAGCTGTAAATCATGCGCTTTCCGCATCAATCTGCAGCTATAAAAATCAACTATTTATCAAATCTCAATTATCAGCGCATTGCTTTTCTTGCACGACTATTCATCACTCTAGGGCCATGATTAGTCAAGCAATATCAGCGCCAGGCCGCGTTTCATTTATGTTTCCATTTCACCGCTGTTATGAAATTTTCGTGAAAAAATCACAACAGCCCGGTATCCCCTCCCCGTTATTCTGCGAAAATGCACGTTTGAGGGGGCGCCGGTCTTCAGAAATATTTGCTGTGGAGATTTTGACCGCCCCTACCCGGCAGTCAATACTTATATTCAATGTCCTCTGTCTTCTGTCATAGTCTTGCTATCATGACATGATTTACATAAACTCTGCCAATTACTCCTATCCCAGAAGAGCTTCTGATCTCCTCGGTGTGGAACGATGTGGTCAACAACCGTTGCCTTAGTGTACTTTCCTTTGGCAAGGCACCGAACGCAAAGCGGATGTGCTCTAAGATATGGCTTTGCTTTCCCTTTGCCATCTCGATCCGTATCCCTTTTGCTTTGTGCTCTTCACATCACCAATGTGAAGCGGCGCATGTTCATCACAGTACTTCCTACCGTAAGGAACAAGCCTAGCGCATCCTGGATGCTTACATGGCGTGTCTGGTCTTCGCGGCATCGGCTTCCTCCTTTCTGCATATAAAAAGACCCAGCAGATCTCTCCGCCGGTCCATCATATTCTTTTGGTCAGTTTAATAATACCACAACCTTATTTACAAAACAGTACACTCTTAGTAAACCATCTTAGCGTAACCTATCCCCTATAGATCTTCTTCTAATTGTGCAACATTAACATCTTCCGAATCAAAAGCCCCAGGAGGGTATTCACAAATGTGACCATCAATATGAAAAAGGTTTTGACAGCTTGTGCAGGTGATACTATCCGTATCAAATTCATATAAGGTCTCTGTCCCCATTTGGCGATCATACGTTGACTTATCAGCGAATTCACCAAAATCAACTTTATTAATAGAACCGCAATATGGGCACTTAATAGTGCGTTCTAGACTAATTGGCTCCGTTTCATTACCTTCATTTATCGCTTGTTTCATTCTTTCCTGCTCAACAATTATCTTATCAAATTTCTCGTTTTCGGAATCACATAATTGCTTCCAGCCATCTATAAAATTACAGCTCGAATTTGGTTTGTGCTGTTTATAACAATCAATGCAACTATAAAACAATCCACCATTTTTATTTGCAAGCAATACCATTTTCCCTCCACAATCGGGGCATGGTCACCTGTGGGTTATCCAGCGACCAGTAGGCACCTAATTTGTTTTGGTTTATTGCAAGTACTATAACCACAACTTCTTGTGCCCCACTATTTCTCAGTACTCTTATACATTCTCTTAAAGTTGACCCCGTCGATGATATATCATCAATAAGCACGACTGTCCTTCCTGTTAAATCTCCTGCAAAGGAAAATGCGCCTCGAACATTTTTATTCCGTTCCTCTTTTGATAATGATTTTTGATCCGAATAATTATGTATACATATGAATTGCTTACCAATATTTTCAATGCCACAAGTGCTAGCCACTCCATTCAATATATTATCAAAGCGTGGTGTTTTCCCAGGCTTTACTGGCACTGCACAAATACAATCAATTTTATGTGCCGGTTTTATAGCATTAACCGCTGCCGAATAAATACTTTCAAATCTTTTATCAAATACACCTGTATATGTTCTTCTCGTTTTTTTATTCAAATAAATTGCTGAAGAATATGGATGTAGTTGGTTCATATAATGAGCATAACCATAATAGCGCCCTAATACATACATTGGAACAATATCGCTATCATTATCGTCATCAGCATTAAAATCAACAGGCAACATTCTTGCCGGAAAATTTGCTCCTGGGAATAATAACATTTCTCCATAGAATCCAGCCACATGTCGTTGCAATGCAATTTTCAGCTCAGTTAAACTCTCTATTATTAAGTCAGGTGATTCACTTGCCTGCTCATATGTAATTCTATCCGTATCTGTGACCCAAATTGAACCACATAAAAAGCTATTTGCTTTTTTCAAAAACTCATGGCTTGCAGACAAATATGCTACTTCTGTGTTTTGAACTTTTAATACCGTTAGAACTCTAGCATGCGTGACTTTATTTGGAGCAAAAATTTTTTCAAATTTCTTCATTGCAATTACTTTTTCTGCACCAAAAAGAATGCTAAGATATTCTCGGGTATTTTTATCCGCAGATATAAAAACACACGGAATGATACTGTTAATATCAATCCAAATCGCCTTATCACCACTACCAAAGCTATCTATGTCAACAACAAGACCTTTTAATTCTGTGATACACCTAAACATAGTTATTCTCCATCAGGCATTTGATCAATCCATTTGATCTTTGCTGGTTTTGTTTCGGCCAATTTCGCTTCAGATTTGTCCGTTTGCAATAAATCATCAATTGTTTGTTGCTTACATTCTCTGTCGACTTTGAAGATATTACTTTCAGCCAAAATCTCTAAAACGTCCCTTGGATATGTTACTACTTTTGCACCTTTTTTGACATACTTTTCAGGCCAACTTATAGACTCCATTTTCAAAGCACTCTGCGGAATCAAAACTTCTCTTCCCTGTTTAAGGGCATAATCTGCTTGTTTTAAAGCACCTGACGTTTCCCCGGCTTCCATGACAACAGTAGCTAATGATAATCCACTCATCACGCCATTACGCATTGGGAAAAACCATCTTTGCGTTTTATTTGCAGGAGAAAATTGCGATACCACAAGCCCCTTTTTTTCAATCATCAACTGAACTTCTTTATTTGCGGCAGGATAATACTGATTTAGGTTTGTACCAATAACAGCAATAGTGTTATACCCATTTTTCAACGCCTCACTATGTGCTGTGACATCAATCCCTTTTGCCAAACCAGATACAATCGTTATTCCATTATCTCCAAGTTTGATTGTTAATCGTCTAGTATTTTCCATTGCCTTAGGTGAAGCTTTTCTTGATCCAACCAATGCAACAGTACGTTTTTCAAACAGAAGCGATTTTTTCCCGCGAAGATATAAGAAACGTGGTGCCTGAGCAGTCTCAGCTAATAGCGGCGGATAATCCTGACTTCCTCTTTTTATAATTTCGTCCGATTCATGCAAATTCGAAAATGCACGTTCAGCTATGTGAAATTCTTTAATTAGTCTTTCAACATCTACCTTGAAATAGTCTGCATATTGTTTTATTACATCATTTGTATCAAGAAATACTGTAACATCTACTTTTTTACTAAATTCTGAAAAAAGAGGTTCTAAACGTTGCTCAGTGATTCCAAGTACATTCATTAGTGTCGCAAAGTTTAATGCTTCTTTTTTATCGTCTGTATCGAATCGAAACATGCCAACTCCACCTCCCTGACCTACTCTGGAAAATATTTTCTGTTCTTCTTTTCGTTTATTTAATTCAGTAATATGGAAGATTGTTCCCGATGAAGATTTTTTTAAAGGTATTATTTTCCCATCTTTAACCAGAGTATTAAGACGTTGTGTTGTAATACCCAAATAGTCTGCTGCTTCCTTAGAAAAAAACAACTCCTCTGCTAGCCTCTTATCCATGGTTGAACCTCCCTGTAATAGAATTTTAGCACATGAGGTTTCAATCTGTCAACCCTTATGGGAGGGTAATTATGAAAGCATATACTCCACCATTTCATTCTCGTGATTTTCATATAACACATCAAGCTCCCGGATCGCCTTTCTTCTGTACTTTGCAATCATGGTCCTAGAAACATGATACATGCTGCAAAGACAATCCCAAGTACAATTATGTATAATCATGTCCGTCATAATATCTGGAAGGTCACCAGAAAGTGCAGCTAAAGCTGATTCAAAGAAGCGTATCTCTTCTGCAAGATTGAAATATTTCCTTTCAAGGTATTCATACCAGTCACTATTGATATGCTCCATTTTATCTTTATAGCTCACTGCTATCTTGCCGGTTTTGTCTGAAGTGCCGCTGGATTCGACCCTTTCTCCCTCTGGCTGTTTAAAACACATAGAATCGATCATATCCTCTTCTGAGATTCCACGAAAATCCATGATCTGGTGCTTCAGACATTCAAGCTCCTGTTTCTTCTTCGGATAATCCCTTATTATATTTTCTATCTTCTCACTCATAGCTAACCTCCTATCTGTGCCCGGACAGCATCTATAAGCGCTGCTTGCGAAGCATCTTTTTTGCCAAGTGCTTTCATAACATTTTCATCTATCGTGCCTTTTGTCACAATGTGATGAACAACAACGGTTTCTCTTTGCCCTTGTCTCCAGAGCCTCGCATTAAGCTGCTGATAAAGCTCTAGCGACCATGTCTGTCCAAACCATACTATGGTGGAGCCACCTTCCTGCAAGTTTAGTCCATGCCCAGCAGATGCAGGATGAATAAGTCCTATCTCAATTTTCCCAGCATTCCAATCAGTAATATCTTTTGATGTGTCAATCATTCTTGCCGTTTTAAATCTATTCTTTATCCGTTTTAAGTCATGCTTATACCAGTAGGCCACAAGAAGAGGTTTGCCATTCGCTGCTTCTACAAGATCCTCTAATGCATCAAGTTTTCTATCATGAATTGTAAACACCTTCCTATCATCTCCATACACCGCACCGTTTGCCATCTGAAGGAGCTTCCCTGAAAGTGCCGCCGCATTTGCTGCATCAAGCACCTTCCCTTTTATGGATACAACCATGTCAGCCTTGAAAGAATCATATATTTTCTGTTCTTTGCTGCTCATGCTAACCTCCACAATGTTATCAATCCTTTCAGGCATCTTGATATGATCCGCTGCCTTCATGGAAATACATATATCACCGATAAGTTTATATATTGCATCCTCTGCTCCGTCCCTTGGCTTATAGCTATATATGATTTCTTTATTTCTCTTGTCCGGGAGGAAGAACCTATCTCTGTATCCTGTGATGAACCTGCCGAGCCTTTTACCCATATCCATAAGATATATTTCGGCCCACAGATCCATAAGCGAGTTTGGAGCCGGTGTTCCGGTAAGACCTACGATACGCTTTACCATAGGCCTCACTTTCTTAAGAGCCTTAAACCTCTGTGCCCGATTCGATTTAAAACTAGAAAGCTCATCAATTATGACCATGTCAAAGTCCCATTTATGATTCTGCGTAAGCCACACAACGTTTTCCCTGTTGATAATATATATAAAGGCTCTCTTGGAAAGTGCCTCTTCCCTTTTATCCTTGCTGCCAAGCACCAATGAATAGTTAAGCCCTGTTAAATGCTCCCACTTTGATATCTCTTTTGGCCATGTATCCTCTGCCACCCTTTTAGGCGCTATGACAAGTATCCTGCTTACATCAAATCTATCTAGTGCCAGCTGCCATAGTGCTGAAAGTGTAATAATTGTTTTGCCAAGTCCCATATCAAGCATCAGGCAGCACATCTTATGATCCAGAATGTATTCCTCAGCATATTGCTGGTATTCATATGGCTTGTATTTCATCAATAATTCCTCCAATCATTTCTATGCTGTCCAAGATATAAACTTTAAATCCGAGATCCGAAAGCTGCTCTTTTCGTCTAAGCTGAAGCGGCCTCATCTTCTGTCCTGGCGCCTTAACTTCCACAAAGGCAATCCTGCCGCCTGGCAGAAGCACGATCCGATCTGGCACACCATCGAGGCCCGGCGATACAAATTTCATAGCGAGTCCGCCGCGCTTTTTCACCTCTTGCACTAGCCTTTTCTCTATATAACTTTCTCGCATAACTCCTCCATGTTTCCCATTGCCGTTTCCTGACCGTTTCTGCCATATATACGTGTACGCGTATATGCGTGTTGCCTATCTCTCTATTTAATATACTTTTTAAGTACTTTATATGATTTCTTAGGAAACAAGGAAACAAACCAGCCTTAGAGCCTTGCCATTACTGACATTACGCATGTTTCTTATCCATGTTTCCTATGCATTTCTGGGAAACTTCAGGAAACAATTATTTGTTTCCCAGTGTTTCCTTACTTTTTCTGATAAATGCTTTTTGAACGCCGTAGGGGGGTATTCTCATCTTCCCGGAATCATTCCCTTCATACCTTTTCCAACCGGGAATTTTATTCAGAATTGATTCGACTTCATAAGAGTCTGTCCTCCTCAGGTTTTGACGCTCCTTACCAAAACACTCACACCATATTTCCATAATGCATACCCTCTCGCGTTTAACCGTACCTGTAATGCTGCTGCCTTCAAATTCGGATCCAGCAAGAAAACTCCGTCTCTGATACAGGTCCATTTCTCCCCAGCTTGTCGGAAGAAGCGCATCAAGGTAATCTTCCACAATGCCTTCTCTGTCGTC
Source organism: Anaerovoracaceae bacterium (assembly GCA_050953405.1). Taxonomy (GTDB): domain Bacteria; phylum Bacillota; class Clostridia; order Peptostreptococcales; family Anaerovoracaceae; genus RUG100. Next base: position 849,604 of record JBMNMP010000001.1, on the reverse strand, counting down.
AGACTCCATAGCATCCTGCTGCATAGCATATGCCTCGGCTGCTTCCTTTCCCGTAAGGAATAGCTTCTCTCCCTCATGATAGCGATATATTGCTTCAGCCCACACTTGATCAACGTCCTTCAGATCCCAGGGTTGATACTTGCCCTTTCCCGATACATGCACCGGCCAGAAACGCCGGTTACCCGTAATATCACGTAGAAAGCCACCTTCAGAATTTGTGCTTCCAACTATGATCGAGGACCTTGGATGGCTCTCTACCACAATGCCATATGCCTGCCTGAACTTATCATCTGTTCTTGTAACAAAAGACTTTACAGTCTCAACATCCATTTTCTTTATACCAGCAAGTTCTCCGAGCTCCAGTATCCAGTACCCTTGTAGTTTCTCCGCTGCGGTCTTATCTTTCATGTCTGATATGGAAAGACTATCAGAATACCAATCGCCTCCAAGGATCTGAAATAGCGTAGACTTTCCGATTCCTTGTTTGCCATTAAGAACTAATATCGAATCGAACTTTATACCCGGCTCATAAACTCTTGCTACCGCTGCTGTAAATGTTTTTCTTGTTACAGTGCGTACATATTTAGTATCATCTGCTCCAAGATAATCTATTAGCAGCGTGTCCAGCCTTTCAATGCCATCCCATTTCAGATCCTTAAAATATACCTTGATAGGATGGTAGAGACGTTCAGCTGACACTACGGCAAGAAGCCCATCCTTAAACTTTGCTGGAGACCATATGCCATAAACCTTTTCAAAATATAGCTTTGCATTTGCAACATCGGCATCTGCCCATCCAGGATGTACTTGTTTCCAAGGTAGATCCCCAATTACGTCCACAGTACTTTTAAACTCGTTATATACGATGGCCGCAAGGTTAGGATCATTTCTTATAATGATAGCTATATTATTCAGCGTGTCTTTTATGTTACCATTCCGATCTAGAGCGAGTGCAGTCTGCCATTCACCTTCTTCATCGTCAAACTCTCCCTGGGCCCTTGCCATACGCTCTTTTGCGAGCTGCTTCTTTACATTTTCATTTTCTACAGCAAACTCCATCATTGCCTTAAAGGATGGTAGCTTCGTAGGCTCCGTATCCGGATCGCTTCTTTCATCCTTTGAGCCAAACTTATGTATGCGCACAACATCGAATGCATTCATAAGCCTGCCGCACGCAGGATCCGTAGCATGATGGCTATATGCAAATCTATCATCATAAATAACAACGCCAGCCTGCGAATCTGCTGGAATATAGTCGTAGCGTCCCGGCATTGCGCTTTTCTGATATACCTCTGGAAGGAACGTATCGATAGCATCTGTTATTGAATAGGCTCTGCAAAATGCACCTACGGTACCTTCCTTTTCTAAAGGATCCGCCTGCTTCTTTATTTCCCTGTTTACAACACGCTGCTGGCGATTTGATACCGGCCACTCTGAACTATCCTTCCAATCCTTGTATTTTGAAAGGATACTATCCGGATCCAGGATCTCTCCCTCAACTTCATGAAATACAAACTTTCCATCTGAAGACGTAGATGGCCAATACATAAGGCGGCTTGGCTCATATGTCGTATCATCGAAAAGTTCAATTCCGATCTCATCTGCCACTTTTCTCGCTACCGCCACATACTCATCTGCTGTCACATCCCTAGATAATGGAATGATAAGCCTAAGTCTCGGTTTTTCTGGCGTGTGCTTATGCGTACTGTATATATATCCTTTGAATGGAAAGAACATATCGATCTGGTCAATGATCCCTTCATCCGCATAATCCATGTCTAACGATAACCCTGACCTTGAGATCACGTTCGATTTTTTTCTTCTTCCGCCTTTTAACTTTCCAAGTACAAAGCCGCCCACATCTTTGATTTCATCCTGTTGCTTTTTTGACATTTTTATATACTGCGCCGCCGTCTCAGATGTGTACTTTGTAGTAGCGATTCTATCCTTAAACTCAGTAAGCGCCATATCTTCAAGGTTCCAATGCTTCTCCATCCGGGAGTTGCCTATCGATATATTCATGAGCTATTCCTCCTTATACTTTGTGATTTTCTTAAGTAACTCCAAATTACGCTCAGCACGTTTTTTCATGCTCTTGGCTTTCCTGAGTCCATCTGCAGCCTTTCGTTCTTCTTTCTTATCTGTTGTAATTGACAGTGTCACAGAGTACTCGCAGCTATCGTTCGTGCTTTCTTCAATCTTCTCCCAGAGATAGTCATAGATCATTTTGATGTCCTCTTCTGATGAGTATTCATGCATCAAACGAAACACCATCCTGGCTCTATCTAGTGTCGCTGGGAAGAAGTTCTCCACCCGTATATCCATGTAACCTGTCGGATATTTAATATGCAGGATTTTTCCCTCGTTCATAATAGCCTCCATTAATCTTTTTGATAAAACTCGCATTCATAGCCATCTGCGTTCAGTGGCAGTCCTTTTGCCCACTCTGGCGCTTCAGCCATGATGCTGCATATTTCATTTACGCTGGATCTTCCATCCGGCACTTCTACAACGGCTTCATCGTGAATATGCATTACGATATCAAAGCCTGCGTCTGTTAGCCTAAGCATGGCCTGCGCAAGAAGATCTCTTGCTGTTGCTTGGACTATATTTTCTGTAATCTTTGCTCCATATGTTTCTATCCGCATCCACTTCTTCGCATCACCCACGCCTTCATACGATAAAGCCTCTCTTCCAAATTTGTTTATTATCATTCGAGGCTTTATGTATGACAGCTTTCTTCCGGATGGAAGCGTTATGAAGAGAATGCCGGACTTATATGAAAACTCTAGATTCCCATGCGGAACCGTAGTTTTTTTCTTCACTGCTTTTACGGCTGCTGCGTCTATTCCATACCAGAACTTCGTAATGTGCGGATTTGCTGTACGCCATTGCTGCACAAGTGGCGGCAGTTCTTCTTCCTTAAGCCCCATATCTAATGCTCCCATAGATGTTAGTGCTCCGACCGATCCGCCGTATCCGAGTGCAAGTTCAGCTATTTTCCCTTTCTGCCGCAGGTGTACATTTATTCCATGCTTTTCAACAGGCACTCCAAACATTTTTGAAGCTGAAGCGCAGTAAATATCACCGCCTGCTTCAAAGGTATCCAGCCTCCACTTTTCTCCTGATAGCCATGCAAGCACTCTGGCCTCAATAGCAGAGAAGTCGGATACAATAAACCTGCATCCAGGCTTTGGAATGAACGTGGTCCTTATGAGCTCCGAAAGGACTCCCGGCGTTGAATCATATAGCATATCCAGCGTTTCATAGTCGCTGGCTTTTATGAGATCTCTTGCAAGTGCCAGATCAGGTATATGGTTTTGCGGTAAGTTCTGGACTTGCACTAGCCTGCCTGAATTACCTGTGATCCAGATTCTCCCTTCCCGCCTTACGGGGAAAAATCCTGTAGGCGTTTCAGCGCAATATACTGTGCCATCATAATCGACCTTTTTTACCTGTTCCCGTCTTATAGACGTCCCATGACCAGGCCTTAGCCAGATATTAACAACATATGTATCAGACCACTTATCGCGACGCTTAACATTTTGTGTTGCACTAAAGCCCGCACATAGAGCACACGCCTGCACCACATCGGCATTCTTTCTATTTGTAGTTGAGTACTGGATTGAGTTCTTGGCTGTATAGCATCCGTCCCAAAGAGGGATCTCATCAAACATCACCTCCAAGGGCTCATCAAGCATCCAGTAGTCAAATGTCTTTTTATTAAAGGCTCTTAGCCATAATGGAATAAAAGCACTTTTTATTGTTACTGTTATTGTTCCATCATTATTATTTGATGTTACAAAGCAAATATCGCATTGCCGCAAAAGGTGCTTACATCTTTCCACTTTTCTTTTCTTTGAAAAATGGAATCTGAGACTACCATCTACTGTATAATGTCCATCTGCCTGCGTCATGATAAGTACTCTTAATTCTTCGGCATCAGACGGCTTGATTTGATAAGCCCTATGTCCGGTAAAAGGAATCGTGAATCGGTGTTCTCCTATATCTGCTACTGTCCTTGACTCCCAGTATCCTTCTTTGGAAAGAGTAGCCATTTTATGATCCGGCGTTGCTATCTGAGAAATCCGCTGTCCTTCATATGTAATCATTTCTCCGGTGTATGGAAAGGCTAGTTGTTTTGCGTTTTGAAATGATAGCACCTCTGTCGCCTGATTCCAGCACATCATCAATCCACCGTGAAACTCATCGAGCCTTACCCATCCACCCGGAGTCAATATTTCATGATCCCCGGTAAGACACCATCTGCCGGTCCTATTTGCACCGTAGAACTGAAGCAGCCCATGCACTCTTTTGTCAGAGCACACCGACCGTTTGATTGCTTCATACTTTTTTACAGATGTCTTGGCCATAAGAAGCCTGAGCTTTAGTACCTCAAGCACTTCTCCATCTGCTTCACTAATCATATCTCCAACAGCCTTTTTACTGAGGCTTTCCATTTCGACGCCATGTTCTGAAAGCCAGCCTTTAATTTGCGCTGGTGAGTTTGGATTCTCAAGACCGGTAAGTTCGTATGCTCTCTTTGTTACAGCTTCGCGGTACTCGTTATCACACGTGACCGCGTGCTCCACAAGCTCCATATCTACAAGGATTCCTCTATCATTGATCTCTTGATCCATCTGATATAGTTTCTGTTCTTCTTCTGGGATAGGGAATTTAGCAATCTTCCTTCTGATTTCTCTTTCGGCTTCAACATCACGAATACAGTATTTCTTAAACTGCTCCCATTTTTCCGGAGCATCTTCAGGCCTGTTCCTGCGCCTACCGCCATTAGCCTTTGTGGGTTTGCATGGCATAGAAAAGTACCGGAGCAGGTCTTTACCTTCTTTCAGCTTCTTGTGGCTAATACTAAGTACTTCACCTACGTCATCAAGCGCGTGCGGCAAAGCTAACATTGCAGATTGCACCGCTGTACACTGCCACCCTGCAGGATCAAGTGAAAGGCCGTAGTATTTTCCGATGCAGGTACGTTCAAATGCTGCATTGAACGCGGTTTTTATTATGCTATTATCGGTTAGTGCCATCATTACTCTGTCCGGGAGTTTCTCTCCAGATGCAATATCAACGACCTCGATTTCTTCATCATCAAAAGCATATGAGAACAGTAAAATCTCAAAGGCCGGGCTGTCCGCATATGCATAAACGCCAGCCTTTACAAGGTTGACATCGCTATATGTCTCTATATCAATTCCTAGCTTCATTCTGTGCCCTCCTTCGTAAAAAACAGGCGGACAGCGTTTGCCATCCGCCCTGCTTTCCTATGCAAGAAAATCTTCGTCTTCTTCGGTATCAAAATCTTCTGCCGCGCTTGTCCTACCGCCAAGACTCTCACCGTCTTTTAGTTTCTGGATATTACCAAGGCCCGCTGCGATCCCGCGATTTCCATTTGAGTTGTATCCGTAGAATGTCACGCTAATCTTCCCGTAACATCCTGAGAACACTTCGTTCTGATCGATGATAGGCTGCACCTTCGCATCTACCACCTGCGGGGCTTGACGTGAATTAGCATTAAAGAAATATGCATCTTTATATGCTTCATCATCCGGCCTGTCTATATCACCATCCCTCAAAGGAAGATGAAGGTTTGCGGGAACCTTGCCTCCCCACTTTGACACCGAGTCCTTCTTTGCCTGCTCTATTGCTGCACTTATTGCTGCAACAGTTTTCTTATCCGACTTTGCTACTATGGCTGACACGCTATACTTCGGATCTCCTCCGTTTACTGAGTTCGGCTCCCAGCAATGCAGATATGAAAATCTGCAAGGTACTATAACCTTTGTGCTTCCTGTGTTATTATCCATTATTCTTTACCTCCGTAAATTCCGCTTCTGCGGTATCTTTTGTTATTGCTTTTCGTTTATCTGATTCAGGAACCAGTGTGATCTTGCCTTGTGGCTTATATACGAATTTTCCAAGCACCCTGGCAAAGTCTTTTTTGCCCATCAGCTTTTCCATGTCTGTGATGCCAATAAGGGAATGCTTATATATATCCGTATATCCTGCCTGCTTTGCAGCATCTTCCGCATCAACCTCACTTGTATACTTCCTGTTGCTACGGCCTTCTACCAGTTTGTATCCTGGCCACGACTTTCCATGAGTTATAGCTTCCTGCTGTGCATACGTATATATGTCCGCTGCCCACTTTGAAAGGTCGTCTACCTTCTTAAGAACGTCTGCGATTTCTTCATCGGTTAATAGTGCTGGCTCCTTAAATTCCATCTGTGCGAGCTTTAAAAACTCCTCGGCTCTCGCCCTGCACTGATTTCTTGCCTTACAGAACCTGCACCAGCTTCCTGCTCTAAAATCACCGGCTCCGATAAGAGCCATAGCTCCCCTGGGCTTTAGAATTTCATCGCCCCACTTCTTAAGGTCACCAGCCGCGATATCCCATGTGCTATAGTTACTTATCCTTGGCTGGAAAATCGTAAGCCTGACTGTCTCTACGCCGTAGAGCATCTCTGCCATAGAAAGGATACCAAGTCCGTACGTCATAAGCTGTTCATTTCTCTCGGCGCTTATCTCAACACCTCGTCCCAGCTTCAAATCGATTATATGAGCGACTTTCTCCGTCACTATGACCATGTCTGCTGTCCCGAAACAATCGTCGATGTAATCGCTTATGTCGACCTTCTGCTCAACCGCGAAAACCGGATCCTTGCATTCTTCTTTTGCTTCCTCTATCTCGCCTTTGACAAAGTCCACATACTCATCCACTGCCTCAACAAGTTCTTCTGTGTAGTATTCGGAGTTAGGCTTTGTTGTCTGCAGCTTCAAATACTTTTTTATGCAGTGCTCTGCAAGAACATGTCCTGCGGATCCTTCTGCCGCATACTTACTTTCTTCATCATCAAACTGCTCTGATAGTGTAAGCGAAGGTGTACAGTTCAGAATCCTATGAAGTGCTGACGGTGAGCACCTTGCATGCGCCCCCATCACAGCACCTCCGCATCTTTAAGAAGTGCTTCATAGTTTTTTGGATCCACACCAGAGAGCTTGCCTGAATCATATTTCAAGAGGAGATCCTTTACCTCTTTTCTTTTTCCCGCTTGGGATTTTTCCGCGAGGACTGCTCTAACGTCTTCGATGCTGATTTCCTTTTCAGTTTCTGCAGCAGTTTCCTCGGTATCGCCTTCAGCCAGTTCACGATACCCTTCGGCCAGTTTTTCATAGCCCTCTGCGATTTTCTTATATGTTTTTTGCATTTGTTTTCACTCCTAACAGTAGCGAAAAAACGTCAAGTCTTTCACTATTTCTCTATACCTATCATCAAGTCGCTCATCTAACACCAGCGTGTCTGTATCTATGCGCGCCAGGTTTTCGTCATAGAGCTTAACCGTAATCTTGATTTCCTTAGCGGTTTTCAGTTCAAATTCCATGCCTGCTGTTATGTTGGTCCCGACGATCCAAAGCTCATCGCAATCTTTCATGAGTTCGACACCCATTTTGATTCCTTCAATACGCTCCGGCTGGTTATCTTCTTTCAAAAACTGCGGGAAATACAGATGAGGGATGATCGGGATGTCGCCGCGGAATATTACAAGTCCCGCAGCAAGTTTTGCTAGTTTGATGTTCTTCTTCACATCACCACGATACGGTGAACATATAAATACCTTTGCCATATGTTTTACCTACCTTTCTACATTCGGCTCTCATGGCCGTGTCAAATTATTTTTTAGATCCAGTACATAGTTCGAGTGCTCCCGGAGAAGGTCCTCTACCACTAGGCGTTCTTCATCTGTAGCCCTACCCATCAAACTAATGAGCACCTCAGTCTGTTTTCTCGATAGCGTATTCTTGTAGGGATGATACGATGGATCAAGAAGAACACCTCCTCCGTTTCCTCTCACCGTTGTCAAAGGATACTGGCAAGTCAGGATTTCTATATCCGTCCTGAGTGTCCGCGTCGTCACACCTAGCTCTACGGCAAGATTCGTCATATTCTCTTGTCTGCGAGCGACCATGATTCTCATGATCTCTTCGCGGCGTTCCGTTGCGGTCACTGCTCAGTTCCTCCTTTCCTGTGATCTTGGTTGTATGATAGAAGTCAAATAGGAAGGGTAATTTCCGGTTTGACTAACTTTTGCTAAAAAGTATCAGTCAGCATCCATCTGCTGTAGATTTCCAAGAATCTCCCAGAGCTCTCCGATACTGAGATCTTCGAGATTGCTGATGTCATTGCCGTTAAATGCTGACATTGCGGTTTTCGATCCACGACCCTCGGCTACTCTATCTGCCAGATATTCGATGGTGTCTATTAGGTTCTGCTTTTCTGCCATTGCTTCCCTCCGCTTGTTTTGCTGTAAGGTTTTAACTTCTTCTATTCTTAAAGTACACTCGAAATCAGACGTTCTAAATGCTTGGCAGTTGCCTGAGAGTTGCCTATGAGTTTCTTTTGCACAAAAAAATACTGACCTTCGTAATTGTGAAGGCCAGCTATGTTATGTAGCATTTGAAATTGTTATTTTTGGAGATGGTGATATAATATGTATGAAAGGTAAACTATCTGGATTTGAATTATGGAGAAAACCATGACTTTCAGTTATAACAAGCTGTGGAAACTACTGATTGACAGGAACATGCTCAAGAAGGATCTTATGGCAGACGCTCATATAACATCCTCCACGATGGCTAAGATGGGAAAAAACATGCCAATCAGCATGGAAGTCCTCGGCAGAATATGTACGAGCCTAAAATGCAATGTTGGGGACATTGTTGACTTCGTAAATGACGATAACAAATAGCAGTCTGGAGTGATTTCAATGAAACGAATTTGCTACGGTTCGATTTTGCAGGTTTTATATAAGAACAAGGCGTCCTCCGCAAAGCAGCGTGAGATAAATGGCGCTCTTCTTTTATTGCTGGATGAAACTTATAACTTCACCGATGACAATGGTGCCGCGACGAAGATGGGAAATGGCTCACGAGACATTCATCCCGATGTTGCTGCCAAGGCATCAGATCTTTCCTATGAAGATATTATCGAAGGCGTGCGTAGTACAGTAATAAACAAAATCAATCCTAACAACATGAAGTTGGTCATTGCTGCCCTTCTGGATATTCTCGAAGAGGACGACAAGATCGGGAATGATACGATCCTTTGCAGCAAGTCACAAGAATCAAAAGCGGATATCCTTTCCATGACCGAATATGACCCGGCATGGCTTGTTTCGATACTGTTCCTTTATGCCGCAGCAAACACCAAGGGAAATGGCAACGAGGATGCAATCAAAGAAATAACGAAAGACTACATCAGCTCTCTTAAGTCAAAGGCGGATAGTATCTCTCTGAAGAAAGAAATCAAAACCTATACTCCTCAGATCACAAAGACGCTCAACGATCGCACATTTGACAATGTATTTACTGAGGTAAAGCATACGGCTTCCCTTCAGCTTACGAATGCTCACGATCTCAGGGTGTTCCACCTAAACATATCCAATTGTAAATTCACAGACAGGGATTTGAAGAAGTTCTTACTGAATAACGTCGGAAGGTATGTATTTTCCAGAGCTGAGATGGAGCGCTTTCGCCTGAATGACGAGCTTGAGACCGTAGGCATAAATGCACTGAAGAGACTAAAGGAAAAAGAATCGGAAGACGATTTAAAGAACGGAAATACTGTAGGGAATATGCTGCTATACGCATTTCTCGAAAAAATCCTGAACGCGCCTAAGTTGTTCAGCAAAATCGAGCTCAACATACGACAAGCACAGTCTGCTACAAAAAGTGATAGCATACATCTGCTGGCCATCGACGACGGTACGGGCACTCCATACCATCAGCTTGTGTTCGGAGCATCTGATATCATCACCAACCTTCGCACTGCTGTAGGCCACGCCTTAGACTGCGCTCAGGAAATTGCAAACGACGCTTCCGATGAAATCAAGCTGGTAGAGAGCACCGCCTATGGGCTCCAATTCGATGACAAGACCTCTGCCTATCTAAAAGATCTGATACTGCCTAAGCGCAATAGTGTGTCTGATATGGATCAGGCCTTTGGCATATTTATTGGTTATTCCGTTGACATCGATACTAACGGAATGACTAATCAACAGTTCCGGCAGGAGGTCTCAAAGACCCTATCGGAGGACGCGGCTGCCATCGCGCCTTATATTACTTCGGAGGTCAAGCGCCGGAATCTGGATAGCTATTCATTCTACTTCTATTTTCTGCCGTTCAATAATGCTGAAGATGACAAGAAGCAGATTCTTGCAGATTTGCTTACCGGGACTGGAGGTGCTGTATGACAAGGAAATATTCTAACAGCACCCTTGGCGCCGTTATTTATGATGGAATTGAAAACAACGATTATCTGAATGAAATATACGACAATCTTTTATACAACTACTCCGTTAGGCTCTTTCGGCTTGATAAGCCTCTGATGCCTGTGGACACAAACGATGCTCTTCGGTTTGCTGATATCCTATCCAAGTCTCCGGACGTGAAACACGGGGATAAACATAAAATATGGGCACAGGAAATCATAGCGATCATGAACGCGCTTTATCCGGGTGATAGTAAAGTTGCCCTGGTGTCTGGATCAGTTCTGTCAAACACAGGAAACCGGGTGAGCTTAAACAAGTTATTCTCCGACTACAGAGCGCCTGCTGTTCTTGATCGGATCTATAACGATTACACCGCTGACTACTTCACAATTCCTGCAGATGAGTCCGGTCAGTTTTTCCGTTCTCAAAAGGACGTATACGACCACCTCGGAGATAACTACTTTAGCTTCTCGGCTCCCACTTCTATGGGAAAATCATTCGTTATGCGAATGTTCGTCAAGGAAATGATCCAAAACGGCTCCACAGATAACTATGCCGTTATCGTTCCGACCAAGGCGCTAATAAACGAGACCACGAGTAAGTTCATCGATGATCTGAAAGACCTGCTCTCAGAAAGGGACTATCGCCTTGTTAACTCTGCAGGAGCCCTGGTGCTTAAGGAAGACCATCACTTTATTTTCGTACTGACACCTGAGCGCCTTCTATATCTGATTATCAGTAATCCGGGAATAGCGATTGATTATCTGTTTGTTGATGAAGCGCATAAGATTTCTTCCGGAGGAAGCAGGAGCACCTTTTACTATAAGGAAATCGATCTACTCGCGGAGAGAAATCCGTGTCCGAAGGTCATCTTCTCATCTCCAAACATTCCAAACCCGGATCTGTACTTATCATTGGTTCCGGGAGCGGAGGTAACAGACGATTCCACTCTGGCTTCAAAATACTCCCCTACTTCACAGTTCAGCTACTATCTGGACTACGTGAACGGCAAAGAAGTATTCATCTACAATCCGCATAGCAATCAGTTTTCTTCTCTCGCTCACATGAAGAAGGATTCTACGATTTATGGGATGCTCAGGTATATGGGAAAGGATGCCAGTAGCATCGTCTATTGCAATGCCACCTATAAGGCTGTTGATATGGCATTAGAGTATGCAGATCCCCTCCCACCGCTAAAGAATAAAGAGCTGGATGCCTTGGCAAAAGAGATCCGGCAGGAAGTACACAATGACTATTATCTTGCTAAACTTATATCCAAAGGCGTCGCCTACCATATCGGATACCTTCCGACAACCATCAGGAGACGGATCGAGGACTTGTACCGGAAAGGCCTGATAAAAATCATATTCTGTACAAGCACTCTTATCGAAGGGGTAAACCTTCCGGCAGACAATCTGTTCATCACCAGCTATTACGCAGGGAGAGCGCAGCTTTCGCCTGTTGATTTTAAGAATCTGATCGGACGAGTTGGACGCTTGGAATACTCCCTATATGGAAATGTATTTCTCGTCCGGCTTGATGATAATACAAGGCCGGAGAAGTTCGAAGAGCTGCTGCAGAAAGAAGTTCCTAAACAGAAGCTATCTGTGGATGCTGATCTAACTGCTCCGCAAAAGGAAGCCATCGTTCAGAGTTTGGCAGCCGGGGATCTGACTTTGTCTTCCGTTAAGAATCTTACGCAGGACACGTATGGTGCCGCCCGTAAGTTCTCGCTCATTTTGGTCAAGAACATCGTGGATGGCCGGGACAGCTATGTGCGCAGAGCATTTGACAAGTTCCTAACCTCGGAAGCGGTCACCGCCATCAAGGAGCATTATTCCGGTAAGGATATCGAGCCGGATCATGATATTAACATCTCAGTCGATCAGACTGCGAATCTGATCAGCGCGATCCAGCAAGGTCTAGAATATCCTAAGCGTAATGCTAACGACAACTTTGATTATAACGATCTCCTCGATTTCCTTGAGACGCTCTGCCGGATCTTCAAATGGGAGAAATATGAACGTAGCACTTTAGGATACAAGGACACCTACGGAAATCACAGCAAGCTCAAATGGTACGCAGTTATACTTTCACAGTGGATGTCTGGCACCGGGCTCAGTTTTATCACTCAAAAGGCGATCGAATACAAACAGCAACAGCAAGATAGCAAAGTAAAAATACAGGGGAAGCTCGTAGCATATGATGATAGCATTGAACATCGAAATTCTGTCATCTCGGACACCCTCTCTGTTATAGAGAACACGATCCTCTTCAGCATATCGAATTATTTTCTGAAGTTCTCTACGGAATATAAGCGACTGCACAATGTAGAGGTGATCCCCGGAAATAATGACTGGTATGAATTTGTCGAATACGGTACCTGCAATCCCCTGACAATCACGCTTCAGCGCAGCGGCTTCTCGCGCGAAGTCTCGACATACATCAAGAGCCATCAGTCTGACTACGTCCACATCGAAAATAACGAAGTCAAGCTATCAAAAGATCTGCTTACTTGCGACAATCTCGGCGCCCAGAAGGAAGCCCAGGAAGTCGCCTATAACATTCCAGAGCTGTTTCTGAAATGAAAAATGACTATCAATAATAAAAAGGTATATAAGGAGGATTTATGAACAACATTTGGTTTCTAACAGAGGAAAAGCCTAAAGCATCGGTCGTTAAGCAAATATTGCAAATCTACAAAGATGATTTTGGTGTTGACTTTACATGCCATCACCACATCGACATCCGTCCAATTGGAGATAATAACGTGTTTTCCTTTACTTACGAGATTGAGGGAATATCTGTTGATGGCATCAACAAACTCTTTGTGAAAACTGTAAGCGGTGGATCAAGTTTTCTTGATTTCATGTTTTTTGTTCAAGAAAACGCTCCTGTAGAGGGCGGTGACAACAATCTTGTATTTGCCGTCGAAGAAACGAAGACAAGTGACGATGAGTCAAGAAATACTGGAGTGTACCAACGATGCTCAAAATTCGTATATATTAAGGCCTTCTATCCTGATGCTCCACTGTACATGCTCTATAATGATGAATTAGAACTGCGGAAGGAAAAAAAGCCAAGTGATACCAGCATTCTTGGTACTAATATGCTGCTTACAAACAACGTTAAAATATCAGGTAAACCCGTAGATAAATGGTTCAAGCCATTCCACTCGATTGATGAGCTAATCGCATTCAAAAATGGCATGCGCAGGCCACCTGCTGGTAACACTCCAATTCTGATCAATAGAATTGGAGACAAGATAACCGTATCCGGACGATTAGACAAACCTAAAAACATTGGCAAAATTGCTCATGATCCGAATATTGGTGCTTTGTCATATATTGCTTATACACTGCGCCAGCTTGGATGGTCTGGAGAAATAGAAATAGTTGACCACCATATTGTACAAAGCTCGGTACGTAATAATAGTCATAACAAATTCTTATCCATATGCAACATGCTGGATTTGAAAATGGAAGGAATAACAATGCCGACTAAATATGAACTCCCAGACTCATATTGGCACTATGAAAAGAAATCAGAAAAAATGGCATCCATCTTATTCCACATTGCTTGTGAATATCTTGGATTAAAAGAAGTATATCAGAATCATGCAGGATGTGAGCGAGGTTACTTTAAATCGGTGACAGGCGAATTAATAACTTTGCCAAAATACTGCGGATCAGATAATCACAACCTGTTGATCCCGGATGTCATCATGCGTGACGACAGTAACAAAATTGTCTATTTGATGGAAGGGAAAAAACTAACGACTCTCTCCAATGGATTAGCAGAAATCGAAGGATACGATGATATCGAAAATCTTTACATTAATCGATATTTTCCGGGTTACACAGTCAAACGATACTTAACAATTTTTGGTGGTTCAAAAAGAAGTCTTCCGCATGAAAAAGTACTGCTTTATCTTGCTGATGACGGGCACCTAATAATGAATGAACCAAAGGAACCTGTCTTATCATCGAGGATAATGTCTTTACTGAAATAAAAATCGATTAAGGAGAAGTGGCTCTCATGTCACTTCTCCTTTCTGAATACCAGAATATACTGATGTATTTGATTTGCGACAAAGCTAAAGGGATATCCATAAGGATATAGTTTCGTTGACTCATCCGCCCATATTTTCATGCCCTTATAAAAGATATTTGGAATCTTGTTTAATTCGTTTATCACTTCTGCATGGAGTAAGTTAGGCTCTTTTTTACTCGGCTGTAAGTCTTTTATGAACAGCACAATATATCCCCTGAATTTGATATATGGCAATGCAAGTTCTACAGACTCTCTCAATTTAGTTAAGAACAATGGCCGTTCCATATTACCAAGATCATATTCTGAACTTGAAAACGGTGTGGCATTTTTTCCATATACCGCAATGTCAGCCCCGGTCTTTTCTTTACTCATCATATTTGAATATGGGGGATCAAACAGTAACAAGCTAATCTGCTTTCCGTTAGTCAAGGAATGCATTTTTGAGTTATCCTTAAGCACTGACAGGCAATCCCCGCATTCGGTGGAATAATCTGCCAATGACAGTTCTTTAGCCGCATCGTGATATGCATTTATATAGTCCTGATTGAGATCTATTCCGGCCGATACTCTATTGCACAACGCGGCTCCAAGGAGAGTCCCTCCAACTCCCATAAAATGATCGAAGACTAATTCGTTTTCTTTCGTGAAAAACTGTATCAGATCACGCATTAATTGTGGCGGTTTAGGTGTTGGGTGTATTTTTCTTATATGGTGTGCGTATGCTTCCTTGCCACTGGTAGGATAGTGTGTGCAAAACACCGAATTAATAAAAAACGTCCACTCTCTTCCCGTCATATCATTAAGGTGGTTATCAAGGTGATACTTCCTACCATCAGGTAGAATAATCCCTTTTTTGCTATTCCCATAAACTCGCGCATCTTCTATATTCTCAGCAACCCATGATGGCAAAGTAGTTAGATCATAATCGGGGTGGGCTGAGAGAAACGGCTCCGCTTCTAAATACAATTTATTCTTTACAATGTCAGAGTCATTTGCTCGCATTTGGGCTCCTCCCACTCATAGTTTGTAATCAGTACCTCTATAGTCTTTGTTTCGCGATCTTTAAAATGATAACTACAGTTTGAATAGCTTTTATCGATGTACGAGACGTTATATTTTTTACTCCATTCGATTAGAGCCTCGTTTGTCTGCCCTTTGTGAACAAAAACATTAGACAGAGCAAATAAGACGTCTCTCTTATTTAGAGCATCTAATAGTAATAACAGGTCAGAATCTTCCTGCTCAGTCCAATCCTTGAAGCCCCGTTTCCCATCATTATACGATCCCGTTGTAATCAGATACGGGGGATCACAGTAAACCACATCTCCTTTAGACAGATTCGAAAAATCAAATTCTCTAAAATCACCCGTAGAAAGAATGATGTTTTTCTTTTGCAAGGCAGAACAAAAACGTATCAGATTCCTCTCTATAGAGTCATTAAATGAGCTTCTTTCTTTTCCAAATGGAGTATTGAACTCATGTTTGCTATTAAAACGAATTTGATGGTTAAACGAATAGCATGTAAGCACAAACAGATCAAGCAATGATCGAGATCGGTTGTATTCTGCCCTCAATGCATTATATCCATCAGCATTTGTTTGTGACAGATTGTAAAAAGCAATCCTATCTTTTATGTCCTTTAGTAGCACCTCCGTCGGAGTACTCTGAAACAATCTATAAAGATCAATCAAATAAGTGATTTGATCATTTGCATATATAGTATTCGCCTGAACGTTAATTCCAACATTTAAGCCACCTGCAAAGAGGTCAACAAAAGTATTCATTTTTGCCGGGAAGCTTGGGATGATGGATTTTAGTATTTTATACTTACCACCAGTGTAATTCATTGGGCTCTTAATGTAAGATGACACCACTACACCTCTTTTCTGATATAAACAAGCATTTCCTTTAGTTCTTCCGTCCTGGTAACTACACTTTTACTTTTAAAGCGCCGATAAGGTATATAGTTAATCTCGAAAGACGCTGGATTTCCATGCTTCTTCATTGTTGATTCGATTTCATCAACACTCATTAAACCGTCAGTGTTATAGCTTAGAATAATGTGCTTGAACTGCGCATTCTCTAATAAGGCATCAAATGCTTTTACAACTGTTCGCTTTGAACAAAACTCTGATCGTTGAAGTTCATATGGTCTTTGCCCGGTTACTCCTCTTAATTCAGGAAAATCATATTTTGCTGCTGTCTCTAAAACATGGTAATTAGGCAAATACTGTCGTTCATTATAAGGCGGATCAATATAGAGAATATCTCCAGATATTCGTGTTAGAAGTGCAGTTCCATCTTCATTAAATGATTTGTTCTTCCGCCCATTGTTAATCACCGGTAAATCGATCAACACAAAAAGCTTATTTGACCTGACGTCCCACGTTTTATTGTAAGCACCATATGTTCCTGCAATATTTGATACGAAAGGAATACCCTCTATTACGCTCGCGACAAGATAGTAATACTCGTCCTCGGAAATCAGTTTTTCAGTTTTCCAATCTTCTATAGTGTTTCGCGTATAATCAATTCTTAATGCATTAGAATCTGTTATATACATGCGACCGCCCTTAGGAGCATAGTTGTTCTGAAAAAACCTTCTCTCCTCAGGCAAGGATTCCATGTTCTCAGTCTCTAAGTTATTAAAGTGGGCAATCGGATCTGCTATTCCAGTTGCTTTTCCAAGTTTATCGAAAGTAGGCTTTTTAGGAATTTCAATAGTGCCTCGCTGAAGGCAGTAAGAAAAGTACAATAAGTCATTTGAATAAATCTCATACCACGGTTTAAAGAATCTCGCAACAGACGCTGTTCCCGAAAAAATGTCACAAAAGGACTGTGCATCAGTAGCATGCCTGTCTACGACCTCTTTGATATTATCCAATAGTTGAGTTTTGTTTCCGATAAAACGCATTTATTACTTCTCCTCCGGTCTTTCATTTAGTTTCAATATCAGTTCTTTATTCTTGGTATCAAGGTATATGTCAAATTTACTTACACCTTTGGTCGCACCAAGATTTGCCAATATTGCTTTTGGCAGCCTAATTCTCATATCCTGCTGCAAAACATATGTATCCAAATAGATAGCAGTCGAATCCATATCTACCCTCCTTTTAGTCTGCTTTTAGTCTAATTTTAGCACAATTGCAGTACTTAATCAAGCCTACTCTCTTCACCGCAACGCTCTTAATTCAAATAACATTTAGCGTCAAGCACATCTCCAAAAAAGTGTTCCATCCCAAGAACCATCACTTTATAGATATCTCCCTTATTACCACCGAGCCCGTATACCATAGCGTCAACGTCCGCCTTCTCCAGACCCGGTTCTCCATACTTTTCTTCGTACTGCTGAATAACCATTTCCAGTACTTTATGATGATTGATCGTTGTCATCTTGTTGCCTCCTGTTCCATCAGTGAAATAGTCAATTTCTTATTTTCGCACTTAACTTTTATGTGATTGCCGCAATCGAAGCCGCATTGCTCAAGCCATTTACCTTGCAGCAGGATTTTCGGCGGATCTTTGTACCATTTACCAACGGCACCATACACTTTGAGTTTTCTTTCTTTTTTCTGTACCATGCTGATCTCCTTTCCTATTTGAGCCGTTTCGCTATAAGGTTGTTCAAATGTGAAAAAGTCACGATTTTTTCATAGTTATGCTAAATGTTTGCTACATAACGAGTTACATATTCACCCCACCCCGTTGTACAGATTTCCAGTCCGGGACGAGCATCCCAACGTCCCTTGCCATAGGGCAAAAGTCCTGATGCCCAGAAAGCCCGTGTTTCTGCGGTTTCTGCGGCCTTCTCGACTTTAGATTGTTGGAAATAAGGCGATTCACCTGTAAATAGGACACCTGTATGAGCGAGAGAAAATTCACCCGGCACAGGCCTCGCTCCGCCCCCGAACATGGCCGCCATGGTGACATTCTGATGCGGAGCCCTGAAGGGGCGCCTCGTGATCACCGGCTGATCGTCATCCAGCAGCCCGGCAACACTGTATATCCTGGTGACCTCCATCTGCTCCCGGTACGTCAGCGGCGGCAGGATCGACGGCAGCCTCCCGGCCATCAGGCTCTTGCCGGTGCCCGGAGGCCCTATCATCAGGAGCCCGTGGCATCCGGCAGCGCAGATGACCATGGCACGCTTGGCCGCATCCTGTCCCCATATATCGTCGAAATCCACGCCGCCGGCGATTCCCGCATCCTGCTTTAGGCCACGGTGACCATAAGGCTCCATCTTTGACTCCCCTCGCAGATGTGCCAGCACCTGCGTCAAGTCGTCGGCGGCATATACCTCTATTCCCTTGACCATCGAGGCCTCCTCGGCGTTGGCGCCGGGCAGGATCACCCTGCTGATCCCGGCATCAGCGCAGGTGGTCACCAGAGGCAGCACGCCCCTGACCCGTGAGAGTCCTCCTCCGAGCGAAAGCTCTCCGATGAACGCATACCCGGCAGCAGCCCCGGGGTCGAGTCCGCCCGAAGCCGCCATCAGACCTATCGCAATCGGCAGATCGAAGTGGGTCCCCGCCTTCGGCTTCCCTGCGGGAGCCAGATTGACAGTGATCCTCTGCCGCGGATACTGAAAGCCGCTGTTGGACATCGCCGCCTTGATGCGCTCGGCAGCTTCCCTGATGGTCTTGTCGCCCAGCCCGACCACGTTCCAGGACGGCAGTCCGCGGGAAACATCGATCTCCACCTCGACCAGATGGCCCTCCAGTCCCCATAACGACGCTGTCTTTACAGAAGAGAGCATGATGGTCACCTAGAATGCCCTTTCTATGTGGTTCATATAGATCTCGACCACGTCGAATCTGACATCTACGTTTTCCATATGATTCATCTTCAAATAGCTGGAAGCCGCATGACGTATGTGTCGCCGCTTGTCCGCGTTCACCGCCTCCGCCGGGGTCCCGAAATCCAGTGAGCGACGCGTTTTCACCTCGACGAAGACCACTGTATATCCCCGCCGCGCTATCAGATCTAGTTCGCCCGCCCGGCACGACCAGTTCCTTTCCACGATAGTATATCCTTTGGCTCTCAGCATCGCGGCTGCCTGCTCTTCGCCAAGGCGCCCCAGTTCTTTCCTGTTCATTCACTTCCTCCCGCGGATGAGACCGCATCACATTTCATCTTTATCCAGATATTACCATACGTCGAAGCTTGCTGTCAATATATACCATGTAAATATCTGTAAGTCCATCTCCGCGCCTGTTCCCGCGCTTGCCGATCTGCCATACGTGCCGCGATCCCGGAGCTTCCTTATGCTCAATAAAAAACGGATCATCCAAAAGGACGATCCTGACTTTTCAGTACCCGCTACGAACACACGGGTTACCTTTATTTCAAAGGACGTATTTTCTCACAGCGGTGGCCACTCCATCTTCATCGTTGGTGCCGCTGATGAAGGAAGCTATCTCCTTGATGACAGGCTTGGCGTTGCCGACCGCGACCGGCACCCCCGAAGCCCGCAGCATATCCCCGTCGTTGGGGCTGTCGCCGCACGCCATGATCTCCGACTTCTTCACATTGAGTTCGCGGGCGAGCTCCTTGAGAGCAGAAGCCTTGCTGGTGGTGGCTCCGCCGATCTCCCAGTTGCTGTCAAGCGAAGTCGTCAGCGTCACATTTGGTATCGTCTGCAGCACGGGATACAGCTTGTCCTTGTCTTCCATGGTCGCGAAGAAAATATTTATGTTCTCGATCTCATTGCGATTGTCGAGCAAAAAGCCAAGCAGATTTTCTTTCGGGTTCCTGGTATTGACCACGTAGTCGCGGTGACGGTGAGAATCCCTGCCCGACTTTACGTCTTCATAGACCTGCCGTTCCATATAAGCCACGCCGTCCACGAAAACTTCTACCATGTAATCCATATATTCATATTTGTGCAGGATCTTCTCCGCGGCGACCACTGAATCCGGTGCGATGCAGTTGCTGTATATCGCTTTGCCGCTGCGAAGATCGACTATCTGAGCCCCGTTGCTGGTGATCGCGTACTGCACGCCCTTGATGTCAGTCACCTCTTCCGGAAGGGCCCCTTTGCATCTGCCGGTGGCGATGACCACATTGACATTCCGGTCTATGGCCTCCTCCAGTGCCTGTCTGTTGCCGGGCGACAGTTTGCCCGCGCTGTTCAATGTTGTATTATCCAAATCGAGTGCAATCAGTTTTATTGCCATTTCTCTACTCCAATGCTTCCTTATATTCCGTATTTATCTCCCTCACACGCTTCATGGTGCCCGATTCACCGTGCCCGGGATAAATGACCACATCGTCATCCCAGCGGGAAACGATATTCCTGATCGTATTCTTCATTTCCTGCGGGCTGCCTTCCGGCAGATCGGTGCGGCCGAGGTCAATCACAAACACGGTGTCCCCGGTGAAAACGCAGTTGCTTTCCGGACACACATAGCAGACAGATCCCCGGGTGTGCCCCGGTGTATTGACCGCCGTGATGGTCTCCCCGTCGAGATCAAAGGCGGCCCCGTCCTCGAAGGGGATCGCTTCGTATCTGAAATCAGGCAGATCACTATTATGTATATACACGGGACAGTTCGTTTTAGCCACCAGTTTCTTCACGGCTGCTATGTGATCGTAATGGTCGTGCGTCAGCAGTATACCCTTGAGCTGCAGTTCGTTCTCCTCAATAAAATCGAGGAACTTCGTGTTTTTCGCCGCCGGGTCTATCAAATAGCAGGAACCCCCTCGACCGCTGAAAATCACGTATCCGTTGCTCTCCAGTATCTTGCTGATGAATCGCTTTATCTTCATTTATATTGTCTTCCTTTCCCGCACCATTGTAATCTATTTTAATAACAGTTGCAATATTATAATTTGGTGTTAGAATAGTTGTGAATGTAATCCAGAGAGGGGTTTGTAATGAAAATAGCGATCGTGGGTGCCGGTAAGCTGGGCACCAAAGTAGCTGATGCTCTGCTTGGCGGAAATCATTCTGTCACAGTCATCGATAAGGATGAAGAAACGCTGCAGAAACTGGCCGCGCGCATGGACGTAATGACCATCGCGAGCAACGGAAAACAGGTTTCCGTCATGAAAGATATCCATATATCTTCCTTTGACTTCCTGCTGGCCAGCACCGACAGCGATGAAAAGAATATAGTTATTGCCTGCTTCGCTAAGAAGCTGGGATGCACAAAGGTCATCGCCAGAGTGCGCGACCCGGAGCACCTCAAGCAGCTCGACTTCATACGCGATGCCATGTCGATAGACTACATGGTCAATCCGGACATGGCCATCACCAACGAGATCTACAAATATCTTGCCGAAAAGTACACTCTCAGCAACGGTATATTTTCCAGCGGCAAGATTTCGATACTGGAATGTCAGGTGGAAAAACTGCCTGCTCTGATCGGGCGTAACGTCAAAAACATACAGGACGTTCTGCCGGGCATGCTGCTGATAGGACTCTCGAGAAACGGCAAGGTCATTATCCCCCACGGGGACACCAGGATCATAGATAAAGACGGGCTCTATATAATAGGTGAGAAATCCGTTATTTCCAAGCTGAGCGATGATGTTCATGAAAAGGGCAAATACACAGACCTGGAAAGAGTAATGATCATCGGCGGAGGCAAGACAGGGCTATTCCTGGCCCAGAAGCTTTCTGAATTCGGGGCCTCGGTCAAAGTCATCGAACGCGACCGCGAGCGCTGCTATTACCTGGCCGAACACCTGGAGGATGTCATGATACTCAACGGCGATGCCACCGATCAGAGTCTTCTCGAAGAGGAAAATCTCGATGGCATGGACGCCTTTGTAACGGCGACCGGATTCGACGAAGACAACCTGCTGCTGGCCCTGCTGGCAAAAAAGCGCGGTATCGAAGACGTTATCGCCAAGGTCAGCCGCGACATCTACACGGAAATGGTTGCCGAAATGGGCGTCGATATGGCGCTGAACCCTCTGGACATCACGGCCAGCAACATCCTCAGGATCATGCAGGGATCCAAGAGGATCCTCAGCAGCCAGATGATCCAGGGTCAGGCAGAAGTGACCGAGATATACGCCGAGGCGCATATGAAGCTCGTGGGCAAACCTATCCGAAGCATTCATCTGCCTGACGGCGTGCTTATCGCCGCCATTCACCGCGGCAGAGATGTCATCATCCCCAACGGCAATACGGAAATCAGGGTCGGTGACCGGGTCACCATCATGTGCCTGCTCTCCGAGATAGCAGATCTGGAGCATCTTATCACTACAAAGGGAAGAAACGATTTTCTGAGATAGGAATATTAAACTATGGATCTGAATTACAGAGCTATCATCAAAATATTCGGGATGCTTTTTATGATCATGGGGCTCACGCTGATGCTGCCGCTGCTCGTAGGCCTCATCTACGGGGAAACCGATAGTTCCCTGGCCTTCCTGAAAACTGCAGCCCCCTGCCTCGCGGCAGGTCTGCTGATCTACCTGCTGATCGGAAGGAAACACTACAAGAAATTACAGCGCAGAGACGGTGTTCTTGTCGTATCTTCATTCTGGCTGGTGGTCTCCGTGATCGGTGCCCTGCCCTTTATGATACAGGGCTGCATCCCCGATTTCCCGGATGCTTTTTTTGAGACCTGTTCAGGTTTCTCCACAACAGGCAGTTCGATCCTGACCAACGTGGAAGCTCTTCCGAAAGCAATGCTGTTCTGGCGTTCGTTCACCCACTGGATCGGCGGCATGGGCATACTGGTCTTTGCGGTAGCGCTGCTGCCCTCACTGGGCATCTCGGGACAGACCATCGTCAGATCGGAAGCTCCCGGGCCTACACTTTCAAAGATCGTGCCCCGCATGTCGGATATGGCCAAGGTGCTGTATACGATCTACCTTTGCATGACACTCCTGGAAGCCGGTCTTCTGATGTTCGGAGGCATGGATCTGTTCGATAGTGTAGTCTACAGTTTTGCCACGGTGGGCACCGGAGGATTCGCCACCAAGAATGCCAGCGTGGCCGCTTATCACAGCGCTTACATAGAAGGCGTGATCACTGTTTTCATGATCGCAGCCGGCGTCAACTTCAACCTGTACTTCTATGCCCTCACCGGCAGCCTCAAGGCTTTCATCAAGGACACGGAGTTCAAGGTGTACATTTTAGTTATCGGCGTGGTCACCGCTCTGATCACTCTGGATCTGTGCCTCACAAACACATTCTCAGGAGTGCTTTCATCTTTCCGCTATGCTGTTTTTCAGGTGGCTTCCATTATAACGACTACGGGCTTTGCGACGGCGGACTACGACAAGTGGCCCACTTTCTGCTGTATGATGCTCTTTGTGCTCTTCTTCATCGGCGCATGTTCCTCATCTACTGCCGGCGGCATCAAGGTGATCAGGGTGACCCTGCTGTTGAAGATGATAAAGCGCTACATATTAATGAAAATGCACCCCAATGCAACGATACAGATCAAGGCCAACGAGAGGCCGATACTCTCGGACACCATGCAGAATATCTGCAGCTTTACCTTCCTCTATATCGCATCGGTATTCATAGTCGGTCTGGTGATCTCCCTTGACGGATTTGATATAGTGACCAATTTTTCGGCCGCGGCCACCTGCATCGGCAATATAGGACCCGGCTTTAACGCAGTGGGTCCGGCGATGAATTTCAGCATATTTTCCTGGCCGTCCAAGATCATTCTGGCAATATCAATGATCGCCGGAAGGCTGGAGATGTATACATTTTTGATGATCCTGACTCCGAAGTTCTGGAACTCGGCGCGGTAGGAGGCCGCAAGAAATGCATTTACGTTATCGCACATTGATAAAATTATCCAGCTTCATGCTGATGATCACCG
This sequence comes from Anaerovoracaceae bacterium, assembly GCA_050953405.1. Classification (GTDB taxonomy): domain Bacteria; phylum Bacillota; class Clostridia; order Peptostreptococcales; family Anaerovoracaceae; genus RUG100. Next base: position 825,474 of record JBMNMP010000001.1, on the reverse strand, counting down.
GGATAGCTATGCTGCCCTCGTTTCTCTGCGCCCGCATCTACGGGCAGGTGAACGCGGAATGGGGTTTCCTGCTGACCGGCGGCATATCTGCGATAGTGGGATTCATATTATTCAATTTCGTCCACGCGTCACCAAAGGGCCTGACTTCAAGAGACGGCTATATGGCGGTCATCATGAGCTGGCTGCTGTGCTCTCTTATAGGCACCATACCATACCTGGCCTCGGGTGAAGTGACCAGTTTTGCGGACGCTCTTTTCGAGTCGGTCGCCGGCTATACGACAACCGGGGCGACCGTGCTCAGCCATCACCTCTCCAATCCGCTCATATTATGGAAGGTGACCTGCCACTGGCTGGGCGGTATGGGTATCCTGATATTCGTGATCTCCATCCTGCCCGCCCTGGGCACCGGAGGCCAGCGCATCGCCAGTGCCGAAGCCCCCGGCCCCGAGCTCTCAAAGATGGCACCGAGGATGACTGATTTTTCCAAGATGCTCTACCTCATCTATTCAACGCTGACAGCTGTTGAATGGCTGATGCTCTGGCTGGGCAGCAAAATGAACGCCTTCGAGGCGCTGATCAACGCCATGGGCAGCATCAGTACCGCGGGCATGTTCATGCACCCCAAGGGCATCGCTTACTACAACAGCGTTTACGTGGAAGTGGTCATCTCAGTTTTCACTATACTGGCCAGTGTGAACTTCATAGTCTATATGCATCTGATGAGAAGAAATTTTGACAGCGTCAGAAAGAACATGGAAATCAGGATATTCCTGGCGATGATAGCTGTCGGGACTGCCATTGTCACCGCAGCCTTGAGGATTTCGGGGACCTTCCCCACGGTCGCCTCATCGCTGCGCCACGCATTTTTCCAGGTGACCTCGTTTGCCACCACATCCGGATTCGCCATGGACGACTACAATAAATGGCCCAGCATATGCCTGGCGCTCTTCTTCATCCTGCTGTTCGTCGGCGGGTGTGCTGCCAGCACTTCGGGCGGCCTCAAAGTCATCCGCGTCTCCGTGATGTTAAAGCTGATCGCACGCGGCCTTCACCTGAGGATCCATCCGCGCTCGGTGCGCGCAGTAAAGCTGGGGAAAACCGTGATCTCGGCACCCATGGCAAATATGGTGACCTGCTTTATACTGCTCTACGGCATCCTCTTCTTTGTGGGTTCAGTGATCATGTCCCTGCAGGGGCTTGACATGGAGACCACGCTTTCGTCCACCGCCAGCATGATGTCAACGACCGGCATCTCGATCGGTGATATCGGTTCCACGGGCAACTTTGGTGTCTACTGCCCGGCCCTGAAAATATTCTGCTGCGTGCTGATGACCACCGGCAGGCTGGAGCTGATCGCGGTAGTACTGCTCCTGTTCCCGTCTTACTGGAATCCGGACAGGTTCCAGGTCAAATAAAGCGATCTCATTCGACGAGGCTGAAATCGATTTCTACATTTTCAAGGTCCACATGGCGGACCTTGATTTTTATATTGTCTCCCAGGGTGTACAATTTTCCGAGGCGGCGTCCGCGCACGCGGTAAGCTGCCGGCTCGAATTCATAAAAGTCATCCGTCAGGTATTCCAGCCTGATCATGCCCTCTATCGTGTTTGGCAGTTCCACATAAATGCCATAAGCAGTGACCCCGCTGATGATGCCCTCGAAGATCTCGCCCACGTGATATGACATGTACTCCGCCTTCTTCATGCGCTCCACCTGACGTTCCAGCTCGATGGCCCGGCGCTCGGTAGCACTGGAGGTCTCCGCGGCTTCCCTGACCCTCTTGCGGAATTTCTTCATGGGTGCCGTGCTGCCTTCATTCACGAAAGCCTTTATGGCCCGGTGCACCATCAAATCGGGATAACGCCTGATGGGCGATGTGAAGTGACAGTAGTATTTCAGAGCGAGGCCGAAATGCCCCTTGCACTCCGTGTCATAAGCCGCCTTCTGCATCGAGCGCAGCATCACAGAGGCCACCACGTTTTCGTATGTGTGCCCCTTTACTTTCTCCAGTATCGCCTTCAGCGTCGCCGGCGCCACCTTCTGCGATGCGTTGAGGCTGATGCCGAGGCCCTTCAGAAAAGCTGACAGCTCCTGCATCTTTTCCATTGCCGGAGCCTCATGTACCCTGTAGACAAACGGCAGCCGATGCCAGAATGCGTACTCGGCAACCACTTCGTTTGCCTGCAGCATGAATTCTTCTATCAGCTTGTTGGCCACCCTGCGCTCGGCAACGCCCACATCTACAGCCACGCCGCGCTCGTCCAGCTCTATGGCGGCTTCATCGAGGTCGAAATCCAGGCTGCCGCGCGACTGCCGCTTTTTGTGCAGCAGAGCCGCCAGCTCATCCATCAGCATGATGTCGTCCACAATGTGAGCATACTTTTTCTTCAGCTCTGCGCTTTTATCTTCTATGATATCGGAAACATCGTCGTAGACCATGCGCTCACAGGAGCGGATCACGCTGTCGTAGATCTCGTGTCTGACGACCTGTCCCAGCGAATCGATTTCCATCTCACAGGTGACCGTTAGGCGGTCTTCACCCGGGTTGAGGCTGCAGATACCGTTGGATAACTCCACTGGCAGCATCGGGATCACCTGATCTATGAGATAGACGCTGTTGCCCCTTTTGGCCGCTTCTTTATCCAGTGCACTGTTGTAAGCTACATAGTGGGATACGTCCGCGATGTGTACTCCCAGGAGATAATTGCCGTTTTCCAGGCGGCGGCAGGATACCGCATCATCGAAGTCCCTGGAATCGGCACCGTCTATCGTGAATACAGTCAATCCACGCAGGTCGCGTCTGCCTTCCAGATCTTTTGCGCGGATGCCGCGTCTTTCGATTTCCTTCGCCTCACGGGCGACCCTCTCCGGGAAGGCCGGTGTCAGGTCATACTGCCTCACCAGTGCTTTGATATCGCCTCCCGGCTGTCCATAGCGGCTGATTATCTGTGTGATCCTGCCCTCGGCACTGCTGTGCTGTTCAGGATACTTTATGATCTCGGCAACCACCTTGTCGCCTCTTCTGGCTCCATTGAAGTGCTTTCTTCTGACAAAGACATCGTCGTTGATCCTCTTGTCCACAGGACTGACAAAGCCGAACTTTTTTCCTCTCTGAAAGGTGCCCACCACCTCTGTCAGCGCCCGCGAGGGGACCGATGTGATGATGCCCTCTTTATTTTCTCCCCAGTAATGCTCCGGCAGCAGGTCCACCTTGACTGTATCACCGTTCATGGCGCCGTTGATACCCGCCCGGGAAATATATATATCGTTTTCTTCGCCCTCCACTGTAACAAAGCCGAAACCTTTTTTGTTCTTGTGCAGTATTCCGGTCAGCTCCGGGCGTCTTTTTTTTCTTACCATCTCAAGTTACTCCCTTCCTCTTCATTGTACATCATCGCCGCCGCAGGGGCAACGCAGCAACCAAATAATGGATACGCCTCGTATCGACAACAATTTTAGCGACATTTTAGTTTCTCAATTATAAGAAACCTTGAAATATCAACGTTTCAAGGTTGCATAAAAACAGCAAACTAATTACATTTACGCCCTTGAAACGCAAGTTGCTCAGAGATAAAATATAAACATACGGATAAGGAGGGATAATATGAAATCAAAGTGGCAGGAATTCAAGGAGATCTGCGCTATGATTGCTGATTGCAAGAGAAAAATGCAGTAGAGCACCACAAGTAAAAGCAAGAATAAACTATAGTTTTTTTCTAACAGGTTTCGAACCTGTCTTTTTTTTTACTGACTTTAAAGGGCAGACGGCCATAGCCGTCTGCCCTTGATTTCTAAAGTACTTCTACCGCCGATATCTGTTACAGCAGTCCTCCGATGCTGAGGAACAGAGGTGCGAATACTACGGATACGATCGTCATCAGCTTGATGAGGATGTTGATCGATGGACCGGAAGTATCCTTGAAGGGGTCGCCTACTGTGTCGCCGATAACTCCGGCTTCGTGAGTTGCGCTGCCCTTGCCTCCGAAGTGTCCCTCTTCGATATACTTCTTGGCGTTGTCCCATGCGCCGCCTGCATTAGCCATCATGATAGCCAGCAGTACGCCGGAAGCCAGTGCTCCGCAGAGCATTCCGCCAAGCGCACCTGTGCCCAGAATGATTCCTACGGCAACAGGAGCTATGATAGCCAGGAGTCCCGGAGCAACCATCTTCACCAGAGCAGCACGTGTTGAAATATCCACGCATCTTGCATAATCAGGTGTGCTGGTTCCTTCCATGATACCTTTGTTTTCTCTGAACTGTCTTCTAACTTCTTCGATCATCTTGTTGGCAGCATTACCCACTGAATTCATGGTCAGTGCTGAGAACAGGAACGGCAGCATAGCGCCGATCAGAACACCTACGATTACCAGCGGCTGGAGCAGACTGATGGTGTCCAGATGGGTAACTGTAGCGTAGGATACGAAGAGTGCCAGCGCTGTCAGCGCAGCAGATCCAATAGCAAAGCCCTTGCCGATAGCTGCGGTTGTGTTGCCGACGGAGTCCAGCTTGTCGGTGATTCCTCTGACCTCTTTCGGCAGTCCCGACATCTCGGCGATTCCGCCCGCGTTATCGGATACCGGACCATAAGAGTCAACTCCGACAACCATTGCTGTTGTGGACAGCATACCTACAGCTGCCAGTGCGATTCCGTATATACCTGCAAAGTTGTACGCCAGAATGATACCAACGCAGATGCAGATGATAGGCCATACAGTTGACAGCATACCTACTGCCATACCGCTGATGATGGTCGTCGCCGCTCCGGTCTGTGACTCAGCCGCAATTGTCTTTACTGCCTTGTAGTCAGCGGATGTATAAATCTCGGTGATCTTTCCTATGGCAACGCCTACGATCAGGCCGGCGATGATAGCTACCGAATATTTGTAAGAGTGCAGCATCATCTTGCTGAGCACGATTGCTGCGATAATAACGATAATACTGCTGATGTATGTTCCTGCATTGAGTGCGTTGGCCGGGTTTCCGCCTTCTTTTCCTCTGACACAGAGGATGCCGATGACGGATGCGATGATGCCGATAGCAGCCAGTACCAGCGGGAACAATGCTGCGGAAGTCTCCGTGAACGGAGCCGCTACTGCGTTAGCTGCAGCAACTGCCGCCAGAGTGATCGCTGAAATGATCGATCCCACATATGATTCAAACAGGTCGGAGCCCATGCCGGCTACGTCGCCTACATTGTCTCCTACATTATCCGCGATTACAGCCGGATTCCTCGGATCGTCCTCCGGGATACCTGCTTCGACTTTGCCTACCAGGTCAGCACCGACATCTGCAGCCTTGGTGTAGATTCCGCCGCCGACACGTCCGAACAGAGCCATTGAAGAAGCTCCGAATCCGAATCCGGTGACGCACTGAACTACAGTAGCCAGATCCAGTACGCAGAAAACAACTCCCAGTCCCAGCAGACCGAGGCCGGATACGCACAGTCCCATGACTGCTCCGGAACGGAAGGCTACGCTGAGGGCCTTTGTCATACCTTTTTCCATCGCTGCATTCGCAGTTCTAACGTTTCCTCTTGTTGCCACGTTCATGCCGAAGTAGCCAGCCAGTACGGACAGGCATGCTCCGATGACATACAGTATACCTGATGTCCAGTTGATGGCGAATCCTATGATCAGGAACAGAGCAACGATAACGATGACCATTGTCACATATTCCCTCTTCAGGAATGCCATAGCGCCCTCTCTGATGTGACCGGCGATTTCCTTCATCCGGTCATTGCCTTCATCCTGCTTGGTGACCCATGCAGCCAGACAGATAGCAACTATCAGTCCTATTGCCGCACAGATCGGCGCTGTTAACGATAGCATATTCATTTTTTAAAATTCCTCCTCCTGCTTTAGATAAATTCAAGAGGCATCAGACAGATACCTCTTTCCCAGTCTACTAAAGCCTAAAATAATATTATAATAATAAAAACAACGACTCCATCATGCGTTACCTGTCACGCGTGTGCCTCCAGCGTCACGATTATCAGCGACAATGCGATGAATGCCACCGCAGTCACTGTCGATATCCTCCTGAGGATAGCTTCGTATCCCTGGCTCTTCTTTTTTCCGAAGAGCTGTTCCGCGCCTCCGCCTATCGAGCCTGAAAGACCGGCGCTGTTGCTGGACTGCATCAGTATCGAAGCAGTCAGTATCACACTGACTATTGCCAGTAAAATCATTAAAATTGTCATCTTAAATACCTCCACCATTCCCTCTCCGACGGCGTCCCGTCGCTATAACTACTAGATTTTATCACATGGTTATTGTAAAATCAACAATTTTTAGCCTTTACTGATATTTTCAGAAAACGCAAAAACGGACGCCGACAGAGGCATCCGTTCTGCATTATCGATATGTTTTTTTAAAAATCTATTACCTTCATGAAGTCGCTCGCCGAGAGGCTCGCCCCGCCGATGAGGCCGCCGTCGATCTCGGGCATATTCATCAGCTCCGTAGCATTGGCCGGCTTCATGCTGCCGCCGTACTGAATGATCAATTCATCGGCTGCATCTTCATCATATAGTTCGGTGACCACCGATCTGATATGAGCACACATTTCGTTGGCCTGCTCCGGTGTCGCCGTCCTGCCGGTGCCTATCGCCCAGATGGGCTCATAAGCGATCACCATGCTGCGCACACTGTGAGCAGCATGGCCTTCAAGGTCTTTCCTCACTTGCTCTCCGACAACTTCTTTTTCTTTGCCTGCGTCCCTCTGTTCCAGGTTCTCACCCACGCAGAGGATCGGTATGATATTAGTATCATTGAACAGTTTGTGCAGTTTTTTGTTCACCGTTTCATCGGTTTCCCCGAAGTACTGTCTTCTCTCAGAGTGACCGATGATACAGTAATCCACACCCAGCTCTGCCAGCATAGCCGCAGAGATCTCTCCGGTGAAAGCTCCAGAATCCTCAAAGTGTACGTTCTGAGCACCCACCTTGATATCCGTACCGTCGAACAGGCCTTTCAGAGCCTCCAGATGCACGAAAGGTGCACAGATCGCGGTTCTCACATCGGTATCCTTGTAGAGCTTTTTGAATTCCCTGGCAAAAGCGACCGCCTCTACCCTGGTTTTGTTCATTTTCCAGTTTCCTGCAATAAATGGTATCCTCATTTATTTATCCTCCAGTACTGCCACTCCCGGCAGTTCTTTGCCTTCCAGGAACTCCAGGCTCGCTCCGCCGCCCGTCGAGATGTGGCTCATCTTGTCCTGCAGTCCGAACATGGAGACCGCCGCCGCCGAATCGCCGCCGCCGATCACCGTAGTCGCCCCGCTCTCAGCCATGGCCTCGGCTACAGCCTTTGTTCCCGCAGCAAAGTTGTCCATTTCAAAGACTCCCATGGGTCCGTTCCAGACGATCGTCTTTGCCCTGGCGATCTCCGCGGCATACAGCTTGCGCGTTTCCGGTCCAATATCCATGCCCATCATATCGCCCGGCATCTCTTCGCGCTTGAAGACCCCTCTCTGAGAGCCGTTGTCGAACTCTTTAGAGCACACACAGTCTACAGGCAGCATCATCTTGATCCCTGCTTCCTGCGCCTCTTTCAAAAGATCACCCGCCAGCTGCACGCTGTCGGTGTCCAGAATAGAGGTACCGATCTCCAGGCCCATGGCCTTGAAGAATGTGTACGACATTCCGCCTCCTATGATCAGAGAGTCGACCTTTTTCATCAGCTCCCTGATGACCGGGATCTTGTCGGCCACTTTGGCTCCTCCCATTATCGCGAGGAACGGCCTTTGAGGATCATTCACCGCATCGCCCAGGAATTTGATCTCCTTTTCGATGAGGAATCCGGACACTGCCGGCATGTAAGCAGCCACTCCCGCCGTAGAGCAGTGAGCTCTGTGTGCCGTACCAAAGGCATCATTGACAAATATTTCACCAAGTGAAGCCAGTTCCTTAGAAAAGTTTTCTTTATTCTCGGTTTCTTCTTTCCTGTACCTGGTATTCTCCAGGAGTACCACATCTCCGTCCGCCATGGCAGCGACTCCAGCCCTCACGCTGTCATCGACGACCACATCCGACTGCAGGAACTTTACATCGCGTCCCAGCAGCAGAGAAAGTCTTTCAGCCACAGGTGCCAGAGTATATTCTTTCTTCGGTTCTCCCTTCGGCCTTCCCATGTGAGACATCAGGATGACCCTGGCTCCATTGTCTATCAGATACTGTATAGTGGGCAGAGCACTGGTTATCCTTACATCATCAACGATGACTCCATCGTGCATGGGCACATTGAAGTCGCACCGCACGAGGACCCTCCTGCCCTTGACAACTATGTCTTTCACAGTTTTCTTCATTGTAAACACCTCTGCTTTATCAGGCGTTGTCCACCGCATACATGTGCTTGATGAGCTCGAGGACCTTCGTCGAATATCCGAACTCGTTGTCGTAGAACATGAGCAGCTTGAAGAACCTGTCGTTCAGTTCGATTCCCTCTCTGGCATCAAATATTGATGTGCATGGATCGCCGACGAAATCGCCGGAAACCACTTCATCATCCACGTATTCGATAATGCCCTTCATGTCGGTTTCACTTGCTTTCTTTATGGTCTCGCATATTTCCTTGTACGAAGTCGGCTTGTTGACGAAAATGTTCAGGTCGACGATAGAAACGTCTGCCGTCGGAACACGGTAAGCTATACCCGTCATCTTGCCTTTGAGTGAAGGAATTACGAGTGCTACAGCCTTGGCTGCGCCTGTCGTTGTCGGGATGATGTTTCCGAATACCGATCTGCCGGTCCTCCAGTCCTTCATCGATCTTGCGTCGACGACCTTCTGCTTTGCAGTCGCCGAATGTATAGTCGACATCAGGCCCTGGTCGATGCCAAAGTTGTCTTCGATGACCTTGGCCACAGGTGCCAGGCAGTTCGTCGTGCAGGAAGCATTGGAAACGACCTTGTATTCAGGTTTGTATTCGTTGTGGTTCACTCCCATTACGAATGTAGGGGTTTCGGAATCCTTCGCCGGTGCCGAAATAACGACTTTCTTTGCGCCTGCCCTGATGTGAGCCATAGCCTTCTCAGTCGTCGCATAAGCTCCTGTACCTTCTACAATGTACTCTGCTCCGCATGAACCCCACGGAATGTTGTTCGCATCCTCTTCGCTGAAGACAGGAACCTTTTTCCCATCGATGATAATACCCTTGTCATAGCGGTCGAGAGATTTGGGGAATCTCCCGAATGTGGTATCATATTTCAGCATGTACACCAGGTAGTCCAGGTCGGCATTGCGAATGTTAATTCCCGCGATTTCAATTTCCGGATCGCTCATTGCCGCGCGGATAACAACTCTGCTGATTCTGCCGAATCCGCTAATACCAACTTTCACTGTCATTTATTGTACCTCCTTAAGGTTTTCCTAATACATTAATAACGTTTTCTCTTGGATGACGACAAAATATTCATCTCATCCCTATATTTAGCAACTGTCCTCCGTGACAGCACTATTCCTCTCTGTGCCAGCATCTTCACGAGCTTCTGATCGCTGTAAGGTGACTTGGGATTTTCACCATCGATCAGCTCACGTATGTGAGCCTTGATGCTGTTGGAAGAGATACCCGCTCCTCCGTCCATGCGGCTGACTCCTGCTGAAAAAAAGAACTTGAGCTCGAACACTCCGCGCGGGCTCTGCATGTATTTCCCGTTGATGGAACGGCTGACTGTGGATTCGTGAATGCCAAGTTCGTCCGCCACCTGCTTGAGTGTCAGTGTCTTGAGATATTTTTCGCCTTTTTCAAAGAAGTCTTTCTGATATTCTACGATCGCGGTTACCACATTCAAAATGGTCTGCTTTCTCTGTTCGATGCTCCTGATGAGCCACACCGCTGAATTGAGGCGTTCCGAGAGATAATCGGTCACTTTCTCGTCGTGTCCCGACTCCGCCAGTACCTTGCGGTAATAGGAGCTTACTTTCAATCCGGGTGTCGTGCTCTCATTGATGGTGACCACATACTCCCCGTCGATCTTTTCCACGGTCACATCGGGAACGATGTAACGCGTCTCATCCAAGCCGCTGGCGAACTGCCTGCCGGGCCGCGGATCGAGCGTCCTGATCATATCCGCCATTTCCTGGACCTCGTCTACCGGTATCTTCAGCGCCCTGGAAATAACGCCGAGACGGTTGGCCGCGATGTCCTCGAGGTGTTCGTTAATGACGCGCTCAAATACAGGCGTCTTCTTTCCCATGCTGTCCAGCTGTATCAGAAGACACTGCGCCAGATTTTTGGCGCCCACTCCTACGGGATCAAAAGTGTGGATGATGTCCAGAACGCGGTCAACTTCGCTGACCTGGATGCCCAGCGTCTTCGCTATTTCCTGATCACTGATGGTCATATAACCGTTCTCATCCAGCGATTCGATGATATAGCGTCCGATGCGCCTGCATTCCGTGTGCTTGGTGACGAACTGCAGCTGAAACATGAGATGCTCCGGGAGAGTTATCTCAGCAGAAACATACTGCTCGTATGTGTTCTCCTGATTGCTCCTGGTGTAATCTCCCTGTTTGTAGCTGATGTCATCGAATTCTCTTTCCTTTATATATTCGGAAAGAGCGTCTTCCTCTCGGTCGTCTCTGGATTTGATTTCTTCAGTTTCATTAGTCTCACGCGAATGGTCCTTTTCTAATACAGGATTCGTGAGCATCTGTTCAGAAACATATGATTCCAACTCCTGAGTATTGAACTGCAAAATCTGTATGGCCTGAATCAGTTCCGGTGTCATCACCAGCTTTTGATATTGTTCAATTGTCAGATCATATCCTAGCTTCATGGTAACCTCAAAATATAAAATTATTATACCATAAAAAGGCGTTATTACAAGTATGCCACATCAGGTTAGAATGTTAGGAAAATCACAATCCGGGGCAGAAAATGGATGCCGGGCCGCGGCTCGGTAAGGGAGCCGTGACGCCCGGTCACTCTGTGTGCGCCTTTTAAAGCAGATCGGGAAAGCCCTGCTGGCGCAGTGCCTCGAAGAGTATGATGTTAACAGAATTAGCCAGATTCAAAGAACGCGCTCTGGTATTCTCGCTCATCGGAATCCTGATGGTCCTGTCCTCGTGCGCGGCTATGAAGTCGCGCGGCAGCCCCCGGGTCTCACGGCCGAAGAGGATCATGTCCTCGTCGCGGTAGGCGACATCGCTGTAAGCCCGCTTTCCCTTCGTGGTTGCCAGGTACATGTTCCTGCCGGCGTACTGTTCCATGAAAGTCTCCAGGCTCTCGTGGACTTCCAGCCTCACGTACGGCCAGTAGTCCAGCCCCGCCCTCCGGAGACTCTTGTCGTCTATGCTGAAACCCAGCGGCTTCACCAGATGGAGGACGCTGTTGGTAGCGGCGCACGACCTGGCTATGTTTCCTGTATTCGGTGGTATTTCCGGCTCCACCAGCACCAGATGCATTGACATAATTACCTCCTGCTGCCACAGCAGCTTACTATATAATAGTAAAAATATCACACTTAATAAAGACAAATGAGATAAATTGATATATAATCTGATATTATATTATTCAAGGAGGAACATATGAAAAGCGTCAAAATCGGGCTGCTGGGGCTGGGAAACATCGGTACCGGCACTTATAAGACCCTGGAAATGAACCGTGACCAGATCGAAAAAGAGACGGGTCTCGATCTGCGGATCACCAGGATACTTGAAAAAGATACCACCAGGGACAGGGGCATAGATGTCGATCCGGCCTGCTTCACACAAGACGCGGACGATATTTTCAATGATCCCGACATCAAGATCGTGATCGAGCTGCTGGGCGGCATCGAGCCGGCCACTTCTTTCATGCTCAAGGCGATGGAGAGCGGCAAGAGCGTAGTCACCGCGAACAAGGCAGCCGTGGCCGCAAACTTCGATCAGTTGATGAAGACAGCCGGTGACAACGGTGTAGAAATAAGATTCGAGGCCTCGGTCGGCGGCGGCATACCCATACTGAACGCCCTGACAACTGTACTGCGCGCCAACAAATACGATGAGATCCTCGGCATCCTGAACGGCACCACAAATTACATCATGACACAGATGACAGAGTACGGGCTTGAATACGAAGACGTGCTGAAAACGGCTCAGGAAAAGGGCTTTGCCGAAGCCGACCCCACGGCAGACGTAGAGGGCATCGATGTCGCCAACAAGCTGTCGATCCTGATGGCGCTGACCTTCGGCAATTACGTGCCTCCAATGGAGATCCCGCGCGAAGGTATCACAGGCATTACCAAGGAAGACATTCAGCGTGCGAGCGATAACGGCTGCAAGATCAAGCTGATAGCCCAGGCCAGAAAAACGGATAATGGAATCGATTACAGTGTCCGTCCTATGGAACTGCCGCTGGACCACCCGCTGGCATCCGTTAGCAACGAATTCAACGCCATCTTCGTCAAAGGCAACGCCGTGGGCGAGCTGATGTTCTACGGCAAGGGGGCCGGCCCCCTGCCCACCGGAAGCGCTGTGATGGGCGATGTGCTGGAAATAGCGAAAAATCTATGATCATAGAAATAAAGGGAGAAGACAAATGAGCTACTATAAAGAATGGACAAAACTGATACAGAACCAGACCGAAGCCACCTTTGAAAAATTCTGGCAGGAATACAGCGGGACGGAAACCAAAATCTATTCAGACATCCTCGACCATCCGCAGGACAACTTCAAGGGCAGATTCAGTGAGCTGGTGACCAGATACGCAGCCGATCCGGTCATCTTCTGCGGCTTCCTCGACGGCATTAAAGAGAGTCTCAGATCCGGCCAGCTCGATCTGGAAAAGGTCGACGATGACACGGAAATCGATTTCGATATCGACCTTGAAAAGCTGTATTTCAATATGCTGAAAGCCGATGCCGGATATCTCTACGGTCTTCCGCAGTGGAACGACATTCTGGGCGAAGAGAAGAAGGAACAGATCGCAAAGGACTACAAGAAATCGAAGACCATAGTCAAAGGAAAAAAGATCGGCCGCAACGACCCCTGCCCCTGCGGCAGCGGCAAGAAATACAAATACTGCTGCGGACGCACCGCATAACATCAAAAAAACTGACCGCATCGTTCACGGTGCGGTTTTTGATTGCTATATGTCTTCTGATACCTGTATGTATGGCGCGCTAGAGACCGCGCTTGAGGCACATATATGCTATGGGGCAGGTCTCACATTTCGGCTTCCTCGCACTGCAGCATCTGCGCCCGTGGAATATCAGGCTGTGGTGTGCTTCTGTCCACCGCTCGCGCGGCAGGACCTTCCTGAGGCCCATCTCTGTCCTGGTGACATCATCCGCGTCCACCAGTCCGATGCGGTTGGCTACACGGAAGACGTGCGTATCCACAGCGATCCTCTGATGCCCGAATCCATCAGCCATGACCACATTGGCAGTCTTCCTGCCGACGCCGGGCAGCTGCTGCAGCAAATCGTCGTCCTCAGGCACCCGGCCTGCGAACTTTTCGCAGAGCATTTTCGCCTGATCGATGATCCGCTTTGATTTAGTCTTGTAGAGCCCGATCGTCTTTATCAGCTCCATTACATCTTCCTGATCCGCTGCCGCCATGGCCTGTGCGTCCGGATAACGCGCGAACAGTGCCCCCGATATTTTGTTGACGCTGACGTCTGTCGTCTGCGCGGACAGGGTCACCGCCACCAGCAGCTGGTACACACTGCGGTGCTCCAGAGCGCACTGCGCATCCGGATAAGCCCTGTGAAGATCATCGAGCATTTTATTTATCTGTTCCCTGGTCCACTTCATTTCAGTCCCTTTCTGCACATATTTCTGCCGTAATATATTCTACACCAGAATGCTGTTTCATTCTATCATTATTACATGTTAAAATCATCATTCTAACGGCGAAATCAGCTTGCATATTTTTCCAGTCTCGCATTTTCAGGCGTTTGTAACTAGTTGCATTTTCAGCGCTTTTCAGAAAACTTTGTAAAATGGAAAGGAAACTAGTTACTTTGAAGTTGCGATGTAGTATACTATAGGTGTAATTCTTCTCATTTATTTATACGGAGGTGTTTATATGGCTAACTACACACAAGTAGAGCGAGGTGGTCTCTTTGAACTGACCACAGAAGCTCGGGCCGAGCTGGCCTCATCAAAGTACTACAATGATGACCTGGCTCCGACATCCGTATCTCAGAGGACGTGGACTACTTACAACATTTCCATGCTGTGGGTAGGTATGTCTATATGTATTCCATCGCTCTCTCTGGCATCCGGATTGATCGGCATGGGGGTTTCTCCATGGCTGTCCGTTATCAACGTAGCTCTGGGAAACCTGATCATACTGATACCAATACAGCTGAATTCTCAGATAGGTACCAAATACGGCGTACCTTTCCCGCTGTTTGCCAGATTGACATTCGGTATCAAGGGAGCTCAGCTGCCGGCGCTGTTGAGGGCCATCACGGCCTGCGGATGGTGTGCGGTGCAGGCCTGGGTAGGCGGCGGAGCTGTAGCAGCCATCATAGGCTGTTTTGCGCACAAATTCCTCGATCCTGCCTGGACGATCAACCTTCCTTCCTGGGGCGGCATGCAGACGACTTCTGCAGGTACATTCGTAGGCTACATCGTATTCATGCTCTTCATCGTATGGGTCGCTTACAATGGTATCGAAAACATCAAATGGGTGCAGAACATAGGCGGGCCAATACTGATAGTAGTCATGGTCGCACTGCTGTTCTACTCCGCACACATGGCCAATGAGGCCGGATACACTTTCGCGGAAACAATGAACCAGGGCAACGACATGGCACTGATCAACGCCAAAGGCGGTTTCGCACTGGTCTATATGACAGGGCTGATGGGCAACATCGCTTTCTGGGCCACCATGGCACTCAATATCCCGGACTTTTCCAGATATGCCAGGAGCCAAAAAGACCAGTTTGCGGGACAGCTGATCGGAATGCCGGCACCGATGTTCTTCTGTGCCTTCGTAGGAGCATTCTTCGCACAGGCTACAAAGCTGGCAAAGGGAACGCCGTCATTCAACCCGACTGACGTGTTCTACTTCCTGGACAACAAAGTAATCGTTATCATCTCCGCTGTCGGCGTTATCATGGCGACCATCACTACATGCGTTGCCGCTAATGTAGTCGCTCCGGCAAACGGGATCTCCAACATTTCACCAAAGCACATTTCATACAAGAAAGGCGTTATCATCACCGTATGCATAGCATTCTTCATACTGCAGGCCTGGTGGATATACGGTTCCGGAAACGCTTACTTCAACTGGATGAACGCTTATGGCACCATACTGGCACCTATCGCAGCCATCTTCATCGCAGACTACTTCATCTGCAAAAAGCAGCGCATCAACATGGCGGAACTGTTCAAAGGCAAGGACAGCATTTACTGGTATACCGGCGGTATCAACTGGGCCGGATTCGTTGCCTGGATCGTATCCTTCATCCTGCCGCTGATGATATACTTCGGTTTCAAAGGTGGGTTCTGGCAGTTCATCAACTCCATCAACTACATCTGGTCGTTCGTACTGGGCTTTGTCATCTACCTGATTCTGATGAAGACCGGCCTTGCGGGCAAGTCTTATGTGACTGAAGCGGAGCACGAGGAATTCACGCAGAGAGTTTAAGCTGATCTTACGCAAAACTTTATACTAATTAAATATCGCGGAGCCTTTGGGGAGACTCAAAGGCTCTTGCTATAAACAAATGAAAACGCAAGGAGGTAAAATTTATGGATTTACTGATCAAAGGCGGAAAAGTTGTAACCGCGAAGAGCACTTTCAAGGCCGATGTAGCCGTAAAGAACGGCAGGATCAGCGCTATTGGCACCAGTCTGAAACCGGGTAAGAACACGGAAGTAGTGGATGCCAAGGGCAAACTAGTACTTCCGGGCGCACTCGACGGCCACACTCATATGTATATGCCTTTCGGAGGCACGATATCTACCGATGACTATTACGATGGTACTGTCGCTGCTGCCTGCGGCGGAACGACTACCATATTCAACTTTGAGACTCAGGCCGTGGGACAGGATATGATAGACCTGGTCGATGAGAAGCTGGAGCTGGCAGACAAGCAGGGTCCGGTCATCGACTACTCGCTGCACGTTGGTGTCGGCGATGTGACCACTAAGGAAAAGCTGCTCGGCATGGACAAAGTCGTCGACGCCGGGATCACTTCTTTCAAGGTCTTCATGGTATACGACTTCGGTGTCGACGACGGACAGTTCTACAGCACGCTGACACATGCCGGCGAGATCGGCGCCATCGTCGGTGTACACGCCGAAAACAAAGACGTCAACAAGTTCCTGGTCAACAAGTATCTGGAAGAAGGCAAAGTCGAACCGTGGTATCACTATATGTCAAAGTATGAAGCCGTAGCCGGCGAAGCCGATGTAAGGGCTATCAACCTGGCCAAGATGGCAGGCACTTCACTTTACATCGTCCACCTGGACAATGCGCAGGGTGTGGATGCAGTGGCCGCCGCGAGAGCTGACGGCTATCCTATATTCGCGGAGACCTGCCCGCAGTACCTGCACTTCACCAAAGAGGTCTACAAGACAGGCAGACCCGAAGTCGGACTGAGACCTCAGGACTTCGTGTGCTCGCCTCCAATGAAGGGCAAAGAATCCTGTGATGCTATCTGGGAAGGCATCAGGCGCGGAGTCATTTCCACCCTGGCGACAGACCACTGCCCGTTCCTCAAATCGGAAAAAGACTGGGGCATCATACAGAAAGACGGCAAGACACCCGGCAAATTCACAACTATTCCTAACGGATGCGCCGGCGTTGAGAACATGTATCCCTACATCCTCTCCGAAGCCAACAAGGGTACTATCACCTTCAACAAGGCAGTAGAGATCGCGGCTACCAACCCTGCAAAACTCTTCGGAGTCGATTACTGCAAGGGAGCAATCGAAGTCGGACTGGATGCCGATATCGTGATCTACGATCCGAAGAAAAAGCTCACCATCAAGAACGCGGAGAACCAGCACGGATCCATCGACCATACCATCTGGGAGGGCGTGGAGTGCAAGGGTTATCCATGCGCGGTATACAGCCACGGAAATCTGGTGTTCGACGGCAAGGATTTCACAGGAAAGAAGGGCGCCGGAAACTTCCTCAAACAGAAGAAGGTAAAGTTCAAGGAGCCCCTGTTCTAAGACAAAATACTGCATCACAAAACGCGTGGCCGAAAGCCGCGCGTTTTTCTTCTGTCAGAGCTTATTCCCTGTACAATCTGATATCTTTTTTCCGGCGTATGCGCCGCCGGTAGAAGGCCACCACGCCGGTGAGGATGAAATCGTAGAGCACGAACATCACCAGCGCATATATCACGAGGCCGGCCGCCCCGAAATCCGGCAGCTTGATGCCGGCAAAGAAAAGGCTCCGGAAGAGCCCGTAACATATCGCAGTAATGATGCAGAAAAATCCCAGCTTGGCCGCGTAGCGCCCCACCTTGTTATGTATCCGCTCGGCGAACAGCTTCAGTATCGGATATATACCGAAGAAGACCAGATACGGCAGCACTCCCAGCTTGCCGGGCATGAAGAGGAACCCGAGGATGGCCGCGCCCGCATAGACCATGAGGCCGCCGCGCACTCCCAGTTCATCGACAGCAACGCAGATGAACAGCGAGCTGACAGCATAAAAAGTAAGCTCCACGCCGGGCACGATGGATGCCAGGCACAGGGCCACAGTAGCCAGGGCGAGGCAGATCCCGCCCACAGCCATATTCTTCGTTTTCTCACTCCATTTGTTCCTGCTCTGCATCAGAAATTACCAGCACCCCGCACAATCACCACAGATGTAACACTGACAGGCCGAACAGAGCAGGTCGTCCCCGCCCATACCGTAGCCGCGGTTGTAGGCCTGCTGCCTGTAGCCGCCGCCGGCCGCCGCCAGCTGATTGAGCACCGAGCGGTACTCGCTGTTGTTCGGATCCATGCTGCACGCCTGCTGTACGTTGGCCAGCGCATCGTCATACCAGCCCTTCTTGTAGGAGAGCATCCCGTTGAGGAATACCCATTCCGCATTCTTTATCTTGACATCGTGCAGGCGCGCTTCCGCCGAACGCAGGTCGTTTGCATCCAGGTCCCTCCTGATCTGCTGGAAAGCTGCCCGGTCTTCCGAGCTGGAAGCCGCAGAGCTCCCGCTGTATCCATAGGAACCACCGCTTCCCGAGTGGTTCTTCATCAAATAATCATACGCCTCGTTGACTTCGCGTAGCTTTTCTTCTGCCAGGTCCGCCAGGGGGTTGTTCTGATAGCGGTCAGGATGATACTTTTTCACCAGTTCCTTGTATGCCGCCTTTATTTCAGCTTCACTGGCGCCCTCTTTGACTCCCAATACCTCATACGGATTATTCATCTTCGTTATTTTCCTTTCCCAAAGCCTGCTCCGTCCTTGCGAGCAGTCCCATATAAACTATATTCTCTATTATATCTTTATTCCTTTTAATATCAAGAAGATCTATCGTCTTTGCCATCTCCTCCAGATATATCATCAGATTTCTTTCCACATCATTATATATGCGCTTTCTGAAATCTTCCTGCGATTCCTCCGGCCTGTGAGCAAACCTCAGGAGCAGAGGATTGTAAGCTCCACTCTCTATGTTCTCCCCGATATCCTCCCAGGCATCCATCAGGTAGATCCAGCGCCCCAGATGATAGCCGATGCGTTCCAGTGCCCTCCTGTAAGCGGCAGCCGGAGCATAACCGGTGAGCACCGCCGACATCACTTTCCCGAAAGCGTCCCCGGCCTCATCGAGGCTCGGCGATCTCCTCTGTTCACAAAGCGACAGCGCAAGGAGGCCCTCTCTGACAGATCTCTCCAGCTCCGGGCGCGCCTGCTGCAGCTTTTTGAAGACCCCGTGCATCGTCTTCATTATCGCCCTGGAGCTGATCCTGCCTTCATCGCGTACGTCATCGTCCAGCTTGTACCAGGCCAGTATCAGCATCACATCGGCGCTGTAATCAACTGCATCACAGGAGATCACGGGTCTCTTCTTTATGTGATGGATGATGCAGTGTTCCCTGCCGCTCTCTTCATGCTCCCCGCTGAGCGCGGACAAGAGCAAGGCCAGGAAAGCGGCATCATAAGAGAGCACCAGACGCGGCAGCTGTCCGTAACGTCTGCCTATCGACTTGCAGACACCGCAGTAATATCCGCCGTATCTGGCAAAATCCTTCATCTTCAGTTCTGAATTTTTCGCAGTCACATATCCTAACATACCCTATAATATACCCCATTTCCCCAGGACTTCACACTTAAAAGAAAACAGCTGCCCGCACCGGGCAGCCGTTTTCTTTATCATGGCTATTCTCAATCTTCTTTTTTCAGATAGATTTCTATGCACACGAAGTCTTCATCGGGATACTTGAAGTGGTCACTGAAAGCCGCATATATCTTGCAGCCGCATCTCTGCATATTCATCAGCGGAGCCCTCTTGGCCTCCGGTATCATCTCCCAGATGATAGCCAGCGGATAAGCATCCTTGGGATCCGGCGATAACAGGAGCACGGTATCGTACTCTGAATCCTCTACCTCGGATTGCGGATCATTGAGCAGGAAGGCATCTATGAAGTAGCCTCCTCTCCATTCCCAGTCCGGGTGTCCGGGTTTTACCTGCTTTACGAATTCCGCGATCTGTGCCTCAATGCTCTTTCTGCGCGCCTCTCTCGTATTGTCATCAGCGCCCCAGAGCTTGTCGTGCGGAACATCGAAGAACCAGGCATTATACTCGTCATCATCGTCATCTTTGTACTCTTCTGTGGAGACATCCTCTGCATTCACTTCGAAGAAATGCATTTCCTCCAGCTCTTTATAGTCGAATTTTCTCTTAGCCTCTTCCGGGTCGATTTTGACCCCCCATGCCAGGTGATCGTAGTTAATCATATTGATGCCTCCTTTCGGCTTCTAATGCCTCTGATCGATTGCTGTGCTTTTGTATACTTAATTATATCATATGTTTTACCGGTTATGAATAATTTATCTGATAATTAAGTAACTTTGATCTTCTCCGGCAGCGATTTTATTTGACGCAACTTTCACGAGAATGTATAATTGTATATCCGAGTACAATCATATAACGAACATTTATATGGAGGACATAAACATATGGATTACATGAAACAATTTGAAGACATTGTAGCACAGCAGACCAGGAGAGTCGAAGACCTGAAAAACGCAGGCGACTTCGTGGACTATCAGAGTCTGGACAAGATCATCATCGGCATCATCGGCGGTGACGGGATCGGCCCGGCGATCACAGCTCAGGCGAGAAGAGTACTGGAATCCCTGCTCTCCGATGCAGTCGCCGCCGGCAAAGTGGAGTTCAGGACCATCGAAGGACTGACCATCGAACGCAGGGCAGCCGAGGGCAAAGCTATCCCTGATGATGTAATGAAAGAGATCAAAGAGTGCAACGTCCTCCTCAAGGGACCGACGACAACACCGCGCAAGGGCGACAAGTGGGCTAACGTTGAGAGCGCGAACGTTGCCATGAGAAAGGCTCTTGACCTCTTCGCAAACGTACGTCCGGTGAAGATCCCGCAGCTGGGCATCGACTGGACATTCTTCAGAGAAAATACAGAATGCCTCTACGCTATGGGCTCTCAGGGCGTGAACATCAACGATGATCTGGCTATAGACTTCAGAGTGATCACCACACCGGGGACCGAGAGGATCGCAAGGCTGGCTTATGAATATGCCAGAGCCAACCACAAGGACAGAGTCACCATCGTCACCAAGGCCAACATAGTCAAGGCCACCGACGGCAAATTCCTCGACGTCTGCCAGAAGGTCGCCAGCGAATATCCTGAAATCACTACCGACGACTGGTACATCGACATCATGACAGCCAAGCTGGTGGACGAAGCGCGCCGCAGCCAGTTCCAGGTAGTCGTTCTGCCGAACCTCTACGGCGACATCCTCACCGACGAGGCGGCACAGATCCAGGGCGGCGTGGGCACAGCCGGCAGCGCGAACATCGGCAAGAAATATGCAATGTTCGAAGCGGTACACGGGTCTGCTCCCAGAATGGTTGCCGAAGGACGCGCCAAGTATGCTGATCCCTGCAGTGTGATCAGGGCCGGTGCTATGCTGCTGTCACACATCGGGTTCCAGAAGGAGTCAGACCAGCTGTATGCAGCGCTCGACGAATGCCTGGAAAAGGAAAAGAAACTGGTCATCACCGGACGCGACGACGGCGCTACAGGTGCTGAATTCGCCGATTATATACTTTCGAAGATCACAGGATAATCAGCTTTATGAACTGCAAAAAATCCCGGGTACACAGGTACCCGGGATTTCTGTTTTCTGATTCAAGATCCCTTATTGTTTCTCGAAGATCACTTCTATGTCGGACACCGTCAGGTGAAGATTTTTGTCGTCACCGATCTTGCCTTCCATTTCGGCATCGGAAGAATCGGTGATCACGATCTTTCCGTCCTTTTCTTCCCACTTTCCGGTACCATCTGTACCATCAGTCTTCACAGTGACCTTGCCGTCGCTCTTTACATCCAGTATCATTTCGAGTTTGACGCCGGAATCATTGATATTGACCTCGTTCCCTCCGAGCACCATAGAAGCAGCCTTCCACTTGCCCACATACGGACTGTCGGAGTTTCCGCACGCAGCAGCAAAGCACAATACCAGTACGGCAATCACTGCAAGCGCCAGAATCCTGCTCTTGTTTGTTTTCATAGCTTATCCTTTCATCAGCATTTCAATAACAAAAGGGGAATACATATGTATCCCCCTTCTCATTATAGCCTGTGCTGTCAGTCACTGTCAATCTTTGCCGGGCTCCCGTCTCTATCTGGCAGTGGCCGAAAAGGCATGTTTGCCGTTGCTTACATCTATGATGACCTCCTGGCCGTCCTGTATCTCGCCCTTTATCAGCTTTTCGGCAATGCCGGTCTCTATATACTTCTGCAGGTATCTCTTGACCGGTCTTGCGCCGTACTGCGGTGTATAAGCCTCTTTTGTGATCAGCTTCTTGCTGGCATCTGTCAGCTTTAACCTGATGTTGCGTTCTGCCAGTCTGTCTTCGATGTCCTTCATCGACATATCGATGATATGGCATATCTGTTCCTCGGTCAGCGGACTGAACACGATGATATCGTCTATCCTGTTGATGAACTCCGGTCTGAAGTTCCTCTTCAGTTCGTCCTCCACCTTGTCCTTGACGTCCTGATCGATGGTGCCGTCGTTCTTGATGTTTTCGGTCAGATAAGCGCTGCCGATATTGGATGTCATGATGATGATAGTGTTCTTGAAGTCGACTGTGCGTCCCTGATTGTCGGTAAGCCGTCCATCGTCCAGCAGCTGCAGCAGGATGTTGAAAACATCCGGATGCGCTTTCTCTATCTCATCGAAGAGCACCACGCTGTATGGCTTTCTGCGTACCGCTTCGGTCAGCTGTCCGCCTTCATCGTATCCTACATACCCCGGAGGAGCTCCTACCAGTCTGGAGACTGAATGCTTCTCCATGTATTCGGACATATCGATCCTGATCATGTTCTTTTCTGAATCGAACAGTGCCTCCGATAGCGCCTTCGCCAGTTCGGTCTTGCCGACGCCGGTGGGGCCCATGAAGATGAACGATCCGATAGGACGGTTCTCATTCTTCAGACCTGCTCTCGCCCTGAGGATAGCCTCGGATACGGCTTCAATGCCGTCATCCTGACCGACCACTCTCTTGTGCAGTATCTCAGGCAGCCTCAGGAGTTTTTCTCTCTCGGATTCCACCAGCTTGCTCACCGGTATCCCGGTCCACCTGGAAACCACATCGGCGATTTCTTCTTCGGTTACCTCTTCCTTCAACAGCCTGTTTCCCTGGGCATCGCTGGCCTTGTCCTTGTCGGCCTCCAGTTTCTTTTCCAGTTCAGGCAAGCTGCCGTACTTCAGTTGTGCCAGCTTTTCGAGGTCGTAGTTTCTCTCGGCTTCCTCGATCTGATGTTTGACATCCTCGATCTGCTTTTTAGTCGCCTTGACCTCGCCGATGGCTTTCTTCTCGCTCTCCCACTGTGCCCGCATGGAATCGTTCTGCGATTTCAGCTCGGCCAGCTCTTTATCAATGTGCTCCAGCCTCTTGGCACTGACGCCCTCGTCCTCTTTGGACAGCGCCTGCTTTTCGATCTCCAGCTGCATTATTTTTCTGGAAATGTCATCCAGCTCTGCCGGCATGGAGTCGATCTCTGTCCTGATCTTGCTGGCAGCCTCGTCCATGAGGTCAATGGCCTTGTCCGGCAGGAACCTGTCGCTGATGTATCTGTCCGACAGAGTCGCACAGGCTATCAGCGCATTGTCAGTGATCCTGACGCCGTGGTGTATCTCGAACCTCTCCTTGAGGCCCCTCAGTATAGATACTGTATCCTCCACCGTCGGCTGATCGACCATTACCTTCTGGAAACGTCTCTCCAGCGCGGCATCCTTTTCGATGTATTTTCTGTATTCATCCAGGGTAGTCGCCCCGATGCAGTGCAGCTCTCCTCTTGCCAGTTTCGGTTTCAAGATGTTGCCTGCATCCATGGATCCTTCGGTACGTCCGGCACCTACTATGTTGTGGATCTCATCAATGAAGAGCAGGATCCTGCCCTCGGACTTTTCTATCTCGTTGAGGACAGCCTTCAGCCGCTCTTCAAATTCGCCCCTGAACTTTGCACCCGCGATCAGCGAGCCCATATCCAGTGCATAAATGGTTTTGTCCTTCAGTCCTTCAGGAACATCTCCGTTGAGGATCCTCTGCGCCAGCCCTTCGACGACAGCCGTCTTGCCGACGCCCGGTTCACCAATGAGCACCGGGTTGTTCTTGGTCCTTCTGGAGAGGATCTGAATGGTGTGCCTGATTTCATCATCACGGCCGATAACCGGATCCAGTTTACCGGCTCTCGCCATTTCCACCAGGTCACGTCCGTACTTTTCCAGAGCCTCATAATTTTCCTCAGGGTTCTGACTGGTCACCTTCTGGTTCCCCCTCACGCTCTCCAGCGCCTGAAGGAATTTGTCCTTCGTGATACCATATTTGCTGAATATGCGAGTGCTAGGTGTGTTCCTCTCGTTCAGCAGCGCCAGATACATGTGCTCCACGCTGACATATTCATCCTTAAAGCTGGACGCCTGTTTTTCGGCATCCATCATGATGCGGTTCAGTCTGGTGCTGGCATAAATATTATCCCCGGCACCGGCTACCTTCGGCAGCTTTTCCATCTCCGCCTGCAGGTCACCTACTATCCGGCCGGTGTCTGCTCCCATATATTTAACAAGCTTCGGAATCAATCCGTCCTGCTGCATCATCAACGCCAGATGAAGGTGTTCCCCGTCGAGCTGCTGGTGGCCTTCAGAAATAGCAATGTTCTGACTATCCAGCAAAGCCTCCTGCGCTTTCTGTGTGTATTTTTCTAAATTCATATCGAATCACCTCCTACATTTATATTAAAACACCGGCAAAAGACAAAGTCAACACTTTTTTAGCACTCACCACAAAAGAGTGCTAATATTTTTCGAAAATATTCCCGGTCACCCCTCTGAGCGGCGCCTTGCCTGCAGCTCCGCCCCCGCATAGACCGGAAAAGCAGGCATAGAAAAGCCGGGGCTTTATTGCCCCGGCCTTTCACTGGTCCAAATAATATATTATTAAATTTGATCGATCACTAGTAAAAATACTTTGCGCAATTAGGCGACGTGAAACTCGAGTAGAGACGCTTGCCGTTCGTCAGATTGCGGTAAGCGCGTACCTTGTAATAGGAAGTCGTCTCCAGACTGTAGTCGTAATATGAGTTCGCGCTGGTCGTCTTGATTCTCTTGTACTTCCCATACTTGCTGTCGGCTCTGTAGAGCTGATATCCGGAAGCTCCGGCCACCTGATACCAGGTCACTCTGGCTTTCCTGTACCTTTTACCTACAGCGTTGAATCCCGTCGGTGTTGCCGGCGCTGTCACCTGTCCCGTGGAAGAAACGCCGTAATGACTGGCGATGACTTTCGATTCGTTGCGGGCCAGCTTCTTCAGGTTACTGTTGTAGTGCATCCACTTGCAGGCCCTGGGGTTGCTGTGGAAAGAATGTTCGAGGATCATACCGGGCACATTCACATCTCCGGAGCCCCTGATCACTCCGAACCAGTCCCTGCCATCGCTCTGGCGTTTTACCCAGACCTGATAGCTCTGCCTTGTCTTCATGGTGCTCTTCATGGTCTTTGCAAGATCCTTTCCCAGGGGTCCGGCAACCGCCCTTCTGGCTTTTGCATAGGAGACTATCGCCAGTGGATAGTCGCTGTATTTTGATGTGGATTCATTCGTATGACAGGAAATGAACAAGTCATAGCCCTTGGCCATGGCGCCTCTGCCATAGACCGACGGATCGTCATAAAGACTCTTCTTGGTCATGCCGACGACCACACCCGGATACTTGTCGAGGTAATACCTGAGATAATTGGCTTCCTTCCACATCCTTTCTGATTCGTAGAAGTAGGAATAGTAGCCCCGGTTGCAGTATCCCGCATGGCCCGGATCGATGAGTATGAACACGCCCGTCCTGCGGAACTTGGCATAAATCGTATGGCTGCCGGTGGTCCCCTCCTCGAAGGTGTACGAGGAAACCTTGCCCACAGATTTTCCGTCTACGATAACATCGTAGATAGAGAATCCATCATAAGGCGTTATCTTAAAGGTAGTCGCCTTCGTGTATGTCTTCGTCAATGAAGTGGTCTTTCCGCTACGTATGGAAGTCACATAACCGGGCCATCTGTATTTGAGCTTTCCGGTTCTGGTGGCTTTGACCGTGTAGTTTGTTTCGGTCACTTCCTTGGCAGTCTTCGGCTTTGCACTGCTGCCGGCCGCCGCCTCTTCCTCCTGAGCCGGTTGTTCTGCCTGCTGCGTGCCGCTGTTCTGCTCCGCAGGCTGCTGCACCTCCTGAGACTGAGATTGTCCCGCCTCAGACGGCTGTGCCGTTTCTTCTGCAAAAGCGAATGTCGGGATCATCGCCAGACTGACGCAGACCGACAGGATCGCACAAATAAATCTGTTTTTCTTTTTCCCTTTTTTCATAACCTCGCTCCATCAAATTTCTTCAACTTCAATTCGAAACCGATTATAGCACCATCGGCCTCCCCTTGTGTGAAGAAAGAATATTTTTCACTTAATTTTCACAGTTTCCACAAATTACTCAGCTTACAAAATTATGTTAATAAAGAACTGCACGCAGGGCGTCAGGATCCTGTCTGTATAATTGAAAACAATCAGGAGGATCAGGATGATAAAGCCGTTCTCATACAGTTTGTACCACCAGCGGTAACGCCTGAGGTCAAAGATATCCGTAATGATATTGAAACCGTCCAGCGGCGGTATCGGCAGGATGTTGAAGACCATGAGCACCAGGTTGATGTAGACCACTAGATATAAAATGGTATAGATGTAGAGATGCATCCCGCTGTAGGTATCATAGCCGACAGCGGCTGCATAAGCACGCAGTATGAGGCCGAAGATGACCGCCATTATAAGATTCATGACCACGCCTGCCAGAGACACCAGCAGCTCGTCGCGGCGCCGGTGCTTGTAGTAACGCGGATCTATCTCCACCGGCCTGCCCCAGCCAAAACCGAGGAACAGCAGCGAAACAAACCCGATCAGGTCTATATGAGCCAGCGGATTGATGGTGACCCTGCCCTGCATGCGCGGAGTGGGGTCCCCCAGCTTATCGGATACGAATGCATGGCCGAACTCATGAAAGGCGAGGCCGATCACGATGCCCGGCAGCATCATCAATTCCCTCATCAGCCACTCGCGCGGGTCGCTGAACTGGCCGCTCCTCACGGATGACCATATCAGGAAAGCCAGGAATAATACTGTTATCGGATCAAATCTTCTACTCAAAGTCAATTACCTCTCTGTCTAAAGCACTGGTGACAAAAGTCTCGATATCGGTTCTTTGATCTTTATCCACAGCGATCTTTTGCCATACATTTCACTGGTGAGCTCGTGTCCATGGTCGGCATCATTCAAGAAGACCTCTTCCATCTTCACGGCCTCATCGGCATCGTAGATGAAGGCATTGCATTCAAAATTCAGTTTGAAGCTGCGCCTGTCGAAATTGGTGGAACCTATGGTGGACACTTCACCGTCGACAGTCATCGTCTTTGAATGCAGAAAGCCGGCATCGTAGATGAACACCCGTCCGCCGTTGCGCAGCATATCACCGCAGTACGACCATGTCGCCCAGTAGACGAATATGTGGTCCGGCATCTTGGGTATCATGATCCTCACATCCACACCTGAGTTGGCAGCCATCTTCAGCGCTTCCAGTATCGGCGCATCCGGCACAAAGTACGGCGTCTGAATGAAGATCCTCTTCCTGGCGCCTGTGATCATCTTCAGCAGGGCCCTCTTCACCTGCTCGTGATCCGAATCGGGGCCCGAAGAAACTATCTGCATCCCCGCTCCGCCGGCATCGTGATCAGGGCGGAAGAAGATGCTGTTCAGATCTATGTCCTCTTTGTAGCTGGCGCGCCAGTCGAGCAGGAAACGGTAATTTATATCCTGTACGGCGCCGCCCCTGATCCTGGCGTGCGTATCGCGCCAGAAACCGAATTTTTTCTTCAATCCCATGTATTCTCTGGCGACATTGTAGCCGCCGATGAAAGCAACCTTGCCATCGATCACCGCCAGTTTGCGGTGGTTGCGGAAGTTCAGCTTTGGATTCACATACTGGAAGATCCTCAGTGCCGGAGGGAAAAAGCGCGCAAACTTGCCGCCAGCCTTGCGGAATTCTTTCACGTGGCGGTTCCCTATGTGCCTGCTGCCGAGCGCATCCACCAGGAGACGCACGGTGACCCCGCTCCTGGCCTTTTCTGTAAGCTTGGCGATGAAAGCCTTGCCGATCTGATCCGGCTTGACTATGAAAAACATGATGTTGATGTAGTCCTCGGCTTTGTCGATCTCCTCTTCCAGTTCCTGCCGCAGCGTCCAGCCGTCAGTAATGATGTCCATGCTGTTGTCCTGAGTATAGTAAGCCTGCCCGTAATTCTGGTTGAGTCTTATGAGATCAGACCACTGTGTTTCCTCAAATCTGGTAAAGTTGAAAGAGCCTTCTGCTATGGCGCGCTCCTGACTTCGCAGAGCCGAAGTCATCACCCGCTTTTCATCCCGCGTCAGCTTGAAGATCTTTCTCTTCGACAGGTTCTGCGAGAAGAAGAAGTAAAGACATATCCCCAGCACCGGTATCAGAAACAAAACAAGAATCCAGGCCATCGTGGCTCCCGGATCCTTTCTTTCCGAGTATATTATCGCAATTGCTATCGCAAAATTTGCGATGTACAGTGCCGAAGCACACAACAGGAACAGCGGTGTTCCCGTCATCAATGCATGGATGCTGATCATCTGGTCTTTCCCCCAATTTCTACACATTATATCATTTTATGTACCGGTATGCCACTTCTTTACTTGTATTTTGTAATCGTCAAGCATACAATGTAGGTGGAGATACAAAATTATGAAATTCGATATGCATTGTCACATTAAAGGCGGTTCGATCGATTCCAGAGTCAGCCTCGAGAGATTCATCGAGCTACTCAAGGAGCACAACTTTGACGGTATGATGATTTCCGATCATGATTCATACAGGGCATGTAAGTACTGGGATCGGATCAAACACAGACCTGAATATAAAGATTTCGTCGTCATCAAGGGTATCGAGTATGACACGCGCGACGCGGGACATTTTCTGGTAATAATGCCCGATGGTGTTTTACTGCCGGTACTGACCATCAGAGGCATGAAACTGGAGCGACTCATCCGCATAGTTCACCACTACGGCGGTATACTGGGGCCGGCGCATCCCTACGGTGTGCGCAGTTCTTCAGCTATGCTCTTCAAGACGCTGGCGATCAGACCTCAAATGATCAGGGAGTTCGATTTTATCGAGACTTTCAACACCTGCGAATCCCATCTTTCCAACGTGCTGGCCCACAAGCTGGCGGGAAAATACGGCAAAATCGGGACCGGCGGTACGGATGCCCATGTGGAAAAATATATCGGCATGGCTTATACGGAGATCGATGCCAGGATCACCTGCAACAACGATATGATCAGAGCGATCCTGGAGCACCGCATCGTTGACGCGGGGGGTACCGAACGCGAAGCATCCATCAAGGGCAAGATGAAAGAGTCCATCTTCGGTGTGGCCGGATTCCAGATCTACAACAAGGGTCTCGGAGGTGTACTGACGCCCTACAGAAATATAAAAATCAGAAAAATGAAAGAGGCAGAAGAATATGGCCAGAAATGAACAGCGAAATACGACCTGGGTGATGATTGTATCCGCTTTCATATCGACATTTATGAGTAGTTCCCTGAACCTGGCAGTACCCGGCATGGGAGCTTATTTTAATGTCAGCGCAGCCGCCATCGGCTGGATCATCACCGCTTATATCCTGACTACCACGGCGCTCAGCGTCCCCTTCGGCAAGATCGCGGACACCACAGGGCGCAGGCGCATCTTTTTGCTGGGGGTCATACTTTTTTCACTGTCATGCTTTGGTTCCGCCATGGCAGAAAGCTTTCCGATCATGATGGTGATGCGCTGCGTCCAGGGCGTAGGTGCCAGCATGCTCTTCGCGACCAACACGGCTATCATAGTCAGCGTTTATCCCGCTACGGAGCGCGGCAAGGCCATCGGAAGGCTGCTGGCGGGGACCTATACGGGACTTTCCGCAGGCCCTGTGGCCGGAGGGATCCTGACCCACGCTCTCGGCTGGCGCTCCATATTCATCGCTGCCGGGGTGGCCGGTCTGATTTCTTTCATCATAGCAGTCAGGAACCTGCCCCGCAGGGAGAGCCTCACGCAGGAGATCAGCAGGGATGCAGGCGGAAACATCCTCTACATCCTGATGATAGTACTCTTCATTTATGGTTTTACCTCTATCGGCGAGATCAAGCCGGCTCCGCTGATCCTGCTGGCGGGTATCGCTGCAGGTTTCGGTTTTGTGTTCACAGAGCTGAAATCCGACAACCCGGTGGTCGATGTTCGCATCTTCGCCGGCAATCCGGCTTATACCCTCTCCAACCTGGCCGCGCTGCTCAACTACGGCTCCACCTTTGCGATCGGCTATCTTCTCTCGATCTACCTGCAGGTCATCATGGGTTATTCATCGATGATCGCCGGCATCATACTCGTTGCACAACCGGTCGTCATGGCGGTACTGACGCCCCGCGTGGGGCAGCTTTCGGACAGAGTGGCCCCCTACAAACTGGCCACAGCAGGAATGCTGATATGCACGGGCTGTCTGATCTTCTATGCCTTCCTGGGACTGCACACGCACCTGGCAGCGATCATCATTTCCCTGATCATTACCGGCTTCGGTTTTTCCGTATTCTCCTCGCCGAACATGAACGCCATCATGTCATATGTAGATAAAAAGGATTACAGCGTGGCCAGCTCCATACTGGCCACCATGCGCACCCTGGGGCAGAGTTCCAGCATGTCGATCCTCACCATCATAGTCGGCATCTTTCTAGGCAACTCTGCACTGGCGGACGCCGAACCGCAGCAGCTGCTGCACACGATGAAGATCTGCTTCATCGTGTTTGCAGTGATCTGCTTTGTGGGCGCCCTGTTCTCTCTCAAGAGAAGGGATTCGTAAAGGAAAAGAGCCGCCGGGTCTTGCGCCCCGGCGGCTCCTCCGAATCAATTCAATTCTGTTTTATCTATTTCAGCCCCCGTATTTCACAATCAGTTGGCCTTCTTTGGCTCCACTTTTTTGGATACTGCATAGAAGACAACGGTGAGTACCGCACAGACTACCGTGAGTATACGTTCTATAGTCATCGTAATGCTGAATATGAACGCTCCTCCGGCCAGCTGAGCACTGTCGCTGGAACCGAACAGGTTTTCGAACATGCCGTCATAGTAATCTCCGGCATACCATCCGTCTTCATAGAAGGGCAGGAATACCATTCCTACCAGTCCTATTATTGTCAGCAGCAGGCACAGGAAAGCGATCTTCCTGGTGTCACCGTTCTGAAGACCGGTCCTTTCATTGCAGGGATAATTGACAGGGTCCTTTCTCGAGAGGCCGCCGTACCGCCTTCGCCAGAAGAAGTACAGCACAGGCCCTGACAAGAGTCCGATCATACCGCCTATCAGGTAGTCGGAACCATTGACGAAGAACGAGAATACAGCTACACAGATTGGAACGATGCAGAGAAGCTTTAGGAAGCCGTCGCTGCCCGGGATCCTGAATTGATATTCTTCCCGCGGGATCTGCTTGCGCAGTATGATCTCCGAAATGTAAACCATGATGTAGGAGCTTACCAGGAGGAATACATCGAGTACGATAACCAGTCCGAACGGAAGCATGCACAGTATCACATTGACTATGGCTACCGAAAGCACGGCTACGTAAGGTACGCCCTTCTTGCTGACTTTCACCAGGAATGGAGGTGCCAGATTGTCTTCTGCCAGAGTGAAGAAGCCGCGCGATCCGGATGCAATATACGTGTTGTATATCGAACACTGTGCCAGTATGGCGATGACCGCAAAGAACACACCGAAGCCTGCGCCCCAGAATGTGGTAACTACGGTACCGTATCCGACGCCGTCTCCGCTCGAAGTCCAGTTCATCCACTCACCGAGCGAACCGAGGCCGGCAGTAGTCGGCAGAATGTATACTGCCATTATCAGAGGAACAGTCAAAATGGTCCCCTTAGGGATTACCTGTGGATTCTTTACTTCACCGGCGATGGTAGACATCGATTCATAACCGGAGTACATCCACATGCCTATGGACAAGCCACCTGCGATGTAGAAGAATACATCCAGCGGGCCACCCGGAGTCTCCGGGAATATCCGGAAGCTGATGTCATGGCCTTTGCCCCAGTTCATGAAGCCGCAGACAGCAACCATGCCGAAGGCAACTATTACCAGTATCGACAATATTGTAGATACCACGCCTACATCCTTGATGCCTCTGATATTGATGAATGTGAAGATCGCTATCATTCCGAATTTGATGGCGAATTCAGCAGGTTTGGAGAGATCCCATTCACCGGCAGCATAGCCGCCTGCCAGAATGACATACGAAGCGTTGTCGATATATATCGAAATGGTTCGCCACCATCCGGCCTGGAATCCCCAGAATTCTCCCAATGCCTCTTGAACCCATTTGTAGTAGCCGCCTTCCTGAGGTCTGACGGATCCGAGTTCCGAGGCCACCAGTCCGAACGGAAGGCCCCATACGAACGGCAGTACGACCAGAAGAATGATCGTCAATCCCGGTCCAGCTTCTGGAATCATCTCTTCAATTCCATAGCAGCCGGCTGCTACAAGGCAAAAGATCATGAATACAACTGTTGAGACTTTTAAGTCAGTCTTTTTTAGTCCGCGCTGCTCTGTATCCACAGCAACACTTCGTTTGCTTTCACTCATGACACAATACTCCTTATAAAATGATACTATAATGAATAATTACAAATTAATTATATAGAAAACAAACGAAATTTTCAATCAATTCGAAGAATTGAGAAATTCAAGGCAAATATGTCTGAAAAAGTAACAAAGAAGTCCCGTTTGTTATCTGTATAACACTTTCAAATACCGGCGCCAGCAAGGCGATTCCAATACCGGAAGACAATAAAGCGAACGGCTGGATGCCGTCCGCTTTATCATTGCTGTTCGCATTATGCAATATGGTAAAATGATTCTTGTTTCCTGAATTTTATTGCTTAGTTAGCAACTTGTTCCTGCTTCGGCGGATACAATTCGTCGAAGGTCTTCTCGTCCGAGTTCAGAGCATTGATGTCTCTGCACTTGCCCCTCTTGTTGAGTATCGATCTCACGATCATCGGAATGAATACCGCTCCGCATGACATGAAGAATACAGGCAACTGCGATACATCGGCAGCCATCATTACGAGGCAGAATATCTGGGCTACCATTGCGAATGGAGGCAGCCACATCTGGCCGTTGGAAACTCTGGCACGCAGATCGTTCTTGTCGTATCCCCTCTCGGTGTATCTCTTCCTGAATACGATCCAGGATGCGATGATTCCGATCCAGGCAAGGGTGCCTGTGAATCCAGACATCGACAGCAGGTTGCCGTAGAGGCTTCCCATCAGTCCGGTCACCTGTGACAGCAGTCCCAGGATGAGTACGGCCCACATGAATACCAGCGTGAAGAGTACTGCCTTGAACGGGTTGCCCTCTTTGTTCAGAGTACCCAGCTTTTCAGGCGCCAGTCCCTCGATCGACAGTCCATACATAGCACGTACTGTGCCGTAGAATCCTGTGTTCGAGCAGCTGAATGCAGCTATGAGTACGACTGCTGCGAATATTTTGCCTAAGATCGGCAAATGGTAATAGTACATTATATCCGAGAACACTGCGTTCTTGTCGCTTGCCAGTGCATAAGGATAGATCAGCAGGATCAGCAGGATCGGTACCATGTACAGAGCCACGATACGAACGGTTACGCTCTTGCAGGCAGCAGGTACGGATTCTTCCGGATTCTGCGCCTCTGCAGCTGTCAGTCCTACGATCTCAGTACCCTGGAAAGTAACCAGTACTACTGTCATCGATGTCAGGATGACACCAACTCCATTCGGGAACAGGTCGTGGCCGAAGTTTCCGCTTCCGAAGTTGACGGTTGCGCCAAGGAAGCCATCGGAACACCACAGTCCTACCCAGATACCGAACGCGATGATGATAAATGCTATAATAACGAAACACTTTGTGATAGCCAGTCCGGACTCGATCTTTGCGAATACGTTTACCGCCGACAGATTGATGATGGTGATCGCCATCAGCGCTCCTATCGCGATGCCGACGTAAGCGGCGACGTTGTCCTGCTGTCCTATCAGGGAAGTGACTACCGTGGAAACGGCTATCGCTTCAGATGGTACATAACATACCCAGTTGAACCAGAACGCCCATCCGAATCCGGTGGATATCGTGGGCCCTAGAAATTCCGAGGTATAGGCAACAAAGGAGCCCTTTCTCGGAAGGTTTACCAACAGTTCAGCGTATGAGATCATCAGTCCGTAAACGATGACGCCAACAACGCCGAAAGCGATGAACACCGCAGGTCCCATATCATGGATAACGATGCCCATTCCAAGGAAGTAACAGGAACCTATTACTCCGCCAAGGCCTATGAACGCAACCTGCCAGCCGGCAATGCCTCGCTGCATTTCATAATGTTCTTCTTCGGGGGCCTTGTTTACTTGATTGTCTGACATAATTCAGTCCTCCTAAATAATAAATAATAATGATAAATGCTAAAGCCAAGAAAAAGGAATTAAGCAAACGATGCCCTCTTCTCGACGAATAACGTTGTTGGTCTCCGGAGAGTTCTCTCCTGAGGCCACTTACAATTATATGAACCTGAAATTGTCGCGTCAACAACAAGATGTAATCTTCTCGCAATTTGGACGAGTCAGATATCGTTTAATCTCAGCTGTGAGAATTGTCTCTGATATTATGGCAGACTGAAGTATAAAACAGCAGACGTCCGAAGACGCCTGCTGCATGATAACAATTATTCAATTTCCCAGTTTTTAGGATATCTGCTCCTTCGGCGGATACAATTCGTCGAAGGTCTTCTCGTCCGAGTTCAGAGCATTGATGTCTCTGCACTTGCCCCTCTTGTTGAGTATCGATCTCACGATCATCGGAATGAATACCGCTCCGCATGACATGAAGAATACAGGCAACTGCGATACATCGGCAGCCATCATTACGAGGCAGAATATCTGGGCTACCATTGCGAATGGAGGCAGCCACATCTGACCGGTACCCACTCTGGCTTTCAGATCCATCTTGTCGTAGCCTCTCTCGGTGTACCTCTTCCTGAATACGATCCAGGATGCGATGATTCCGATCCAGGCAAGGGTGCCCGTGAATCCAGACATCGACAGCAGGTTGCCGTAGAGACTTCCCATCAGTCCGGTCACCTGTGACAGCAGTCCCAGGATGAGTACAGCCCACATGAATGCCAGTGTGAAGAGTACTGCCTTGAACGGGTTGCCCTGCTTGTTCAGGGTGCTCAGCTTTTCAGGTGCCAGTCCCTCGATCGACAGTCCATACATAGCACGTACTGTTCCGTAGAATCCTGTGTTCGAACAGCTGAATGCAGCTATGAGTACGACTGCTCCGAAGATCTTACCTAAGATAGGCATGTGATAATAGTACATTATATCCGAGAACACTGCGTTCTTGTCGCTTGCCAGTGCATAAGGATAGATCAGCAGTACGAGCAGGATCGGTACCATGTACAGCAGTACGATACGAACGGTTACGCTCTTGCAGGCAGCAGGTACGGATTCTTCCGGATTCTGCGCCTCTGCAGCTGTCAGTCCTACGATCTCAGTACCCTGGAAGGTTACCAGTACTACAGTCATCGATGTAAGTATGATACCAACTCCATTCGGGAACAGGTCGTGTGCAAAGTTTCCGCTTCCGAAGTTGACGCTTGCGCCGAGGAAGCCATCGGTACACCACAGTCCTACCCAGATACCGAACGCGATAATTACGAATGCTATGATTACGAAACACTTTGTGATCGCCAGTCCGGACTCGATCTTTGCGAATACGTTTACCGCTGACAGATTGATGATGGTGATTGCCATCAGTGCTGCGATAGCTATGGCGACATATGCAATTACATTGTCCCTTTGATCTATCAGCGCAGTGACTACCGTGGAAACGGCTATCGCTTCAGATGGTACGTAGCATACCCAGTTGAACCAGAATGCCCATCCGAATCCGGTGGACACCGTAGGTCCTAGAAACTCCGAGGTATAGGCGACGAACGAGCCTTTTCTCGGAATGTTTACCAGCAGTTCAGCGTATGAGATCATCAGTCCATAAACGATGACGCCAACTACGCCGAATGCTATGAACACCGCAGGTCCCATATCATGGATAACGATGCCCATGCCAAGGAAGTAACAGGAACCTATTACTCCGCCAAGGCCTATGAACGCAACCTGCCAGCCGGCAATGCCTCGTTGCATTTCATATTCTTCTTCGGGGGCCTTGTTTACTTGATTATCTGACATAATTCCTCCTCCTAAAAAATAATAAGATGAAATAATTCCTGAGAACAGAAGTCCTCACTGCAAATAACGTGCGAACAGCCAAATCAAGTACAGAATTCTGATTTAACTGATAATTAATTATCTTATGAATTTGAGGAGGTGTCAACAAATTTTTTGCTTATTTCTCATAATCAATAAAAAACGTCTTCTCAGTCTCACTCGTGAAACAAAAAGACGTTGTATTATACTTGTTTGTTCTTGAATTTATACTTATTTGCTTATTAATGAGACTATTTTTCTCAAAGTTCCCTGCGCCCTTCGACAGCTTTGAGAAGAGTCACTTCATCGGCATATTCCAGGTCGCCGCCCACGGGTATGCCGTGTGCGATCCTGCTGACTCTAATGCCCGACGGCTTGATCAGCTTGGCGATGTACATGGCCGTCGCTTCCCCCTCGATATTGGGGTTGGTGGCCAGAATAACCTCCCTGATGTCGTTTTCCTGCAGCCTGATTATGAGAGATTTCAGGTTGATATCCTCAGGTCCGATCCCGTCCATAGGTGAGATAGCACCGTGGAGGACATGGTAGAGCCCGTTGTATTCCCTGATCCTCTCCATTGCGATCACATCACGCGGACTTTCCACCACGCAGATCGTGGACCGGTCCCGCTTTTCATCGCTGCAGATGCTGCATGGATCCTTGTCCGTGAGGTTGCCGCAAACGGAGCAGTACTTCATATTCTGCCGCGCATCGATAATGGCATTTGCCAGCCCCTCTGCATCCTTGTTATCTATAGACAGTATGTGGAATGCAAGTCGCTGCGCTGTCTTCCCGCCGATCCCCGGCAGTTTGGAGAGCTCGGTTATCAGCCTGTTGAGCGGTTTTGCATAGTAAGCCATATTATATCATTCCCGGCGGCAGTCCCAGTCCAGCGGTGAACTTGTCCATCTCGGCCTGAGCGATATCGTCCATCTTTCTCAGTGCTTCGTTCACCGAGGTCATTATCAGATCCTGCAGCATTTCGATATCGTCCGGATCCACAATCTCCGGCTCCAGTTTGATCTCCTTCACCTGCTTTTTGCCGGTAACGGTCACCGTCACCGCGCCGCCTCCGGAACTGGCCGTAGCTTCCATCTCATCGATGCCCGCCTGGACCTCTTCCATCTGCTTTTGCACCGCCTGCATCTGTGCCATCTGCTGTTTTGCGCTCGCACCGCCGGTCTTTCTCTTTTTGCCGGCTTTCATTCCGCGTCCCATATCAATTCCTCCTGGATCACTTAATATCTATTTCTATACCGCCGAGAGCCTCACTGGCTTTCCTGGCGATCTCTTCAGCATCAACTTTCTTTTCTTCTCCCGGTGCCCCGTCCTCCCTGACGATCACCTGTCTCCGGCCGCCCGAGTATTTCGCGATCAATCCGCTGACCATCTCTTTGTTGGTCTCGATGAACCTTCCCGCCATGCCGCTGGCCTGAATGACGAACTCCTCATCATTCATCTTCACGGGCACGGAACCCACGCGCACCATTGCAAAGTCGGGCCTCGTGTTTTCGCCCTCCTCGAGCACCGCTTCCCATACGCGCTGTATATCGTCAGAAACGGCATATGCCGGTTCCTGTACGTCGCCGCTCTCCTCTTCCGGCTCCCCGGCGGCAGGCTTTTCCACCTCTGCTGCCGGTTCCTTATGTTCGGCCACCGTCCTCACAGGGACAGCAGCGGAGGCACCCGGCCCTGATGCCAGTTTCACAAAACAGACTTCCAGCAGTATGCGCGGCTGTGTAGACGTCTTGGTGGTGCCTATAGTCTGCGCTATCTCTATGATAGCTGCATTGATGTCCTCGAGATCCATCTCCCGTGCCTGTTCCCTGACGCGCTCCACGTTCTCAAGCGACATATTGAGGATATCCTGCGGCTGTTCGAGGAACTTGGCCATGATGAGACTGCGGTAATGGTTCATCCATCCCTGCAGTATCTGCCGCGCATCCTTGCCGTTTTCGATCAGCTGCGCGATCAGCGTCAGCCCTCCGGCCACATCGTGTCCGGCGACGCAGCCCGTCAGCCTGATATATGTTTCCTCGTCGACCGCACCCAGCGAATCGAGCACGTCCTCGCGTGAAATGCGGCCATGCCGTCCCGCGATACACTGGTCGAGTATCGTCAGTCCGTCACGCACCGAGCCGTCGGCATTGGCAACGATCAGCCTCAGAGCGTCCTCATCCATGTCCACATTTCTGTCAGCGCATATGCCCGCAAAGGCGCTCTGCAGTTCTCTCTCCGACACCCTGCGGAAATCCATGCGCATGCAGCGCGAGAGCACCGTAGCCGGCAGCTTCTCAGGCTCCGTGGTGCAGAGGATGAACATCACATCTTCCGGAGGTTCTTCAAGAGTCTTCAGCAGTGCGTTGAACGCTCCGCTGCTGAGCATGTGGACCTCGTCGATGATATAGACTTTCTTTCTTCCGACGGCCGGCGGGTAATTGACGCTCTCGCGCAGTTCCCTGATATTATCTACGCCATTGTTGGAAGCCGCATCTATTTCAATGAGATCCATAAAAGAGCCCTCGGCGATCGCCTTGCAGTTCCTGCACTCGCCGCAGGGACGTTCGCCCTCGGCTAGACAGTTGACGCCCTTGGCCAGCAGCCTGGCAGTAGTCGTCTTGCCGGTGCCCCTCGTGCCGCAGAACAGGTAAGCGTGGCTGACCGCATCCTGCGCCAGCTGGCTCTGCAGTATGCGGACTATGTGCTCCTGTCCCAGCATCTCCGAAAAGACCTCGGGCCTGTAAGCTCTATATAATGCTCTGTACATCAATACCTCCAAAAACAAAGCTGCCCTTTGAGAGCTCCGCAGAAAACGGGAAAGGCTGGTCTGCGGCACACCGGACCGCCCGCTTATTGCTGCTTCCTTCCGGACCTGACAAGGTTCACGGAGCCCTGTTGCGCAGGACCCTAACCGTCCTTGCGAAGCTGTCAAAAGGCAACTTTCATACTCGTTCAATTATATGCGATTTGCCGCCTCAAGTCAACGACCAACCACCTTATACACTTCATCGCCCATAGGCGGTGCGATTTCGATCAGTTCTCTGCCTATCTTCATGCAGATTCCCTCGTCTTCCGGCTTGATCCTGCCGATGCAGACCACATCGATACCGGCCGCGGAAATAGCTTCCATCAGTTCGTCCTTTTTGTCAGGAGGCGCCATGATCATCATGCAGCCGCTGGATATGAGGCGCAGATAATCGATATCGTATTTGTCGCAGATCTTCCTGGTCACCGGTTCCACGGGGATCTTATCGACCCAGACCTCGGCTCCGGTCTTTCCTATGCGGCACATCTCCCATACGGCTCCCAGGATGCCGCCCTCGGTGATGTCGTGCATGCCCGAAGTGCCGATCTTTCCGGCGATGACCCCCTCTTCGACCACACTCACCCTGTTGAGCATGTCCTTGGCCGTCTGGATCTCCTCGTCGGTGAGGAACGTCTTCAGTTCATCCTCATAGTCACAGGCGATGACACCGCTGCCTTCCAGACCCGCGCTCTTCGTCATCAGGATATAGTCGCCTGTCTTCATGTTCTCCGCATTCTGAGAAGCCCATTTTTCGCCGCGCCCGATGGCTGTGGATACGATGACCGGCTTGTTGACCGCCGGTGTTATCTCCGTATGGCCTCCGATGATCTCAACGCCCAGGGCCTCGGATGCCTGACCGGCCTGACGCATCATCTCTTCGATCTCGTCTTCCGTAGTTCCCTCCGGCAGCATCACCGCCAGCAGGATGCCTATCGGCTGGATACCGTTGCTGGCGATATCATTGCACGATATGTGTATCGAGAGCCTGCCAATGTCCGTGATGGCCGCCGTGATGGGGTCGGTCGACATGACGCACTCATACGACCCGTAGTCGACCACCGCGCAGTCCTCGCCGATGCCGGGTCTCGTGATGACCTCCGGCCTCTTATAAGTGATCTTGTCAAATACGATTTTTTCCAGCAGGTCGCTGTCAAGTTTTCCAGTCTTTAACTTCATTTTTTCCTCCGCTAATTAATTCACCGTGATGTTGAACCGTTCCAGGAAATCGTCCTCCGAAATTATTGGGATCCCTTCGGATTTAGCCTTTGTGTTCTTCGATGATGTCGAAGTGACATCATTATTTATCAAATAAGCTGTCTTCCCGCTGACCGAGCCGGCTACTCTGCCGCCGCGCGCTTCGATCAGCTCTTTCAGCTGCTTTCTGTTTTCAAAGTGATGCAGACTGCCGGTGATCACAAATGTCATTCCGGCAAACACCTGATCATCATCGCCCTTCTCAGGCTCTGCAAAGTGCACTTCTTTGAGCACCTCTGACAGCCGGCGCCTGTTTTCTTCGTCTGCGAACCATGTCGTGAAAGCCTTCGCCAGCACATCGCCGACGCCGTCGATCTGCGTCAGCGCAGCCTCGTCCATCTGCTGTATCTTTTCCCAGTTGTCGCCGCAGGCCCCGGCGATCATCCGCGCATTGGCGGCACCGATGCCCGCGATGCCCAGTGCATACAGCAGTCTCGCCGGAGTAGTCTCCCTGGCCGCATCTGCCGCCTTCACCAGATTATTATACGACTTTTCTCCCATTCCTTCCATAGCGACTATTCCATCCCTGTGCTGCTGCAGACGGAAAAAGTCTGCCGGCTCCCTGATATATCCAAGGTCCGTCAGCTTTTCTATCGTCATCTCAGAGAGGCCTTCGATGTTCATGGCGTCCCTGCTGGCGAAAAGGGTGAACGCCTTGACCCTCTTGGCGGGGCAGTGAGCGTTGGTGCAATAGAGCACGGCGACATCGTTGTCGTTTCTGAGCCTGGTCTTTCCTCCGCACACGGGACAGACTTCCGGTATGGCGACATTCCCGCTCCTGGTCAGATTTTCAGCGATCTGCGGAATGATCATGTTGGCCTTGTAGACCGTGATTTCATCGCCGATGCCGAGCTTCAGATCGCGCATGATGCTGACATTGTGCACCGATGCCCGCGAAACAGTAGTCCCCTCCAGCTCCACCGGTTCGAAGACCGCTATCGGGTTGATCAGCCCGGTACGCGAGGGGCTCCACTCCACCTGCAGCAATCTGGTGTTCCTGATTTCATCGCGCCACTTGAACGCGATCGCGCTGCGTGGGAACTTGGCCGTCTCCCCCAGACTCTCGCCATAAGCTATATCGTTGTAGATCAGTACCAGCCCGTCTGAGGGCATGTCATTGTCCTTTACCTTCTCCGCAAAGTGCTCCACAGCCAGCCTGACATCAGAAGCAGACACCTTCACATAAGCGACCGTATCAAAGCCCTGCGCTGACAGCCACTCCATCTGTTCCTCGCGCAAACTGAAGCGGGGGACATCAATGTCGTCCGCACCTCCGATCTCCGCCAGGGTAAAGGCGTTGAAGTGAACGCTCCGCTCTGCGGTCACCCTGCTGTTCAGCTGTCTCACCGAACCGCTGCACAGATTGCGCGGATTTTTGTACTTGGCATCCAGCTCCGGAAGACTCTCGTTGATGCGCCGAAAGTCGCTGTATGTAATGAAAGCTTCGCCCCTGACGACCAGCCTGCCCTTGAACGGGATGCTGACCGGCAGGTCAAC
This sequence comes from Anaerovoracaceae bacterium, assembly GCA_050953405.1. Classification (GTDB taxonomy): domain Bacteria; phylum Bacillota; class Clostridia; order Peptostreptococcales; family Anaerovoracaceae; genus RUG100. The sequence continues at coordinate 783,899 of JBMNMP010000001.1, read as the reverse complement.
GAAAGTACGCGCGTTGGGAGTGATGACCTCGCCCACCTCTCCGTTGCCGCGAGTCACCGCCTTGCTCAGGCTGCCGCCCTCGAAGGTGAGCACCACTGTGAGGCCGTCCATCTTCCAGGACAGCAGGCCTTCCTTATCGCCCAGCCAGCTCGCGAGCTCGGCGACGCTCTTGGTCTTGTTCAGCGAGAGCATCCTCTGCGGATGAGCTTCCTTGGGCAGATCGCTCAATTCTTCATAGCCGACGTTCTGCGTGGGGCTGCCGGCCATGATGATGCCGGTCTCCTGCTCCAGGGCGACGAGTTCGTCATAAGCCTTGTCGTACTCAAAGTTGGAAATGATTTCCCGGTTTTCCGTATAGTACGCTCTGGCCGCTCTGTTGAGGAACTCGACCTTTTCCCTTATTTCTTTTTTCTTCTCTTCACTAGCCATTATCTGTCTTCCGATCATATCTTTGTGAGCGGTGCGATATCCGCAGCCAGCTTTTTCTTGCCGGCCTTATCGAACATCACCTCGACCACATTTCCGTTCGCTGCCAGCACCATGCCCTCGCCGAACTTGTTGTGGCGAACGCGGTCACCGGCATTGAAAGTCTCCGTCTTCTTCGCTTTCTTCCTGACTTCTCTGCGCGCCTCGCCGAGACGGTCGAAAGGCCTGAATGGTTCCCTTGCAGCATATCCATCCAGCGGCTTGCGGTCTCCAAAGCGCACTTCGTTCTTCTTGACGTAGACCCCGTCGCCGTCGATCAGCTTGGGATCCAGTTCGCGCAAAAATACGGATTCGCGCGTGTAGCTGCCCTTGCCGAACATGGTACGGTAAGCAGCGCTGGTGAGTACCAGTCTCTCTTTGGCCCGCGTCATGCCCACGTAGCAGAGCCGGCGCTCCTCTTCCATCTTCTGCGGGTCGTCGACCGACCTCCAGCCCGGGAACAGTCCGTCTTCCATGCCAGGCATGAAGACAAACGAAAATTCCAGTCCCTTGGCGCTGTGCATCGTCATCAGGGTGACCGCGTTTTCGCTGGGATCGTGATTGTCTATATCTGAAAGCAGCGCTATCCTCTCCAGAAAATCGGCCAGGGAGATCTCGCCCTCGGCTTCATAATCGTAGATCACCGACTTGAACTCCAGGAGATTCTCTAGCCTTCCCTCAGCTTCCACGGTATTCGCGTCTTCCAGGGCTTTCAGGTATCCGGTGCCGTTGAGGAGCCCGTCGTATATGTCGGACACCTTGAGGTTCTCCATTTCCTGATGATATTCGGCGATGGTATCTATCATCTCTTTGGCCGCTTTGGCCGCCTTCGATGAGAGGCTGGCACGCGATTCGTCATCGGCCAGCAGATCGAATACGCTGCTGCCGCCGGCCGCGGCCCAGGCAGTCAGTTTGGCCTGCGTGATCGCTCCGATGCCTCTCTTTGGTTCATTGATTATGCGCATCATGGACAGATCATCGGCCGGGTTCATCACGAGCCTCATGTAAGCCACTATATCCTTGATTTCTTTTCTCTCATAGTATCGGGTACCGCCGACCACCCTGTAGGGGATGTTCCTCGCCGAGAGCGCTTCCTCAAAGTTCCGCGACTGTGCATTGGTGCGGTAGAGAACCGCGATATCCGAATAACTGTGCTCTGCATCACAGAGGCGGTCGGCTTCCTGGGCAATGTACCAGGCCTCTGCCTTTTCGTCATCAGCCCGGTGATAGACGATCTTGTGACCGTCCTCAGCCTGCGTCCACAGCTTTTTCGCCTTGCGGTTCGTATTGTTCTCGATCACCGAATGAGCCGCCGCCAGTATGTTTCCCGTCGACCTGTAGTTCTGCTCCAGCTTGATGACTCTGGCTCCGGGAAAGTCCTTCTCGAATTCCAGTATATTGGAGATATCGGCGCCCCTCCATTGATAGATACACTGGTCGTCGTCTCCGACAACGCAGATGTTTTTGTTGTCCTCTGCCAGCATGCTGACAAAGCGATACTGTATTTTGTTGGTATCCTGGTACTCATCGACCATGATATATTTGAAGCGGTGCTGGTACTTGAGGAGCACCTCTTCATCCATGTCAAAGACCCGCACGCAGTTCAGCAGCAGGTCGTCAAAGTCCATGGCATTGTTCTTCTTTAATGTCTTTTCGTATTCACGGTAAACTTTCTCTTCCACCTCGCCGCGATAACCGGTGCCCCTCACTCTTGCGTACTGATCGGGGCTCAGCTCTTTTTCTTTGCAGCTGCTGATCACATTCAGCAGGTGATTGACCGTGAAATTCTTCTCGCTGACACCTATATCCTTGATGACGCGTTTGATCACCGCCCTGGTGTCCGTAGGATCGTAGACCACGAAATCGTTGGTATATCCGAGCACATCGGCATGACGGCGCAGTATCCGCAGACAGGCCGCGTGGAAAGTCATTATCCACATGCGAACAGGACCGCCCAGAAGTTCCTCCACGCGGTCGCGCATCTCCCCGGCAGCCTTGTTGGTGAAAGTCACCGCCAGAATATTATACGGATCGACACCTTTTTTCTGTATCAGGTGTGCGATCCGATGAGTCATCGTACTTGTTTTTCCGCTGCCCGCCCCTGCGAGTATCAGGAGCGGTCCCTCTGTGTGAAGGCAAGCTTCACGTTGTTGTTTGTTTAAATTATCCAAATAAGCCATGGATACATTCTAACACATTTGCCCCCTGTTTCCACATCATTTTTATGCGCGGCCGGCAACAGCCTGCGCAGGCGTGGGCAGGGGGCAAAAACGGCCGTCTTTCTGCGATCCGGCTTTACAGATCAAGGTGCAGATACTCGTCCTTGACGATTCCCATCTTCTTCATGGCCTGGTAGATCCCCAGCGAGATCACCGCCGGCAGTACAAAATGCATCATGACGACTTCGATGAGCACGGGCACCGTGAATCCCATGTCGGTGAACGTCATCAGCTGTCCTACGAGACCCGAAGTTCCCATTCCTGCTCCGGCGTCATTGTTGGTCATCTTGAGTATGCAGGTGCTGACCGGCCCCAGGATCGCGCCCGCCAGGGTCAGCGGTATCAGTATCTGCGGATGCTTTATTATGTTGGACACCTGCAGCATCGAAGTTCCAATGCCCTGTGCGACCAGGCCGCCGACACCGTTTTCACGGAAGCTGATCACGGCAAAGCCGACCATCTGCGCACAGCAGCCCACCGTAGCCGCTCCGGCTGCCAGACCTGACAGCTGCATCATCATGCACAGAGCCGCTGACGATATCGGTGCGGTCAAAGCGAGACCTACGGCCACGGCAACAAAGATGCCGAACCAGAGCGGCTGCCACTCGGTCGCTGCGATGATAGCATCACCGAGCTTGACCATCAGCCAGCCCACGAAGGGCCCGATCAGCTTGGCTACCGCGCCGCCAACGATCAGAGTGACCGCCGGAGTGACAATGATATCGACCTTGGTCTCCTTGGAGACCATTTTCCCGAATTCCGCCGCAAAGCAGACAGCCACGAAACAGCCCGCGGGGCCACCGTTTGCTTCTATCCCAAAACCTGTGAAAGTGGCTCCCATATATCCCACGATGACGCAGGAGAAGAGTACCAGAGGAGGAGCCTTCAGCGCGTGAGCCACAGCGACTCCGATCGCGGGGCCCATCAGCTGCATGGCGACACCGCCTACGGTGACCAGGAAGGCCACGAACCACGTCTTCTCATCGACGCCGGGAATGCGGCACAACTGTTCGCCGACCGTCTTCAATATCAGGCCGATCAGTAACGACGAAAACAAACCCAGGGCCATCGCAGAGAGCGCATCGACAACATAGCGCTTCACGCTGAATTCTATATTCTTTCTCTGCAGAAAGCCAACTTTCTCTTCCATTTTTATTCTCCTTGCTTTGATTTCAAAATCGAGTAAACGTTCCCGTTCATTCTAGCAAGTTGTTTTACAGGTGTCAAGACACCTTTTTCAGGTCTCCGAAAGGCTCTGTTTTCAGAACTTTCCGTGCCTTCTATTGACATCGGAAGTTCTTTGTACTATCATCTACTAATAAATGGGAGCTGAAAAGGGCTGAGAGGAGACGCAGGAGTCTCGACCATCGACCTGATTTGGGTAATGCCAACGTAGGGAGTCATATTTTGTATTTATATGCGAAGTGTACCACGTGATGGCATACTTCGCTTTTTTGCTTTCACCCGGGTTTTCAGCAGGCCGGATATCAGAAAGGAGGCACACATGATACGCATCAACGGCAAGGAAATAGATAAAGACGAACTGCATCTTTCGCAGTATATCGAAGAGAGCGGCTTTGACCGCCGCCGCATCGCCGTGGAACTGAACGGCTCCATCCTTCCCAGAGACGAGTACGACAGTACCCTGCTCTGCGCAGGTGATAAAGTAGAGATAGTCAGTTTTGTGGGCGGCGGCTGATACAGCGGACCGACGCACAGAACAGTATATATTAAAGAAAGAAGTGATCAAATGTCTCAAATAAAAGAAGATAAGCTCATAATAGGCGGACTCGAATTTACCTCAAGGTTCATCCTGGGGTCGGGGAAATACTCCCTGGACCTCATCAAAGCCGCCATCAACAATGCCGGTGCTCAGATCATTACCCTGGCGCTGCGCCGCGCAGCCACGGGCGATGTTGCCAACATTCTCGATTACATACCGGAAGACGTCACCCTGCTGCCGAACACCTCCGGTGCCCGGAACGCCGATGAAGCCGTGCGCATAGCCAGACTTTCGCGCGAAGTCGGATGCGGTGATTTCGTGAAGATCGAGGTCATGAGGGATACCAAATATCTGCTGCCGGACAATTACGAAACCGTGCGCGCCACGGAGATCCTGGCCAATGAAGGATTCGTGGTCATGCCCTACATGTACCCCGATCTCAACGTAGCCCGCGATCTCGTCAGCGCCGGCGCCGCTTCCATAATGCCCCTGGGGGCCCCCATCGGCACCAACAAGGGACTGGCGACCAGAGAATTCATTAAAATACTGATAGATGAAATCGATCTGCCGATCATCGTGGACGCCGGCATCGGACGCCCCTCACAGGCCTGCGATGCCATGGAAATGGGTGCCGCCGCGGTGATGGCGAACACTGCCATAGCTACTGCGGGCGATGTACCCCTTATGGCGGAAGCTTTCAGAAAGGCCATCGAAGCCGGAAGATCCGCATACCTTTCAGGGCTCGGCAGGATCAGGGACCAGGCCTCGGCTTCATCCCCGCTGACCGGATTTCTCGATGAATAGGAGGTAAGCTTATGAGTGAAACCAGGAAAACAGACCATATGAAATTTCTGCCTGACATGGAGCAGATAGATCCCGGCATCCGCAACGCAGTCGTCGAGGCCATGAACGGATATGAGGCTGACGCTTACTCGGCGCGCGATGTCATTGCGGCCCTCGGCCACGACGAAAAGACGCCGGAAGACTTTGCAGCTCTGCTCTCCCCCGCCGCCGAACCGCTGATCGAACAGATCGCGCAGGCTGCGCAGAAGGAGACCAGAAAGCACTTCGGCAACTCTATCTGTATGTTCACGCCGATATACATCTCCAATTACTGCGAGAACTACTGCATCTACTGCGGATTCAACTGCCACAACAAGATCCATCGCGGCAAACTGAACGCTGAGGAGATCGAAGTGGAAATGAAGACCATTGCGGAAACCGGCCTGCAGGATATCCTCATACTCACCGGTGAAAGCCGCAGGGCCAGCGATGTGAAATACATCGGCGAAGCATGCAGGATCGCGAGCAAGTACTTCAAAGAAGTGGGCCTCGAGGTATATCCCATGAACTCTGACGAGTACCGCTACCTGCACGAGTGCGGCGCTGACTATGTGACCGTATTCCAGGAGACCTACAACTCCGACAAATACGAGACACTGCACCTCGGCGGGCGCAAGAGGATATTCCCCTACCGCATGGAGGCTCAGGAAAGAGCCCTGATGGGCGGTATGCGCGGCGTGGGCTTTGCCGCTCTGCTGGGTCTCTCTGACTTCAGGAAAGATGCCTTTGCCACCGGCATGCATGCATACCTGCTGCAGAGGAAGTATCCGGCAGCTGAGATCGCATTCTCCTGTCCTCGCCTGAGGCCGATCATCAACAACGAAAAGATCAACCCGCGTGATGTGCACGAAAAGCAGCTGCTGCAGGTGATCTGCGCTTATCGGCTGTTCATGCCCTACGCCAGCATCACCATCTCCACACGAGAGCAGCAGCGCTTCCGCGACAACATCGTTCAGATCGCAGCCACCAAGATCTCGGCAGGAGTGGATGTAGGCATCGGCGGACGCAGCGAAGGCGAGAAGAAAGGCGACGAGCAGTTCGAGATCTCGGACGGGCGCACCGTGAAGGAAGTTTATCAGGCGCTGCTCGACAACGGGCTGCAGCCTGTGATGAGTGACTACATCTATGTTTAGATTTATCTGCGTCACCGATATAAAGCTGTGCTCCGACTTTGCGCGGACCGTTGAAAAGCTGTCTGCCAGCCGGGCTGCAGCCATAATACTGAGAGAAAAAGACCTCGACGAGAAAGCTTACTGCGAACTGGCGGCCGGAATGCCGCCCGGCAGGCTGATCATCCACGACCATCCGGAAACGGCGAGAAGACTGGGCATCAAAAAGCTGCACCTGTCATGGAAAAACTTCCGCGAGCTGGCCTCCCGCGGACAGCTGGATGACTTTGACCTTGTGGGCACATCTATCCACAGCGTGGAGGACGCCCGGCTGGCAGCCGGCCTGGGTGCCGATTACCTGATTTTCGGGCACGTCTTTGCCACCGCCTGCAAACAGGGACTGGCTCCGCGGGGCACCGCGATGCTGGCAGATGTCTGCCGCGCTGTCGATATCGACGTCTATGCCATAGGCGGGATCAGCGAAAGCACCGTTGCCGGGCTGGCGAAGGTCGGCTGCGCAAACTTTCGCGGCGCCTGCCTGATGTCGTCACTGATGCAGGCGGACGATCCCGCGGGGCTGCTGGAGGCTGCAGAGGAGATATATATGAAAGAAAAACTGAAACAATGCCTGCGGCTCTATGCCATCACCGACAGGCGCTGGCTGAACGGCCGCAGCCTCAAGGACGATGTGGCCGCCGCGCTCAGGGGCGGTGCCGGCATGATACAGCTGCGGGAAAAAGATATGCCCCGACCCGATTTCATCAGGGAAGCCGGAGAAATCCATGACCTGTGCTCCGCTTGCGGCGTGCCTCTCATCATCAACGACGATGTGGAGGTCGCCCGTGAGATAGATGCCGAAGGGGTACATCTGGGACCGGATGATATGACGCCCGATGAGGCCAGGAAGATACTGGGCAGGGCCAAGATCATCGGCGGTACCGCGCGCACCCTGGAGATGGCACTGCGGGCACAGGCGCTGGGTGCTGATTATCTTGGCAGCGGGGCCGTCTTCGGCAGTGACACCAAGAGCGAGGCCACCAAGATGGACAGGGAGACTCTGAAAGAGATCACCGCGTCTGTCGACATCCCCGTTGTTGCCATCGGAGGCATCACGAGTGAGAATGTCATGCAGCTGCAGGGAACGGGTATCGCAGGCGCCGCAGTGATCAGCGGTATTTTTGCGGCGGATGATATCGAGGCAGCCGCACGCAGCCTGCTGCAGAGCATCCGGAAGATCACCGGAGAGGAGGAAGTATGAAGATCAGAGACATGAAAAAAGTTCTCTCCATAGCCGGCAGCGACTGCAGCGGAGGCGCCGGCATACAGGCAGACCTGAAGACCATGTGCTGTCTCGGCGTCTACGGCATGAGCGCCATTACATCGATGACAGCGCAGAACACGGTCGGGGTAACCGCGATACAGGATGCCACGCCCGGATTTCTGGCCGCCCAGCTGGACAGCGTCTTCAGCGACATCATACCGGATGCAGTGAAAACAGGTATGCTGTCAAACGCGGAACTTGTCTCCTGCACAGCTGACAAGCTGAAAGAATACGGGGCCCGGAAAATCGTGGTCGATCCGGTGATGGTGTCCACCAGCGGCTCGAGGCTGCTGAGCGAAGAAGCCGTCACCGCTGCCGAGTGCGAGCTGCTGCCCATGGCCACGCTGATAACACCGAACTTACCGGAGGCGGAAGTGCTCAGCGGCTTGAAGATAACCGGCAAAGCTGATATGGAAAAAGCCGCCCTGCTGCTGAGCGACAAATACGGCAGCGCCGTGCTGGTCAAGGGCGGTCACCTGGAGGGAGCGGCCAGCGACGTGCTCGCAGAGTCCGGACAACTTGCCTGGTTCCGCTCGCAGCGCATTGACAGCCACAACACACACGGCACCGGCTGCACGCTTTCCAGCGCGATAGCATGTTATCTCGCCAGAGGAGAAAAGCTGGAAAGCGCCGTCGAACTGGCCAGAGAATATCTGCAGCGGGCGCTCGCTGCAGGCCTGGACCTCGGCAGGGGTCACGGACCGCTGGCACACAACTATATGCTTATTTCAGAGGAGGATCATATATGAAAAACTACAGCACTCAGATGGATGCCGCGCGCAAAGGCATCGTCACTGAGGAGATGAAAACGGTGGCCGCAAAGGAACGGCTGGCAATCGACGAACTGATGCCGCTGGTAGCCGAAGGAAAGGTCGTCATTTGCGCAAACAAAAATCACAAATGCATAGATCCCGAAGGTATCGGTTCCATGCTGAGGACCAAGATCAACGTCAACCTCGGCATCTCCCGCGACTGCAAGGATTACGACATTGAAATGCGCAAGGTCATGCAGGCTGTAGAGCTGGGGGGACACGCCATCATGGACCTCTCTTCACACGGAAACACACAGCCGTTCCGGCGCAGGCTGACCAGTGAATGCCCCGCCATGATCGGCACGGTGCCCGTCTACGATGCGGTCATCCACTACCAGCGCGACCTGGACACGCTCACCGCTCGCGACTTTATCGACGTCGTACGCCTGCATGCAGAAGACGGTGTCGACTTTGTCACCCTGCACTGCGGTATCACACGGGACACGGTGAGACAGATAAAAAACATCGGACGCCGGATGAATATAGTTTCCCGCGGCGGTTCGCTGATATTCGCATGGATGACGATGACCGGCGAAGAGAATCCCTTCTATGAGTATTACGATGAGATCCTCGACATCTGCCGTGAATACGATGTGACCATCTCCCTCGGCGATGCCTGCCGCCCCGGCTGCCTTGCCGACGGCAGCGACATCTGCCAGATCGACGAGCTGGTCAGGCTGGGAGAACTGACAAGGCGCGCCTGGGAGAAAGATGTCCAGGTGATGGTCGAAGGGCCGGGACACATGCCTATGGATCAGATCGCTGCCAACATGAAACTGCAGAGCACCATCTGCAGCGGTGCGCCTTTTTATGTACTGGGGCCTCTGGTCACCGACATCGCACCGGGTTATGACCACATAACATCGGCTATCGGCGGTGCGATCGCTGCAGCTTCCGGAGCCGCCTTCCTCTGCTACGTCACCCCTGCCGAGCATCTGGCTCTGCCAAACGTAGATGATGTCAAGCAGGGTATCATCGCCAGCAAGATCGCAGCGCACGCGGCTGATATCGCCAAAGGCGTTCCCGGTGCCCGGGAAGCTGATGACCGCATGGCTGACGCACGCCGCAATCTGGACTGGGATGCCATGTGGGCCGAAGCACTCGACCCGAAGACGGCAAAAGCCATCCGTGATGACCGCGCCCCCGAAGAAGAAGGCACTTGCTCGATGTGCGGCAAATTCTGTGCCGTCCGCAGCATGAACAAAGCGTTGAACGATGAACACATCGATATACTGTAATCTTGCAAAATAGTGATCGCTTATGGTATCATCACATAAACGATCGATTAAGATAAACGATCATCGCTACAATACAGTCAGGAGGACACAATGAGCAACAATAAGAAAGATGATTCTGTGGAACGCCTGCAGTCCGCATTGTACGGCAAGCCGGATAACAGGGATCCTCTGCAGGGAGCGCTATACGGCATCAAGGGGGATCCGGTAGAAAAATCTTTTCAGGACAGGAGTGAAACCGATGATCAGGCGCAGGGCGGCACCACTGAAGGGCCCCGGGCAAAAGACGAGATACCGGCAGGTACCTATACTCCGCCGCGTCCGGATGCTGCTCCATTCTGGCAGCAGGCCCCGGAAGATCAATCGCAAAGCGATGTCTACCGCACGTCGCAGCCCGGATACAACTATGTGAGGACCGATCGGCCTTCTGCACAGAACGCCGGGGAAGCGTACCAGAACGCGCGTCAGCAGGCCTCCGGAGGTCAGACCGGCGGTGAGACCGGCGGCACCCGCAGCAACGAACAGGGCAACGCTTCACAGGAGAGCAGCTACAGATCTTATGCCGGCCCGGCGACACAGTCCGGAGGCGGAAATACAGGCGGCAGCTACGGCAGCCCTTACGCGAACGGCGTCAGGATAGTGCCTCCCGAGATCGACCACTGGAACTGGGGAGCCTTCATCTTCAACATCTGGTGGGGCATAGGCAACAAAGCTTACCTGTCACTGCTGTGCCTGGTCCCCTGCCTCAACATCGTATGGATATTCATTTGCGGTGCCATGGGCAACAAATGGGCGTGGGAAGCCGGACATTACACCGACGTCGGGCTGTTCCTCAAAAATCAGGAGAGCTGGAACCGGGCAGGATTCGTGGCCTTCTGGGTCTTCATAGCGATACTGGCTCTGACGATCTTCCTGATGCTGTTTGCTGCAGGCGTGAGCTGGTCATTGTTCGACCATGCTTTGGATTTCAACAATGAGACATACCTTTAGGCACAATAAAGGAGCTGCCGCATGACAGCTCCTTTTTTACTGCTCTTTTTATCTTCAGGCTCAGTCTTCTTCGATGATCTTGACGGACTTCATCCTCTGGTCTTCTTCCGGCTTGTCCATCATGTTCGTTCTCACGGCTACGATCTTGTCCGCAGCTTCCATGCCCTCGGTCACCTTTCCGAAGGCGGCATATTCGCCATCGAGGTGCGGTGCATTGGCTACCATGATAAAGAACTGCGATCCTGCTGAGTTCGGATCCATCGCTCTGGCCATGGAGAGCACTCCCCTCTCATGCTTGAGGTCGTTCTGGAATCCGTTGGAAGCGAATTCACCCTTGATGCTCCAGCCGGGGCCGCCCATGCCGGTTCCGTCAGGACATCCTCCCTGGATCATGAATCCCGGAATAACTCTGTGGAAAATCAATCCGTCGTAGAATCCGTCACCAGCCAGTTTTTCAAAGTTGGCAACTGTCTCCGGAGCTGTTTCAGGATACAGTTCTCCCTTCATAACATCCCCATTCTCCATTTCAATAACAAATTTTTTCATATTGTTCTCCTTTTTTTCTTTCTGCATATATCATAGTATGAACGCGCCTGCGACACCGGCTATTATTATCAGCCATATGGGGTTCACTTTGTTTTTTACTGTCAAAGCAACCACGCAGAGCGTTATTACTAGCATTATTATATTATCTTTTTTAAGTTCAAATGTAAACGTGGTTTTGGCCACAAATACGGATGCTGCCGCGATCAGGCCCACAACTGCAGGCCGGAGACCCGTGAGAGCGCCCTGCACTCCCAGGCTGTCGTAGTAGCGGTCGAGGAATTTCATCGCTATCAGCATGATGACAAAAGATGGCAGGGCGACCCCCAGTGTAGCTACGGCTGCCGCTGCGACCCCGCCGAATTTCATGCCTACATAAGTAGCCGCATTCACAGCGATGGGACCCGGGGTCACCTGCGAGAGGGCCACCAGATCTGAAAATTCCCTGCTGCTCATAAAGCCAAAATCCTGAACGCTCTGGAATATCAGGGGCAGCATTGCCATGCCGCCGCCAAAACTGAAAGCACCTATGCGCATGAACATGAGGAAGAGTGCTATCATCGGGCACCGCCTCTCTTCAGCAGCAGAAAGAGCACACCGGCTGCTCCTGCCCCGATTATTACCCAGACAGCAGTGATATCAAACACAACTATCAGGCAGGCGGCTACAATCCCTGCGATCCAGCTGAACCAGTCGTGCATAGCCTGTCTGCCCAGGCGGATACATGTCGTGATCATGAGGCCGCATACCGCCGCCTTGATCCCGCGCATAGCACCCTCGACGTAATGGTTCTCGCCTATTTTGTCCAGGAAGAGCACGACCGCAATAATAATCATGAACGAAGGCATGATCACTCCCAGGGTGGCCGCTAGGGCACCCTTGAATCCGTGCAGCCTGTTGCCGACATATGTAGCCGAGTTCACGGCCACAATTCCGGGCATGGACTGGCTCACGGCGACACAGTCCAGCATTTCTTCCTTGTCCAGCCATTTCTTTTCGTCAACGATCGTCCTCTCTATCAGGGGTATCATAGCCATGCCGCCCCCGAACGTGAAGAGTCCGATCTTGAAGAACTGAATGAACAGCTGTATCAGATCCCGCATTTTGCCCTGCGTTTTCATTTCTCCTCTTCTACTGTTCTTACAGCCTCCGCGATGGCATCAGCGACCGTGATATCCTTTTTATCTGCGTCGCGTCTCATCTTGTATTCCACCATGCGGTCAGCCGCATTGCGCCCTACCGTTATCTGGATGGGGATGCCCAGCAGATCTGCATCTTTGAATTTGACTCCGGGGCGCTCTTTGCGGTCATCCACGAGGACTTCCACTCCGGCGTCCGTCAGCTGCTTTTCCATCTCGTCTGCCAGGGCCATCTGCACTTCGTCGTTCGGCTTCATCACCGTCAGCAGCACGTGATACGGGGCCACTGCTATCGGCCAGATGATGCCGTTCTCATCGTGGTGCTGTTCAACTACCGCCGCCATCGTCCTGGCAACTCCGATCCCGTAACATCCCATCACGATAGGCTGATCCTTCTGGTTCTCATCCTTGTAAGTGGCTCCCATGGAGTCGCTGTACTTGGTCCCCAGCTTGAATATCTGGCCCACCTCGATGCCGCGCGCGTGTTTTACCGGCGCTCCGCAGCAGGGACACGGATCCCCCTCAGCGAGGACCTTGATATCGGTTACGATATCTCCCTCGTAGTCTCTGCCATAGTTGACGTTGATCAGGTGATGATCGACCTCGCAGGCACCGGCACAGAGGTTCCTGAGTCCCGGCAGCTCGCTGTCGACCACGATGGTGCAGTCGTGCAGCCCTGTTGGGCCTGTGAATCCGCCCACGCACCCGGTCGCCGCACTCATCTTTTCCTCGTCGGCGAATTCGATGGCGTGCTCCGGTATATCCAGCGCATTGACCAGCTTGGTCATGTTCAACTCGCGGTCTCCGCGCACAAATGCGGCCACATAGCCGTCTTCTTTGCCTTCATTGTCATATTTCACGAACAGCAGTGCCTTGATGGTCTGCTTCTGGTCGAGATCAAGGTAGTTGGCAACGTCCTCGATAGTCTTGGTTCCCGGCGTCTTCACCTTCTCCAGCGGCAGCATTTCCGCATCCTCCGCCGGCGCATCCACGCAGTCAGCGCGTTCCACCGTGGCCGCCATGTCACAGTTTTCACAGTAAGCGATCTCGCTCTCGCCGACCTCGGAAAGGGCGGTGAACTCGTGAGAGTTGGTGCCTCCGATAGCACCGCTGTCGGCTTCCACCGGGCGGAATGTCAGTCCGCATCTCGTGAAAATGCGGTCATAAGCCTCGTACATGATCTCATAGTTTTTGTCCAGGCCATCGTAGTCCAGGTCAAATGAATAAGCGTCCTTCATGATGAATTCCCGGGTACGCATCAGGCCGAACCTCGGTCTCGCTTCATCGCGATACTTGGTCTGGATCTGGTAGAGCACCTGTGGCAGCTGACGGTAAGAAGAAATATCATTCCTCACGATATCGGTGAATATCTCTTCGTGCGTGGGTCCGAGACAAAAGTCACGGCCGTTCCTGTCCTTAAAGCGGAACAGTTCCGGGCCGTACTCGTACCAGCGTCCCGATTCCATCCACAGCTCTGCAGGCTGTATGGCAGACATCAGGATCTCCTGACCTCCGGCTCTGTCCATTTCCTCTCTTATTATGTCTTCGATTTTCTTCAGCGATCTCCAGCCCATGGGCATAAAACCGTAAACTCCGGAAACCAGCTTTCTGATCATGCCTGCCCTCAGCAACAGTATGTGGCTGGGGATCTCGGCTTCATTGGGCACCTCTCTCAAAGTCTTCAGGTGCATCTTTGAAAGTCTCATCTTACAATCTCCTATCTTGTTAATATGCAAACCGCCTGACATGCGATACCCTCACCGGTACCCGTGAATCCGAGGCCTTCCGTTGTGGTGCCCTTGATATTCACCCTCTCCGGTGCGACATTCGCCGCGGCGGATATGTTCTTTTTCATTTCATCTATATAGGCGGCTACTTTTGGCCGCTCAGCAATTAGTGTAACATCTAAATTGGCTATTGCATAGCCCTCTTTTTCTATCATGGCACGCACCTGCCTCAAGAGGTCCATGCTGGAAGCCCCGCGATACTTCTCATCGGTATCCGGGAAATGCCTTCCTATATCGCCCATTGCGGCCGCACCCAGCAGGGCATCCATCACCGCGTGCAGCAGCACATCGGCATCCGAATGACCCTCGAGTCCCCTGGGGAAATCTATCTGTTTGCCGCCGAGGATCAGCGGCCTCCCGGCGACCAGCCGGTGTACATCGTATCCGCTGCCTGTTCTGATTTCCATGGGAAGATCCTCCTTCGTAGTCACCTTTATATTTCCGTATTCTCCATCGACCATGGTCACCCTGTGCCCCAGGCGTTCCACGAGGCCGGCCTCGTCGGTGCCGTAGTAACCGTCCGCATAAGCTTTTTCCATGGCCCGCTGCAGCAGCTGTCTTTCAAAGCCCTGAGGCGTCTGTACCGACCTCAGCTGGCTGCGGTCCAGCGTTTCTGCACCGGCATCCGTTTCCCGTCTGATAGTATCCTTGACGGGAACGCCGCAAATAGCAGCTCCGCTGTGCTCCGCGGCCGCTGTCACTCTTTCGATGATCGCGGTGCTCACAAACGGTCTTGCTCCGTCGTGGATGAGCACTATATCTGTATCCATGGCCGCCAGTCCGCTGCGGACCGAATCCTGGCGCATGCTGCCTCCGGCAACGATGCCCTGCAGCTTGGTGATGCCGCTCCCCGCGAATGCGCTGCGGCACATATCCATCTGATCTTCTCCGGTGACCACCCAGATGCGGTCGATTTCCTGCGCACGCTGAAAAGCCATGGCAGATCTGACCACCATGGGTGTTCCTCCGATCTTATGAAATTGTTTCGGTATCCTCATACCCATGCGGCTGCCGCTGCCGGCAGCCGCTATGAGTACTCCGGTTGTTTTTCCATTATGCATTAGCTCTCCTGCGCACCTGCAGCGGCTTTGCAAATATCATGCGCCCCGCCGAAGTCTGCAGTACGCTGGTCACGGTGACCTTTATCTTTTTGCCTATAGAACGTCTTCCGTCTTCGACCACTATCATAGTGCCGTCGTCGAGATAAGCGACCGCCTGATTCCTTTCGGTACCTTCGCGCACGAGGAACAGTTCCATCGTTTCGCCCGGCAGTACCACCGGCTTCAGCGTGTTCGCCAGTTCATTGATGTTGAGGACCTCTACGTCCTTGATGCCGGCAACCTTGTTGAGGTTGAAATCGTTAGTAACGACTTTTCCGTTCATGATCTGAGCCAGCTTGAGGAGCTTGATATCCACTTCCGGGATCTCGTCGAGCCCCTTTTCGCCGGAGGAATCGTAGATCTC
Source organism: Anaerovoracaceae bacterium (assembly GCA_050953405.1). GTDB lineage: Bacteria > Bacillota > Clostridia > Peptostreptococcales > Anaerovoracaceae > RUG100. The sequence goes on along the minus strand of JBMNMP010000001.1, from coordinate 768,249 downwards.
GATCCCCTGCTCTGTCTGTATGCGTTTGAGGACATCCAGCCCGCGGCGCCCGCGGTTTCTCTTGAGGCTGTCCGAGGAATCCGCGATGTGCTGCAGCTCCAGCAGAACGAATTCCGGTATTATTATCTGCCCTTCGAGAAAGCCGGTGCTCAATATATCTGCTACCCTTCCGTCGATAATGACACTGGTATCCAGTATCTTGGGCACCGCCTCATTCCTCTTGGTCCTGGATTTGTTGCCTACGGCCTGGAGTACATTGCCGGGAGAGATCTCGGCCACAAAATCCTGCGCTTTCTTGCTGGCGATGACGACACCGAGATATCCCAGTATGAGATAAGTGATGACCGTCAGCACTATCGGCAGATAGGGTATGTCGATCATGACATACATCCTGCTGATCAGATAAGCTATGATCAGTCCGATCACCAGACCTGTGGATCCGGCCACCAGTTCATTGGAAGAGATATGTTTGAGGTCGGTCTCGATATTATTGGCCGCCTTTTTGCTCTTCCTGTCCACTGACGGTGTGATCACGAAAAATAATAATCCAAAAATAATTACAAATACAATAGGCAGGATGACCTGCATATTCGAAGACATCGCCTTCACATCGATCACATCCGACAATCCGAGTATATAGGTGGCCAGTTTGAAGACTCCATATCCGAGGACCGCGCCAACTATAGTGAACACTACTCTGAACAACTTTTTCAACATTTCTCTCACCTCCTTTCATTAAAATGTTTTTTGTAAGCAAAGATGACAGCGTCGCCTTACAATGCGCTGTCGATCAGATTTTCCGCCTCATCCTCAGGCATATCAGCAGCCAGCATGATCTCGCTCTGCAATATCTGTCTGGCGTTAGTGAGGATCTTGCGCTCGCCGGTCGAAAGATGCTTCTTTTCATCAGCCCTGGTAAGATTCCTGACCACCTCGGCGACCTGCTTTATGTCACCTGTTTTCAGTTTCTCCATGTTTTCTCTGTGTCTTTTGTTCCAGTTGGCAGGCATCGCACTGGATGGCGCTTTCAGAATTTCGATCACTTCATCTACCATTGCAGAATCGATCACGGGTCTGACGCCGATTTCCTCGGCTTTATCCACTGGTATCATCAGCTTGATGGTACCGTAAGGCACTTTGAGCACATAGTAGTCACGTGTTTCGTCGAGAATAGTCTTACTTTCGATGCATTCGATTTTCCCCGCCCCATGCATCGGATAGACGATCCGCTCTCCGATTTTGAACATCAGTGCTCCTTTCATGTATACTGAATATAAGTATACATAGTAAGTATATCTCCGCTCATGCGATCTTGTCAAGAAAACAAGATTTATCAACACACCACCTTTTCATCATAATTTCAACACGTTTTCAGCAATATATATGATACAATATATAAGGTTATGGTGGAGGATAGCGAATCGAAGACAGGGAGGTAAGGAATAGAATGAAAAGACTGCTAGTTGTCGACGACGAGGCTAAGATACGCGAAGTAATCAAAGAATACGCTGAATTCAACGGCTTCGAAGTAACTCAGGCCGAAGACGGAATGAGTGCCGTAGGCCTCTGCAAACTGAACGACTACGATATAATTGTTATGGATATAATGATGCCGAAACTGGACGGTTTCTCGGCATGCAAGGAAATACGCAAGGTGAAAAACACTCCTATCATCATGCTCAGCGCCAGGAACGAGGAGTACGACAAACTCTTCGGCTTTGAGCTGGGCATCGATGACTATGTGACCAAGCCGTTCAGCCCCAAAGAGCTGATGGCCCGGATCAACGCCGTGCTGGCGAGACACGCGGCCACGGACGGAGCAGCGCCGGAACCTGAAGAGAAAGAGGAAAACCCGGACGTGCAGAAGTTCGGCGGTCTCGAGGTCAACATACCCGCCCGCACAGTCACCGTGGACGGAGAACGTGTAGAGCTGACACCGAAGGAATATGACTTGCTGTTCTATCTGGTCAAGAACAAGAATATAGCTCTTTCCAGGGACAAGCTCCTTTCAGATATATGGGGTTACGACTTTTTCGGAGACGACCGTACAATCGATACCCACATAAAGAATCTGAGGAACAACCTTGGTCAGTACAGAGATTACATTGTGACGTTAAGAGGAGTGGGATATAAATTTGAGGTTGAAGCTTAACTTTAACAGTATTAAATTTCGTGTATGGATGAATTTTCTCGTCTTTGCGGGGATCATCCTTGTTTTAGTGTGGTTTTTGCAGGTGTTTTTCCTCAACAATTACTACGAGGAAATGAAGATCCGGCAGTCAAAAGAGACCGCCGTCAACATTGCCTCCAATTACCGCAACGGACAGCTGGGACCGGTCATCTCGCAGTCCAAGAAAGCTTCTAACGGTGACGACATCTACATCCGCATCGACCAGGACGGCCGTGTGATCTTCCCCGACGACGGAAGTCTCACATACCAGGCCGAGATCAATTCGCTGGAGCCGCTGGTAGACAGAAACATGTCCAGCGAAGATGCCGCCGAGAACGAAGCTTCCAAGACACTCACCGACCCCGAGAGCGGCGAGAAATCATTCTCTTATGCGATAATCCTGGACAAGGACAACCACATTGTCCTCTACCTGGTCTCCCCGCTGCGCCCGGTGACCTCGACCATTGAAGTACTCCAGAACCAGCTGATGATCATCATTATCATCGCGCTGATGCTGGCTTTCATACTTTCTTTCTGGCTGTCGACCAGGATAACGAAACCGATCACCAAGATCACAAAGCAGGCGCGCAAACTCGCCGACGGGCAGTACGGCATCACATTCCCCACCAGCGGACAGTATTCAGAGATCAACAACCTCTCGGAGACGCTGAACAAAGCGAGCACGGAACTGGAGAAGACAGTGACCCTGCAGAAGGATCTCATGGCCAATGTTTCGCACGATCTGCGCACACCGCTGACAATGATCAAATCGTATGCCGAGATGATACGCGATCTCTCCGGCGATATACCCGAAAAGAGGGAAAAGCATCTCAACGTTATCATCGAGGAGACCGACCGCCTGAATACGCTGGTCGGAGATATGCTGACGCTCTCCCGCATGCAGGCGGGCACCATGAAGCTGGAGATCAGCGACTTCGACATCAAAGAAGCTATCCAGTCGATCCTCGAACCATACAAGATACTCGAAGAGCAGCAGGGTTTCCATATCATATTCAGCTGCCGGGAAGACAAGATCATGGTCCGCGGAGACGAGGACAGGATAAAGCAGGTCATCTCCAACCTGCTGACCAACGCCATCAAGTACAGCGGCAAAGACAAAAAAGTATATGTCAGCGTGAGACGCTGGAACCGGAGGGTCCATATTGAAGTGAGGGATCACGGCGTGGGCATCAAACCCGAAGAACTGGATCACATCTGGGAGCGCTACTATAAAACCAGCAGCAATCACGCCCGCACCGCGAGCGGTTCCGGTCTCGGCCTTTCCATAGTCAAAGAGATACTGACACTGCACAAGGCCAAGTACGGCGTGGAATCCAAGGTCGGCGTGGGTACCACATTCTGGCTGGAGCTGCTGACGACAGAGCAGCCGGCGCCGCTCCCGAAGAAACCCGGCTGGTGGAACTTCGGTTCACACAGGAACCACAGGAGACCGAACGGGCACAACAGCGGTTCGACGACGCCCTCCAGCCCGGAGCAGTCATAGCGATCAATACGATCTGATAGCCTGAGCGACGTCGTCCACGCCGCAAATCCGGATACCTACTCCCGCGGAAGCCAGCTTTTTTGCCTGGCTCTGCGGGAGTATTATTTTCTCAAAGCCCATGCGCACAGCTTCCCTGACGATCTTTTCTGCGCTGGGAACCGGCCTCAGTTCCCCGGTGAGCCCGATCTCACCCAATGCGAGCACTTTACTGTTGCATGGTTTTCCCACTCTGGTGGAATGTATCGCCAGAGCCACTGCCAGATCTGTCGAGGTCCCTTCCGGGCGCATTCCTCCGACAACGTTGACGTAAATATCCTGATCGATGAGCGACATACCTGCCCTGCGCTCGAGGACCGCTATTATCATGTTGAGACGCGAGTTTTCGATGCCGATGGCCGTCCTCCTGGCAAAGTTCATGTTGGTCGCCGCAGCCAGCGCCTGCACTTCCATCAGGAGAGGCCTGGTCCCTTCATAGGTAGCGGTGACCACCGAGCCTTCGCGCGCAGCTCCGATGTCCTCCAGGAAACGCCGCGAAAGATCCTTTACCTCCGCAAGTCCTTCCTGCCCCATCTCGAAGGCTCCCACCTCGGAAGTGGTGCCGAAACGGTTCTTCAGGGCCCGCAGTATCCGCAGCTCCTGACTGCGTTCGCCGACGAAATTCAAAACGCAGTCCACCATGTGCTCGACAGTCTTCGGGCCCGCCAGCTCGCCGCTCTTAGTCACGTGGGCGACTATGAAGACGGGGATATTCATGACTTTTCCGATGCGCATCAGCTCGTTGCCGATCGTCCGCACCTGGGACACGCTGCCCGGCGCCGAATCGAGCTCTTCGGTGTACATCGTCTGAATAGAATCTATGATCATGAAAACAGGCTGCAGTTCTTCGACTGCCGCTGTTATATTCTCGATATTGGTCTCCGCAAGGACAAAAAAATCCTCGTTGAGCTGGCGACAGATCCTGTCTGCCCGCAGCTTTATCTGCTCCTCGGACTCCTCGCCGGTCACATAGAGAACCTTGCCGTATCTGCCGGATATCCTGTCAGCAGCCTGCATTATGAGTGTGGATTTGCCTATGCCCGGTTCACCCGATATTAGAGTCAGCGATCCCTTCACGAGGCCGCCGCCGAGAACGCGGTTCAGCTCGCCGATACCCGTATCCAGTCTCTGACCGCCTCCGGCCGCCTGCACATGTGAAAGCGACCTGGGCCGGTTCTTCTTTTCCCCTTCTGAACCGCCGCGCCTTCTCTTGTCATCCTTATCGATCTGCGGTATCTTCTCCTCTGCCATGGTATTCCATGCGCCGCACACCGGACACTGCCCCAGCCACTTGGGACTCTCCGAGCCGCAGTCCTGGCACACGAACACCGTCTTCTTTTTCCTGGCCACTACCTCTCCTGCCTTTCCGCGCGCCCTGAGGGACGCGCCTTTTACTAGCTTATTGTAGCATAAAACGGACCGTGCTCCTGCACGATCCGTAACATAATTTCAACTATTTGAGTATGAACAGTTTTACCTTTCTCACGCCGTACTTGTAACAGTTTCTCTCACCGCCGTTGAAGTAGAGATCTACTTTCCTGCCCTTGATGGCTCCGCCGGTATCGCACGCCTGAGCCAGTCCGTAACCGTCTATGTACAGCCAGGTGCCCAGCTTGATGACCCTGGGATCCACGGCGACTCTGCCAACCGCGCATCTCTTGCCGTTGGCGCACAGTCCGCCGCCCGAGTAAGCTGTAGTCTTCACCGTCATGCATTTCCTGGCCCTGATGGTGTTTTTCACCTTTGCTTTGGTGGAATCAGATGTGGGTGCCGCAGATGCGGTCTTCACCGAAGCAGTGCTCTTAGTCACCCGGACTACTGTTTTTCTGGTCTTTACCAGCGCCTTCTTGTTGCGCGGATATACCTTATAATAGTAGTTCCTGTTCCTCTTCAGCTTTCTGCTCTTATCTGTCCACGATGTCTTTGAGGACTTCGCTGTGGTGTATACTTTCCTGTACTTTCCGTTCCTGCTGGTCGCCCGGTACACATAATAGCCCCTGGATCCGCTGATTTTGTTCCACTTCACCTTGATGGTACCCTTGCCGGTCGCTTTTCCCCTGACCACGATCTGCAGCTTTATCTTCTGCTTTACCACTCTGGTGACCACTTCAGTCTTCTGATCCTGGTCTTCGGTCGCCGCTGGTGCTGCCTGACTGCCGGCCTGAACCTGATCAGTACCCGTGGCTTCGGTCGCCGCCGGTGTGTCCTGATCGGCACTGCCTGCCGCAGTCTGCTCCGCCTGAGGTATCTGCTCCTGATCCGGCTGTACATCGTCAGCCAGTGCTGCAGGTGCCATACTCATGGCTACGCTCAGTGCTATAATAAATGTCAAGATTTTCTTCTTCATAATTCCTCCAACTCACCCTTTGGTATGCAGTTCCTTACTGCAACGAATTGAATTCTATTGGAGTTATATGAAGGTTATGTGAAGGGCGTGTATAGGTAACGTGGTTTCTGGCTTCACATGTCAGTCATACTTGAAGAAAGCCATACGGCTGCCGTTGAACACATCCAGGTCGATGGACTTCACGCCGCCGGAGTACCCCTTCAGTTGTCCGCTGATGGAATACTGACAGAAAGTCCATTTTTTGCCGTCGTCCAGAGGCTGTCTCACGGACATGTCTGCGATCCACAATTCATTGTCATACCTGCCTGAGATATATGAATTGTAGAAATGTCTGTTCGTATAGATGATCGGCTTGCGGCCGTATTCTTTCTCCAGGGTATCGCTGAGCGGCTCCAGTATCGCCTGCACCGAATCAGCTGTAACATTGGCAGCCGTAAAGTTGCCGTACAGCTCCGCATCGATGACCGGAGGCAGCATCCCGTGCTCCTTGTCCACGTGACTGATGAAATTCTCCGCCTGCGCTTTTCCCGACGTCTCCAGGCTCATAAAGTGATAAGCTCCCTTGCGTATGCCGGTGTGATCGATGTTTTCCCAGTTCTGTGCGAACTTGCGGTCCACGTGCGAGCTTCCCTCGGTCGCCTTTATATAAGCAAAGGCGATATTCTGCTTCTCTATCGTCCCCCAGTCGATATTCCCCTGATATGAGGACACGTCAACGCCTTTGATCTCATAACTGCCGCTGTCGGACACCGGTATACTGAAGTAGGCATGTATATTCACCACGGCCGCAATGATCAGTATGATGGCAGCCGCACAGGCAGCCAGCGCCGCCAGACGTCCGGTCTTTATCCTTATTTTTCGTTTCCGTTTCTTCATAGTGACAATATTAACATAGCTGAGAAAAATATTCTATAATTTTGTATTGACAAAAGGCTCGATTTATCATATTATATTTTTGCTGTCAAAATTCAGCAAACGTACTGAAAAGTATAGCTTGTGCGGATATGGCGGAATTGGCAGACGCGCACGGTTCAGGTCCGTGTGAATGAAAATTCATGGGAGTTCGAATCTCTTTATCCGCACCAAAAAGGAGCCGTAAAATCGGCTCCTTTTCAATTTGTCTTTTATTTAACTGCCGCTTTCACTTCCTGTATTTCTCGGCCAGCATGCAGCCCACATAAACGCCGCTTGCCGACGCCTGTGAGAGCGAATGCGTCACTCCGGAGCCGTCGCCGAGCGCATACAGGCCCGGTATCCTGGTCTCCAGGTTGGAATCGACCTCGACGCGTGAATTATAGAATTTCACTTCCACACCGTAGAGCAGCGTGTCTTCGTTGGCTGTTCCCGGCGCGATCTTGTCCAGCTGGTATATCATCTCGATGATATCGTCCAGCTGCCTCTTGGGGATGACCAGCGAAAGGTCGCCGGCAGTCGCCTTCAGCGTCGGCCTGGTAAAGCACTTTTCCATGCGGCGCGCGCTGCTCCTCCTGCCCTTCACCAGATCACCGAACCGCTGCATCAGAACGCCGCCGCCCAGCAGGTTCGAGAGCTTTGCGATCGACTCGCCGTACTCGTTGCTGTTTTCGAAAGGCTCCGTAAACTTGTTGCTCACCAGTAAGGCAAAATTCGTGTTCTCCGTATGCAGCGCCGGATCATCGTAGCTGTGGCCGTTGACGGTGACGATCCCGTTGGTGTTCTCGGCTACCACCTCTCCGTAGGGATTCATGCAGAACGTGCGCACCATATCGTTGTATTTGTCGGTCTTGTAGACGATCTTGCTCTCATATACATCATCGGTGATGTGCTTGAACACTTCGGCAGGCAGCTCCACCCTGACGCCGATATCAACGCGGTTGCTCTTCTGCCCGATGCCGAGGCTGCCGCACACCTTCTGCATCCATTTGGAGCCCGATCTGCCAGTCGCCATCACCAGGTCGTTGCACGAGAAATCCCCGCCGTTCCTGGTCCTCACGATGAATCCGCTGCCGTCTCTTTCCACATCGGTTATCTCGGTCCTGAAGAGGTGATCGATGCGGTCTCTGGTCTTCTCGTAGATGCGTCCCAGTATGCGCCTGTTCCTGTCGGTCCCCAGATGTCTCACCTTGGCATCCAGCATGTGCAGATCATTGCGCAGTGCCGTCGTCTTCAGCTCCGAGCTGGCTGTAGAATACAGCTTGGCAGAAGCGCCGCCGTTGTCGCAGAGCACCTTGTCGACGTACTCCATCAGTTCCATGGCCTTTTCACGCCCCAGATACTTGTGCAGATCGCCGCCGAATTCCGTTGTGATATTGTACTTGCCATCAGATAATGTGCCTGCGCCGCCGTATCCGTTCATGATGTGGCAGGGTTCGCATTTGATGCAGTTGGGCACCTTTCCGGCACTGATGGGGCAGACCCTGTCTGCGAGCGGGCCTCCTTTATCGATCATGAGCACCCTCGCGCTGTTGTCCCGTTCCGTGAGGACATAGGACATGAAGACCCCTGCGGCCCCCGCACCGGCAATAATAATGTCATATTTTTTCATCAGCTTACACCTTTTCTTAAAAACGGCGCCCCGTACCGGAGCGCCGCCTGATTGTCAGTTTTCTATGGTTATGTCGAAACCGTTCTTTCGCATCTCCGCGATCACGAGTTCAAATTCCCCGTCGTCTTCGATCGGAGTCAGCTCGTACTCATCATTGCCGACCTCCTCGTAACGGTAGAACTCGATGGCATCCTCGACTTCCGTCTGTACGAGTACCATGTACTCGCGGCCGCCGGCCTCGATGATACCCATGTTTTCATACTCCACCATTTCTGTGTCCCCGTCATCCGTTTCGAATTCCAGGGTCACATAATCCTCCTCTTCATTTCCCGGCATCTTTTCTCCTCCTGTGCAGCGGTCACTGACGCTGGTGACCTCTGAGATCCTCGTATTGCTCGACAGCTTTCTTAAATCTGGCTTCGTTCGTTTCATCTTCCAGATAATAGTCGCCGTCATCTTCTTCTATATATTTATAAATATATACATCGCCAGTCTGATCCCTGGGAACCAGAGCTATATAATCCTGCCCGTCGGCATCGAAGACGCCGTCGATATCGCATTTCTTTGTCTTTCCGTCATCGAATTCCAGTGTGATGGTCATAGATGCATCGTTCTGGTTGTTGCTAGCCATTTCAAATCCTCCGTAATTTCAGTTTCCGCACTTAGTGTACCATTTTAGTGTATGTAAATCAATTGAAATATTCATGTATCGCCCGGGCCAGCTTTTCGGTGATCCCATCTGCCGTCTGCAGTTCTTCAATGCCCGCACTGCGTATTTTTTCCACGCTGCCGAACTTCGCCAGCAGCGCGTTCCTCTTCACGGGACCGATGCCCTCGATCTCGTCGAGCACAGAATGCAGGCTGCCCTTGTCGCGCAGCGTGCGGTGGTAGTCGATGGCAAAGCGGTGCACTTCCTCCTGAATGGTCCCCATGTACTTGAACAGCATGGGATGAGCGGACAGTTTCTCTTCGTGGAACTCGCCGTCAAGCGACCACACCAGTGCCCGCGTGCGGTGGGAGTCATCCTTGGCCATTCCGAAGACCGGCAGCTCAAAGCCCATAGCCCCGGTCACCTGCATCGCCGCCGCCACATGACCGCGGCCTCCGTCTATCAGCAGTGCATCCGGCAGCGTAGAGAATCCGGGATCCCCTTCTTTGGCACGCCGCAGCCGGCGGTAGAGTACTTCCTGCATACTGCCGTAGTCGTTGGGGCCTTCGATGGTCCTCACCTTGAACTTGCGGTAAGCTTTCTTGACGGGCCTCGAGCCTTCGAAGACCACCATGGCGCCGACTGTATCCACTCCGTTAGTATTCGAGATATCATAAGCTTCGACGCGGTACTTGCGGCCGTCGTATTCTCCGCGGTCCCCCAGCAGGCTGAGCACCTGGTGCATCTGCTGTCCCAGCTCGCGTTCCCTCTCCGCGCGGTTCTTTTCGCGTTCGTTGATAGTCTTCGTCATCTCGGCCACATCGCGCTTGGCGAGATCCAGGAGGCTGCGCTTTTCGCCGCGCTGCGGCGCCAGTATGCTGACCTTGCGTCCCCAGAGCGAAGAGAGATATTCCTCGGTCATATCGGCCTCCGGCGGGCGCTTGCGCACCAGTATCTCCGCAGGACCGCCGGTCTGCGATCCGTAATGCAGTTTCAGGAAGGCCCCGATGATCTCATCCGGCTTATCCTCGCTGTTCTTTTCCATCTCAAAGGTCTCCCGGCCTACCAGCTTTCCATCGCGCACGAAGAAGACCACCATGTGGCCGCCTCCGGCGGAAAGGACCACGTCCATGTCCTTGCTGTGGTGCAGCACGACGCGCTGTTTCTCCGCCAGCGACTCGGCTGCCTTGAGATAATCGCGGTATACGGCCGCCGATTCGTAATTGAGTTCCTCGCTGGCCTTCTCCATGTTTTCCCGCAGGTAATCAGTTATCTTGCGGCTGTGCCCTGAAAGATAATCTGTAGCGTACTTCAGGCGCTGCATATAGGCTTCGCGGTCCACCTTTCCCGTGCAGATGCCGTCGCACTGTCCGATGTGGTAGTTGAGGCACGGACGCCATTTATCAGGAAAGTCCTGCCTGCGGCACCTCTTCAGCCGGTAGATGTTGTTCAGGAGATCGATCATCTGGTTCACGGCACCGGCATCGGAGAAAGGGCCGTAATACTTGTCGCCGTCCCGCTCTATGCGGCGCGTCTTCAGTATGCGCGGATATTTCTCGGTGGTGCTGGTCACTTTAATGTAGGGATAAGTCTTGTCGTCCCTCAGGAGCACGTTGTACCTGGGCCTGTATTTCTTGATCAGATTGCATTCCAGGATAAAAGCTTCCATCTCACTGCCGCAGGTGATGTATTCAAATTCAGCGATGTGGCCCACCATCGCCCTCACCTTGGCATCCATGGTCTTTGAGGACTGAAAATACTGGCGCACACGATTGCGCAGCGAAATAGCTTTCCCCACGTAAATGACCTGGCCCAGCTTGTCCTTATGAATATAAACTCCCGGAACAGCCGGGAGTTTTTTCAGATTTTCCTGTATGTCGAACATTTAATAAGGCCAATCCCTTCTTCTCTTGTATGCTCGTTCGGCCGCGATCTCCCGCGCCCTTTTTTCTCTGGCCCTGCGCCTCCTGATCTCTCTGCGCTTCCTGATCTGCCTCCTTCTGGAAACGATAACCAGCAATAATATGAGGATCAAAGCAGCCACGACGCACATTATAATGAACGCCATGTCAGAAATATACAAGGCCGTCCACGGGCCGCCCCTTTGTACGCTTTCGGAGATGACTACATCGGAGGTACCCTGTTTTTTCCCGTTCTCATATATATTGACTACTCCTACCTTAGTACCCTTCCTGATAGGAGCCTTAACATTCTTTTTCATTACTATGTCGTAGTCGGCAATATCCTCGCTCGCCTGCTTTGGCAGCGTGACATAAGCGCCATCGGGAATCGTTGTCTGCACGAAAGTATGATGCCCGTACTTGACTTTCACTTTGCCGCCATGGTCCCCTTTATCAATGAGTTTGTGGGTGGTGAAGTTGGCGAATCCGTAGTCGAGCATCGGGATGGCGTTGGTGTAGCGCCCGTTGTTGTCCTTGGCGTGCATGACCACCGCAATGAGCTGCATGCCGTGCCTCCTGGCACCGGCTGCGATGCAGTAGCCGCTGGCGTTCATGAATCCGGTCTTCACGCCGTCGGCACCCTTGTATTTCGGGTGGCGCTCCTTACCGTTGACCTTGATGATGGTCTTGTCATCGTACAGCATGGCGTTAGTGCTCTTCAGCTTGCGCTCGCCGCTCATGTTGGTGGCCGGTACGGTGTATTTCGCTTTCCTTACTATCCTCGAGAGCGTGGGATCCTGCAGCACTTTTCTGGCGATGATCCCGATGTCATGCGCCGTGGTGATATGATTCTCACTTTCGATGAGTCCGTTGGGGCTCAGATAATGTGTATGATACATGCCCAGCTGCTTTGCCCTCTCGTTCATCAGCGCCAGGAAGCTGTCAAGATTACCGGAGACCGCTATTCCCAGGGCCACCGCAGTGTCATTCGCCGAATATACCAGCAGTGCATTCAAAAGCTCCCTCACGGTGAATCTTTCCCCCACCTTGAGTTCTATGTTGTTGCCGCCCACATTGGCCGCCTCTTTAGTGATGACGACCGTGTCGTTCAGGTTAAGGTGTTCTACCACGAGCAGGGCGGTCATCATCTTTGTCAGCGAAGCCGGCTGCATCGGCGCGTTTGCATTGTCTTCATAGAGTACTTTGCCGGTATTCGCATCCATCAGCAGGGCTGCCTGGCAATCGGTTTTCGGTTTGTCTGATTCCGCAAAAACAGGTACTGCCTGTACGACAAGCAGTACCATTATAACCATCAGCGCAGTTATTGTTCTTTTTATATTCAAGATACTGTACCTATTTGTTTTCAGCTTCGAACTTCTTCATGAAATCGATCAGAGTATCTACGCCTTCTTCCGGCATCGCGTTGTAAATGCTGGCTCTCATGCCGCCTACGGTCCTGTGTCCGTTGAGGTTGTGCATGTTGGCTTCCTTGGCCTCAGCCACGAACTTCTTGTCGAGATCCGGGTTTCCGGTCACGAATACAACGTTCATCAGGGATCTGTCTTCCTTAGCTACCGGGCAGGTGTACAGGTCGCTGGAATCGATATAGCTGTACAGCTTTTCCGCCTTTCTCACGTCGATCTCATGCATAGCCTTGATGCCGCCGTTCTTCAGCAGATACTTGAACACTTCACCGGCAACGTAGATCGCGAAGCACGGAGGAGTATTGTATGTCGAATCCTTATCAGCGTGGATCTTGTAGTCGAGGTATACCGGGCAGTTGTCCGGTGCGAATCCGATCAGGTCCTCTCTGATGATGACCAGAGTCACGCCTGCAGGCGCTATGTTCTTCTGTGCTCCGGCATAGATCAGTCCGAACTTGGAAACATCGACCTCTTCCGACAGGATGCAGGAAGACATGTCAGCGACTACCGGGATATCACCGAAGTCAGGCAGTGTGTTGTAGTGTGTTCCATAAATAGTGTTGTTGTAGGTAATGTGCACGTAATCCGCGTCAGGTCTGATATCATCTTTGGTAACCTTGGGGATGTAAGTGTAGTTGTCCTTTTCCGAGCTGGCAACGACTTTGACATCGCCGAATTTTTCAGCTTCCTTGGCGGCCTTCTTGGCCCAAGATCCTCCTACGACATAATCTGCCTTCTTTGATTTCCTCATCAGGTTCAGGGGAACCATCGAAAACTGAGTAGTACCTCCGCCTTGCAGGAAGAGGATTTTATAGTTATCCGGAACGTTCAGCAGTGTCTTCAGATTCTGCGTTGCGTCTTCCAAAATCTTAGCGAATTCTTTAGAGCGGTGGCTCATCTCCATGACGGATTCACCGCATCCTTCGTAGTTTGCCAGGTTCGCTGCTACGCTCTCGATAACGGGGAGCGGAAGCATGGACGGACCGGCTGAGAAGTTGTATGCTCTCTTGCTGCTCATTGCAGTCACCTCCATAAATTTTTTCTAATTTCAAGTTAGTATTATATCACTTTACGCTATTATGGTAAAGTGATATAATACTTGCGAATTCATTATTTTTAACGAGGTGCAATTATGTATAAAATAGGAACTTTAAACAAGATATCCCCGGTCGGACTCGGCCATCTGAGCGATAATTATTCAGTATCTGACAACCTCGATGATGCTTCCGGCATCATCGTCCGCAGTGCCGACATGCACGAGATGGAATTCTCACCCGAACTGCTGGCAATAGCAAGAGCCGGCGCCGGCGTGAACAATATTCCGCTGGACAAATGCGCAGAGGAAGGCATCGTAGTCTTCAACGCCCCGGGCGCTAATGCAAACGCAGTCAAAGAGCTGGTACTCGCAGGGCTGCTCATGGTTTCCCGCAACATCCCTTCCGCACTCATCTGGGCTTCGGGCCTCAAAGAAGATGTGGCCAATGCAGTAGAAAAGGGCAAAAAGCAGTTTGCAGGCAACGAGATCAAGGGCAAGACACTGGGCGTCATCGGACTCGGCGCTATCGGCGTGCTGGTGGCCAATGCCGCCAGAGAACTGGGAATGGATGTCATCGGATATGACCCCTTCATTTCCATCAAGAGCGCGCACAATCTGAACCCGGCGATCCCGGTAGTCTCTGACATGGCTTCCATGCTGCCGGACTGCGATTACATCACCATCCATGTACCCGTGCTCGACAGCACCAGGGGCATGATCGATGCAAGACGTTTCGCGCAGATGAAGGACGGAGCGGTACTGCTCAACTTTGCACGCGGTCCTCTGGTAAACGAAGATGCCATGATCTCCGCACTCAAAGAAGGCAAGCTCAAGCATTACGTGACCGACTTCCCTAATGACAAGATCTTCGGAGTAGAAGGCGTCATCGCAACGCCGCATCTCGGCGCCAGCACCAGCGAAGCTGAAGACAACTGCGCGACCATGGCTGCCGAAGAGCTGATGGATTACATTGAGAACGGCAACATCACAAATTCGGTGAACTTCCCGGCTTGCAGCCTCGGCTCTGTAGCTGAAGGTACCGTCAGGATCTGCGTTCTGAACAAGAACATACCTTCCGTGCTCAGCAGCATCACCAGCCTCTTCTCGGAGACGGGCACCAACATCGTCGACATGACCAACAAGAGCAAGGGCGACTACGCCTGCACACTGGTTGATTCAGACATCACAAAAGAAGCTGCCGCAGAGATCGTTTCCAAGATCTCCGCTATAGAAGGCGTCATCAGAGCAAGAGCAATATAACGACCTGTTATCAGATACGAAAAAAAGCCTTCCCGCGATGTAAATACATCCGCTGCGGGAAGGCTTTTAAAGTTTCTGCATCAGAGGAATCCGTCCTGATGGCTGCCGTTTGCTGAAGTATCCATCCACACCTTGTTGAAGAGGACTCCGAGGCAGAGCACCCATGCCAGGATATAAAACCAGAGCATGATAGCCACCAGATTTCCGAGGACTCCATATATCACAGAGTAATCTGCATGCATCGCATAGTATGAATAAACCATGGTCACCGCCACCATGCCTATGGCGGCGAATATGCTGCCCGGTATTATCTGCCGGAATTTCAGCTTGTCGCTGGGCATGATGTAGTAGTTGTAACTGATGATCATAAAGTAGAGTATCAAGGCCACCGGCCATCGTATTATCTCCCAGACACGCGGATCTACGCCCGCAAAGTCCAGGATCTGTCCGCCGAACACCAGGGCCACCATTGCCAGTACGATGATGATCAGGAATATCAGCATGTTCAGTATTGCCCGGAAGCGCTCGCGGAAATACCCTTTTCCAGTTGATCTTCCCTCTGTGAACATGAAATTCGTGATCCTCATCATGGAGAACTGGGCGCCGCTGGCCGCCCACAGGGTGATGAATATGTAGATCACGCTCCCCAGCTTGCCAGTTTTATATGCCAGGAGCCGTCGCATCTCGTCGTGCAGCGGACCTTTGGTGTATTCCAGGATCCAGTCGACCGCCTGGTCTATCGAAAGATGGAATACATTCAAAAGGACCTGTGACAACAGGATCACGATCGGTACTATAGACATGAGAAAATAGAAAGACAGCTGAGCCGCAAAGCCCTGATAATAAGGGTCACGAAACTGTCTTATACCCAGAGTTACCATCCTCCAGAATCTTTTTTTCGTCATTGTACACCCCGCTCGTTCAGCAGCTCTCTCAGCTTGCGAAGGGCGTTACCACGGTGACTGATGGCGTTCTTGGCCTCCGGATCAAATTCGCCGAAGGTGATATCATATCCTTTGGGCACGAACAGCGGATCATAACCAAATCCGTTAGGCCCGCGTTCTTCGAGGACCAGGTTTCCTTCGACTTCACCGCGGGCGACCAGCCTGGAGCCGTCCGGCCATACCATTGTGATCACCGATACAAAGCGTGCCGTCCTCTCCTCAAAGGGGACATCGCGCACCAGTTTCTTGAGCTTGTCGTTGTTAGCCTGATCGTTCCCGTCTTCCCCCGCGAACCGCGCAGAGTAGACTCCCGGCGCACCGTTCAGGCAGTCCACTACCAGCCCTGAATCGTCGGCTATAGTGATTTCCCCGCACACCTTCATTATCTCATAGGCCTTCTTGTAAGAATTCTCCTCGAATGTCTCTCCATCTTCGATAATTTCCAGATCATCCGGGACACCAGCTTCTTTCCTGGATATTATCCTCATCCCGAATTCACTGGTTATAGCCTCTATTTCCTTGATTTTGTGTTCATTCTGCGTAGCTGCAACAATTGTTTTCACGTTTTCACCTTGCCTGAATTTTACATATATCTTGATAATTATACCATATTTCCACTAGACCTGCCACTTGCCATACGATAAAATGGTTGACGGAGGTCAACAACATGAAAATAGTATTTTTAGACGCCGAGACCACCAACCCGGGAGACCTCTCCTGGGACAGGCTGGCAGCACTCGGAGAAATTGAAATATACCCGCGCTCGACGCGCGAGCAGGCGAAAGAACGCGTAAAAGATGCAGATGTCGTCATCTTCAACGGTTTTGATATGGACAGGGAGATCATCGAATGCGCCCCCCGGCTGAAGTTCCTCTGTATAGCGGCCACAGGTTACGACAATCTTGACCTGCAGGCGGCCAGAGAACGCGGCATAGGCTGTGCAAACGTCCCCGCTTATTCCACAGAAGCCGTGGCCCAGCACACCATCGCCCTGATGCTGGAAATGACGAACCACGTGGGCATGCACGATGACAGCGTGCGCAGACACGAATGGGATCAGAGCCGCGGCGAATGCTACTGGCTGGCTCCGATGACCCTGCTGGACGGCAAATCGCTGGGCATCTGCGGCTACGGGCGTATCGGCAGGAGAGTCGCCCGCATCGCCGAAGCCATGGGCATGAAGATCAACATCTACAGCCGTGACCGGGCTGCCGCTCTGGGATCCGATTTTGTAACTCTGCACCTGCCGGCCGCCGAGAACACGATCGGCTTTATCAGCGAGGACACCATAGCGCAGATGAAAGACGGTGCTTTCCTCATCAACGCCGCCCGCGGCGCACTGATAGATGACAACGCCGTGGCCGGAGCCCTCAGATCGGGCAAGCTGGCAGGTTATGCGGCAGATGTGCTCAGCGTGGAACCGCCGGCAGAAGACAACGTACTGATCGGCCTGCCGGGATGCATCATCACGCCGCACCACGCATGGTGCCCCATAGAGACGCGTCAAAAGCTGCTCGACGTCTGCATCGACAACATCGACAGCTGGATGAAAGGCACAGAGTTGAACAGGATAGACAAATAATTCAGAGCAGGAGGGATATATAATGAAAATAGTAGTACTGGATGGCGTATCCATCACGCCGGGCGAAGACCTCAAGTGGGACGGGCTGGCAGAGATCGGAGATCTGGATTATTATCCTCAGTCCACTTATGAGGAGTGCTTTGAACGCATGAAAGGCGCAGAAGCCGTCTTCTTCAGCAAGATACACATGGATCGCCGGCTGATCGAAGCGAACCCGCAGCTCAGATTCCTCGGGGTGACAGCGACTGGATTCGACAACCTCGACATTGCCGCGGCCAGGGATCACGGCATAGCCTGCACCAACGTCCCCGGATACGCGGGGGATGCCGTGGCCCAGCACACCATCGGCCTGATTTTGGAGATGACCAACCAGATCGGACTGCACAACGACAGCGTGCACAGCGGCGAATGGACCGAAAGCAGCTGCTTCTGTTACACCAAGACTCCGCTGACGCTGCTGGCCGGAAAGAGCCTCGGAATAATCGGCTACGGCAACATCGGCCGCAAGGTAGCCGCCATCGGAAAAGCTCTGGGCATGAAGATAAACATTTACAGCAGAGACAGGGAAGCCGCCATGCGCTCCGATTTCGTGAGCCTGCACGTACCCGCGGCGCCGGACACCATCGGCTTTATCAACGACGAGCGCATCAGTCAGATGAAAGACGGTGCCCGCCTCATCAACACAGCCAGGGGAGTCCTGGTCGATGAAGATGCCGTGGCCAGAGCGCTGGACAGCGGTAAGCTGGCAGGTTTCGCAGCAGATGTGCTCGCCAAAGAGCCGCCGGCCGCTGACGACCCCCTGATCCATCACCCCAAGTGCATCATCACACCGCACAACTCGTGGTGCCCGCTGGAAGCCAGGGCCATGATCTGCAGGGTCTGCGCCGAAAACCTGGAAAGCTTCCTCTCCGGAGGGACCCTCAACAGAATAGATCTCTGAACTCAGTGAATATCCGGGTATGATGAATAAACGGCAGGAGCCTTTCAGCTTCCTGCCGTTATTTTAGTTATTATCTTTTGTCACCATCTGCGGCGTCCGAACTTTCGTCTCGACGAACGGAAGACCGGCCGGCCCCCGTTCCTTCTCTTCTGTTTGAAGACTCGTCTGCCAAAGCCGCGCTTGGTGTAACTCCTCCTGCGCAGGAAGATAATGACGCCGATGACGACCACGATCACTATCAGTATTGCTGCCAGGATCACAAATGTCATCCCGTTGGGATCCTGGAATATCGTCATCGGATTGAATCTCGTTTCGTCTTTGGCTCTGCCGTCAGACTTGACATAGGCGGCGGTTATCGCACGTCCGCCCTTCTTTTCTGCATAATTTGCCAGAGCCTGCCATTCCTTCAGCTCGCGGCCCCTCTTCTTCTGCACCAGGCTGTCGATATCCTTGACGACCTTGCCGTTTTCATCCTTGGGTTCCACCGAAAGCATACCCATGGCCACATCGCCGAGCCGGTCAAGAGACCTGGCTTCCATCAGTCCGGTGACCACCTTGTACAGCTTGCCGTTTTCGATCTTTTCGGTCTTCCCATTGCCGCGGTCGAGCACGATATTGAAGGCTTTGTTCAGGTGCATGCGGTGAGCATTGTATTCATATTTCAGCCCGCTGAAATGCAGGTCAGCCAGTTCGTTCTCAGCGGCGTAGTTAGTGCTGATCTCAGGCAGCTTTTTCAGTTCTTTGCCCGTCAGGTACATGGTGACCAGCGGATAACCCGAAGTCCCGTTCGCGCCCACGCCCATGCCGCAGGTGTCATAAGCCTCTGCCGCCGTGAGGACGCCTTTGTTTATCTGCGAGCCGATGCTCTTGCTTGAGATGACAGCTACATCGGCATCTTTGACTGCATTCTTCATGGAATCGCTGACCAGATCATCGGTGCTCCTGAGATCCTTGTGTATCTTCGCCAGGGCGGTGCCGTAGCTGTATCCGTACTTGTTCATGTAGTCGCTGTTGACCAGAGACCTGAAGTCGCTGACTCTGGCGGCAGTATCCGAATCCTGAGCCACATTGCTGTCCATGTCATACAGTTCGTATTTGCCGACCTTGAAAGATCCGGAGGACTTTTTCATCTTCAGATATCCCAGCTGCGCCGTGTCCCCGCCGGCAGCCACGATAGTGGTGCTGCCCTTCACAATCGGCTTGTCAATGGCCTTGCCGTTATTGGTGCTGATTATCAGATCTATATCGGGCACTTTGTCCGCCAGATCGGCGTCCTCGCCGGTGCCCTTCTCCTGGTCGCTGATCCCGCCCGATGAAAGGCAGACGATCATATCGACTTTTTCATTGTCTTTGATTTCTTTTACAACATCCTTAGCGCGGTCGATACGGTCCTTCCACGCCAGCCCCTGTGCCGCTGTGTTCTGGATCCCCTTATCGCCCATCAGCCCGAACACCGCCATCTTGACGCCGCCCTTGCTGACGATCGTATAATCGGTGACCCCGTAGTTAGTCCAGGCAGCCTTCAGTTTTTCTGCCTCCCCGGCCGTAGCTTTCTTTTTCAGTGTGCCTCTCCAGTTTATGTTGGAGCAGAGCACTTCAGGCATGGTATCCGTAAACGTGGTGACCGTTTCCGTAGTGTAAGTGGTCTTGTTGTATTCGGTCGATTCCTCTTTCTTTGTTTCCTTGTAGCTCGCCGCTTTGTTCAGCATCTTTGCGAGCGCTTTCTGTCCATAGGAGAATTCGCTCTCGGAAAGCGCCGTGGCATCATAACCCATATCGCCGAACATCCTCAGCTCCGGAGCATTGCTTGCAAATATGCTCTGAAACGGTGTACCCATGGAAAATCCGCCGGCGTCCAGCAGGAACACGTCCTTTTCAGTGCTGCTCCCGGTACTGCCGGAATCTGTCGCGCTGTCATAATCTGACGAACCGTATTCAGAAGAGCTGTCGTATGAACTGCCGCTTTCCTCGGATCCCGTATACTTTCCCTCCGAAGACCCGGTGTCCACGGTCTTCTTTCCCGGTTGCTCACCGTTCTTTATATCATCTATGGCCGCAGCGATCCTCGCCAGACCTCTCTTCCGGTTCACAGAATCCAGATGAGAATGAATCGATCCGGTGAACGCTATGGTCACCGTCTTTCTGGCGGCCGCCGATACTCCGATCGGTGCAAACATGGCCGCAATCATGAAAATTGAAATCAAAATTGGAAATGTCTTCTTCATGTCTTACCTCGCTTACATACGTATGTGTATTGTACCATTACTTCATGCTAATGTAAAAAGGTTTTCGCTAAATGTTATTCCTGTGATATACTTGTGATATCATATTGCTGAACTGGAGGTAAGCTGATGAAAGTACTGATTGTAACCTATGACTGCAAACCGGGCAGAAGAGAAGATTTCATTTCCGCTGTGAAGGCGGAAGGAATAGATCAGGCCAGTCGTAATGAGGCCGGGAACGTGAGATACGATTATTTCCGCGCCGACGCTGACGAAAACAGGCTGCTGCTGCTGGAGACCTGGAAGGACGAAGAAGCTTTTAAAGCCCACGGTGCGTCCGCTCACTTCAAGCGCCTCGGCGAGATCAAAGAAAAATTCGTTGCGGAAACAGTCATCGAAAAATACGACAAAGATTGATCAGACATCGAAAACCGCCGGACATGCGACATGCCCGGCGGTTTTTAAATTCAGATTCTCTGTTATTACAAAAGCATTGCGTAATTCGGTTCTCTGGTACCATCTTCGTGATAGATATAGAAACCGATCCCGGTCTTGCGGCCCAGATATCCGGCATCGACCATACGGCGCAGTGACTGTGAAGGTCTGTACTTCGGATCTCCGATCTCTGTGTAGAGAACTTCCATTACAGCCAGCTCTACATCGATACCGATCATGTCCATCAGTTCGAGCGGTCCCATCGGATGGTTCAGGCCGAGTTTCATACCTGTATCGATCTCCTCGATAGTTCCTACTCTTCTTTCAACTACCAGACAAGCCTCGTTCAGCATCGGCAGCAACATTCTGTTGATAATGAACCCGGCTTCGTCTCTGGAGTGTATGCAGGTCTTGCCCATCATCTCACCCAGCTCAGCAGCCATCTTCTTGGCCTTTTCGCCTGTCTGGAATCCCCTGACTATTTCCATCAGCGGCATAACAGGTACCGGTGAGAAGAAGTGAGTACCCACGAATCTGCTCGGATCTTTGAATACGCTTCCGAGAGATGTGATCGAGATTGAAGATGTGTTGCTGCTGATGATAGCATCAGGGTTCGCATATTTGTCGAGTTCCTTCATGATGCTGATCTTCAGATCCTTGTTCTCGGAAACTGCCTCGATGATGAAATCTGCATCTTTGCAGTCTGCGATATTGGTTGTATATCCTATCCTGGATATAGTAGCATCCATTTCTTCCTGTGTGATCTTACCCTTCTGTACACGCTTTGTCAGGCTCTTTATGATTCCCTGCTTACTGCGGTCCAGGCTCTTCTGTGCAATATCATAGGCAACAGCATGTATACCCTTCTGTGCTGCGTTCTGCAATATACCGGATCCCATGAAACCGGCGCCAACTACGAATATCTCTTTTATCGCCATATTTGTGTCCTCCTAAACTTCCTGTAAACAACTTATTGTTACCCTTAGTAAGACATTTTATAACATTATCATATACAATCGCAAGCAGGAATTTTAATTTCATAATTTTCAGCCAGGATACTTCATGGGATATATCAGCTATATTGTGGTAAAATATAGTATAAGGAGCATACTATGATAGCAATGGCAAGTGACTTTGACGGCACTCTGTATTTCATGGCAAAAGAAGAAAAATACCGCCCCGGAGACCCCGAGAAAATCGCTGAATTTCAAGCAAACGGAGGTCTTTTCGGCGTCTGCACCGGACGTTCGCTGCGGGGCATACTGGACACCTCCGAAAGCGGTCGTGTGGACTTTGATTTCTATATTCTCGCCAGCGGCGCCCTGATCATGGACCGCGATTTCAACACGCTATGCAAAGTATGTATTCCTCGGGATCTGATGACAGAGATACACGAAAAATACCGCAATGAAGTGGAAATAGTGATCCATGCCAACGATACGGTCTACAATTTCCGGGACACATACAGCCTCCAGGAATGCATTTCCTCCATGGACGAAATCGAAGGAGACAGCATCTACGGCCTCTCTTTTGGGACCCGCAGTCACGAAGAAGCTTCCCGCATCGCCGATGAGATAAACAGTGATTACGGGGAGACAGTCACCGCCCGAGTCAACGTGCGCAACGTAGACATGGTATCCAAAGACTGTTCCAAGGGGAGCGCGGTAGAATTCATAAAATCAGAGTACGGGATCGATCTCATGGGCGGTGCCGGCGATTCCTACAACGACCTGCCGCTCCTGGTCGCCGCAGATGAATCATTTACCTTCCCCTATGCGCCCAGAGAAGTTCAGGACCATGCCGATCACGTAGTTTCCTCGATCGCAGAGTCGCTCCACATTCTTTCAAAGATCTAAGCGTCATCAGGCCGCAGCACCTTGCGGGTGACCGCAAAGTAAGCGATGACCAGCGCGGCAGCGGTGATCACCCAGCTGACCGGGTAAGTCAGCAGCAGACTGACGAAAGTCGGATGCGCCGCGAAAGCGGTGAACACCCATACGATGCGGAACACGCATATGCCGCCGACCGAAATGGCCGCCGGTATCAGCGAATACCTCAATCCTCTCATGGCTCCCGAGAGCACTTCTATCAACACATATATGCACTCTCCGGATATGATGTACCTGATGCGCACCATGCCCAGCCTGATGACTTCTGGATCCCCGTTGAACACGTGCAGCAGCGCAGTACCGAAAGTTATCACCAGCACCGAAGCCACGCCAGTGAAAATCAGATCCATTATCATTGAATCCCGGACGACGCGGCGGCACCTGGCGTGATTCCCGGCACCGTAATTCTGACCTATGAAAGTGACACAGGCCTGTCCGAACGAATTCAGCAGGAAAAACATCATTATCTCGATGTTCAGCGCCGCAGAGGATCCCGCCATATAATCGGCACCCAGTCCATTGAGCGCAGACTGTATGATGAGATTCGACAGTGAGAACGTCATGCTCTGCATGCCCGAAGGTATGCCGATCCGCGCCGTCTCTTTGAATATGGGGATGTCTATCTTCAGTGCCCGCATATTCAGTCTGATCAGTCCACGGTGGTGCAGCAGGAAAAACAGCAGCATCATCGAGCTAGCCACATTCGAGATCACCGTAGCCAGGGCGACCCCTTCCACATCGAGACCGCAGACCAGCACGAAAAAGAGGTTCAGGGCCACATTGAGGACTCCTGATATCGAAAGGCAGATCAGCGGCGTTCTGGTATCGCCCTGACTGCGGAATACAGCGGATTCAAAATTGTAGAGAAGTATGAACGGCATGCCCGCGAAGAATATTCTCAGGTACAGGGTGGCCATGCCCAGGATCTCGGGCGGCACATCCATGAGGCGCAGTATCGGACCGCTCAGAGGCACCGCCGCCATAGCCACCAGAACGCCTCCCAGGAATCCGATGACTACCGCAGTGTGCACGCCCCTGCTGACTCCTTCCCTGTTGCCGCGCCCTGTCAGCTTTGCGATGACAACATTCGAGCCCAGCGAGAGGCCTATGAAGGTGCTCAGGAATATGTTGATAACCGGACCATTGCTGCCGACTGCCGCCATGGCATTTTTGCCGCAGAACTGCCCGATGACCGCGATATCCGCGGCATTGAACAGCTGCTACAGGATGCTGGTGGCCGCAAGCGGCAACGCAAAAAGCAGGATCTTGTCCCATAAAGATCCGTGCAGTATATCCAGTTCTTTTCTTTTTTTCTTCTGAACCATGCTACAACTCTATCAAAAAGAAGGCCTCATCGCAAGTCACGGATGCACGTATTTGCGCAGCTGGCTCCTCTTTTCAATGCCCAGCTTCTGCAGGGCATCGGATACGTGATGCTTGACAGTGTAGATAGAGAGAGACAGGTGTTTGGCGATATCCTTGTTGCTCCACCCCCTGCTGGCCAGCATGGCGATGGCAAATTCCGTAGCTGTGAGAACATCGGTGATCTTTTCATCGGTATAAGCGTTGTGCAGCTTTCGCCAGCCGCTGCTGAAATCGGACGACAGCTCGGTGATCCTCTTGTAATCATCGGGATAGCGATCCTTCATACAAACTTCGAGGACGCCCTGCAGCAGTGCCTGATGCTCCACAAAGGGCTCCACGAAACCGTCCTTGTGCGCCAGCTCGAGCGCGTCATTAAAGACAGAGCTTCAGCTTCCTGAGGCTGTTTGAGGCTCATGAGATCCATCACCATCAGCATGCGTACATAAATCGCCGCCAGGGGCACCGTGTCCTGGTAAATCGAAAGACAGGCCTGGCTGATCCCCAGAGAACGTTCATAATTTCCCGCGAGGTAAGCATCATGAGCCATTGTCCGCAGCGCGAAATACCGCGTCCCCCGTGGCAGAAAGAGTGTGTACTTTGACAACCCTTCGCGGTCGTAAGGCCTCTGGTGTGTGTATACAGAAGCCAGATTGCCGAAGAATACTCCGAGCGCTTTCGTTTCCTCGGGCGCATCGTCTGCAATATTCTCAACAAAATCCATCACTTTCGCCAGTCCCTGCCAGGCCACCTTTGTATTACCCAGCGGCAGATTGGCAAAGCTGAACAGCATGATGGCGGAATTGCGTATGGCCGGATCTTCATGATCCAGCAGCTCCATCGTGTGATGAACTGCCATTTCATACTCGGAGCGGAAATAATGGCTCTCCGCCGAGGCAACTTTCCGGAGATCCGGATCCTCGATCTGTTCAATGAATTCTTCGTGTTCCCCGGGCACAAAAAAACCACTCATGAGGGACAACGGCACTGTTCCCCTGAACTCATACATATAGACATCTCCTGTTTCTTGATCCCCTCAAACACATTCACCAGCAAAGGACATTGCTTAGTTTACAAAAGTTATACTAACATGCTAAATTATAAATCCGATTGATTATATAGTCAACAAATGCAGCTGCCGCCATATACCAAAAAAGCATCGCACTAATGCATCCCGCGAATGAAGATCTCCACGCCGATGCCGATGAGGATCAGCCCTCCGGCTATATCAGCCTTGCCGGCAAAGAAAAGACCGGCCTTCTTCCCCAGCACCAGGCCGCCGGAACAGATCAGGAAAGTGACCACAGCGATGATGAGTGAACAGACAAAAGCCATCAGGGCCCCATAAGCCGAAATGGCGAAGCCCACTGACAGCGCATCTATGGATGTAGCTATTCCCTGGGCCACGAGCGCCATGATGCCTACTCGCGCCTGAACAGGCTCCCCTTTCTTACTGGTGATGCCCTCCCTTATCATATTGGCACCGATGAGCACCAGCAGTATCAGCGCTATCCAGGGCACGAATTTTTCGAACGAACGAAACACTTCCACGATGGTATGTACGCAGACCCAGCCGATCATCGGCATGGCGAACTGAAAAACAGCGTAGACTCCGGCGATCAGAGCCATCCTGCCGCGCCGCATCTCCGGCTCCTTCAATCCGTTAGCCAGCGATACTGTGAAAGCATCCATCGCCAGGCCGACACCCAGCAGCGCACTATTGAAAAAGAACAGGAAACTCCACTCCATCAGCAATTCTGCCCGTTATCATTAAAAATCCCCGGCAGCACATCGCCATACCGAGGTCCATTTCTTCAATGGAAATATTGTTTTTCGATTATGTCACAATAGTGAGGATTTGTCAATTTGACTTGCAATAAAGCCGCAAGAGTAGTATCATTGTATACAATATACGCTTAAGATGTTAAGTACCTTTCGCGCTATGCGGGATACGCATACGGGCGCATATAGAAATTGTGAATCGGCCGTTCGTGTGACGGCAGATTTTCTGCAATTAAAAAACGTTATCACAGTTGTTGTTTGTTATTAATTTTAGGAAAGCGAGATAGAACATGGCAGAGATCAAGAAATTCAAGAGAGTTCTGGTCGCCAACCGAGGTGAGATAGCTATCAGGATCTTCCGTGCCTGTGCTGAGCTGGGCATCAGAACTGTAGCTATTTATTCAGAGGAGGACAACAAATCACTCTTCCGTACCAAGGCTGACGAATCATATCTGATAGGTAAAGGAAAAGCTCCGGTGGCAGCTTACCTCAGCATTGATGAGATCATCAATCTGGCAAAATCCAAGGGTGTTGACGCTATACATCCGGGATACGGCTTCCTCTCTGAGAACGCTCATTTTGCTGAATCATGTGAAGCGGCAGGCATCGAGTTCATCGGGCCTACGTCAGAGATGATGAATCGCCTCGGAGACAAGATACAGTCCAAGAAAGTCGCCAAGGAAGTGGGCGTACCCACCATTCCCGGCGTTGACGCAGCTATACAGACTGAAGAAGAGGCTGTCAAATTCGCCGATGAGTGCGGTTACCCTGTCATCCTCAAGGCCGCAGCCGGCGGCGGCGGCAGAGGCATGCGTGTCGTACGCGACAAAAAAGACATCGTCAAAGAATTCAGGAGTGCCCGCAGTGAAGCTGCCAAGGCATTCGGCATCGACGATGTATTCATTGAAAAATATTTTGAAAATCCAAAGCACATCGAAGTCCAGATCCTCGGCGACAAGGAAGGAAACATCGTGCACCTTTTCGAGCGTGACTGCTCCATCCAGAGACGTCACCAGAAAGTAATAGAGTTCACTCCTTCACTCTGCCTCACAGACGAGCAGCGTGAATCCATCTGCGAAGATGCCCTGCGCATAGCAAGGCACGTGAACTACCGCAGCGCGGGCACGGTCGAATTCCTGCTGGACAGCGACGGCAAACATTACTTCATCGAAATGAACCCGCGTATCCAGGTGGAACACACAGTTACCGAACTGGTTACCGGTATAGATATTGTTCAGGATCAGATAAAGATCGCTCAGGGCTACACCCTCGATTCTCCTGAAATAGGTATCCGCAATCAGCATGACATATCCCGCAGGGGCTATGCCATCCAGTGCAGGATCACCACTGAGGATCCGGAAAACGGCTTTGCACCGGATACGGGAACTCTGAGACAGTATGAATCCGCATCCGGAAACGGCATCCGTCTCGACGGCGGAAACGGCTTCACCGGATCAGTGGTATCACCTTACTACGACAGCCTGCTGGTGAAGATGTCGGCTTATGCACTGACATTCGACGATGCACGCCGCAAGGCCATACGTGCACTGAAAGAGACGAGGATCAAGGGAGTCAAGACAAACACCGGATTCCTGCTCAACGTGCTCAATCATCCTATATTCATCGCAGGCGACTGCAATACCGGATTCATCAGCGACAATCCGGAACTGCTGGACGTGGCTCCGTCAAAGGACCGCGAACTGAAGATACTGAAGTACATCGGAAACAAGGCAGTCAACGAAACAAAGGGCGTCAAGCCGCAGTTCAACGTGCCGGTGTTCCCGCGCATACCTATGAGCGATATCAACGAGCTCAGCGGCACCAAGCAGATGCTCGACCTTCACGGACCGGAGTACGTTGCCAAGTGGGTTTCCGATCAGAAAAAGCTGCTGATCACGGATACCACGATGAGAGATGCGCAGCAGTCACTGCTGGCTACCAGAGTGCGTACTGTAGATATGGAAAAGATCGCTCCGGCGGTAGCTTTGTACGGCCAGAACCTCTTCTCACTGGAGATGTGGGGAGGCGCGACCTTCGATACTTCCTACAGATTCCTCAAGGAATCCCCCTGGGAAAGACTGGAGACACTGCGCGCCAAGATACCTAACATCCTCTTCCAGATGCTGATCCGCGGTGCCAACGCCGTTGGCTACAAGAACTATCCGGACAACGTGATCCGCGAATTCGTAAAGCAGTCAGCAAAGAGCGGCATAGACGTATTCCGTATCTTCGACTCCCTCAACTGGATCGAAGGCATGGAAGTCGCCCTGGACGAAGTACTCAAGCAGGATAAGATCGCCGAGGCATGCATCTGCTACACGGGCGATATCCTCGATGAAACGCGCAAAAAGTACGACCTTGATTACTACGTCAGGATGGCCAGAGAGCTCGAGAAGCGCGGTGCTCACATCCTGGGCATCAAGGACATGTCCGGCCTCCTGAAGCCGAACGCAGCGAAAAAGCTGATCTCGGCCCTGAAGCAGGAAATCAAGATACCTATCCACCTGCACACCCACGACATCAGCGGCAACGGAGTAGCTACCGTGCTGATGGCAGCGGCAGCCGGCGTGGATGTTATAGATGCTGCTTTCAACAGCATGTCGGGACTGACATCACAGCCGGCGCTGAACTCCATCGTTGCCGCAATGCAGCACACCGACAGAGATACCGGCATCGATCCCGAAGCCATTCAGAAGATATCGGCTTACTGGTCCGACGTGCGTCCTGTATACCAGCAGTTCGAATCCGGCCTGCTGGCGGCCAGCGCAGAGATCTACGAATATGAGATCCCGGGCGGCCAGTACTCGAACCTCAAACCGCAGGTCGAGAGCTTTGGCCTCGGCCACAAGTTCGAGGAAGTCAAGCGCATGTACAAGACTGTCAATCAGATGCTCGGCGACATCGTAAAGGTAACACCGTCCTCCAAGGCAGTCGGCGACATGGCGATCTTCATGGTGCAGAACGATCTGACACCGGAGAACATCGTGGAAAAGGGAGCCAACCTGGACTTCCCGGATTCCATAGTAAGCTATTTCGAAGGTATGATGGGTCAGCCTCTCGGAGGCTTCCCGAAGGATATACAGAAAGTCGTGCTCAAGAACCGCAAGCCGATCACCGTGAGACCGGGATCCCTGCTGGAGCCAGTTGACTTTGACTATTACAAGACGGGACTGCAAAAGTACTACGGTCTCGAGGGAACCCCGCAGCAGGTCATCAGTTATGCGATGTATCCTGATGTATACGAGGATTACCTCAAGAGCCTCAAGAAAGACGGCAACTTCCGTCTCATGGGATCAGACATCTTCTTCTATGGTCTGGCCGAAGGTGAAACCTGCGAAGTCAAGCTGGAAGAAGGTAAAGAGCTGGTCATCAAGCTGGATGAGATCAGAGAGCCGGATCAGGAAGGAAACCGCGAAGTCTCCTTTGAGGTCAACGGCAGCCGTCGCGTTGTCCAGATCAAGGACAACACCATCGAATCACAGTACTCGCTGTCTTCGACGCGTTATGCGGACGAAGAGAACCCGCTGGAGATCGGTGCCAACATCCCCGGCAACATCGTAAAGGTCCTCGTACGCGAAGGCGATACCGTGGAAGAGAAACAGCCGATAGCCGTCATGGAAGCTATGAAGATGGAAACCAATATCATAGCCCCGCGTGCCGGCCGCATCGAAGAGATCTTCATCAAGGGCGGACAGCAGGTAAAGGCGGGCGAGCTCGTCGCTGTAATGTCGGAATAAAAGATCCGTCTGAAATCAAAAATCAAAAGCAACTTAAAACCGGAAGGCTGCCGCCTTCCGGTTTTTCAGTTCTTATTATCAGTCCTCAGGGACTTCGTCTATCAGTTCCAGGCTGTGCTCCAGATTCATTGTGCGGCACATCTGTATGAACTTGTCGAGCGGCACATCCTGCAGCTTGCGGTTGCCGCCGCGCAGGTTGATGGAAACAGTCTCCTTTTCCGCCTCGTTGTCGCCCAGTATAATTACATAAGGCACCTTGTGCTGTTTGAAGTTCTTGATCTTGAGGCGCATGTGCTCGTTCTCGTACCTGGCATCAAAGCGTATGCGGTTCTCGTACAGCTTGTCGGCCACCTTTCTGGCATATTCATTGTGCTCCGGTCTGATAGGTACGATGCCTACCTGCTTGGGCGCCAGCCAGAACGGGAAGGCTCCCTTAAAGTTCTCTATCAGGATTCCGATGAATCTCTCCATGGATCCGAATATCGCACGATGGATCAATACCGGCCTCTGATGCGTGCCATCGCTGGCCACATATGAGAGATCGAAGTTCAGCGGCAGCTGGAAGTCCAGCTGTATGGTACCCATCTGCCATTCTCTGCCGAGGCAGTCTTTCATCTGCAGGTCTATCTTCGGTCCGTAGAAGGCGCCATCGCCCTCGTTGATGGCATAGTTGCCCTCGCCGTACTTGTCGTCTAATATCGCCTTCAGAGAGGCCTCCGCCTGATTCCAGACTTCGATGTCTCCCATGAAGTCGTCCGGCCTCGTGGAAAGCTCCGCGCGGTATGTGAGTCCGAAAGTACCGTAGATCTTTTCAGCTATATCCATGATATCGCCGATCTCATCGGCTATCTGCTCGTTCATCAGGAATGTATGTGCATCGTCCTGCCTGAATTCCTGCACTCTGAAGAGCCCGTTCAGTTCGCCGGACTTTTCTTTTCTGTGGATCACGTCCATCTCTGAGATACGCAGCGGCAGCTCGCGATAGCTCCTCTGTCCCCTCTTGTAGACCATGATCGCGTTGGGGCAGTTCATCGGCTTGACCGCGAAGACTCTGTCGTCATCGACCGGTGCCAGGAACATGTTGTCTTTGTAGTGTGCCCAGTGTCCACTGGTGATCCACAGCTGGCGCTCGTTGAGCACCGGCGCCGCGATCTCCTTATAGCCGTGCAGTTCGTGCTCGCGCCGCCAGAAATCCTGCAACGCGTTATACACCGCGAGACCGTCCGGCAGCCAGTACGGCATTCCCGGTGCAGTCGGATCGAACATGAACAGATCCAGTTCCGGTCCCAGCTTTTTGTGGTCGCGCTCCATGGCCTCCTTTACCAGTGCAAGGTGCTCTTTGAGGGCTTTCTTGTCCGGATAGCAGTAACAGTATATGCGCTGCAGCTGGTCGCGGTTTTCATCGCCTCTCCAGTAAGCTCCCGATATCGAACGGATCTGGAAGGCTGCTCCCAGCAGTTCCTGTGAGTTTTCTATGTGCGGTCCTGCGCAGAGATCCACATAATCGTCTCCTGTGTAGTAGACGGTTATCTTCTCATCCGGCGGCAGTTCTTCGATCAGTTCCTTCTTGAATTTCTGATCGCTGAATATTTCCAGTGCTTCTTCCCGGGTCACCTCTTTGCGTACCCAGTCCTCTTTTCTCTTGAGGATCTCACGCATCTTATCTTCAATAGGTTTGTGATCTTCTTTGGTCAGCATCCTCGGCAACTGAAAATCGTAATAGAAGCCGTCATCGATCTGCGGCCCTATAGCATACTGCACGTTTTCTTTGCCGAATATCTCTATCACGGCTTTTGCCAGGATATGCGCCATCGAGTGGCGGTAAATTTTCAAAAATTCTTCTCTTTCCATTGGGTTACCTTTAGTATCTTCCTTTTTAGTTATTATCCACGATATTATACCATAACAGAAATGCATTAACCACTAAAATGGCTTACATATTCTCCAGTTCGGGCACTATCTCTACATATACATTATCATAATGCTTCAAAAGGCTGGCCACGATCTCACTGCGCACCCTCTTCAATACCGGTATGTTCATGGTATCCCCGTCCTGCACAATGAACACCTCGACCCACAACTTGCGTCCGGTCTTGGTCACATCGAGAAAGCTGAGGTGGAAATCGCAGCCCTCCATGGCGTCTTCCGCGAACTTCTTTACCTGGTCAAAGACTTCCTTCCGCGGTGCAAAGAGTATCAGATTGCGCAGGCTCTCTATGAACATGCCTATCGGTTCTCTCAGCAGCAGCGAAGAAATAACTATGGCAATTACGGGGTCGCTGTACTGCGTCACCCATGCTATCGATGTGTGCGCCAGGGCGACCTGAACCAGGAAGGCAGCTCCCACGCCCAGAGTGCTGATGGAATCGAGCTTCCATATATAGAGCTCCGCCTTTACTGTCGGTGACGAGAATGCCTTGTTCAGATGGTTGAGTAGCAGGTACATGGCAACACAGGTGCCGGAAACTGCCAGTTCAAATATGGCAACTACGCCGGCATCCACATCGTGCCCTCCGGACAGCAGCAACTTGATGCTGCTGACGATCAGCTGTACGGTCACCACTATCAAAAGACCGCTCTTGATCAGTATGAAGAGCGATTCTATCTGAGAGTAGCCATAAGGCCTCTTTTCGGTCACTGGTTTGTAGAGCAGAGGGATCAATATCATGAAAGGCACCAGCATGGCCATGTCCGCGATGTCGTAAACGCAGTCGGCGAGCACCGCTCGCGAGTGGGTCACTATCGCCATAACTATCTCTGCTACAAGGAAGGCAACACTGCCTGCAAATGATATCCGCAAGATGCGGCTTTCAGATTTTATCTTTTCTTTCTTCTTATTCGCCTTATTCAACGATTGTGAATCGTCATCCATTATTTCACTCCTCCCGAATGACTAGTTTGCTTACCGAAACATTATATCACTTTTTCATCTGACTAATTTGCTGTAATGAATCGCTTACAGTTTGAATACTTCCCGCAGCAATTCTTCCTCTCTGGCGCTGGAAATGCCTTCTTCAACGATCTGCTCAACACCGCTGTGCTCCACAAGATAGTTACCCTGCCTGATGCCGTGGAATACGCCGCCGATGTATAAGGAGACCTTGGTTTTCTTGTTTATCTTCGAATCGCGATGGTGCTGGGCGAAGAAAGTCGCCGCAACAAAATCAGCATCGATGTTGGGGTCCTCGGAGAAGGCGATCTTCTTCCTCCAGCCGGCTTCCCTCCTGTCCTGCCACATCAGCCAGCCGTAAGCCGGATCGCGTTCCAGCCTGTAGCCGCACTCGCCGTCATCCTGGAGCAGTCCCGCCTCCAGCAGCAACGGCTTGCGATGGTGTTCATAATTGAAGCCCACATCTGTGAGCCACTTTTGTCCCTCAATGTTCACCGCCATGATCCTGTGGCTGCGCCCCGGATAAGGGACATTATCGGAGATGATGCGTGAATGATAGCTGTCCACATCATATCCGAGCGACTCCAGCAGCCAGTTGTACAGAGTGTTCAATTCAGCGCACACCCCGCCCCGGCGCCTGTATACTATCTTCTCGAACAGGGGATCTCTATCCAGTGTCAGCTCTCTTCCCCGCATGATATCGAGGTTCTCGAAAGGAACCGCTTGCATATGAGCCCATTGGAGCCGTGCCAGATAAGCTTCGTCCAGCTTCTCCGGTTGCGGCATGTCTATGCGTTCCAGATAAGCTGCTGTTTCCTCCGCCGTCATCGGGCGGCCGTTGATCTGCTTGAAAATTGACATTTACATACCCCTTTGCTACCATATTTTTACTTATATTATACTTTCTTTCATCGGTCTCATCAAGGCTTTCCCACAGCTTACCGTGGCCACGATGCAAATACTCTTGCGTTCGGGCTTTCCTGATGGTATCGTAATTGCAGGAGGCGATTATGAACAAAAAGCAGAATATAATAGTGGCAGCTGTATTTGCAGCTGCAGTAGTTATCGGCATACTCAATTCGTTTGACGTGATCAATATCGGTATGTTCATGATCATTGATTACATCGTCATCTTTGCAACGCTCTGGATGCTGCTGACTACCAATATGCTGAGACACCGCATCAACAAATTCTACGCGCATCCGACGCCGGATGCGTTCCGCTCGATCCGCTCACTGCTGCCAAAGATAATCAAGTCAAAGTCATTCTTCAGCAGGGAGGAACTGGCGGACATCTACTACACGGCTGAAAAGCAGGATAACATCCCCTACGAGGAGCGTCACAAGTATTACGAGCACTTGAACACGAACCTGAACATCAGCGTTACCCCGCCCAAAGAGAAGATCCCCCAGAAACGTCATCACGGGAAAAAGAAGCGCAAGAAGCGCAGCAGATAAAGCCCGTCTCCGGCAGCTGCCCGCATGCCGGCATTTCCCGCAGAGCGACATCTTTATTTCTGATCATCTAAATAGCAGACTTGCCCCGTGAACAACGGCAGCCCCATATTCTTTTCAACGATGGCGAACAAGAACGGCCTGTTCAAAGAAACTTTTTTGAGCCTGCGCGGCTCCGGAGCGGCACTCCCTAATGTATAAAATACGGTGGCCGCCGCAGCCCTGGTACCCCTGCGGTCTACCTCGATACGCGCCTGATGCAGGATCCCGCCGCCCACCAGCTGCTCAGCAGATGAAAGCGGACTGAGGTCGGCATTGGAGCCGAAAAGCTCCCTGATCCCCATGCGTTTGCAGGGATCAGTCAGATCGCACCCGAAATCGAGTGCAAATTCCGGTATCACCGCCTCGACTTCGCAGTATACTATGTTCTGATATAGTTCTGAAATGTCCAGCTCAGTAACTGCTCCCACCAGAGATTCTCTTCCTTCTTCCTTCGGTAGCAGCGCCAGAAAACTGAAATCGCCGTCGTAGTCCCTGACAAAACCTGTGAATGATTCGTTTTCTAAATACGCACTTTCCCGGCTCTGCATCATGGGGACCTTCACCTTTGTTCCATCGGCGTTCGTAAAAGTTCTCCATGAGATATCATCGTCTTCGTAGTCTTGCGCCCAGTCGGCATCGAAAAACATAGCATTCAGCATACCGATCACCATTTTGCTCATAGATTCATCTGCGATCTCATGGATCATACCTTCGGTCTTTTCATTGACCCATCGATTCAGATCAGAGACTATATCTCCGGTGACGATCAGATCCGCTTTAAAAATATCGTGCAGCTTTTCCCCGTAGCCGGGCCTGACGGAGGCCTCGATCTCATCGCTGATGAACACGGCGTTCGCCGATTTGAGTTCCCCGCCGGCCGACAATATTCTCTGCATTTCGCAGACAGTTTCTATCAATGAGTCACGGTCCTCATCGTCAGTGAGAGCGCGCACTATTTCCGCACGGGTCTCGCCTGCAGCAGACTGCGCCGCAACAGCCAGCAGAGTTATCAGTGAAGCCGCCGAGAAGACAACGTTATCATCCGCTGCGGCAGCTGACAGATCTCTCAACAAGATCGAATTTATTTCGTTATACTTTTTTATATATTTCTCTATCATTTTTATTTTTCTCTCCGGATCCTTCCACGTATAGCGGCCCCGCCACAAATATTGATTTGTACAGTTAAATTATATGTATCTCTGCTGACCTTGTAAACAGCAAAAAAACGACTTAAAGGCGGCTGAAGTCCCGATTGTAATCACAGAGCACCAGGCAGCTTCGAAACCGGTGCCTGCAGCAGCAGGCACTGCTATAAAATACGGCATCTTTTTCTTTGGCGGCACCGGCTCTAAACAATGCTTTAATAGAGATTCATCTTTCATTGAACAGCCATCTCTTGTTTCTTGATTCTAAATACGTTTTCTAAAATCAAGGCCGGTTCAATTTTTTCTGTCCGTTCGGAAGCGGTGTTGACAGCAATCGGCCTATACATTAAAATATATTTATATCTATGACATTTTTTACTGACATTTCAGGAGTGCTATGGAATCTGTAATGAATTGTCTATATATATCGTGTTTTTTGACTGGGATTGGAGGATTACAATGAAAAATATCAAAAAAATTCTGTACCTGCTGATGGCCGTATGCGTAGCCTTCTGCGCCGCGCCATTGAGCGCATCCGCAGCGTACTCCGGCGGCTCATTCTCGAAATCGATAAGAGCAGAAAACCTGGTGAAGAACGATGACGGAAGCTATACTTCTAAAGTCACCCTCTCCATCCCCTCGGCTACCGTGCCCCTGGCAACGGACATCGTATTCGTAGTCGATGCTTCTGACTGTTCAGCCAGCTGTATACCTGAATTCGGTCAGTTTCTCGACCAGCTCGTCGCCGCCAGGGAAAAGAGCGGTGCACAGATAAAGCTCGGAGTAGTATTTTTCAAGGGAAATGCAACTGCCGTTCAGGAGCTCGGATCCGTTGATTCTAAGACCACCAAAGCTTTCAAGTCAAAGCTGGATGAATGGTCCGGCCTCTCGAAGAGCGCCTACGAAGCTGCAGTGAAAAGTTACCTGAAAGATCTTGATAAAAATCTCATCACTTCCGGCAGCAACCTCGACAGCGGGCTCGACAAAGCCGCAGCCATGCTGGACGCCGACACTTCTGTAGCCAACGAAAGGAAATACATGATTTCCATCAGCGACGGCATCACCTACATGTTCGATAATGCCAGCGGCAATGTGGCCACGATCTACGGAAATACTAATACTTCGTATGCCGCTGACTGCATATACACCTGGGATACGAAATACGACGCCCCGCAGGGCAGCAACTGGATGATGCCTGCCGGTAAAACATGGGATCAGTATTATGCAGATGTAGAAAAAGAAGTGGGCAGCGACGGTTCTAAATATGTGACCGACTACAGCGGTGCCATGAAAGCTACAGGCCTGGATCCCAGTTCTGTCCGCTTCCTGAACTCTAAACAGCTCGAGGCCCTCAAGCAGGCCGGATATTCATATGTAACCAAGGATGAGATAAAAGATCACGCCTGCTCTACCGACAGAGCCATCTATGAATGCGTGCAGGATTACAATTCCATGAAATCCAAGGGGTACAAATGCTATGCGATCCAGCCTGACAGCAGCTATGGGGAGAATTCGCTGTCTCATCAGTTCATGAACGCTCTCGCAGAAATCGGCGGGAATGAGGTGACGCCGGACTTCAGTACTATCAAGAACGATGTTCTCTATACACTCGGTTCCGGATCATATCTCGTCAATACGATAGGCAGCGATTTTGACTTCGTCAACAACATGAACGACATCAAGCTTTCCCTCAGCGATAAAGCACTGCCGGGAGAAAAGAAGGACAACGCTGACGGAACGACCACGTATACTTTTGACAATGGCAACTATGTCCTCACCTATTATCCCGATGGTACCGGGGATCCCTCCAGCGAACACTATGTTCTCAAGATCAACACCAACGTGAGCAATTTCTCTCGTCTCAAGCTTTCTTACAAAGTAAAGCTTACCAAACCAGAGACTAAAGCAGGCACTTACGGAAAGTACGATGCTGACGGCAGCCACGGCTATGCCACACTCAAGGTAACTGACAGCACCGTCCTCTACCCTACAGATTCTAACGGCACCAAGAGCGCTCCCGAGGAATTCCAGAAGCCCACGGTCAGCTATAAAGTAGAGAAAAAGAGTAACCCTGGCAACGACAAGAAAGGAAAGACTCCGGGCAGCGATAAGAAAGGAACGGCAGCCGGCACCGGAAACAACCCGGCCACTGGCGACAACGGGTTCGGCGGCTGGTCACTGATCGCAGCCGGTGCAGCCATGGCGATCACCCTGCTCTACAGAAGAAAAGCTGCCGCGCACAGATTATAAGATACATTTCTTCAAAAAATATCAAGCTAGCGCCTCACAGCGCTAGCTTTTTTCATACGTATCTTCAAGCGGTCAAACTATTGCGATCGGTCTCACGAACATCCCGGTGGCGCCTCTTATCTTCAGCGAAGCCACCATAAAGCAGAATTCGTATTTCTTATCTTCGGCGAGCTCATGGCTCTGTACCAGTTCCATGAAATGAACTCCCTGACGAATCAGGCAGTAGTCATGAACGGGATGCGGATGCCCGGGCCATGACATGGTCCCGTCGGCATTGTGTAGCTCAAAGGCTGTCATATCATCTCCTAGGAGCACCGCTCCCTTTTCTTCGATCAGATATCTGGCTCCCTCGAGTGTCAAACCCGCTCCGGGACACTTGTCCTGTTCAGGCCAGGTTTCACCCAGGCGCATCAGCACGCAGTCGTTCTTGCGCAGTTCGACGCCTTCCCATTCAGCACAGGCAGCAAGATCCTCGATCGTGATCCCGTAGTTTGCTTCAACATGGTCCACGCCCTTGTAACCTGCGATGTCGAGCAGCACGCCCCTTGTAATGATGGGCGGTATCGTTTCCGCGCCGGTCTTTAAAGGGCCATAGTCACCTCTCTGATTGAATCCATTGTACCAGTGATCGTCTTCACCGACTGTCAGATGACAAAGCCCGTCAATGTGAGTCCCCAGATGGACAGGCCCTACCATCATTTCCGTGTTCAATCCCGCATTGAATTGAGGATCATTGACCTCGGGCGCCAGCCAGCCGCCCTCCTTATTCCATGCATATGCCGGATCATACGGTGAATCCGTCATTGCCCGCCTGCCGGTAGGGGTAGCATAGGTCACCAGATCAAACCCCGGATGTCCGTGCCATACGGGCTGTCCGTGGAAGCGTTCCGTTTCCAGGTCATAGATCTTTCCCTCTTTTATCAGAGAAACTGCGCTGACAACATCTGCCGCCGACAGTTCATTCAAGGCACCGATCTCATCGTCTGCGCCCCATCTGCCCCAGGCCGTATCGGTCAGCCACGACGCATCCTTATAATCTTTTTTCATAATAAAACCTCCCGGAATTGATTTCCCCATATTTTCATGTATGTACTTTTATTCTAATATCACAATATTTAAAAATCAATGTAATAGTCTTTATCATTCCATGGATGGTCCAGGGTCCCCCGGCCCCATCAGCAATGTCAAAGCATTTTTACACCGCATTTTAAGGGTCTGTAAAGCAGCTTTGATAGACTTATCTTCCCGGCTCTGTTATTATCATGGCAGAAAAGGCGGTGATTAATATGGAATTAGGGACAAAACTAAAAGAGGCGCGAACTTCTGCCGGATTTACACAGGAAGAAGCCGCCGCGCTGCTCGGGGTGAGCCGGCAGTCTATCTCTAATTGGGAAAACGATAAAACATATCCTGATATCGTAAGTGTAATAAAGATGAGTGACTTTTATAACGTGAGCCTCGACCGGCTCCTGAAAGAAAACAAGGAGGAAGAAACAATGAGAGACTACATGGATTTTCTCGAAGAAAGCACGAACACTGTAAAGAGCAAGACGAGGCTGTCAAAGATAATCCTTATCACTTCCTATCTGGGGATCTACGCATTCTCTCTGATCATGTTCTGGTTTGTCATTGACGAGAAAGATGGTATCGGGTATTCCTTTATGTTCCTTTGGATCCTCATCCCGGTGACCACACTCGTGATCTCTCTGCTGATCGGGGTGCATGATTTCTGGGGAAGAAAGAAATGGATCGCAGCTATCATTTTTGGAATCATGTATATGCTGTCTGAACATGCCACGTTCTCAGCGGCGAACATGGCAGCCTTCTCTCATTTCAATATGCCGGTCTGGAATATGATCCCGGCGGGAGCGGTGATATCACTGATCGGTCTGGGTATAGGCAGCCTGATCAGATTTCGCAGGGCATCGCGGAACCGTGCTTAGGGCAGCCGCCCTGAGCATTCCTTAACTGCAAGGGTGTATTCAAGATCAAATCAGCTTGAAGTCCATAAGATCGCAGCATTTTGCCGGTAAGCGTTCCCCGTCTATCGTTGCCCGATAGAAGTAATCATCTATGCTGCGATACCATTTCCCATCCATTTCTATGGTCATCCCATGTGATTCCGGAACCGAAGAGACATAGTGCATTCCAGAACTGCTGCTGAATTCAATACTAACAGGCTTTTGCAATATGTAATACAGGTCATAAAGACCAAATAACCAGTTTTCATCTATCTCAGGCTGCATGAGTTCATACTGAAGTTCGATTATTTGTTTTATATAATCGAGGTCTGAATTGTTGATATACGAAATCAGCTGTTTTTCTAATTCGTCTTTAGCCGACAGCAATAATTCGAATGCTTCATCCAGGTCACCGTCGTCAATATATATCTTTGCCATCTTAAGGAAGGTTTCACCTTTATAATACGGAACAGGACTGTCACAGATCTGATCATATACGGAAAAGATTAATTCTTTGTATTTTTCATCATCCTGCTTAACAAATTGTCCGTTCTTATACATATCTGCAATCCTCAATTTGGCATTCGGGAATCCTTCCTGAGCGGCAGTGGAAAAATACTTGAATGCCTTTTCATAATCGCATTGCCCGACACGACCGTCATAATATAACCTGGCGGCTTCCATATCCGAAATGGATCCGCCCCCATGTTCCGAGCACATTTCAAAATATTTCAGCGCGAGGGAATATTCCTCCCTGCGTTTATATAAACTTGCTAAATTGAACATGGCAATATATCCATCAGGCATTACCTCAGGATCTATATCTTTGTACAAATTGATGATGTACATAAACGCCTCGATGAGCAGGAACTCTTCATCGGGAGTCAAATCGGAATTGTATTGATATTTTTTTATAATTTCAAGGGCTTTCTCATAATCCATTTCATTGTCCTGAGATCAGATAACAAGCGCAATCTTTTATAGAATAAACAATTTTTAGCTATCGCTTTACTAGTCTATCGGTTTACTGATATGATAACATAAATATAACACGGAAACCAATAACAGACAGCAGGAACATCGATTTGAGAGAGATGTTCAAAACAGGAAAATCCTACGGAGAAATAATGGGCGCAGCTGAAATTATTAAATCAGAAAATACCAGGGGTTCGAGATTGGCACACAGCATGAAGGCCTCTGATCTTATGGTTTTCACACTGTCGGGAATGGTGACTTCTCTAATTGCGCGGCAGTTGTAAAACGCACGGTTTGCTATTTCCGTGACCCCATCCGGAATTCTTATATACGGATCATCACCTCTATATTCAATTAGAATCCCGTCCATGATATTGGCATTCATTTTAAAACTCCTGTATCTCGTCCTCTGTCAGCAGCATCTTAATAGCCCATACCGGAATGTCCGGAAGTTCATATCCCTGATCGAGGAATACAAATGCGGCATCATAGTCCGGAGGATTGCCAGGGAAGGTCCCGTATCCGTCCGTAAAATATATGAGTCCTTTCAAATTCGTAAATTCGTGCTGCCTTATCAGTGAATCTACATGCTCGAACACCGGTCTGAAATCGGTTCCCCCGAAGCCCTTGAGGACCATGTTCTTTATATACAGGTCAAACTCATCCTGCGTGTTGATCCTTACATCTTCCTCAACCCTTGCACCACACTGGATGATATGGATATTCACTCTGGAAAAGAAATTCTCTCTCTGCTTCAGGATATTCCATGTCTTGGTTACGAATTTCTGCACCGTCTCCCCGGAAACCGATTCCGATGTGTCCAGTGCGATCACGAACTCTTTTATCTTCTTTACATCTTTATATTCCAGCGGCTCAACAAGCGGTACGTTTTTATATAACTGCATACCGTATGTGTAGAATATATAATCGAATTCGTCGTCGTTGATCTCTATATTTTCACCGATCACAGAAAACCTTTTTAAAAGCTTTATGTAATCGTATTTTTCACGGTTTATTTCCTGCAGCGTCTGCTGCATGCCTCCGGTCCCTTCTCCCCAGGATTCGGAATGAGTATCTATATCCACCTGTATCCTCTCGGATATTTCTCTCCATTCCTGTTCAAGCTCCTCAGGTGTTAAAGCCGGTTTTTCATTGTCGATACTGCTGTTTTCGTCTCCACCCTTTCCGATGCCATCTTCGCTGCCGCCATCGATCGCATCGAGCATATTGTCGGTATCCGTCCCCTCTCCTTCGTCTTCTTCGGGCAGTCCTTCCTCCACAGCATCGGCATCGGTTTTCGTCTTTTCCCCCTCATCGTCTTCCGGATCACCCTTATCCGTATCCTCTGAATCTTTTCCGGACTTTTCATATGTCGCTTTTGCGTACCACATTCTATGATCATCGGCATGAAATGCCTCAGCAAGTCTTTGCACTTCCTCGGGTGAGGGATCGACCTGATCGAAATAATGATATATACGCTCGGCCGTCAGTCTCGGTATCTCCTCTTTCAGCTTTTTAATAAGCCATCCCTGTGACTCCTGTCTTTCCGTGTACAATGACCTTATGCTCAGTTCCCCTATGATATTTTCAACAGCTATGTCACATGCCAGATCCCACAGATCCCTTCGTATTGCTTTTCCTACAAACAGATGCCTGAAGAGACAATGCAATGTAACATGCAGATAATCACGTACGGGAATATTCACGTCCCTGCGATACTGCCTGCAGACATGAACACTGTTATAATAGAGAAACTGTCCGTCGGTTGCTGTTTCCAGTGTTTCAAAGCTTTCGGAAGAGGAGAGTCTTACGAAGGCAGCTTCCATAAATCTCAGATTGACCAGCAGCTTGTTTCTGGACAGCCTGGGTATCTGA
Organism: Anaerovoracaceae bacterium; assembly: GCA_050953405.1. GTDB lineage: Bacteria > Bacillota > Clostridia > Peptostreptococcales > Anaerovoracaceae > RUG100. The sequence continues at coordinate 725,913 of JBMNMP010000001.1, read as the reverse complement.
AGTGCAAGATCAGCTGTCCTCTCTGCCATTATCCGCGCCTTTGCATGATCCTCATTCTGGTCTATAAAACCATGGGATTTGCCAATTCCCCGGGCACCTATTTCCCATTCTTTTGATCTGTCTTGATCTGTGTTTCCCATATTCTCTCCGACCGGAATCATCTTTCTCATAAACATCCCGCGAACCGATGAGGATAACCGGTTCTAATGATATTTAATAAAGCGAGGGCGTCCAACACCCGGCTGCTTCCGCTAAAAGCAGCCAGGTGTTTTAGCGGAACGCCCTCGTTTCAAACAATATAATAAAGTTTATTCAATAGTTGATCACACGTTGTATCTCTTAGGAAGCGGCGGCATATTCGCAAACTTCTCTTCAAGACCTTCCGCACCGAATTCAACCTTTGACGGATCAGCTTCGTGTGCCTTGATTGCTCTCCAAAGTTTTTCAGGAGTGATCGGGAGCTCTTTGATAACAAGGCCTGTCGCGTAGTTGATCGCATTGCCGATAGCTGAACCTACAGGAGCTGTCGAACCTTCACCGGCTTCTTTTGCTCCGAGCGGTCCTTCAGCATCCGGCGTACCGCAGAGGATAGTCTTGATTTTAGGCATATCCAGTGCTGTCGGGAATCTGTAATCTCTGAATGATGGATTCATGTGCCTGCCGTTCTTGTCATATATACATTCTTCATAGCATGTGAATCCAAATCCCAGCAGTACAGAACCTTCAATCTGACCTTCAACGGCACGTGTGTTCAGCGGACGTCCGCAGTCGTGTCCGAATACAAAGTCATCAAGAGTAACCTGTCCTGTCTCCTTATCAACAGTAACTTTGGCTGCTGATGCAGAGAAGGAGTAAGCGGTCGCATAGTTACCTACATTCTTTACATAAACATCCTTGTCGCCTTCGTGGTTATAAGCACCTACCATTTCCTGTGTCTGATAGAATGATTTATCTGTATAATCCGCTTCATGTATGATTCTGAGAATTCTTCGCAAACCTTAGCCCGCTTTCTGAGCGGCTGCTGCCATTTCTTCGTGGCCTGAAGCGTCGACAGATACAGCGATTTAAGCAATGCAGTATCGCCGGGAAATACGGACCTCTGGCGATATAGTTTTTTGAAGGCAACAATTTCATTTTCAAGATCTGAAATTAAAAAATAGAACCTGTTAATATAACCATCTATAAAAAAGGATGCTTGACTTCCTGTATATCAAAAATATCAATATTCTCATATAGTTTGTCTTCTATTTTCATCTATAAAGTGCAGCCTTCTCCCCGGGCATAGCTTCCCGAAAAAGAGCAGTTCGTCTGAGCTGTTCTTGATGTTGAATGGCAACATTCGATTTGCAATAAATTTCACTCATCCGCTCAGCAGGTGACTCTTCCCGCCCCGTTTGTTTCATAAAAAATAGAATGCCGAAAAGCATTCTATTTCGCTGGCGGAGGGCATGGGACTCGAACCCACGAGGCTGTTACGCCCTACTCGCTTTCCAGGCGAGCTCCTTAGCCACTCGGTCAACCCTCCACGGTATCCACTTGCAGTTAATTTCTGTCCGGGCAAACCCGGCATTTTATTAAAGCCTATGACAGCCAATTACTAATGTACCACAGGTATCGCCGTATTTCAAGCAATATATCCGCTCTTGCGGATACTTTTTTCGGCGCCGCTGCTCAGAGACTCGCGGTGACGACTTCCCCTGACATGATCCCCTGCCCGAATATCACGAAAGCCCCGTTATCCGGGGCTTTCACAAACAGTTTACTCATTCGTTAAATCAGGTCCGGGCGCTTACTTGATGGAATCCTTCACCGCCTGAGGCATGTCCTTCAAATCGAGCACGCCCGTATGCAGGATCTTCTTCTTATCGAGATCCTTGAGACCGGACGGTATCTTCACGCTGGTCTCGTACGCCAGCTTGCGAACGGAGTCAAAGCCGTCCTTGCCGCGTCCGATACCGATCGAATCGCAGACGCTGTCAGCGAACTTGTAGGCGCTGGCCGTCGATGCCACCAGTGACGGAGTCCTGTCGCCAGTATAGGATACGTAGTCCTCGTACACGCGATAAGCTACCGCTGTGTGCGTATCGATCAGATAGTCGTGATCCCTGTACAGCTCGCCGATAGTCTCGTTGGTCCTCTTCATGTCGGCAAAACCGCCGTAGAACTTGTCGAGCGCGTACTTGATCTTCGGGCTGACCGTGTACTTCCTGTCGATGTCCAGCTTGCCCATAAGATCCCTGATCTCATCGCCGTTGCCGCCAGACAGGTGATAGAGCAGCCTCTCCAGATTGCTGGAAATGAGGATGTCCATCGATGGTGAATTCGTCATGTAGAATTCACGGTTCAGGTTGTAAGTGCCCGTGTTGATGAAATCAGTGAGCACCTTATTCTCGTTGCTGGCACATATGAATTTCTTCACCGGTATGCCCATCTCGCCGGCATAGTAAGCTGCCAGGATGTTGCCGAAGTTGCCGGTCGGCACTACGATGTTTATCTCGTCACCGGCCTCGATGACGCCCTGCTCGATCAGCTTTGCATATCCATATACATAGTAAGCTACCTGGGGCACCAGCCGTCCGATGTTGATGGAGTTGGCCGAACTCAGCACTACGCCGTTCTCCGAAAGTTCGCGGTTGAACTCATCATCGCTGAAAATCTTTTTGACGCCCGTCTGCGCGTCGTCGAAGTTGCCGTTGACTGCGAAGACGTGGGTATTGTCGCCTACCTGAGTGACCATCTGTCTTTCCTGAACCATGCTGACGCCTTCGTTCGGATAGAAGACGACGATCTCCGTGCCCGGCACATCTGCGAATCCTTCAAGAGCGGCTTTCCCGGTATCCCCGGATGTCGCCGTGAGGATGCAGACCTTGCGGTCCTCCTTTTCCTTCTTCATTGCTGTTGTCAGCAGATACGGCAGGATGGACAGAGCCAGATCTTTGAAAGCCGCTGTTCTTCCATGATAAAGCTCGAGGAACCATGCGTCCCCGCCCTTTACTACGGGTACTACATCGTCCGCCTCGAATTTCTCATCATAGGCGCCGTCAATGCATGCCTGCAGCTCCTCATCTGTGTAGTCCTCCAGGTAAGCCTTGAGTACCTTGAAGGCAACCTCCTTGTACGGTTTGCCGATTATTTCTTCTATCTCAAAGGGCAGCTTTGGAATCTCGTTGGGTACGTACAGCCCCTTATCTTCGGCGATGCCCTGTATGATGGCCTGTGCCGAAGTCTTGATGTACTTGCTGCCTCTCGTGCTCTGATAATGTATCATCTTTTTTCCTCCATAAAATACGCTTGAAATTAATTTTAGCAGAAAACATCATTCTTTACAACAAAATTACTGGACAAACCGCCTCGATTCCTTTATAATGATAAACGCGCCTGAGAAAAGCGCAGCAATAGAATGAGCCCGTATGGTCAAGTGGTTAAGACACCGCCCTCTCACGGCGGTATCCCCGGTTCGAATCCGAGTACGGGTACCAAAAAACTCCGGTAAATATTAATCCGGAGTTTTTATTTTCTTCCAATCAGAAGCATCAGAAAAAAATACCACCAATAAAAAAGCCGGTATCTGACGATGCCTGTTTTTTTACCCTTTTACTCGGTCGTCTACACGTCTTGCTTTTCTACTTTTCTGGCAATGTATCCCGCGACTTCTTCTTTTTCGATGTCGAGTGCTACAGCCAGTTCACCGTAAAGAAGGTTCTCTGCCTTCTTCATATATTTCTTGTCGATCTGGCCAAACTTTTTGTTTGCCTTCTTGGCCTCTTTCATCTTTTCGTGCGCCGATCTGATCACTGTGATCAGTCCTTCGCAGCTATGTTCCCTCAGCCTTGCCTTGTAGTGTTCTGTCAGTTTCTGAGTACTCTTCTCAGTGAACTTCTCCGTCTTTATCTGCGGGATCTTTTCAATGATGTCATCAGCCTCTTCCTTCTCCATAACGTATCTCATTGATATCTGATCGTTATCGACAGGTGTATAAATAGTGCCTCTTTCATAGATCGGTTCCAGTTCGTAATATTTTCGATTACCATGTTCTCTCGCAAAATCCGGAATAGTAACTCCGACCACCTTACATACTCCTGTGCCGCCGTAAACGATCATATCGCCGGCCTTATACATTTTTTCACCTCCAGTCCTTTTATATTATACCATTTTTGTATGCAAAAATCGAGGGGTACTTTAGCCAGGCGTTATGATCCGGCCATTTCATGTATCGCTTTCAACAGCTGTGAGCGTTCATTTTTCAAGCGTTCTTCGACCACATCATCGAACAGCTGCTGCAGGATCTGCCCCACTCGTCTTCCCTGCGGCACACCTGCATCCATCACATCACGGCCATCGACAGCCAGGTCCTTGATGGAAAAACAGTTCTCCTCTGAAAGCACACGGTCTAGGGCCGCCTCGAAGGAAGCTATCAGCTGCAGCCGCTCATCGATACAAAAAGGCGCCTGGCTTTTGACATCAGCCTTCTCCATTTCGATCAGCATGCGCAGCTTCTCCTCGCCCATCTTTACCAGCAGTCTGCGCGGCTGCCTGCCCTCCGCATTGAAGACGATGCCGTGCCTCTTCACCAGCTCACAGACCGTATCCCGTGTTGCCTTGTCGAACTTCATCCTGGTCATAATGTCGCGCGTCATCTGCGCCCCGCGGCTCTCGTGATGATAAAAATGTCCCCAGTTTTCTTCGGTCACCGTTTTGCATGCAGGCTTTGCGATATCGTGAAAGAAAGCCGTCAGGCGCAGCAGCGGCTGCGGCCTGATGGCATCCACTGCATGCAGTGTGTGCTCCCAGACATCGTATATGTGATAGTCATTCTGCTGGTCACATTCAAAAGAATCCCTTATCTCGGGTATGAACTGAGCCACCACATCGCGGTAAGCCCGCAGCGCCCCGGCTGCCGCCCTGCCGCAGAGCATCTTCACGAATTCTATGCGAATGCGTTCTATCGCGATCTCATCCAGCAGGTTCTTTAAACTATGCACTGCAGCATCCGTTTCAGCTTCCACCTCGAAATCCAGCTGTGCGGCGAAGCGCACACACCTCATGATGCGCAGCGCATCCTCAGAAAAGCGCCGGGTCGGCTCTCCGACACAGCGCAGCACGCCTTTTTTCAGATCCTCTGCCCCGCCGTACAGGTCTACGAGCCCCCTCTTATCGCTGTATGCCATGGCGTTGACTGTAAAGTCGCGGCGCTTGAGATCGTCCTCCAGGCGGCGCGAAAACTCTACGCTGTCCGGACGGCGCCGGTCGCTGTAAGCTCCCTCGGTGCGGAACGTAGTGACCTCGAACGGCTCGTGGCCGTTGATGACCGTGAGCGTACCGTGCCGGAGACCGGTCTCTGCAAGAGAAAAACCGCCGAGGCATTCCTTCATCTCCTGCGGCGTCGCCACTGTGCAGATATCGAAGTCGCCCGGCTCCCGTCCCAGCAGGCTGTCACGCACGCAGCCGCCCACGAGGAAGGCTTCGTAGCCCGCCCCTTCGAGCTGCTCCATTATTGATCTCGCTTTTTCAGGTATCTCTATTTTCATGGGTTCATTATATCACTTTTGACAGCACAGGGCATTTCCTCTATAATTACTATTCCAGGGACTGAAGAGTAATAGAAGGGAAGAAGAAAAATGACTGTGAAAAAGACAATCAGAAATCTGGCGCTTTCGGCGCTCATCGTCTTCCTGATCGCAGGATGCACTTCTTTTGCCGGCGCCAGGGCGCATATGAACCAGCTGCAGCTGGCTATGCGCGGAGAAACCAGCGCGCAGGCAAACAAGTACGACTATTCCTTCTCCGAAGGTATAGAAAAGAATCTGACCACTCTTTCCGATGATGAGATCGCGGAGATGATCCCCGCAGCGCAGCGCAAGGCAGACGAAAACGTCACTTACAATGTCTTTCGCGAACGCATACCTTCTTACAGCATGAGCGATATCAAACACCTTGATATGACAAAAATGAGCGGCATCACAGCTGATGACATCAAAGCCGCGGGCACTTACAGCGGGCTCAAAGGCCTCGAAGATGACTTCGTGCAGGCGGAAAAGAAATACAAAGTGAACTGCCTCTTTCTCTACGCCATCGCGGTGACCGAGAGCGGCGGAGGGACCGCCATGTTCAAACCGAACAATATGTTCGGCTACGGTCAGAAGAGCTTTTCCTCAAAAGCGGAATGTATAGATTTTGTGGCCGGAAAAATAAGCGAAGACTACCTCACCGAGACCGGTCCCTATTATCACGGGAAGACCGCCGAGGATGTCAACAAAGCTTATTGTGTGCACGATTCATGGCACGGCACCGTCGAGAAGACAATGTACGAAATGTACAAAGCCGCGCGCATACACAACCTTGCACAGTATTCCTATTAAATACCGCTCTATTTCCTCAGAGCTTTGACAGCAGCCAGTCCGGCCACAGCTCCCTGATACACAGATTTGGAGACTTGCATGAGACCGCCTGTGCAGTCGCCCGCCGCATAGAGACCGGGGACATTAGTGGCCATGTTTTCGTCGACCACTATCCTGCTGCCGTCCACAGCGGCGCCCAGCTTCCTCGCCAGATCGGCACTGCCGGCAGAACCCATGGCTACAAAGAGACCGGCTGCCGGTACCTCGGTGCCATCCTTCAGAATCACCTTTTCCAGGGTGTCTCCGCCTTCCACGGCGTCCGCTTCGTCTTCACCGATCATGCGCACCGAAGCGGCGATGGGCTCCAGGATGCCCGCTTCATGGCTGGCGTATTCTCCGCTGCCGAGCACGGCGACGTCCTTTCCCTTGAAGAAAAATCCATCGCAGACCGCACAATAGCTGACTCCCCGGCCCTCAAAATCCGAGATGTTTTTCACCTTGGGAACTTTCCTGGGTGATCCCATGGCCATGATGACCGCGCCGGCACTGTAGCTGTTTTCCGTGGTCACCACATTGAGAGAATCTGTGAAATCCAGGTCGACGACCTCTTCCTCCACGATCTCGATGCCCAGTGCGCGAGCCTGCTCGAGACCGCGGTCGATCAGCTCGCCGCCGTTGATCCCTCCCGGGAAACCGTAATAATTATCTATCTTCACGCCGGCCAGCGGGCCCTTGCCCATTGTGAACACCGTGGTCTCCGCACCGCCGCGCTTTGCATATAATGCCGCGGAGATCCCCGCCGGGCCGCCGCCTATCACAATTACATTCTTCATAAAAACTCCCCCTGCCGCCCCCTCAGGGCAGCGCATTTCCAAATAACTACACCTTGATTATACACGAAAAAACGTGCTTGTAATCAATCTGTTGCACGCATGCCGCCGTTTAATATATAATAGGTGTTGCGGCATAGCCGCAAGCAACTCGATAATAAGGAGAAAATTTATGGATAACAATAAGCTGGCAGAACTACTATTTCCCGATATAGATAAGACACCGCAGGATTATGAAGCGCAGTACCCGCCGCGCAGCCTCGCAGAGGGCGCCATGGTCACCAGGCTGGGGCCCAGCCCCACCGGATTCATCCACCTGGGCAACCTCTACGGAGCCTTCGTGGACGAGCGCCTGGCGCACGGCAGTGACGGGGTCTTCTACCTGCGCATCGAAGACACGGACGACAAGAGGTACGTGGAAGGCGCGGTGGATACCATCATAGACTCGCTGGACTTTTTCGGCATCCGCTTTGATGAGGGCGCCGTGAAGGACCCCGACGGCAAACAGGTCGGCAAGGGCGACTACGGTCCCTACTATCAGAGCGACAGAGGGCCGCTCTACCGCTGCTTTGTGAAAGAACTGGTAAAGAAGGGCCTGGCTTACCCCTGCTTTATGAGCGAAGAGGAGATCGCTGAAACACGTGCAGAACAGGAAGCGGCCAAAGAGACCCCGGGGATCTACGGCAAGTATGCCGCCAGCCGCGACCTCACCCTAGAGCAGATCGAAGCCAACATCGCTGAAGGCAAAACCTACGTCATGAGGCTGAGATCATCCGGCGATCCCGATGATCCCAAAGAGATAACCGTGCACGACGGCATCCGCGGCGAGATGACCATGCCGGAGAATTTCCAGGACATTGTCATCCTCAAGGCGAACGGCATACCCACTTACCACTTTGCCCACGCCTGCGACGATCACTTCATGCGCACGACGCACGTCGTCAGAGGCGAAGAGTGGCTCTCTTCACTGCCGATACACGTGGAACTTTTCGATAAGCTGGGATTCGAGCTGCCGGTCTACTGCCACACAGCCGTGCTGATGAAAATAGACGAGAACGGCAACCGCCGCAAGCTCTCCAAGAGGAAAGATCCGGAACTGGCTCTGGACTTTTACCGCGAAAAGGGCTATCATCCGGCAGCCGTCAGTGAATATCTGCTGACGATACTGAATTCGAATTACGAGGAATGGAGGGCGGCGAACCCGGATACACCTGCCGAGGACTTCCCGTTCACCATGGAAAAGATGAGCACCTCCGGAGCGCTGTTCGATCTCGACAAGCTGAACGACGTCTCCAAGGACACCCTGGTGAAGATACCGGCAGCCGACCTGGCAAAGTTCCTCAGGGACTGGGCAGCCGAGTACCGCCCTGAGCTGAAGGAGGTGCTCGCTGACGACATACTGCTGCAGATCCTCGATCTGGGACGCGACGGCAAAAAGCCGCGCAAGGATTTCATCTGCGCCAGCCAGATGTTCCAGTACATCAGTTACTTTTATGACGACTATTTCGAGATCGAAGACGAAATGCCCGCAGAGGCGGCCGACGACAAGAGCGCGATACTGAAAGCTTACCTGGCGACATACGACCACAGCGACGATCAGAGTCAGTGGTTCGACAAGATCAGGGCCATCGCCGAGGACATGGGATATGCCAAGAGGCCGAAGGACTATAAAAAGCACCCCGAGGATTACAAGGGGCACGTGGGGCACGTCAGCGAGGTCATCAGGATCGCTCTCATGGGGCGCAGACAGTCGCCGGATGTCTGGGCTATCCAGCAGATCCTGGGCGAAGAGCGCACCCGGAGCCGCATAGAAAAAATGATATAAGACATGGAAAACCGATGCAGGGGAGAGTCATGGACAGATCAAAACGAAAACGATATATCATAGAAGTACTGCTGGGCATCTGCGCGGCCGTTATTGTCATATACATCGTGCAGCGCCATGCACCCCCGATACTGAAGATCATCGAAAGCGGCAATATCACCGGGATCCGTGACTATCTGAACGCCTACGGCACCGACGGAAAATATCTGATCGTGGTACTGCAGATCATAGAGACCGTCTCCATTGTGCTGCCTGCGGCACCTGTCTATATATGCGCCGGCGTCATGTTCGGAAAGGTCCCCGGGATCCTCATCTGCTACGGCACCAACATCGGCATCAACATCCTCATGTTCCTCTTCTCGAGACACACGGGGAAATCGTTTTCCCTCCCCTGGATCAGGAAAAAGGACAGCCTGTTCACAAAGTTCCTGCAGTCTTCAAAGCATATCGGCCGGGTCGTCTTCATCATGAGCCTGCTGCCGATAGTGCCCGGCGGCACCATCCCGCTGTTATCTGCGAAGACCGACATCACGCTGTTGAACTTTACCAAAGCGCTGGCCGCAGGCTGCCTGCCGCAGCTGATCATCTACGTATGCTGTGGTGACATCCTCGTCAGCGACGGCTATCGCATCATCATCCCCATCATCATCGTGCTGGTCGCCCTCGGCGGATTATGTTTTCTGTTCCGCAAGCAGCTGACCACGTATTTCAAACCGAAGCTTGAAAAATTCCTCAGTGAATAGAAAACAAAATGTGCGTCCCCTCAGAGAAAGCTCTGCGGGGGCGCACACTTTTTTGCCTTGCGGCGATTATTCGATTTCTGTTTATCAGTTGTCGCAGAAGAAGCACTTTCCGCATACTTCCGGCGACGGTGTGTACTCATTCACGGTCTTGCAAAAGGCCTGGCATTTTTCCATGTTCACGCCGGCGCTGGAAATGGCCTTTCCGGGACACGATGCGATGGCTTCCCTGCTGACATTGAACGTCTCACTGATCTCATCCAGCTTTTCACCGTACTCGTTTTCTATCGTGTTCGGCGGTCTGCGGTCGTACTTGCTGTCCAGCCATGCGAACTGTAGCGCGTGATCGTTGTCCTGCCACTCAAGATCTTCTTCCTTGAATGGCGCATAGTGTTCATCCACGAGGATGCTGGTCACCCGTCCGCAAAAGCCGTTCTCGGTGTGAAAGCTGCCGCCGATGCCAAAGCGTCCCATGCCCGCCGCATAAGCGGCCAGCTTGTGCGACCACCCGGGTCGGTGGGTCTCCTCGTTCCAGTCCGTCGGTGAATTGGTTCCCGAATGTATCCTGCCCACCTCATCGAGCGTATCCCGGATGACTCTGTTGAGATACATCCCCAGATGCATCGAATCGAAGAAGGCGTCCGTCCACAGCTGCGAAGGCCTGTCGCCGCCGCGGTTGCTGTCTATCGTTTCCTGTGAATAAGGGATCGCCGCGAGGACGACCGTGTTCCCCGGCCTCCAGATCTCCTTGGGATGCGAACATACGTGATGATCGAAATATGTCATGAACAGAGGATGATCAGCGCTGACATAGCCCAGCACCGGAGTACCGTACCTGACGTGATGTTCCGGTCTGCTCTGCCATTCCAGGGCAGCACTTTCAACGTTATCCTTCATTCTCTTTTTGATGTTAGCGCTTCTGTCAAAATCGATATGTACTTTTGCCATGATATCCTCCGCTTTTATTCCTCATATCTTCCAGCTGTTGAGATATTCTTCTTGCTCCGGAGTCAGCTGATCGATCTCGACGCCCCAGGCAGCCAGCTTGCGCCTGGCGATGACATCATCGATCTCCGCCGACACGTCTATTACTTTGTTTTCCAGTTCACCGCGGTTATCCTTCACATACATGGCGCTCATCGCCTGCACTGCGAAAGAAAGATCCATGATCTCAGCAGGATGTCCGTCGGCGGCAGCGATGTTCACGAGCCGTCCTTCGGCCATGATGTTCACCCAGGTGCCGTTCGGCATCTTGTAGCCCATGATGTTCTTCCTGGTCTCCTTTTTCTCCACGGCCGCAGCCTCAGCAGCCGCCACATCTACTTCGACATTGAAGTGTCCGGCGTTTGCCAGTATCGCGCCATCCTTCATCTTCTCCATGTGCCGCAGGCGGATAGTGCCCTTGCAGCCGGTGGCTGAGATGAAGAAATCTCCCAGAGGCGCCGCCTTGTCCATGGTCATCACACCATATCCATCCATCCTGGCTTCCATGGCTCTGATCGGATTGACCTCGGTCACGATGACTCTGGCTCCCAGAGCGGCCGCCCTCATGGCAATACCTCTGCCGCACCAGCCATATCCGGCGACGACTACCGTCTTCGAAGCGACTATCAGGTTGGTGTTCCGCATGATGCTGTCCCACACGGACTGCCCCGTGCCGTAGCGGTTGTCGAACAGATGCTTGCAGTCAGCGTCGTTCACAGCCACCATCGGGAACTTGAGAACGCCTTCTCTTTCCATGGCCCTGAGCCTGATGATGCCGGTGGTCGTCTCTTCACAGCCGCCCCAGACCTCAGCAGCGAGATCCGGTCTCTCGCCGTGGACCATGCCGACCAGATCGCCTCCGTCATCGATGATGATGTTCGGCCTCTGCTCCAGGCACATCTCAATGTGCTTGAAGTACTGCTCTTCCGTGGCTCCATGTACAGCGTATACTCTGATCCCGTCGTCCGCGAGTGCAGCCGCAACATCGTCCTGTGTCGAGAGGACATTGCTGCCCGTGGCCGCCAGCTGTGCCCCGCCGGCCATCAGGACCTTGCAGAGATAAGCCGTCTTCGCTTCCATGTGTATCGAGAGCGATATCTTCACGCCCTCGAACGGTCTGCTCTTTTTGAACTCCTCCTCCAGTCCGGAGAGGAGCGGCATGTTCCGCTTCACCCATTCTATTTTCTGGTGCCCCGATGGCGCCAGTGCGATATCCTTTATATCATAGTCTTTCATAAAAGACACTCCTGTTCCTTTTATTCTACGGTCACCGACTTGGCCAGATTCTTCGGCTTGTCGATGTTGCATCCCCTGTACTTGGCGACATAGTAAGCGAACAGCTGCAGGGGCACGATCGCCAGTATCGGCGTCAGCTCATCCATGCATTCGGGTATGTAGATCACCTCGTCCGCCTGCTTTTCGATCTCCGTGTTCCCCTCCTTGGCGATAGCAATGACATGGGCTCCGCGCGTCTTGACTTCCACGATGTTGGAAAGCATCTTTTCAAACAGCGAATCCTGAGTCGCCAGCGCGAAGACAACCGTGCCCTCTTCCATCAGGGCGATGGTGCCGTGTTTCAGTTCGCCCGCCGCGATAGCGAACGAATTAATATATGAGATCTCCTTCAGCTTGAGGGAACCCTCGTTGGCCACTCCGGCGTCGAGACCTCTGCCGATGAAGAACATTTCGTTCTTGTTGAAGAACTTCTTCGCCAGGGCGGCGATCTCGTCTTCCTTTTCAAGCAGCTTTTCCAGCTTCCCCGGCAGCTGCTTCAGTTCGCCGATGACCCTGTTCGCATAATCTTCGTCGACGGTGCCCTTGGTGATCCCCATGTAGAGAGCGATGAGGTACATGCACATCAGCTGCGTCGTATAAGCTTTCGTGGAAGCGACCGCGATCTCAGGTCCGGCCCAGGTATAGAAAACATCGTCGGACTCTCTGGCGACAGAACTGCCGACTACGTTGACCACCGACAAGATCCGGGCACCCTTTCTCTTTGCTTCGCGCAGAGCTTCCAGGGTGTCCAGCGTTTCACCCGACTGGCTGATGGCGATGAACAGCGTGTGCTCGTCCACGAACGGATCGCGATAACGGAACTCGCTGGCGACATCGGTCTCCACCGGTATGCGCACCATCTTTTCGATGACGCTCTTGCCGACCAGTCCCGCATGATAAGCGGTGCCGCATGCGATGATGCAGACCTTGTTGAATCCCTCGATATCTTTTTTGGTCATCCTGATGCCGTCAAACTTGATGGAACCGTCGCTGTTGAGTCTGCGGGTCAGGGTCTCCGCGAGGCCCTTGGGCTGCTCGTGTATCTCCTTGAGCATGAAGTGCTCGTAGCCGCCCTTTTCCGCCGCATCAGCGTCCCAGGTCACGTGATAGACGTCGCGCTTTACCTGCTTGCCGTCAGCCCCGTATATCTTGATATCATCCTTGGTGATCACCAGTGTTTCGTTGTTCTCGATCAGGTAGATCTCGCGCACATATTTGAGCAGCGCCGGTATATCGGATGCTATGAAATTGCATCCTTTGCCGATGCCGGCTACCAGCGGAGCGTCCTTTCTCACGGCCACGATCTTGTCCGGCTCGTGTGCATCGATGACCGCGATAGCATAAGCACCCCTCATCTTCTCTACGGCCTTGTTGACCGCTTCATGCAGGTCGCCGTCGTAGTAGATGCCTATCAGGTGTGCTATCACTTCGGTATCCGTATCCGACTTGAAGTGCACGCCGTAATCCCTGATCAGGGCTTCGCGCAGTTCCGCAAAATTCTCAATGATGCCGTTGTGTACCACAGCAACCGTGTTGTCTTCGTTGCTGTGCGGATGAGCGTTGACATCAGAAGGCACCCCGTGGGTAGCCCAGCGTGTGTGCCCGATGCCCACATTCGATTCGAATTCCGGATCACCTATGATCTTCTCCAGATTCTTGATCTCGCCGACGTGTTTTCTGATCTCGATCTTTCCGTTTCTGTAAAGAGCGATGCCCGCCGAATCGTATCCGCGGTACTCCAGCCTCTTCAGTCCGTCAATAATTACTTCCTTTGCGTTGTTTTCTCCTATATATCCTACTATGCCGCACATAGTTTTTCTCCATCCTTTCTACCCGAATTTTCTGGTCAGCATTTTTGCCATGCCCTCTGCCAGCTCAGTTATCTGTTCCGTATTGGTTCCCTCTATCATGACGCGTACCAGCGGTTCCGTGCCCGAAGGTCTGATGAGCACGCGGCCGTCGCCCTCCATGGTCTTCTCCACTTTCTGTATCGCGTCCTGCACTTCTTCATCGTCTTTGTATTTTAATTTGTTCTCGTTCTTCACGCGGGCGTTCTTTAAAACCTGCGGGAAGATCTCGATCTCACCGGCCAGCTCAGAAGGCATCCTGCCGCTGTCGAGTACCGATTTGATCACCTGCAGCGACGAAAGTATGCCATCCCCGGTAGTGGTGTGCTCCAGGAATATGATGTGGCCTGACTGTTCGCCGCCGATCACGCATCCCGTGCGCAGCATGCTCTCGAGCACATAGCGGTCGCCCACCGAAGTCACATCCACCTTGCATCCTATCGATTCGATGTACTTGTGGAATCCGATGTTGCTCATCACGGTCGCCGTGACTTTGTCGTCCACGAGACGCCCTTCTTCCTTCAACCTCTTGGCGCAGATGCATATCAGTTTGTCACCGTCTATCAGCTGCCCCTTTTCATCGACAGCGATCAGCCTGTCGGCATCACCGTCGAAAGCCATGCCCATGAAGGCGCCTTCACTGACCACCTTTTGCTGCAGGTGTTCCGGATGCGTAGAACCGCACGCCTCGTTGATGTTCAGGCCATTCGGCTTGTTGCCTATCATGACCACGTCGGCTCCCAGTGTTTTGTAGACCCTCTCGGCCACCTTATATGAAGCTCCGTTTGCGCAGTCGAGCACGATTTTCTTTCCGCTCAGATCCAGTCCCTCTGCCGTACTCAGCAGAAACTTTACATAAAGATCAGCCGCAGAGTCTTCCGCTTCCAGACATCTGCCCAGCTTATCGCCGTGAATGTACCTGTTGACTTCGATATCCCTCATGATTATATCTTCGATCTCGTCCTCGAGTTCATCGTCCAGCTTGAAGCCCTTTCCGTTGAAGAACTTGATGCCGTTATATTCAAAAGGATTGTGAGAAGCGGAGATCATCACGCCTGCATCGGCGTGATAATATTTCACCAGGTAAGCTATGGCCGGTGTCGGCAGTACTCCCGCCTTGATGACGTTGCCGCCGACCGCCAGGATCCCGGAACTGATTGCATTCTCAAGCATATCCCCGGATATGCGGGTGTCCGCGCCGGTTATGATGATCGGCTTGCTGCTCGATTTGCTCAGTACATGAGCCCCCGCCTTTCCCAGGTTGAAAGCCAGCTCCGGAGTCAGTTCTGAATTAGCCACTCCCCTGACTCCGTCTGTTCCAAATAATCTACTCATAGTATTTCCTCTTAGTTCCCTTATTCCTTGTTAATTTCCACTTTGACTGTTGCCGGACTGAAAACCACCCCGGCGATGCTGTAATCATACGATGGCTGCAGCATGACTTCATGGGTCCCCTCGGCGAGGCCTGAGAGATCCACATATAAGGTCAGGTCACCCTTGACCATACCTTTCAGCAGATCTTTGGAGCCCAGCACAGAAGCCTTCACGCTGCCGTCTCCTATCCTGGCTTTGAAGCCGTCGCGGAGACCGCGCACAGCGATATCGCTGCTGCTGTATTCAAATATCTTGGCATCGTATATAGTGGCATTTACGCGGACTTTGCTGTCGACCGCACTGACATAGGGCACACGATTGCCTTTTTTGTCCACCGGTACAGCATTGACTGCCTCCGAAAGCTGTGTACCTTCGCCGGTGTCCGCATCCAGTGTCGCTTCGATGCGATCCACCTTGGCGATCTGTGATTTGCTGCCTGCCACATTTATTATGCTGGGGGATACCGTGATATTCCCCGCTTTTTTTCCTTCTTTAACTCCCTCTATTTTAGCCTCGACCGGCTTCCTGGCGTTTTCCAGCCTGGTGACCATGATCCTGACGCTGCCGGGTATGATCTGATCATCACTGACCGATCCCGGTACCCGCGCATTGATGGTCACGCTGTTGCTGCCTTTCTCACACTCGGAAACATCGGCTATGGCTCTGACCTTGCTCTCGTCCAGCTTTATGATGTCGGACCTGTCGCCGACCAGCCGGATGTTGACCGTCTTCTTGCACGGATCCGCCAGCGCCAGACCGCTCTCAGCAAGAGCATCAGTGTTGACGAATTCCACGCTGACATCACGCACCGTCTTGTTGGTCTCCGGATCAACAACGCCTACAACATAAGCCCAGAGCGCAACGGCTATGAGGATAGATAAGACAATGTTCGCTTTTTTGCTTTTGAACAATCTAATCGTCCCCCCTTGCCTTGTCGAAAGCGTTTTTCATATCCTGGAATACTGTAGTGGTGTCGTTCTTCAGATATATATCCAGAAGAGTTTTTTCCACGTTCTTTATCTCCAGATACCTTTCCAGCAGGCCGTCCCTGGCCATGGATATGATCCCTGTTTCCTCGGATACTATTATGGCGATCGCATCCGACTTTTCAGTGATGCCGATGCCCGCCCGGTGCCTTGTCCCCAGCTCCGAGGGCAATGTCTTGTTCTCGGTCAGGGGCAGTACGCACCCAGCGCAGTAGAGCCGGTTTCCCCGCACTATCACCGCGCCGTCATGAAGCGGTGTTCCTTCATAAAAAATAGTCCCGATCATTTCGCTGGAAATCTCCGCGTTGATCACTGTGCCGGACTCGCATATGTCCTCCAGCGATATTTCACGTTCAACTACCAGCAGAATACCGGTCCTCGTCTCTGCCGCTTCTTCTATTGCTTTAACGAACTGTGATACGATGAATTTTGCCTTTTCCTTGTCGACCGGTCCTATGTTTCCACGCAGTATCTTGCTGCGGCCGATCCGCTCGAGTCCCCTTCGCAGCTCCGGCTGGAAGAGTATTACTACTGCAATGACGCCCACGGCCAGTGTCGATCTGATGATCCAGTTGACTGTATAAAAATGCAACAGCCCGGAGATGACCATCGCTAATAACAAAAGGAGCAGACCCTTTACCAGCTGCTCTGCTCTGGTCTGCTTTATGAATCCCAAAATCTTGTAGACCGCGAAGGCTACAATAGCGATGTCCAGGATATCAGTCACCCGTATCCCGGACATCAGGTTAGCAAAAAAATCGTTCATACTTCTCCCTTAGTATGTCGTTTTAGTATGTCATTTTACTCAATAAGTCGTTTCCAGCAGTCCGTAGTCGTCATCCTTTCTTCTGTAAACCACGTTGACACTGTCGGTCTCCATGTTCAGGAACACGAAGAAGTTGTGTTCCAGCATCTCCATCTGCATGACAGCTTCGTCTACAGTCATCGGTTCCAGTTCGAACTTTTTAGTCTTGATAATGTTCAGCTCTTCGTTCTTCTCCGGTTCCGGCCATTCATTGAAGAGGAATTCCTTCTGCCCCTTGTGCTTTTTCTGCAGTTTGCTCTTGAATCGGGACATCTGGCTCGATAATTTGTCCACAATATTATCAATGCCGTCATAGAACTCATCAGCCTTGTCCTCGGCTCTGAAGATAAGATTGCGCACCTTGATAGTGGCCTCGATCTTCTTCAGGTTTCGTTCCTCTGACAGCATTACATTCACACCTATATCATCTGAAAAGTATTTAGATAATTTCCCCAATTTCTTTTCTATGGTGTCTTTCAAGTAGTCACTAGCATTAACATTTTTTGTCGTAATAATCACCTTCATAATAGCGACCTCCTTTACATCTAGATATATACTAATTATACCAATAACCGAGTTATAATACAACAACCGATTGGCTGACCTGGTCTTTGCCCCCACACCTGCCTGGACCCGGATTTTCCGGAGGACTTACTTCTAAACTGCGCCATGATCACTGCCGCTTTCTGCATGCAGCTTACGTGGGACCTTTCGCCCGCAGCTGGCCTGGCCTTGCAACCACAGACCCAACCGGCTGTTATATGCATAAAATCGCTATTTCCATCTAATTATGTCAACAAAGTCCCCCGCCGTCAACCGCAAAAATGAAAAAAGAGCTGCCGCCCTAAGGCGGCAGCTCGTGATTTCAGATTCCGGCTGCAGCTTACAGTTTCTTCAAGGTGAGATACCATTCCAGCGGTTCGATCTCTCCTGACTTGTCCTCCATGCGCTCCTCTGCTTCATCGAGTGTCAGCGGTGCGCCCAGCAGAGCGTCATCACCCGGCTGCCAGTCGGCAGGTGTGGAAACGCCTTCCTTGTCGTGGAGCTGCAGCGCTTTGATCATACGCAGTATCTCCTTCAGGTTACGTCCTGTGGACATCGGATAATACAGTATCGCCCTGATCTCGCTGTTGGGGTCGATGATGAACACGGCCCTGACCGTCTGTGTGCTGGCAACTGTCTGCAGCATACCATACATGTTGGCAACCTTCATGCTGACATCAGCTATAATCGGGAAGGTCACCTTTACAGGCTTTTCTCCATTCCAGCTGATGTTCTCGATGCTCTTTTCCCAGGCCAGGTGTGATGCAAGCGAGTCGATAGAGAGTCCCAGAAGCTTTGTGTTCACTTCTGCAAATTCATCGGTTAGCTTGGAGAAACCTATGAACTCTGTTGTACATACCGGCGTAAAGTCGGCGGGGTGCGAAAAGAGCACGACCCAGCTCCCCTTGTAGTCATCCGGGAAATTGATCTTTCCCTTTGAAGTCATCGCCCTGAATGCGGGCGCCTTGTCTCCTATCAGCGGCATTTTATCAAAAGTCTTAGCTTCATCCATAATATTATACCTCCTTGCGTTCTCCGGTTCTTATCCCCGAGTTATTATTGAAAGCTATTATCATATAATATATATTACCACAATTTTCTTAATATCACACAAAATTTGTCAAAATTCACCCGCCTGCCGGCATCGCGCCCGGAGCCACCTATATATTCACATCCCCGCCGGCTGCAATGTGAGCACGATGACCGCTGCCGCTCCCGCATTTTTGAGCACCATACTGCAGGCATCCAGGGTGGCCCCGGTGGTGTAGATGTCATCTCTCACGAGTATGGTTTTGATACAATCTAAAGATGCACCCATCTGCCCTCTTAACGATTCGCACCGGGTGCAGATAAAGAATTCCATCCAATCGATTTAGATTCCCAATCCGGGATTTTTAGAGCTAATTTTCAACCTTTTTGATCAATGACCATAGATTTACAATTCCTGTTACAATCCCGGCTACTGCCAGTAAAATAACTGCTATATGATTCATGCCTATATCGTATCCAGAAAAGTAACGTATTGTCTCAAGCGTTGCTCCGGAGCCTACGAACAAGGGCATAAAAACCATAGCTGCCAGATATAGTTTATGTCTCATGTTGCCTCCTTGTTAAATCCACATTTGTCGAACCGACAGCCGCTCCACTGTCCCCTACAGTTTTAGAGACAGCAAGAACTGCTGTCTCTCGATGATTCAATATTATACCATGAAATCTCTCCGTTTATGAGATGTTTATATGACAGTCCCATCCTTGAATGTAAACTTTAGGCTGCCATCTGCCATCACAGTCACATAGTCCAAAAGGTATGACCAGGCGGTCTCGTCAAACTGGAGGTGCTAACCATTTTTGCTCGTTTACCTTTTCAGCTTATTGGCAAACATTTTTTCGTGCCTCAATGAAAAGGCCAGGATCATGATTGTGATCCCGGCCATATCAGGATGATTCTATCTGATTTTTACTCTCTTCGTTGCAGACCATGCGCCGAAATATGTCTTTGTGCCGACTTTTTTATACGCACGGACTTTGACGTAATAGTATTTCCCGGACTTTAGATTCTTGATGGTCTTGTAAGTGGCTCCGCTGGTCAGGTATTTGCCGGACTTGGCGCCTTTCCGTCTGTATCCGACTTGATAACGGACATTGCCGGATGCTTTCTTCCATTTAACGGTTACATATCGCTTACCAACCTTCGGCGTCAGAATGGATACTTTGGCCGGAATGATGCGGAAGGTCTTCGTAATCGTGCCAGCATAGTTTCCCCTGCCTTTGATGGTTACCTTGTAAGTGCCAATAACTTTTCGCCCTGATGCGTAAGTCACCGTATAGTCGCTGTTCTTGACCAGAGTCTTTCCTCCGGCATCCTTAACGGTAACGCCAGGTGTCTTGACTTTGCCGTTATAGGTATATGAGGTTGTGGAAAGTGCCGCAGAAGTTAATGCCGCCGGCTTGATGGTAAAGGTCTCGACAATTGTGCCAGTGTAGTTTCCTTTGCCGGTTACAGTCACTTTATAGGTTCCAGCATTGATACGACCTGCCTGGTAGCTTACTGTATAATCCGTATCCTTAACCAATGTCGTGTTTTCCGCATCTTTGACGGTAACGGTCGGTGTCTTTGCGGTGCCGTTGTATGTGTATGCGGAAGCCGACAGGGTGACCGAGCTAATAGAATCCGGCGCGGCTGTCTTTTGTAAAAAACCACTCAGCGTCACTGTACCATCGGCGTTGAGCGTCTTAGTATAGCCGTTTGCCGGCAGCACGTTGCCTTCGAAGATAAATTGGTCAAATGGGTTATTATCAAAGAAGTAGTATTCTTTTGGTTCCATGACAGCTACAAACTGATAAGTGTGACCCACGGTTGGCTTGGTCACTTCTCCCATGTGAATCTTCAAGGACGCGTCCGCTGCATCTTGCCAGTACCAGTCTTTGAAATCCATCTGCTCGTACAGAGTACCATCTCGATCCAGTGCCGGCGTACATAAGATGCCTGTGACCGGAGACAGGACGGAATGTTGAATGTTACCCATATCCATGTATCGAATAGGAGCAGTCACTGTATATTCCGGACTTTTATACTGGCGAAAACCATATCCATTGCTTTCATAATAATAATCCATCAAATTGCCGTCGCTTGACCAACTCTGACCATTGACTGTCAAAGTGGTATTATTCGTTAATTTGTAGTAGGTATAATCTGAAAACTGTTCTGTGCGAAGCTGTCCCACTAATCGATATGTTCCTGCATCAAAAGTAGAGGAATAATAATACTTCCAAATGCCATCGGCACTCTTTTTCTGCCACGATGCCATAATAAGGCTCACGCCCTTATCTGTTGGCGATGTAATAGTGACTTGTCCAGGTCTATCACAAACATCCCCAGCCTGCGTCGGAGTGTTGACGGTAAGCGTTGCCGTTACACTATCTACGTCACCTTTACAAGTTCTTGGAATGGGTTCAAATACCGCTTGAATGCTAACATCTGAAGTCCCCATTACAAAACTATTGTCTGTAATGGTTACGCCACCGGATACGACCGACCATTCTTTCAATCGATAACCTGCTCTTGGTGTTGCGGTCAGTGTTACAATGGTACCCTCTTGCGCAGCTACCGGATTCGCAGAAGCGGTTCCGTAGCGGGGATCATTTGACTGAACTGTAACGGTTTGAGTTTCAGGAGGTGCAGAAAGGGTAATCTCCGAACTGTTATACAAGCGATAACCATATCCATTGCTTTCATAATAATCATAAAACACGCCGTCACCTGACCAGTTCTGGCCATTGACGGTCAAAGTGGCATTATCCGTTAACTTGTAATAGGTATAATCGGACAGCTTCTCTGTGCGAAGCTGTCCTCTCAACCTATATGTTCCTACTTCAAAAGTAGACGAATAATAATCCCCCCAGCTGCCATCAGCATTTTTCTTTTGCCACGCCACCATTTCAAGGCTCACACCCTTATCTGTTGGAGATGCAATAGCGACTTGACTTGGTCTATTACAAGGGTCTCCAGCCTGCGCCGGTATATTTACCGTAAGTGTTGCCTCTACACTATCCACATCACCAAGATATGTATATGTACCTGCGTGGGCTTTGCCACCCGGCACAAAGGGCATCATGGTAAGTATCAACACGATGCTCATGATGACCACAAGTCCATGTTTCAATAATTTTTTCATACAAAGCATACTACAGTCCTCCTCGTTTTTTTCAGTGCTTCTGTGCTAGAGTGATAGGAACACAGATAATAAGAATATTTAGACTTTTCTATTAAATAGTATACAGTACTATTTATACCCTTACAACTACAATTACCAGGAAGAAACAGATGTGTTAGTATGTAATTTTCTATGAGTTATAATTCAAAAGTGTATTTTGCCATAAAAAAACTGACCTCCTCAAATTAGATTTGGTCTAACTTGAGGGGGGCAG
The DNA here is from genome assembly GCA_050953405.1 of Anaerovoracaceae bacterium. Classification (GTDB taxonomy): domain Bacteria; phylum Bacillota; class Clostridia; order Peptostreptococcales; family Anaerovoracaceae; genus RUG100. Next base: position 703,938 of record JBMNMP010000001.1, on the reverse strand, counting down.
TACAATTTACACTTAAAACTGGCTATTTTATTTTTAATAAAGAAGATGATGAGAAAATAATTGAAAGAGAAAGTATCCATCCAGTCGAAAGAAGACCTTTTAACAGCAACACCGTGTCATAATAATGAGCCACTTTATCCGCGTCATCAAAAGGATAACTGTCTATTATGAAAAAATATGTCCCGACAAATAGTCCTGTAACAATTATTGCTGCAATAACCAGCTTTATGAATAAGTTCATTTTCATTGGTATCTCCTCTTATCTGCGGATTATACGATCAGTTCAATGCCTGTTGAAATCATTCCTGTGCTCCGTCTCGCTCTTCCTCTGCCCTGGGGGTGTCTGTCGCCGCCGGCGGCGAAGGTATATACATCCACAGCGCAGGCTCCTGCTTCCAGCAGTACTTTGGCGCAGGCATCCAAGGTGGCGCCGGTGGTGTAAATGTCATCCACCAGCAGTATCCTCCTGCACTCCACCGCCCTGCGCCCGCTCGCGCTGACCGCGAAGGCATGTCTGGCGTTTTCGATGCGCTCCCATTTTCCGAGATCCTTCATCGCAGAAGTGGAAACGATCCTCTTCAGCGCCTGCGGCAGCAGCGGCTTTCCCAGGCGTTCGGCCACCGGCGCCGCGATCAGTTCCGCCTGATTGTAGCCGCGCTCGTCCAGCCTCTTCCGGTGTACGGGCACGGGTACCACAGCATCGACGTCGATATCTTCCATGGCGATCCTGTCGGCCATGACGGCGCCGATCTTCCGCGCCAGATAACTCTTGTCACGGTACTTGAGATCCATCATCAGGGCGCGTTCATAGAGACCGTACTGGGCGCAGGTGTATCCCTTATCGAAAAAATGCTCCCTGCTGCTGCAGTCGTGGCAGAGGCTGCGGTCATTGTCCGCATCCAGTATCTTGCCGCATTTTGCGCAGGTGTGCCCCTCTACCCAGGAGAGCTTGTCCGCGCAGTTGTCACACAGTGCATACGTACGACTCTGGTCGATCACGGCACCGCAGCAGATACAGTAAATACTGGTGGGGAATACGGCTTCCATGGCCTTTTCCAGCAGCTTCACAGCAGGGCCCCCAGTCTTTCGCGCAGGCCTGAATAACGCTCTGTGATGCTGTTGTTGTCTACCATGTCGTGCAGCCTTCCCTCCGAGCCTACGAGGACGACCACCTTTTTGCCGCGGGTCACCGCCGTATACAGCAGGTTGCGCGTGGCCAGGACCGGCGGGAACCAGGAGACAGGCATCACCATGATGGGGAATTCGCTGCCCTGTGATTTGTGTACGGTCACCGCATAAGCTATCTCCAGTTCGTCGAGATCCTCGTTGGTGTAAGTCACGTATTTGTCGTCATCGAAGACAACCGTCATCTCGCCGTATTCATTGTCGATCTTCTCTACATAGCCCACATCGCCGTTGAATACGCCTTCGCCCTCACTGAAATCGCCGGCTTTCTCCCACTTCATCTGGTAGTTGTTCCTGATCTGCATCACCTTGTCGCCTTCGCGGAAGAGCTTGTCGCCGTAAGTCTTTTCCTCCCGTGCCTCCGAAGGCGGGTTCAGCGCCTGCTGCAGCCGCTTGTTCAGCTCGACGCATCCCAGCGGGCCCTTACGCACCGGTGTGAGGACCTGGATGTCCTTCACCCGGTCGCAGTCCGTATAGTGGGCAGGCAGCCTCTTGCCGCAGATCTCGATGATGGTATCCACCATTTCGGGCACCGAATGTCTGTGCATGAGGAAGAAATCCTTGTCCCGTTCGTTGCATACCGGATACTCACCACCATTGATGCGATGCGCATTGACGACGATGAGGCTCTCCTTTGCTTGGCGGAATATTTCGCGCAGCATCACGCAGTAGATGTACTCGCTGTCTATGATATCGCGCAGCACATTGCCCGCTCCCACTGAAGGCAGCTGGTCCGCATCGCCTACGATCACCAGCCGGGTGCCCGTCCTGATGGCGCTCACGAGACCATCCATCAGCATCAGATCGATCATGGACGCCTCGTCGATGATGACCGCGTCATAATCCAGGGGATCCTCCTCGGTCTTCCCGAAGCGCATGATGCCCTCGCCCTCTGAAAAGTAATACTCCAGGAGACGATGGATGGTGCTCGCGGGATGCCCGCTGGTTTCCGTCATCCGCTTGGCCGCCCTTCCCGTAGGCGCAGCCAGGGCCAGCTTGAGCCCGCTCTGCTCCAGGATCTTGATGATGCCGTTGATGATGGTCGTCTTCCCGGTGCCCGGTCCACCCGTGATCACGGAGACGCCGTTATGCAGGGAAGCCTTTATCGCTGTCCGCTGTTCCTGACTGAATGTTATCTGTCTCTCCGCCTCTGCCTGCCCGATGAGGCTGTCCACGTCGGCTTCAATGGGCTGCGGCGCATATTCGTTCAGCCTCCTCAAGTGCCTGGTAACGTTCTGCTCCGCCGCATAATACTGATATGGATATACCATCTTGACTCCCTGCATGTTCTCGGTCTTCAGATCACCTTCGAAAGCCATCTCCACCAGATGATCCTCCACCTGTTCCATGGACACCTCGAGCATGCTGCCCGCGTTTTCGCAGAGCTGTTTTTCGGGACAACAGGTGTTGCCGCCGCCGATATAGCGCCAGAGGACGTATTTGATGCCGCTCTTGATGCGCTCGTCATCATCCGCGGGTATCCCCATGCGGCGGGCGATGGCGTCAGCCTTGCGGAAGCCCATGCCGCTGAAATCCGTGATCAGCTGATACGGATTTCCCTTGACGATCTCGATAGTCGCCGCCCCGTACTCGCGATAGAGGCGCAGTGCCTGCTCGCCCCCTATGCCGTACTGCTGGAAGAACATGGAGACTTCTGCAAACTCCCGGTGCTGACGGAAGGCTTCGGCTATGGCATCGGCCTTTTTTTCACCGATCCCGCTTACTTTCTTCAGCTTTTCGGGTTCCTTCTCTATCACATCGAAGGTCTCCTCCCCGAACATGGCCACGATCGCACGCGCCGCCTTGGGGCCGATGCCCTTGAGGATGCCGGAAGAAAGAAAGCTGATGATGCCGTCGGTAGTCGCCGGCATCACTTCTTCGGCTTCCCGGAAGGCGAACTGCTCTCCGTATTTCTTGTGCACCGTGAAATCCCCGCGTATGAGATAAGATCTTCCGGTATTACAAGACGGAAGATGTCCAACGATAGTCAATTGTTCATCTTCCGTTTCCATCACAGCTATGGTATATCCGTTCTGATCATTATGAAATATTATATCGGTTATCGTGCCCCGCATTTCAATCATCTCTTCTCCTGTACAGCCTGCGGTTGTCGAGTGTCCACACGCGATCCGATAAATCCCCTGCTTCTGTCTTGTCCAGTGCGTCCTCCATGTCGTACATATGGGCATCCAAAATGTCCAGGAAATGCAGCACCTCAGCCTCGGGGAAGAGCGGTTTTTTCGGACTGCCGTACTCCGGCTCGTAGTGATGCGTCAGTATCATGTGCTCCACCATGATCGCCTTTTCCCTGGGGAAGCCGAGTTCTGTCATCTGCTTGTCCAGCTCCCGGACACCCATCACAATGTGACCCAGCATCTGTCCTTCGAAGGAATAGCCGTCCGAGATGCCGTACTGGTTGGAATTGATCTCGTTCAGTTTCTGAAGGTCGTGCAGGATAACGCCCGCGGTTACCATGTCCGCATCCAGGAAGGTGTACACCCCGCAGATGCGTTCTCCGGTCATCAGCATCCTCTTCATGTGCCACAGCAAACCGGCCATCTCCGCGTGGTGGTTCTTGCTGGCCGCAGGATAATACAGCAGTTTTTCTTTGTTGGAGGTCAGATTGGCTATGCACAGCTTTTTCAGATCTTCATCGTCGAGCCGGGCCGCCTTGTCCATTATATACGCGTACATTTCCTGAGGCGGTTCCGGTGCCGCCTTGATGTAATCCGTAAGATCCAGGTCATCCTGCTTGTTCGTCTTGCGGATGCGGGTCACCTTCAGCTGTTTCATGCCGTTCCACTCGGTGACCACCGCCTTTATCTTCAGAATGTCGCCGGCATTGAGCTCTCTGGCCGCAGCGATCTCCTCGTCGGAGACGTCCCACTTTTTCGCCGAAATCTCGCCCGTATTGTCACCCAGAGTGAGATCCATGTAGTTCTTCCTGTTGGATCCCGTCTTCACCGCTATCGATTTTGCCATGAAGTAACTGACAAACGACTCGCCGGTCTTCAAATGTGCTATATAATGATCTTTCATCCTGCCCTCCTGTTTCTGTTAACTCATTAGATTATACACTCTTTTGAGATAATCGGAAAGTGGCTATATAGTACCACCGTTTCCATATATTGTCAATTAACTGCGGCTATTAAAAAGCGGGCCCCGGCGTCCCCTGAAGGAGGCACGGCAGCCCGCAGCTTCTATCAAACGATATACTGCTCAGTTGATGTCTGTCCTCGCCAGTATTTCCGCAGGCGTCTTGCGCAGAGTACGGAACACCGGTATGAGACCGAATATGATGTTCAGAAGGAAGATCAGCGCCAGCGCCAGCAGCGCGATCCCCGGGTTCAGCATGTAGCTGTCCTTGAGATAAGTCATGTTGGTCAGCCTGGAGACGATGTACGTCATGAAAGCAAAACCGGGCACGCCCGCACAGGTGGTTATCGCGATTATTTCGCCGAGGAACATCTTGTAGATGTCCTTTTTCTTGACGCCGATGGCACGGAAGACACCGACTTCCTTCACCCGTGAGAGGAAAGAAGCCCTCATGATGAGGAATATCTCGATGAACGAGATCGCCATGATGACTGCGGCCATTATCAGCGATGCCTTGATGGAGCTGTTGTTCCTGCTGATGTACTGGTCCTTCGCTTTTTCGTAAGTATCCTCGACGTTGACGCCCATGTCCCTCAGCTCGCTCATGGCCGCGTCCTTATCCTTCGCATACACTGTGATGCCCTTGTTCTTTTCTATCACACTGTACTTCAGTGTGGTGGAATTCACCAGCATGAAGGTGCTGTCGTCCTTGTCGCTGTAGTATCCGACTACCTTCAGCTTGTGGCCGTTGACCTTTTTGCTGATCTCCTTGCCCATGGGCATCTCATCTTCATTCGATTCGTTGACGACCACCTCATAGTTGTGTCTGGGGACCGTTCCCCCCTTGAAGTTGAAGTTGTGGTAATCAAGCAGCTCTCCGCTGCCGCTCCCGGCATCTTCAAGATCCTCCTCCTGCATCGCCATATCTTCCTCACTCATGCCGCCTTCATTCAGCATGCTCGCTTCATCGGAACTGAGGCTTCCGGCCACGATATCGATGAACAGCGAAGGATCCGTATAGACGACCGGTTCTTCCTTGTTGGTGATGCCGACCACGGTGAAGTCCGGCATACCGGAGACCTTGATCTTCTTGCCTATGAAGTCGCCAGCAGCTCCCAGGCCGGCCATCTTTGCCGAACCATCCTGCTGCATATTCCTGATCGCCAGACGGTCCAGCACCACCTCGTTCCTGGTCTTCGGCATCCTGCCCATGATCAGATCCTTCCTGCTGATATTCCCTATGCTCGTGAGGGAAGCCGTCAGTGCCCCCGACATCTGGTTCGTCTGAAAATACTCGTCATAGGGAACTGTAAAGTTTATCTTCGAGCTGCCCGGTAACAGATAGTCCACCGATGGCAGCTGCTCGTAAGTCAGATAGTCCTCCACATTGACATTCTTGTTGACGATATAAAGATAGTCCCTGTTCACCTTGACGAACTTGGAATCATTGATGTTCATGACGCCGGCAATGTTGCTCAGCGAGTACATGATGAACATTGCGGAAATGAAGAAGCCCACCAGCAGGATCTTCTTCAGCGGCTTGTATGCGGACACCTTCTTAAAGCCCGACTTCAGCATCTCCCCGAAAGATATTATCGAAGAGTACCTGGGCATCTTGCGGTGTGCCAGCTTTTTCGCTCTGAATTTGTGTGTCAGGAAATCATCGCGGCTCATCTCCTGGTAGTGCCCGTCGATAAGCTCGATGCTGGAATCATCATCCACCAGCTCGGCCCTCTCCGTCTGCGCTCCGCTCTGCAGGTATATGTTGCCGTTCTGGACGACCACTGTCAGGCACACTTTCCGGTCCGTGTCGTTGTAGAGGTCGATGTCGTAGTCGTCACCCTCCAGCTTCAAGTGTTCCTTGATGTCCTGCAGATATATCTTGTTATCGACCCGATAGTCGAGGTCATCTACTCTTTCGTTCTTTTCATCGGAAACTACGCGCCCGTCCCTGATCCTGATGATGCGGCCGGCATAAAAATCCGCCAGCTTTTCCTCGTGAGTGACCAGGATCACGAGCCGGTTGCGCGAGATAGACTTGATGATATTCATGACCTCGATGGTGTTCTTGCTGTCGAGGTTCCCCGTAGGCTCATCGGCTATGATAATGGGCGGATCCTTCACGATCGCCCTGGCGATTCCCACCCTCTGGCGTTCGCCTCCGGAGAGCATGTCGGCATACCGGTTGCGGTAGCGGTACATGCCTACCATCTCGAGCACATAATTCACCTTGGCTTTGATCTCCGACTTGCTGGTGACCCCGATCATGCGCAGCACCATGGCCACATTATCGAACACCGTCATTTCATCGACCAGGTTGTAGTTCTGGAAGATGTAGCCGACATTGAGGTTCCTGATCTCATCAGTCTTGCCCGAGCTGATCCCCCTCAGGTTCCTGCCGTTGATGAATATATTGCCGCCCTGCACCTTGTCCAGTCCGCCGATGGCGTTCAGTAGCGTGGTCTTGCCGCATCCGGAGGGGCCCAGCATGCCCACCAGCCCGCTGCTCTCGAATACCAGCGAGGTGTCGTTGATGACATGTATCTCGTTTTTCTTCCTGCGGTTAAAGTATTTGTTGACATGTTCCAGGATAACCATATTTTCCGCCATCGCTTACGCCTCCCCTCTGTATGCATCCATCGCCGACCTGGCGAACAGCTTTCTAGCGAACCTTCCCGAAATCAGCAGCGCTATGATCACCAGCACCACGTAGAGTATCAGGTAGTCGCGCAGCGTCAGGAAGGTGACCAGCGTCTGCACGTAGCTCGCCTTGATGATGCCGGCCCGTGTCAGCTGGGTCACCAGCAGGAAAATGCCGTAAGCTATGTTGATGACCACGAACAGCTCGATGTCCAGCAGCCGCCTGGCGTTCTTCCTGGCCAGCCCCAGCATGCGCAGTATCGAGAAGTAGACATCTCGCGATTTGAGTATCAGCCTGATGACGAAGTAAGCTATGAAGAAGATGGCGATCACCAGCAGTATCGTGAACGGTATGCGCACCACATCGAGCATGGTATCCGCGTCTTCCGCGTTGGCCAGCGCGTCTTTGAGCGCCAGTGGCTTGAATCCGTCGGCTTTCAGCCGGGTCACGATCCCGTCGACATCCCGGGTGTTCTTTGCGAACACGCTGCTCTGATATGTCCCCTTGTAGAACACACTGGCGTAATCCTTCGGATTGATGAATATATCACCGGCGTGGTCGTCGTATGACTTGAGCCCCGTCTGCTGCCTGAACGTCTTCCTGCTGTAGACAGAGTTCACCTTGAGATCTATCTTGTCTTTGTAATAGAGGTTGCTGACAGAGACCGTGATCACGTGCCCCCTGACGCCGCCCTGTTCATAATAGCTGTTCAGTTCGTCAGGAACGAGTGCGCCGCCGCGGGGAACATGGCTGTTGGCGACCACCTTGTACATCTCATCTCCTTCCGCGTACTTGCAGGCCTTGCCGTTCACCAGGGTCTCCACGCTGCTGACACTGAGGTAAGCGGCGTTTCTCAACTGATCCAGCTTGCTGTCCGGCAGGTATATCTTGCTGGTGCCCATGGCGTCCGCATCTTCGATGAACCTGATGCCGGAGACAACGACGCGCATGGCGGCTCCGTCGGCCATCTCCATCTTGTAGCTCTTCCCCACTATGCTGCCGGCATGGTCGATGATATAAGGGTCGTCATCGGGTGCCGCCAGCAGGACCTCATCACTGCCCTGCGGCATCCTGCCCACATCGACTCCGCCGTGATAAGCTTTTATCGAATACGGATAGCCGTAAACGGATAGCTCTCCCTTTTCTATGTAGATGTCGCTGTCCAGTATCACATCGTCTTTTTCGATGCCGGCCACGCCGTCTATCTTTTTTATCTTCCGATAATCAGCATCGCTGAAGGCCGTCCCGTTGTCTTTTTTGACCACGATCCTGTCATTGGATGTATTAGTGAAAAAGTCGTTATAGCCCAGCAGTGAGTTCTGCTCCTGCGTCTGCTTGAAATTCGTATACACCGAGGATACTGAGAAGACCACGAACAGAAAAACGATCAGCAGAAGGATGAACTTGGGCACGATGTTGAATGCATTCCTGACGCCGAGCCGGATCTTGCCGGCGTTGCTGATCGTATCGCTGTAGCTTTCCTTCAGTCTGCCCGACCCGGTGACCGCCCCGGCAGCCTTGTCCTCTATGATGCGCCCGTCGCTCATACGCACCACCCTGGTGGCATAAGGCGCGAACTGTTCGTAGTTGTGGGTGACCACGATCACCAGCTTGTCCCTGGCTATGTCTGCCAGCAGACGGACCACGTCCTCCGCCGAACGGCTGTCCAGGTTTCCCGTCGGTTCGTCGGCCACGATCACCGGAGTATCCTTGGCCAGCGCCCTGGCGATGGACACCCGCTGCTTCTGACCGCCCGAAAGTCTGGACACCTTGGTGCCGGAGTACTCCGCGAGCCCCACCTTTTCAATGATGCCGGGCACTATCCTCTTTATCTCATCCTTATCATATCCATTGATCAGCAATATCAGCTCCACGTTCTGATACACAGTGTAGCTGTTGACAAGATTGAAATTCTGAAAAATGTTCCCGATGTATTTCTTTCTGTATTCTTCGAAATCGGAGGTCGTGAAGTGGCTGGTCTCACTGCCGTCCACATACATTTCCCCTTCTTCATACGTATCCAGTCCTGAAATAACGTTCAGCAGTGTCGTCTTCCCGCTGCCTGACTCCCCCGTGATCACAACGAACTCGCCGATATTCAACTCCAGATTCACTTTGGTGAAGCCTGAAGTAATCATACCCTTGCTGTAATAGAACTTCGAAACATTCTTTAATTGGATCATGTTTTACCCCTCTGATTCTGTCGTTTCACATGTACCAATGATGATACAGTAAGAGAACGCTTTTTGCAAATATATGAATTGTCATTTTTCAGACCTCTTTTATTGACTTCACGGCCGACTTGTGTTAACCTTTTCGCAATGATTGTTCCCTGGGGGAGTAGTTTGCAGCACAGCTGTGGCAATATCAACAACGTGTTCCGTGTGGATCTGGTATTGCATTGAAAAGCGAGACTCATGGACAGTGTGTTTACAAAGCACATTGTCCATGGGTCTTTTTTCAGACGGTATAGGAGGACCTGATTATATGATTTATGTAATATATTTGATACTTGCGGCAGGAGTGGTTTTCTTCTCCAACAAAGCCGCCGTATATGTGGATATGCTGGAGGAGCGCACCAGACTTTCGGGCGCCTTCCTGGGCGGTGTAATGCTCTCGGCGGTGACTTCGCTGCCGGAGCTGTTCACCAGCTTATCGGCAACCATTATGCTGGGCAAGCCCGGCCTCTGCATGGGCAACATCCTGGGCTCCGACATTTTCAATTCGGCGGTCCTCGCGGTGCTCATGCTGCTGTTCTACAAATCATTCTCCATGGTTTCTGTATCGCGCAGTCATCCGTTTGTCGCCATGTTCGTGGTTTTCACTTACATAGCCATACTGCTGAATTTCCTGAACATATTGAACTTCGAGATCATCACCATCAACATCACATCGATCATCCTGGTGGTCATGTACATCTGGAGCGTCAAGTATATGTCGGACGACAACGCAGAAGCCGTGCAGTACGTCAAGGGCGATGAAGAGAAGACCTATGATATAACCCTCAAGCAGCTGGTAACCAGGCTGGTGCTGGTATGCATCGGCATCGTAGTCGTCAGCATCATCATCACCAAGGTCACCGATATCGTGGCCCTGAGGCTGCATCTCGACCAGGGCCTGGCGGGAGCCATTCTGCTGGGTGTGGCTACTTCTCTGCCGGAACTGGCTTCGACAACAAAGCTGTTCCAGATAGGCAGCTATAACATCGCCATCGGCAACATAATAGGCAGCAATATGTTCAACTTCATCATCCTCTTCCTGGCCGACGTGTTCTATCTCGGAAAGGGTCTCTATGACTTCTCCGACCACAGCACTGTCAATCTGCTGGTCTTCGGACTTTTCAGCGCCATCAGCATGCTGGTGATCCTCAAGTTCAAGAACAGAGTGACCCAGGTGATCTGTCCGCTGGCCTGCCTCGCATGTTATGTAGCCTTCCTGCTGGTCTGAGATATCAGGGGTTGCAGTTGCCGCAGGGTTCGTAGCCGTTGTCGATCAGACTCTGCCTTTTGCCTTTATATTTCTTGCGGTTTTCCGGATTCATCTGCTTTACGCTGTAACAGCCGGGGCGATGGAATTTCCCGGTGTTTTCGTTGACTATATAGGTGCCGGAAGCATCGGTGCCCGCTGTCGAACGCGTCGAATCCCCGGAACGCACCGCGCCTCCCGAATAACCTGCCGAGCCGTCTTTTGCACGGCTGTCACCGGTCTCGTAGTTAATGGTGATGCCGGGCTGGTTGTTATAAGCGTAGATGTTAAAGCTGACGCCCTTCCCCTTGTCTTCCACAGACTCGGCCTGCATGTGTACACCGCGGGCCACCAGCTCGCTGCCGGAAAATACCGGGGTCACTTCATAGAGCACGTGGTTCCCTGTCGATTTCACATATTCGGCCACCTCTTCTTCAAATGGCAGCATTCCCTCCACATTGAGATATCTGGTGCCTGTGATCAGGTTTTCCTCGTTGGCGTTCTCTCCGCTGAGCTGATATCCGATCAGGTGGCATCTGTTGTAAAGATATTTTCCGTCCACTCCGTCGTAGCGGATCGTGTGCCACCCCGAGGGCTTTACCATGCCGATGCTGCCTCTCTCCTCATCTGGCATCAGATCGCGCCCGATGCACGCCCTGGCGGTACCGCATCTGCCCAGGGAATCGAGTTCACTATAAGTCTCATAGGATTTTGCCTTCAGTTCGCCGGCTGAAAACTGCGGCTGGTTCCCCTTTATCTCCACATAGGGTTCGCCGCTGAATTCAGGCACCTTCGACAGTGAGATATCCGTCTCCACCTTCTTCGGCTGCGCTGCACCCGATGATGAAGTGTCCTCCCGGCTCTCTGTCGTCTGCTGCTTGTCAGCTCCATCCGAAGTCGTCGTTCCTTCTCCGCCGCAGCCGCTCAACAGCGGCATAGCCGCCATCATCAATGCCAGCAGCACGGCCAGCAGCACTTTACATTTTCTGCTCTTGTTTTTTGTCATTTCACACGCCTCCACGCCCGGTAAGTTTGTAATTAGTTACAAAGTCTTTGACTGTTAGCCGAATCTATTGTAACATATATTCATCTATTGTTTGAGAATGAAGAGGAGGCAAATCTCAAAATGAACGACAAATGGAATTCGAAGCTTGGATTCCTTATGGCGGCCATCGGCTCAGCTGTAGGACTAGGCAATCTTTGGCGTTTCCCTTATGTAGCGGCATCTAACGGAGGCGGAGCATTCCTCCTGCCTTATCTGATCGCCATCTTCACTACGGGAATACCGATCTTAATTATGGAATATACGATAGGCAAGACCTATCGAGGCGGAGCACCGGCCGGACTCGCCAGAATGAACAAGAAATTCGAGTGGCTGGGCTGGATACAGGTCATGATTTCCTTCATGATCTACATCTATTACTTCGCCATCGTTGTATGGACACTATGCTATGTCTGGTTTTCATTCACACAGGCATGGGGCAGCGACCCGACCAGATTCTTCACGAAATTCCTCGGAGTCACCGGCAGTGCACACCAGCTGGGCGGGATCCAGACAAACCTGATACTGCCGTTCTGCATAGTATGGGGACTGGCAGCACTGATAATGTATCTGGGCATCAGCAAGGGCGTAGAAAAAGCATGCCGCATCGGCCTGCCGATCCTCATGGTCCTCACGCTGGTACTGGTCATCCGCGGAATCACCCTTCCGGGAGCTGCTTCGGGACTGCAGTACATGTTCAAGCCGCGCTGGTCATCGCTGCATGACCCGCACGTATGGGTGGCTGCTTACGGGCAGATATTCTACAGCTTGTCGATAGCGTTCGGCATCATGATATCCTATGCCAGCTACCTGCCAAAGAAGACTGATGTGGTCAACAGCGCCTTCATCACGGCGACAGCCAACCACGGTTTTGAGATATTCGCCGGCATCGGCGTATTCAGCATCATAGGCTTCATGGCAACCTCGCAGGGCGTTCCTGTCAGCGATGTGGCCGGTCAGGGCGTAGGTCTGGCTTTCATGACCTTCCCGACCGCGATAAGCACGATGCCTGCCATGCGCGGTCTCGTAGGAGTGTGCTTCTTCGGAGCCCTGTTTGTCGCCGGGATAACCTCGCTGATATCGATATCGCAGGTCATCATCACCGGCATCGAAGGCAAGTTCAAGATCGAGCACAGACGTGCGACCACACTGGTGCTGGTACCGGCACTGCTGCTGAGCATCCTGTTCATCACCGGCGGCGGACTCAACATACTTGACATCCTGGATGCCTTCACCAACCAGATAGCTCTGACATTCTCAGGCCTGCTGGAAGTCATCCTCATCGCATGGTTCTTCAACCCCGAAGAGATACGCAAGATCGCCAACGAGTATTCCAACTTCAGCGTGGGAAAATGGTGGACATTCTGTCTTAAATTCATCACCGTCATCATGCTCGGAGTAATGACTGTACTGAATACATACCAGTTCATCACTCAGGGTTATGGAGATTATGCACAGATAGATATCAATATCTTCGGTTGGGGTGCTATACTAATAATAGTGGTATTCGCTATGCTGTTCCTGAAGGCAAAAGGCTTCCCGGGTTACAACGATCTGGAACGCATCAGGAGATGGGAGGATAAATAATGAGTATTGATGCCATAATCATGATGATCATCGGCTGCACCCTCCTGTGGGGAGGCTTTATAGTCAGCTGCACCATCGCTATACGTCACAGAAAGAAAGATATCGATTCCTTAGAAGAAAAAAACAGGGACAAATAGTCCCTGTCTTCAAAGGATCTTTTCCATGCCCGTCTTGAAGGGCACCAGGCCGCAGGATCTGTAGAATTCTTCGGCGGTCGGATTACACGACCAAACATTGAGGGTTACATTATAAAAACCCTCTTTTTTTGCGAAATCGAGCACGTATTCGTATATGGTACGCCCGATGTGCCGGCCCCGCAGTTCCTCATCGACACAGAGATCATCGATGTACAGCGAGACATGATCGGTGAGGATATTATCATCATCGTGCTTCTGATAAATGCAGAACGCATATCCCGTCACCCGCTCTTCTTCATCGACGGCCACAAACACCGGCCGTTCGTCATCGGCGATTATTTCCTCCAGCTCTTCATCGGTGTACTTCTTCACATCGGCCTTGAAAAGATCGGGGCGCCCGTTGTGATGCACCATGAGGACCTGCCGCAGCAGTTTGTTGATCCCTGCAATATCGTCCCTTCTAGCTCTTCTTATCTTCATTGTTCTCCTTCTTTCCGTACAGTGGGTCGTCTTCACTGACAGCCCTGTAGATCCGGTCCGTCGTCTTCTGTACCAGCGCGATGACCCGTCCGGTGAAAATCATGGCGATCACAGTGCCCACGCTGATTCCCAGCAGGCTGTGTTCGAATATCAAACCTATGGCAAGGGCCACACCGATGCAGCTGAGGTCGAGAACGTTCTTGCCAAAGCCGAAGTTCCTGCCCAGCTTCATGCCGATGATACTGGCCAGCCCGTCCGCGGGATTGGGAATGGTATGCATGCCCACCGTCAGTGAGGCTCCGATGCCGGTGATCACGATGGCCGCCGCCAGCATGATCCCCTTTTGCAGCCAGGTCTCCCCGACCGGCAGGATATCATCGAATATCTGTATGAAAAAGCTGGTGCCAAAGCTCATCAGTATCTGCATGAACTGATGCGGCGGAAAATCCCTCCCCCGCATAGCCAGCTGGATCAGTATCAGCACACCGTAATATATGAATGTCATGATTCCGAGTTTGATGCCGGTGATCACCGAGATATTATAAGCTATGGAGATCACAGGAGACACGCCCAGCAGGGCCTTGGTGTTCATATCTATACCCAGCGCGAGGACAACTATCCCGCCGACATACACCAGGAGCCTGAGGGTGAATTTTTTACTGCTGAATCGTTTTTTCAATCCTGCACCCCTTTTCCCGCTGTGCGGCAGGCGGTCAGGATCTTGTCGGCGAAAGCCATCGCTCTGGCAGCTTTCCCCCTGTCCATGAACACGGTATCATAGCCGAGATGACGCTCGACATGCATACCCAGGTAATTCAACTGTGAATGACGGCAGTACCGCCTGATGCCCTCTTCGAAAAGATCCGCTCCCTTTTCCGGCGGATAGCCGCATGTCGTGAGCACGGCGAGGCATTTGCCGGCCCATAGTGAAGGTCCCTTCTGATCCCCGTAATATTTGTTCATTCCATATACCATGCGGTCGAGCACGCACTTCAGCGGCGGCGTACAGTACCATGAGTATATCGGGGAAGCCAGGAGGATCAGGTCGCTGCTCATGATGGCGTCATACACCTGCTGCATATCGTCCTCCTGCGGGCAGCCGAACATCGACCAGTTCCGCTGGCAGGCACGGCACGCCAGGCAGGGGCGCAGATCCATATCATATAGATCCAGTTCTCTGAAATCTGAATCCTGATCCTTTATTTCTTCTCTGACCGGCGACAGCAGCTGCGCCGTGTTCCCGTTCTTTCTCGGGCTTGCGAATAAAATACACACTTCCATGCAGTCATTTTATCACTGCCGCCGGAGCTTGACAAACAAAAATTGGCGGGTGTAGACTCTGTTATATAGATACCCGAACAGATTTAGGAGGTATACCATGAATACAGCAGTGAGATATTATTCAAGAGGCGGAAATACCAAAGCGATAGCCGAGGCCATAGCCGAAGGCGCCGGATGCAGCGCAGAATCCATACCCACAGCCCTCGGCGGTGAGGTGGATGTTCTCTATCTCGGAGCGGCGGTATATGCAGGCAGGATCAGCGGCAGAATGAAAAAATTCATCGCCTCCCTCGATCCCGGCAAAGTCGGCAAGGTGGTCCTCTTTTCAACTTCGATGACCAGCAGGCGCGCCTTTTCTCAGATGGAAAAGGGTCTCCGGGCCAGAGGAGTACCCGTCGAAGGGGAAACTTTCTACAGCAAGAGCAAGGAAGTGGATGAAAATCTGGAGGCAGCCAGGGAGTTCGGTTCCCGGTTCGCATAGTTGTGGTAAGTACTAACTTCAATTGACATATTTCCTTCTTTGTGTGAAAATGGAAGATGTGGCTCTGGCTTACACAGGAGCCGCAGCAATTCACACACGGGAGGAATTTTAAATGGTTATCAAGCTGATATTGCTGGCGCTTTTCTTCGCAGTAATGATCACCATAGGTGTCAAGTGCAGAAAATCCAGCACCGATGTCAATGGGTTCGTGCTCGGGGGCCGCTCGGTCGGACCATGGCTGACGGCATTCGCCTTTGGAACATCATATTTTTCAGCTGTTATATTCGTTGGCTACGCGGGACAGTTCGGATGGAACTTTGGAGTAGCTTCCACCTGGATCGGCCTCGGCAACGCCTTCATCGGTTCGCTGCTGGCATGGACGATACTGGGAAGGCGCACCCGGATAATGACTCAGCACCTCGGATCGAGGACCATGCCTGAGTATTTCGGTCAAAGATACGATTCCAGGAATCTGAAGATCTGGGCTTCTTTCATCACCTTCATCTTCCTGATCCCCTACACGGCTTCCCTGTTTAACGGCCTTTCGCGTCTTTTCCGCATGGCCTTTGACGTCGACTACGCGGTGTGCGTCATCGTCATGGCGGCACTGACCGCGGTATATGTGATCCTGGGCGGTTACCTGGCGACGGCTATCAACGACTTTATCCAGGGGATCATCATGCTCTTCGGTATCTGCGCTGTGATCGCTGCCGTACTCAACGTACACGGCGGTTTCATGGGTTCCCTTGCAGCCATGGGCGACATCAAGACCGCGGACACCTTCACCGGAGCCTATGTTTCCTTCCTGGGACCGCATCCGCTCTACCTGCTGTTCGTAGTCCTGCTGACTTCACTGGGCACCTGGGGACTGCCGCAGATGGTGGCCAAATTCTACGCCATCAAGAACGAAGGATCCATCAAGAAGGGAACCATAATCTCGACCGCATTCGCCCTCATTGTAGCCGGCGGCTGCTACTTCATGGGCGGCTTTGGCCGTCTGTTCACCGATCAGGCGACAGTGGACAAAGAGGGCTTTGATACCATCGTGCCCAGCATGCTGTCGAATCTGCCGGACATCCTCATCGGCATCGTGCTCATCCTGGTGCTCTCGGCTTCCATGTCGACGCTGTCGTCACTGGTGCTGACTTCCAGCTCCACCCTGACCCTGGACTTCATATCACCACTGACAAAACAAAAGCTGAACGAAGACAACAAGATGCACATCATGCGCTTCTTCGTGGCTTTCTTCATCCTCATCTCCGCGGTGATCGCGATCATTCAGGCCAAATCGCATGTGACCTTCATCGCCCAGCTGATGGGAATATCGTGGGGCGCTCTGGCAGGAGCTTTCCTGGCGCCGTTCCTCTTTGGCCTTTACTGGAAGAAGACGACTAAGGCGGCCGTCGGCGTCAGCTATGTTTTCGGAACTGTGCTCATGATCATCCAGCTGCTGATCTCACTGGGGATCCTGCCGATGCCGGGAGGATTCGCAGGATTCATGTTCCAGAACTCCCTGTTCTCAGGCGTGTTCGCCATGGTCCTTTCACTGGTGATCGTACCCGTAGTCAGCCTGCTGACCCAGAGCACGATCCCCGGAAATCTGGACGAAAAGTTTGCCTGCTACGACACCACCATCCAGGTACACGCAAAGACATCTCTGGACGACGAGCAGGACAGGCCTTAAAGGAGATTTATTCAAACAGGACAGCAGAGGCACCGGAGACCGGTGCTTCTTTATTTTCACCTCATCTATGATATAATGAGAAGGAATAAGCACAAACATCGGGGGAGGTGTAAACTTTTGAACAGAATAGGAGTATTGACCAGCGGCGGGGATGCGCCGGGCATGAACGCAGCCATCCGCGCAGTGGTCAGAACAGCGATATACAACCAGATAGAAGTCGTCGGCATCGAACGCGGATATGAGGGTCTCCTTGACGAGACCTTCTGCGAGATGGATCTCAAGAGCGTAGGCGATATCATCCAGCGCGGAGGTACCATACTGAAGACCGCGCGCAACGAAGAATTCAAGACCCTTGAGGGACAGCTCAAAGCGGCTGACAACCTGCGCCGCCACGGTATCGACGGACTGATCGCCTGCGGCGGAGACGGCACTTACCGCGGGGCACTGGCGCTGACCAAACAGGGCATCAACGTCATCGGTCTTCCGGGCACCATAGACAACGACATGGCTTACACGGACCGCACTATCGGCTTTGACACCGCAGTGAATACCGTGCTCCAGGCCATCGGCAACATACGGGACACCAGTTCCTCGCACGAGCGCACATCTATCATAGAAGTCATGGGCCGCAACTGCGGCGACATCGCCATCTATTCGGGAATCGGCGGCGGTGCCGATGCGATCCTGATACCGGAACTGACTACCGATATCAATGCGGTGTGCAAGAAGATCACCGACGGGGTGTCGCGCGGCAAGCATCACACCATCGTCATCAAGGCGGAGGGCGTGGATATTCCCATCAACGAACTGGCGGCCATCATCAGGAACAACACAGGGCAGGAAGTGCGCACGGTCGTTCTGGCATACATCCAGCGCGGCGGATCGCCGACAGCCAGGGACCGCGTGATGGCTTCCCGCATGGGATCGCACGCCGTGAGACTGCTGAAAGCGGGCAAGTCCAATCTGGCTATCGGTATCGAAGGCAACAAGATCACGGAGACCGACCTGGAGACCGCGGTGAACATGAATCGCAAAGAACCGGATCTCGACCTGCTGTCGCTGATAGACATTCTCTCGATATAGGAACAGGCATCTGATATAAATAGTCGTGCACATAGAACACCGACCTGCAGACAGGGACCGCGTGGTCCTTTCTCTGAGGCCGGTGTTACAGTTTATTAAGGAATTTTAAATTGTCAGTTGTGCCTATTCGCTGAGGATCTCTCCCTCGATGGAGATCACGACAACGTGCCAGGGGATGAACTTGCCGCTGTCCTGAAGCGCTTTCTTCGCAGCCATCTCGATGCCGCCGCAGCAGGGCACCTCCATGCGCAGTATGGTCACGCTCCTGATATCGTTGCTGCGGATGATCTCTGTCAGCTTTTCGGAGTAATCGACCGCATCCAGCTTGGGGCATCCGATCAGGGTGACCCTGTTTTTCATGAAACGCTGATGGAAGGATGCATATGCATAAGCCGTACAATCCGCAGCAATCAGAAGATCGGCGCCTTGGTAGTACGGAGCCTGCAGCGGTGCCAGCTTGATCTGCACCGGCCAGTTCCGCAGTGAAGACGGAGCCTGTGAGGGTTCCGGATCCGCAGCCGCACCGGCAGCCTGATTTGAGCCGGCGGCCGCATTCTTCTTTTTGTTCTCGGCTACAGCTGCCGCGTCGTAGGCAGCCGCTTCGCGTTCAGTAAACGTGATCGCTCCTGTGGGGCATGCCGGGAGACAGTCTCCGAGGCCGTCGCAGTAGTCGTCCCGCAGCAGCTTTGCTTTTCCGTCCACCATGCCGATGGCACCCTCGTGACAGGCATCTGCACAGATACCACAACCGTTGCACTTACTTTCGTCAATATGTATGATCTTTCTTTTCATGATGTTATCTCCCTTTTCTCTTTCTTTTGAGATAAATATAGCACAAGGGCGGGAAATATAATGTAACAAATGTTACCATATAAGGGAATTCTCATTTAGCTTCGTTTTTTTGCCGCTGTTCGAAATACGGTATCAGTTTCTGCTTTTTGAGGATCAGGTAGCCGATGGTGGTGACCACCGCAGTCACTGCCCAGCTGACCGGATAAGCGGTGACCAGGGTCTCAAATGTCGGTGACTGCTGGAATATCGTATACACCCATGTGATCCTGACGCCGCAGATGCCCACCAGCGAGACTACCGCGGGCACCAGCGAATATCCATAGCCGCGCATGCAGCCCGACATGATCTCGATGACCACGTTGATCACTTCCGCCGTCAGGATATACTTCAGCCTGATAAAGCCGACAGCGATGACCGTGGGGTCCCCGTTGAACAGGTGCAGCAGCGGCCCGCCGAAGGCCAGTATCGTAAAGGAGATGACAGCAGTGAGAATGATGTCCTGCAGGAAACATATCCGGGTCGCCTTCCTGCAGCGTTCAAAGTTGTAAGCGCCGTAGTTCTGTCCCACGAAGGTGGTGGTCGCCTGGCCGAAGGAGTTGATGATATAGTAAGCAAATATCTCGATGTTGAAAGCCGCCGCCGAAGCCGCGATCACATCCGAACCGAGGCTGTTGATAGCCGACTGGATGCACAGATTCGAGAGCGAGAAGACCGTGCTCTGCAGTCCCGAGGGGACACCGATGCGCAGTATCTCGCGCAGCACTCCCCCGGCGACGTGAAAGTCCTCCCGGCGCACGCGGATCAGCGACTGGCTGCGCACGAGGAAGAAGAAGAGCAGGCCGGAGCTTACCGCGTTGGCGATCACCGTGGCTATGGCCACGCCCTCCACATCGAGACCGACCACGATGACAAAGAACAGATTAAGCGCCACGTTGATGATCCCCGATAAAGTGAGGCATATCAGCGGGGTCCTGGTGTCGCCCTGACTCCTGAAAATAGCGGACTCGAAGTTATAGAGAAAGATCACCGGCAGGCCCAGACAGTAAATGCGCAGATATCTGGTGGCCATGGCCATGATCTCGCGGGGCACGCCCAGCAGCTCCAGCAGAGGAGCAGCCGCGATCTCTCCTATCGCCAGCATTGAAAAGCCGAATATCAGCGCGATTATTATCGATGTGTGCACGCCGCGGGTGATGCCCCCGCTGTCGCCGCGCCCGGTGAATCTTGAGATGACCACATTCGAGCCCAGCGAAAGGCCGATGAAAAAAGTGACCATGATGCCGACTACCGGACTGTTGCTGCCCACGGCAGCCATGGCCTGCTTGCCGACAAACTGCCCGACCACCGCGATGTCCGCCGCATTAAAAAGCTGCTGCAGGATCCCGGTCACCGCCAGCGGCAGCGCGAAGATCAGCGTCTTCTTCCCCATGGGACCGTGCAGCATATCTATTTCACGTTTTTTTCTTTGCTCCTTTTTCACTCTTACCTCTACAATTTGCTGATATATGAACGCATCTCGCGCTTGTAATCCTCCACGCCCGGCTGATTGAAGGGATCGACTCCCGACAGCAGCGCGGATATCGCGCACTGAGTCTCAAAGAAATACATCAGCTCGCCGATCATCGCCGCATCCAGACGTGGCAGACTCATGGAGACTACCGGAATGCCGGCCTTCACATGCGCCGCCAGGACGCCCTTTTCGGCACACTCATTGATCTGCATGATGGTCTTGCCGGCAAAGGGCTTCATTGCGATCTCCGGGATATCGATATCCTGCGTCGCCTGAGAGACCGTGATCATGGTCTCCAGGAAGCTGTCCGTTCCCTGCTGCAGGAACTGACCCATGGAGTGCAGATCGCGCGAGAACATCAGTGAAGCCGGGAACAGTCCCTTGCCGTCTTTGCCCTCGCTCTCGCCGAACAGCTGCTTCAGCCATTCGCCAAAGTAAGCAAAGTACGGGTCAAAGAACTCGAAGACCTCGATCCTCTTGCCCGCCTCATAGAACAGTTGTCTGCTGATAGCGTAGTCGAGTCCCTGTCCTCTGTAAGCTTCCTTGCTGGCGACACCGCGGGCGCCATCCATCATCGCCCTGATATCTATGCCGGCCACCGCGATCGGCAGCAGGCCGACCGGAGTGAGCACCGAGTAACGGCCGCCGATATCCAGCGCCAGGTCGAAGATCGTACAACCTTCGGCAGTAGCTTCATCAAATAGGTAATTAGACCTGTGCTCGGTGACCACAAACGTTCTCCTGGCTGTTTCTTCGCGGCCGTATCTGTCGATCATCCACTGCTTGAAAATACCATAAGCCGAGAGCGTCTCCGTGGTGCTCCCCGACTTGGAGACCACACAGATGGAGACCTCGTGTCCTTCGATCTGATCCAGTATTTCTCTGATATATCTGCCGCTGAAATTATATCCGGCAAAAATGACTCTGGTCCCCGCATTTTTTTCGGCCAGCAGGTCGCAGACAGCCTTGGCCCCCATGAAGGAGCCGCCGACTCCGAGGACCAGAAAATAATCGCTGCTGCTCCTGATGCGGGCAGCGATCTCCAGCAGTTCATCGATCTTGTGATCACTGAAATCAAAAGGATCCCTGACCCATCCGGTGAAATCGAGCTCCCCGGACCACAGCCTGTCGAGCGCAGTTTCGGCTTCCTTTCTCCTGGCAGACACCTTCGCCGCATCCAGACCGGTGTTCTTTAGTTCAACCTTAATATTCATTTCGATACCTCACCTTTCCTGCCTCTCCCCTGGCTATTAATTATAATATAATCTGCAGGCAAAGTCCATTTATGATATACTTAAAAGCTAAACAGAAGGAATCGAGGATATACAGATGAGAAAAAGAGGAATACTGCTGCCGGTGTTCTCCCTGCCGTCGCCGTACGGTATAGGATGTTTTTCCAGAGAAGCAGAAGAATTCATAGATCAGCTGGCACGCGCCCGCCAGAGTTACTGGCAGATGCTGCCGCTCTGTCCCGCCGGCAAGGGCGACTCGCCCTACCAGCCGCACTCCAGCTTTGCGGGCAACCCGATATTCATCGACCCGCAGAGGCTGTACCGGGAAGGTCTGCTCGACAAAGCGGATCTGCGATTCCTTGGCGAGAACAGCGACGACACCGAAGAACCGCACTACATAGATTATCTGCGACTGCGCGAACCACGGAAAGAAGTGCTCCGCAGAGCTTATATGCGCTCAAAGGCCGACCCGCCTTTTGAAGAATTCTGCATCGCGGAACGCGACTGGCTGGAAAACTATGCTTTTTATGCAGCCCTGAAAGATCACTTCGGCGGCATGGACTGGGACGAATGGCCCATGATCGGCAACGAATACTATGTGGAGCTGGCTGATGAAATCGACTTTCAGAAGTGGATGCAATATCAATTTTTCCGCCAGTGGCACCATATCACAGAATACGCCCACTACCGCGGCATCGAGATAATCGGCGACATTCCCATATATGCAGCTTACGAAAGCGCCGACTGCTGGTCACACCCCGAGCTCTTCCAGCTGGACGACAGCATGCGCCCGACGGCTTATTCGGGGGCTCCTCCGGACGGATTCGCACCCCAGGGGCAGATGTGGGGCAACCCGCTCTACGACTGGGAATACCAGCGGAGCACAGGCTACAGCTGGTGGAAAAAGCGCATACGTCAAATGTTCCGCATGTTTGATGTCGTCAGGCTCGACCACACGCGCGGTTTCGAGTCTTACTATTCCATCCCCGCAGACACCAGGCAGCCGGCCGACGGCCACTGGGAAAAGGGACCCGGTCTGGAATTCCTGAAAACACTGCAGCAGGCGGCTTCGGAGATGCCCGGAGACTGCCGCTTTATCGCGGAGGACCTCGGCTACCTGACCCCGGAAGTAAAGGCGATGATCAGCGGGGCCGGACTGCCGAGCATGAAGGTGCTCCAATTCGGATTTGACGGAGATCCGGCCAACGTATACCTGCCGGACAACTTTGAAAACGACAACTGTGTCGTCTATCCGGGAACACACGACAACGACACTACCGTGGGATGGTTCCAGAGCCTGAACGAGGCTACCGCTCTGGCTGTAGTCGATTACATCAACCGCTATCTGAGCCAGGACACCCGCGGTGCGCAGCAGGTCTGCGACGGCATGGTGCGCATAGCCATGTCCAGCAGGGCGCGGACCTGTATCGTACCTCTTCAGGACTACCTGGCTCTCGACAGTTCCGCGCGCATCAACGTGCCCGGCACCGGCTCTGACAACTGGGACTGGCGCCTCATGCCGGGGATGGTGACCGGGGAACTGCTGGATCATATCGCGGAGCTGACGACCCGGTACGACCGTCTTGGCAGCAGAAATGAACAGTAGCAAACAGGAGGTAAATGCGATGATAGAAAAAGGTAAAATAAAGGCCGCTGTGCTGGGATGCGTCAGCGTGGATATAATGCCCCGTTTTGTGAGCAGGGGAGCCACCAGTTTTGCTGATGTCATCAAACCCGGGGCCATCACCCGCATAGAAGGCCATGATATATGTTTCGGCGGCCCGGTCGCCAACACCGGAGCCGCGATGAAACTATTCGGTGTGGAGCCCGTCCTGTGCGCCAAGATCGGTCAGGATGACTTCGGTGCCATGTTGAAGAACATGCTGCAGCGAGAGACGGGGGAAGCTGCACTCAGCGGACTCCTTGAAGATCCGGAGCTGGATACCGCTTACAGCATCATCATGGCCCCCGAGGGCCTCGACCGCGCCATTCTGCAGAATCCCGGTGCAAACGATGATTACTCTTTTGCGGACGTCGACTTTGATGCGCTGCAGGACTGCAGTCTGCTGCATTTCGGGCATCCGCCTTCACTAAAAAAGATCTACCGGAATGAAGGCGAAGATCTGATGATGATCTTCAGCCGGGCCAAAGAGCGCGGCATGGTGACTTCTCTCGATCTGTGCGCCGTGGATCCCGATTCCGACGCAGGCAGGCAGGACTGGAAGAGGATCCTGCAGCGGGTGCTGCCCTACGTTGATTTTTTCGTGCCCAGCATCGACGAACTGCGCTACATGATGCGCTCCGGTGACGATGCCTCGGCAGCTTATCTGGCAGCTCTGAGCCGCGACTTCGGCGCCTCCAACGTGCTCATCAAATGCGGTACTCGGGGGATGTACTACAGCAATGCGGACGCAGAAACCACTTCGAAGATCGAAAGGGATCTGGGGCGCGAAGCCGGTTCCCTGGCCGACTGGGCCGACCGGCGCGGCAGTGCCAAAGCGAAGACAGTAAAAAAGGAAGTGTCCGGACTCGGTGCCGGAGACACTTCCATTGCTGCCTATCTTTCCGCGATGCTGCGCGGATATCCGTTCGAGGAGGCACTCGAGCTCGCCCTCATCGAGGGGGCGCTCTGCGTGACACAGGCCAGCTCCACCGGGGGACTGGTCCCCTTCGAAGACCTGGCTACTCGTTGAGCAGCCGGCTGCCTGCCATCTGGACCGCAGCCAGGCGCTCGGCCGCGGCTGCGGCGTTGTCCGCCTTGGTCATCACATACAGTTTTACCTTGGGCTCGGTCCCCGACGGCCTGATTATGGCCGCACAGTCTTGATCCAGCTCGTAGAATAGCACGTCGCTCGTTGGGAGGCCGGTGGGTTCTGTGGCGCCGCTGGCGACATCGGTTATCTCACCGCTCTGATAATCGCGCACGCGTCTGACACGAAGGCCGATCTCTGCAGGCGGCTCTTTTCTCAGCTTTTCCATCACATCCGCCATGCGGGCCTGGGCACCAAAACCGTCGAAGGCCACCGAAGTGACTTTTTCATTGTAGTAGCCGTATTTTTTGTACAGCGACTGCATCGCCTGGTAGAGATCCATTCCCTTCGTTTTATACATGCAAGCCATCTCGGTCACCAGCATGCTGGCAACGACTGCATCCTTGTCCCTGGCATAAGTGCCGGCCAGATAGCCGTTGCTCTCCTCGAAGCCGAATAGGAAGGTGTATTCTCCGCTGGCTTCGAACTGCTTGATCTTTTCGCCTATATATTTGAATCCGGTCAGTGTCTCGAACAGCTTGATGCCGTTGTCGGCACAGATCTTGTTCGCCATCGTCGTGGTCACTATGCTCTTGACCGCAGCGCTGTCCGGCGCCAGGATGCCCTGCTCCCGCCTTGCCGTGATCAGGTAATCCAGCAGCAGCACACCGATCTGGTTCCCGCTGAGCGTCTCATAGTGATCACCGTTCCTAACCACCACGCCGCACCGGTCGCCGTCGGGGTCGGTCCCGATGATGAGGTCGATGTCATTTTCTTCGGCCATCTCGATCGCCAGCTCGAAACCTTCGATGTACTCCGGATTCGGCGAGGCCACCGTCGGAAAGTCACCGTCGATGACCATCTGTTCTTTGACCGTGAGCACGTTCTTCATGCCCAGGCGCTTGAGGACCTGGGGCACCAGCTTGTACCCCGTGCCGTGGAACGGCGTATAGATGACGGCAAAGTCGTCGGCCGCCTGAGCGACGTACTTGCCGCCTACCGACTGTGCCAGCACGTTCTTCATATATTTCTCGTCCATCTCCGAGCCCAGCATTGCAATGCTGCCGCGGCCGGCAGCTTCCCTGAAGCTGGCCGTCTTCACGTCATCAAAGATGTCGTTTCCGGCCATGGAAGCCGACACTTGTTCGGCGTGCTCCGGCGGCAGCTGTGCGCCGTCCGACCAGTAGACCTTATATCCGTTGTATTCTTTGGTGTTGTGGCTGGCGGTGATGTTGATGCCTGCGATGGAGCCGGTCTCCCGCAGCGCAAAGGACAGCTCCGGTGTAGGCCTCAGCGATTCAAAGAGATACACGTGGATGCCGTTGGCCGCCAGTACACAGGCAGCTTCTTTTGCAAATTCCGGGCTGTTGTTGCGCGAATCATAAGCGATGGTGACTCCGCCGCCCTGTTCCTCGCCGCAGCTGTTGATCAGATCCGCCAGTCCCTGCGTCGCATAGCGAACAGTATACACGTTGATCCCGTTCAGTCCGGCGCGCATTATGCCCCGAAGTCCGGCAGTACCGAAATTCAGCATGCCGGCAAACCTGTCTTCGATCTCCTTTTCATCGCCCGCGATGCCGCGCAGTTCTTTCTTGGTCTTTTCATCGACCACGCTGCTCGCCAGCCATTTTTCATAGTTGTCCCTGTAGTCCATATCTTACCTTTCTTCACGATCATCCTTCTGAAGGATCATTACCTCCCCGGGGAATACCGTGATGTTGTTTTCCATTTTTTCTCCTGTCAGCAGATCCACCCATTTGCCGTCCAGCAGCAGAGCGGTCTCATTATCGCCGCAGTTGGCAGCGGTCACCAGTCTCCTGCTGCCCTGCCGATCCTCCTTCCTGGAGAACCTCTCAAAAGCATACAATCCGTTCATAGCAGCCACCGTGCGGTAACCACCGGTCCTGTACTCCCCGTGCGACTTTCGTATCCCGATGATAGTCCGGTACCAGTCCAGCAGATCCCGGTTCTCATGTCCCCACGGGTAGCATGTCCTGTTGAAGGGATCTTTGTATCCCTCCGTTCCCGCTTCATCGCCGTAATATATACAGGGTACACCCGGCAGCGTCATCTGCAGGACCACTGCTATCTTCAGCATGTTGAGGCCCCGCTTCCATTCCGCAGGTTCCAGTCTCGCCGCCGCCTGCTGCTCCCGGGACGGATTGTATCCCAGGTCTTTTCCGGCCAGCGCCGTGATGACGCGTACCGTATCGTGGGTGCCCAGTATATTCATCAGGGCATGCACCACCGCCTGCGGATAGTTTTCCATTATCGATTCCACTATTGCGGAGATCTGCCAGGCATTCCCGCTCTTTACAAACTCTATTATAGCGTTTCTGAAGGGATAATTCATTACCGAATCCAGCTTGTCCCCTTCAAAATAGTTCTTCCTCTCGTCGTAAGCTATCTTGTTCGACGCGTCTTCCCAGACTTCGCCGCATATCATGGCGTCGTGCTTTTCCGCCTTGGCCGCCGCCGTGATCGATTCCAGAAAACTGTTCGACAGCTCGTCGGCGACATCCAGCCTCCAGCCGTCGGCTCCTTCCCGCAGCCAGTGCCTGACGACTCCGTTTTCGCCGCAGATGAATTCAATGTAGCTCTCATTGCTCTTGTTCAGCTTTGGCAGTATATCGAATCCCCACCAGGTCTCATATGTCTCCTCTTTGTGGAAGTAGTACCAGTCCCTGTAAGGCGAATCAGGGTTGCCGTAAGCCCCGTTGCCGCCGTAGTGATGGTATTTGTCAAAGTAGATCGAATCCGATCCGGTGTGTGAGAATACTCCGTCCAGTATCACATGGATGCCGCGCTTCTTTGCCTCCAGGCAGAGCTCGCGAAAATCGTCCTCGTTTCCGAACATGGGGTCGATGCGCATGTAATTAGCCGTATCATATTTGTGATTGGAGTAAGCTTCGAAAATCGGACTCAGGTAGAGACAAGTCACCCCGAGATCCTCGAGATAGGGAAGCTTTTCAATGATGCCCTGCAGATTGCCTCCGAAGAAATCATTGTTCAGTATCTTTCCGTTCTGAGGCTGGAAGTCCGGCATTCCACCCCAGTCCTCCCTGGTCCTCTTGCCGTCGATATGCACATATTCTCCGGCATGATAAAATCGATCCACAAAGATGTGATAGAACACACCACCATAAATCCACTCCGGAGCATCATATTGCTGCTCATATACTGTCTGCTGCCAGGCTTTGGTCCTCTCGGTGATCACCGCGCGGTTGTCGAGACCCGACTTGCCCACCTGCAGCGTGCCCCTGTCGGTATCTATTTCGAAGTAATACCAGTAAAGCCCCTTTTCTTTCAGGGTCACTGTGATCTCATAAGCCATATATTCGTCAGTCGCCGCCGTGGTCTCCCGCCCCGGCATATCCAGCCTGCTGACCGAATTGTCCTTGTCAAACTGTATCACCAGCCGAACTGCACGTGCGCCCACCGTCTCCGACACCAGCAGATCCAGATATATGCCCTCGCCTGCTGCCGCAGCGCCGACCGGCTGCTTGTACCTTACGTCCTCCGAATTAAATACAACGCTTACTTCTCCCATCCACTTTCACTTCCTATTCTGCTTCTATGCTTCTGTCATTTACTATATAGACGTCTTTCCCCTGACGAAGAACGGATGTGTCACGTACCCCGACAGGTGTCTGCCGTTGTTGATCCGCACACGCTTGTCGAGGATCGCATAGTTCAGTCTTGCGCCCTCTCCGACTACCGTGTCCTGCATCACAACACTGTTCTCCACCACAGCGCCCTTCTCTATCCTGACTTCCCTGAATATGATAGAGTTTCTGACAGTGCCGTTTATTGTAGTTCCCGCCGCTATCAGGCTGTTGGTCACCTCGGCCTCGCTGCCGTAGCTGCCCGGAGGGCTGTCCTTTACCCTGGTGATGATCGGTCTCTCGGTGTTCTTGAAGAGCTCGTAGCGTACATCAGCCTTCAGCAATTCGAGACTGCTCTGCAGATAAGCCGAAATGTCATCGAGGAACATCAGCTTTTCCTCTGCCTTGTAAGCCATGACCTTCTCATACCTTATCAGCGGCAGCAGTACATCGAGCCGGAAACTCGTCTTTTTATCCTCGACCGTCTTCTTCAATATTTTCAGGAGATCGTCCTTTGCCATCAGATATGTGTTGGTGGCCACGTGTTTTCCTTTAGCTCCTCCGGTGGTCACATGAAGATCTGTCACCCTGCCCGTGGGATCGATCTCGAACTCTGTAAAGGGCACATCGGGCTGCTTGTGAAGCGGCTCGTCGGTATACAGTCCCGTTATCATGGCACCGCTCTTCACATGGTAATCGTACATCTTCTGAAAATCGATGTTTCCTATGGAGCTGCATCCCGTGAAAAGTATATACTCTTCCTTCACGTTGCGCAGATAAGACATATTGGCCTGCATCGCTTCCAGACTGTTTTCATACACACTCCTCGCGTTTTCACTTGAGAAGGGCGGCAGGAAAGTGACCCCTGACTGTTTTCTGTTGAGATCCCATTCAGTACCCGCTCCCACGTGTCCCATGAGACTCTTGTATTTCTGCGTGGTCACTATGCCGATATTCCTCATATCCGCATTGACCATATTTGAGAGCACGAAATCTATCACCCTGTACCTGGCGCCGAAGGGCACCGAAGCTAAATTTCTCTTGTATGTCAATTCATCAAGATTAACGTCATATGAATCAACAAATATCATGCCAGCTGCATTCATCTAACCATCCTCCTTTACTCTTTGTCCTCTTCTACAGAGCCGCCCCTGACTGTCACCCGGGGACCGATCTTCACAGAATTGGCGATCACAGTCAGCTCGCTGCTGTCCTTATCGCCGCCTACCCGGGCGTTTTCGCCGATCTCAGCACCCCGCGCCACGATGGCGTATTCAACGTGTGCTCCCTTTCTGATCACAGCATTGCTCATGATGACGGAGTCCTTGACGAGCGCACCCTCTTCGATCACGATATTGTCAAAAATGACCGAGTGCTCTATGGTGCCGTCTATCTCGTTTCCGTTACCGGTGTTGGAATCAGTGACCTTTGCATGAAGCCCCAGGTACTGAGGATGATCAAAGGAATGTACATAGTATATCCTCCAGCCGGGATCATTGAGCCAGAGCTCGGAATTATCGCCAATGGTATCCATGTTGGCCGCCCAGTAGGAATCCAGGGTCCCCACATCGCGCCAGTAGCCGCGATACAGGTAAGCGAACATGCGCTCGTTGTTCTTGAGCATTGCCGGTATGATGTTCTTCCCGAAGTCGTTGTCGGAATCCGGGTCAGCTTCATCTTCCTCCAGGTACTTCAGCAGTTTGTCTGTATTGAAGATGTAAACGCCCATCGATGCCTGCGTGCTCTTTGGATGTTCCGGTTTTTCCTCAAATTCGATGATCCTTCCATCGCTGTCGGTATCCATGATGCCGAATCTGCTGGCTTCTTCCAGCGGCACATTGATGACCGCGATCGTGCAGGCCGCCTTGTTTTCTATGTGCTCATCCAGCATGATAGAATAGTCCATCTTGTAAATATGGTCTCCGGAAAGTATCAGTACGTACTCCGGATGATATCTCTTGATGAAGTTGATATTCTGGTAAATGGCGTTTGCGGTTCCCTTGAACCAGTCACCGCCCCTGGACGCCTGATAAGGCGGTAGTAGATGCAGGCCGCCGTAACTGAGGTTCAGATCCCAGGGTCCGCCGGTGCCCAGATAGTCGTTCAGCTCCAGCGGCTGATACTGCGTCAGTACGCCGACAGTATCGATGCCGGAATTAACACAGTTCGAAAGAGAAAAGTCGATTATTCTATATCGTGATCCGAATGGCACCGCCGGCTTTGCCGTCGAAGAAGTCAGCGGCGCCAGACGGCTGCCCTGGCCTCCTGCCAGCAGCATCGCTATGCATTGTTTCTTGTGTTTCATTGATTTCACCCTCTTTCAAGAATAATTGCGGATAGTCGCGGCAGAGCCAGCGTGATGTGTTTTTCATAGCCGTTGCAGCTGCCTCTCTTTAACTTGTAAACTTTCTTTCTGCGGCTGCCTGTGCCGCCGAACCTCTTCATGTCGGTGTCCAGCACGCGCCTGTATTCCGCAGCTTCCGGCACCCCCACATCAAATCTGTCAAATTCCCTGCCGGAAAGATTGAGAACTACCAGCAGAGTCCTGCCGGCCCTGCCTTCTCCATTTGTCCTGTAATATGTGTAGACGTTGGCATTTTCATTGTCAGCATCTATCCATTTGAATCCGTCAAAAGTGTCATCCGTCTCCCAGAGCACGGGGTTCTCAAGATAGAAGTGGTTCAGTTCTTTCACGAACTGCTGCATCTTTCTGTGCTGTTCGAAATCCAGCAGCATCCAGTCCAGCTGCCTCTTTTCGTCCCACTCTGTGAACTGTGCGAATTCGGAGCCCATGAAGGTCAGCATCTTGCCCGGATGTGTGAACATGTAGACGAAGAAGGCCCTCAAGCCTGCGAACTTTTCTTCATAGCCTCCCGGCATCTTGCTCAGCAGCGACCGTTTTCCGTGCACTACCTCATCGTGAGATATCGGCAGGATGTAGTTCTCGCTGTAAGCATAAGTGAGCGGGAATGTCAGCTTGTTGTGTATCCCCTTCCTGAAGTAAAAGTCGGTAGCGAAATACTCGAGGACATCGTTCATCCAGCCCATGTTCCACTTGAAGTTGAATCCCAGGCCGCCGACCGACGGTGGTTTGGTCACGTTCGGCCAGGCTGTCGATTCCTCGGCGATCATCATCACCCCGGGAAACTGCGTCAGCACATCGGTGTTCAGGTTCTGCAGGAAAGCTATCGCTTCCTTGTTTTTGTTGCCGCCTTCATCGTTGGGCCGCCACTTTCCCTGCTCTCTGCCGTAATCCAGGTAGAGCATGGCAGCCACGGCATCGACCCGCAGTCCGTCCACGTGATAGCGTTCACAGAAGAAGAAAGCATTGGATATCAGAAAGCTGACCACCTCGGGCCTGCCGTAATCGAACGACCTCGTGCCCCAGCCGGCGTGCTCCATCTTCAGCGGATCTGTGTACTCGTACAGCGGATAACCGTCAAACTCGATCAGCCCGTGCTCGTCCTTGGGGAAGTGCGCGGGCACCCAGTCCAGGATCACTCCGATCCCCTCTTTGTGAGCCACGTTCACAAAATGTTTGAAATCCGCGGGGCTGCCATACCTGTTGGTGATGCAGTAATACCCCGAGATCTGATATCCCCAGGACCCGTCATAAGGAAACTCCATGACAGGCAGTATTTCTATATGAGTATAACCCATCTTCTTTACATAGGGTATCAGCTGCTCCGCCAGTTCGCGGTAAGAAAGCGTACGCCCGTCTTCCTTGCGCCGCCACGATCCCAGATGCACTTCATAAATATTCAGCGGTGATCTGTATGGATTGAGGCGGTTGCGCTTTTTCAGCCACGCTGAATCTCCCCACCGGAAGCCGTGATCAATGTTCCAGACTACAGAGGCCCTCATACTGCCCTCTTCAAAGGAACCGCTCTCGGATCTGAATCCGTATGGATCGGCTTTGTAGTTCACTTCAC
The DNA here is from genome assembly GCA_050953405.1 of Anaerovoracaceae bacterium. Classification (GTDB taxonomy): domain Bacteria; phylum Bacillota; class Clostridia; order Peptostreptococcales; family Anaerovoracaceae; genus RUG100. The sequence goes on along the minus strand of JBMNMP010000001.1, from coordinate 671,955 downwards.
CCTTATCTGTAGTCACTGCATATTTATACAGATCTCCCTCGGAGATCCTGTTGCAGACGATCTGCCAGATCGTATCATCGTCTTCAAGGTGATGCATCTCATCGGCCGCCGGATCCCAGTCATTAAAATCACCGACCAGCGAAACCTTTGCAGCTCTGGGAGCCCAGACACGGAATATGTAACCATCCGATTTTTTCGGGCCTGCAGGGTGGACCCCAAGAAATTCATAACTTCTGTAATCCCTGCCTTTATGAAAAAGATATTTTTGTTCAGTAATATCTCGGTAAGTCATTGTCATTACAAGTCACCTCCCTTAATAAACTGTCCCTCAATATAATAATAGCATATAATATTGTCACATACATCATGTTTTTGAAATCTACAGAAGAATCGAAATTTAGACGAATGACGATTGTTGTAGTATACTAAAAAGGTAATATAGGTTAATATAACAGACTAAGGTATCTTGAACTAAGAGGTGAGCAAATGACTACTAAAAAGGCTCCTGAAGGGAAAAAGAAGAGCACCGGATCTACTGCTGCTTCAAAGACGCGTAAAACTGCAGCTAAAAAGACGGCAGCCAGGAAAACTACGGCGACTCGGAAAACTACGACAGCCAGGAAAACTACGGCGACCCGGAAAAAAGCTGCTGAAAAACCGGCGGCCCTGGCGGCTGCCGAAAAGGAAAAGCTGTCGGCTCCGGCCGGCGCTAATGCTGAGAAGATCGCCGCGCCCAGGGGGGCGGCCGAAGCCGGCATCGAGATCCAGGTATCGGACATCTCGGTCCCCACAGTCAAATCAGAAGAAAAACAGAAACTGAATATATTGTTCGTCACCCCGGAGGTGGTTCCCTTTGCCAGCAGCGGCGGCCTGGGTGAAGTTTCCGGTTCCCTGCCGAAAGCACTCAACGCCAGCAGAGAGGCCAATATCGACTGCCGCGTGATAATGCCGCTTTACGGCAGCATCTCAGAAGAGAACCGCCGCAGGATGAAATTCCTGGGTACCCGTACCGTGCCCCTGACCTGGAGGCAGCAGTACATGGGGCTGTTCAAGCTGGTGCAGGACGGGGTCACCTACTATTTTGTAGACAACGAGTACTACTTCAAGCGCGAGGGGCTCTACGGCTATTACGATGACTGCGAGAGGTTTGCTTACTTCTCCAAAGCCATCTTCTATGCCATCGAACTGATGGAGGACTTTGTCCCCAACATAATCCACGCGAACGACTGGCAGACCGCCCTGGTGCCCATCTACCAGAATTCTGTGTTCCGCCGCCGGTTCACGAAGACGGTGTTCACAGTGCACAATATCGAATACCAGGGCCACTACGGGCGCGAAGTGCTCAAGGAAGTCATCGGACTCCCGCAGTCGGAGAACTATGTTGTCGATTTTGGAGACGATATCAACCTGATGAAGGGCGGCATAGAATCCGCAAACATCTTCTCGACTGTCAGTCCGACATACGCCGAGGAACTGAAATATCCCGGCAACGCCTTCGGCCTCGACAAGATAGTACGCCGCAACAGCCACAAGCTGCGCGGGATACTGAACGGCATCGACACCGAAGCTTATGACCCTTCGAGCGACAAATACATCGCCGCCAACTACTCGGCCGCCGACCTTTCGGGCAAGGCCGCGTGCAAAAAGGCACTGCAGCGGATGACCGGGCTCCCTGTGAAGGATGTCCCCGTGCTCACGCTGATTTCCCGTCTGGTGCCCGCCAAAGGCATCGACCTGATAGTGCAGACGCTGGAGGGCATCCTTGAAAACAAGGATGTGCAGTTTGTGATGCTGGGCACAGGGTACGAAAACTACGAAGATTATTTCAACTGGCTGCAGTCACATCACAGCGACCAGGCCTGCTGCATGATCAAATTCGATATGGAGACTTCGCACCAGATATACGCCGGCGGCGATATTCTGCTGATGCCTTCACGCAGCGAGCCCTGCGGACTGGCACAGATGATCGGATGCAGGTACGGCAATATACCGCTGGTAAGGGAGACCGGCGGCCTCGCCGACTCCATCAAAGACTGCACCACCGGGGACGGCAACGGTTTTACATTTGCCAATTATTCGCCGGGGGATTTTTATAACGCGACATGCAATGCGATCGACAAGTTCAACGACAAGGACTCATGGAACGCGCTGATGAAGCACGACATGGAGCTCGACTTCAGCTGGAAGACGTCGGCGGAAGAATACATTAAGATGTATGAAAGCATGTTCTGAGATTTAAGGGGGTAACTTAATGTCATCGAGGAATAAGAAAAACAGAAAGATAACGCGCAGGGAAAGGCGCACGCTGCGTGAAGACCTGGAGATCTACCTGGAAACCACGCTGCACACTACTTTCGAGCAGGCGACTATCAAGGACCTTTACAAGGGAATCGCCAGGGTCATCAACAACCAGCTCTACGAAAAGTATTACGCTTTCAGCAAGAAGAAAAATGAGATAGAGAAGACGGAGTCCGGCAAAAAGAAAATTTACTACATTTGCATGGAATTCCTCATGGGACAGTCTCTCAAAAACAACCTTTACAATCTGGGGGAAACCGATCTCGTCGAAAAGATCGTGCAGCAGAAGGGATTTACCATGGAAGAGCTCTTCGATCAGGAGCCGGATGCCGGTCTCGGCAACGGCGGCCTCGGAAGACTGGCGGCCTGCTTTCTGGACACCATGGCGACCAACAACTACGATGCCACGGGATTCTGCCTGCGCTACGAATACGGGCTTTTCAAGCAGAAGATCGTCGACGGCTGGCAGGCCGAGCTGCCGGACAACTGGCTGCCCGGAGGCCATGTGTGGCTCAATGCGGTCAGCGATGATGCCTTCCAGGTAAGCTTTTACGGAGATTACAATGAATACTGGGACGAAAAGGGGCTGCACTATTCGCAGGAAAATGCGCAGACCGTCGATGCGATCCCTTACGATATGTTCGTATCCGGCACCGACAGCGAAGATGTATGTAAGCTGCGCCTCTGGCGCGCCATGGATTCGGACGGCTTTGACATGGCTTCCTTCAACAGCGGTGACTTCACCAAAGCGGCTCAGCAGAACAACAGGGCCGAGCTGATAACCAAGGTGCTCTATCCGGCCGACAACATCGAAGAGGGAAAAGAACTGCGGCTCAAGCAGCAGTATCTGATGGTGTCCGCTTCCTGCCAGAATATAGTGCGCGACCATTACCGCATGTACAGCACTCTCGACAACTTCGCCGAGAAGACTGTCATCCACATCAACGACACCCACCCGGCGCTGTGCATCCCGGAGCTGATGCGCATATTCATAGACGATTACGGCTGTGACTGGGATTATGCCTGGGAGCGGGTGACGCAGACGGTTTCCTACACCAACCACACGGTGCTCGCGGAAGCCCTGGAAAAATGGAATGTGGATATGGTCCGCTCCATGCTGCCGCGCATATTTTCTATTATAACCGAGATCGACAGGCGTTTCCGCGCCGACATGGAGAAAAAGTTCCCCGGCGATGAAGGCAAGATCAATTACATCGTACCGCTGGGCGATAACCAGGTGCGCATGGCCAATCTGTCCGTCATCGGATCGCACATGGTCAACGGCGTTTCCGAGCTCCACTCGAGGATACTGCGCGACGATCTTTTCCACGACTACTTCCTTGCCTTCCCGGACAGGTTCACCAACGTGACCAACGGTATCGCTTACCGCAGGTGGCTATGCCAGTCAAATCCAAAGCTGGCCTCGCTGATCGACGACTGCATCGGTCCCGACTACAGGACACACTATGAGAGGCTGGAGGATTTCTTCCGCTTTCGCGATGATCAGTCGGTCTGCGAACGCCTCCAGGAAATAAAACACGACAACAAGGTGAGATTATCCAACCGCATCAAGGCTGCAGGCGGCACGCCCCCCGACCCGGATTCCATATTCATCGTCCAGGCCAAGCGGCTGCACGAATACAAACGCCAGCTGATGAACGCCATGAGGATCATCTCCCGCTATCTGGAGCTGAAAGCAAATCCTGACAAAGAGATGCGCCCGGAAACATACCTGTTTGCAGCCAAGTCTGCACCCAGCTACTATCTGGCCAAGTACATCATACAACTGATAGTGAAACTCGGTGAGGAGATAGACAAAGATCCCCGCATCTCATCAAAGCTGCGCGTGATCTTCCTTGAGAACTACAGCGTTTCCATGGCGGAGCACCTGATGCCGGCTGCCGAGATCTCGGAGCAGATCTCTCTGGCGGGCAAAGAAGCGAGCGGCACCGGCAACATGAAGATGATGATCAACGGAGCAGTGACCATCGGCACACTCGATGGCGCCAATGTAGAGATCCGCGAAGCAGTCGGTCCGGACAGCATATTTATTTTCGGGCAGACGGAGAGTGAAGTCCAGGAGAATCTGCGCAACGGCTACGACGCGCACGCGTTATACGACCGCGATCCGGTCCTCAAAGCCGTTATTGACAGGATCGGTCAGGGCTTTGCAGGCAAGAGTTTCCAGAACCTCAAGGACTACCTGCTGCAGCCGTCATATAGTATCGCCGACCCGTATATGTGCCTCTATGATTTCCACGATTACTGCCGTGCTCACGATGATATCCAGGCGGCCTATGAGGACCGCGACCGCTGGAACAGCATGAGTATCGAGAACATCGCAAAGGCAGCCAGATTCGCTGCCGACAACAGCATACAGGGCTACGCCGACAGATGCTGGCACACAAAACCAATATTTGAAAAGAAGCTGGATCGCTGAACTGAAAGTAAAAGGCCGCTGCCGGGCATGTCCCCGCAGCGGTCTTTTTGATTTTCTATACGAAAAGCCGCTTCACACTTTTATCTCAGCCCGGCTGCCGCCCTGCTTGTCTTTGGTGACCACTATCTGCTTGTCTATCTTCTCCTTCAACTCATCTACGTGTGAGATTATGCCCACCAGGCGGTTCCCCTGCGCCAGGCCGGCCAGAGCTCTCATGGCCTGCGACAGCGACTCCTCGTCCAGAGTGCCGAATCCTTCATCAACGAACATGGTGTCCAGCTGGATGCCTCCGGCGCTGGACTGGATCTCGTCTGAAAGTCCCAGTGCCAGCGACAGCGACGCCTTGAAGGATTCCCCGCCGGAGAGGCTCTTGACGCTGCGCTCGCTCCCGTTGTAATGATCGATCACATCGAGGTCGAGGCCGCTCTGACTCCTCTTGTTTTCAGCCTCCTGACGCCGCACCAGCTCGTACTGGCCGCCGCTCATGACCATCAGGCGGATGTTCGCCCGTCGTATGATGCGGTCGAAATACGTCATCTGTACATAGGTCTCCAGATTTATCTTGGCTTTACCTGATATCTGCCCGCTGGCAGTATCCGCGAGACTTTCAGCGACCTTCAGTATGTGTTCCTTTGCATCCATCTCCCTGGATTTTTTGCGGATATTATTAAGCGCATCCCCGTTGGTATCATTGCGCGTCTGCAGCGACTTGCGCTCTGTATCATATGCCCTTTTAGCTTCGGTTATCTCGCTCAGTGACCGCTCTTCCGCTTCACGATCCACCGGCTCTGCCTTGTCGATCTGCCCCTGCAGTTCGGTAAGGCTGCCGTTCAGCCTGTCGACCTCGCTCCGTGATTCTTTCAGGCTCTCTTCCGCCTTGAGGCGGGCATCTTCCAGGGCCTTCTTTTCAGCCTTCATCTCGCGTATCTTTTTCTCAGCCTCTGCCCGTCCGTCAAATTCCAGTCCGGCTGCCATCTTTTCCGCAGTAGCGCGTTTTTCATCCTCGCTGCTGCCCAAAGCTGCGATTTCTTTTTCGAGATCACTTATTTCCTCACGCAGATCCCTTACCGCTTTTTCTTCACGAGGCAGGCTCTCCTGCAGCTCCGCCTTCCTCTTCACATTCTCTTCTTCCCAGGATATGTCGTCTTTGAAGCGGCCGATCTCCTCCCGGCAGCGTTGCTGCTCTATGCACAGAAGATCTTCAGCCCGGCCGGTATCCGCATTCCCCAGCAATTCGGCTTCCTCTTTTTCCAGGGCTGCGCTTTCCGAGCGGTAACTGCCGTTCAGCTCGCCGGCCTTGACGCTGGCATTTCCAGAAGCCTCTTCGGCTTTGTCCTTTTCGGTTCTGGCTTTTTCCAGCTCCGCCTCCTGCGGCACCTCCTGCTGCAATACTGCCGGATGCGGATGATCCGTGGCTCCGCAGACCGGGCACGGCTCCCCGTCTGTCAGCTCCCCTGCCAGGATACCCGCCTGTCCGTCCAGGAAAGCCTTGTTCATACGGTCGTATTTTTTGCTTTTTCCCTGTGCCTCTGCGCTCGCCCGGCGATATTTTTCCTGTGCCTCCTCAAGCTGCTGTTTCAGCGAGTCAAACCTGTCCAGCCTGTCTGCAAGACTCGTCAGCCGCTCAGCTTTCCTCTGCACTTCGGCTAATTGCGCAGATATTTTTTCTCTCTGCTCGCCGGCTCCCGCCAGCTGCTCGAGTTCATTCTTTATTGCCCTGACCGACGCCTCGGCCTGCTCCAGTTTTGAGGCAGACGCGTTCAGAGCCTTTTCTTTTTCCCCTTTCCGGGCACCTGCAAGAGCGGCCGCCTCTTTCAATTCATCGAGCCGGTCATACTCATCCAGCCCCGTCATTCCTGCGGCGATTCTGTCCTGCAGTTCTTCCACCCGCGGCTGCTTTCTCTTCTCTTCCTCGAACAGCAGCTCCTTCTCCTCGAGCCGCTGCCGCCATTGTTTCAGTTCGCCTTCGGTGTCCACAAGAGAGCGCCGCAGCTTTTCCTGTTCCCCGGCGGCACCCAGCCTGGCATTGATTTCTCCCAGTTTTCTGTCGCCGACATCGATTTTTTCTTCCAGGTCCTGCGCTCTGGCGCGGTCTTTTTCCAGTATCTCTTCCCCCAGCTTCAGGAGCTCGCCGACAGGCATCTCACCTCTGGCTGCGGCCTCTAACTGCGGCGCCAGAGGATCATCCTCATCACACCGGAGGCCCTCTATATACTGCCGAATACTATTTTTGTCTTTTTCGTATTCCCTGCGAAGACGCGCAGCTTCGTCCTGCAGCCTCTTCTGGAAGCGCTGGAAATCGCTGGTGCGGAATACCCTGCTGAATATTTCTCTGCGTTCTTCAGTCGGAGCGACCAGAAGCTTCAGGAAATCACCCTGGGCGATCATGGCTATCTGAGAGAACTGATCGCGATCCACACCCAGTATATCCTCGACAGCTTTATCCACTTCTCCTCTCCTGGTGACCACACTGCCATCGGGCAGCGTCAGCTCCACCTCCGCACGCTGCTTTGCCATGCCGTGGCCTTTGAGCGCTTTCCTCTCATACTCCGGATTCCTGCGGATCCTGTAGAGCTTTCCCGCATATGAGAATTCCAGCTCCACAAAGGTGCGGGTGCCCGGGTCGGCGTATTTGGAACGCATCATTGAGGGCTGCCGCTCGTCACCGCTGGCCTGTCCGTAGAGCGCAAAGGTTATGGCGTCGAATATCGTGGTCTTGCCCGCTCCGGTGTCGCCGCTGATGAGATATAATCCCTGCTTTCCGAGCAGGCTCATATCCAGTTCCATTTCTCCGGCATACGGCCCGAAGGCGGATATAGTCAGTTTTTCCGGTCTCATCGTTCATCTCCCCATATTTCCTGTGCAATATCAGATGCCAGCTGCGACTGTTCCTGCGTCATCGGGGCACCGTTCTGCTTTTCAAACAGCTCTGCAAAGAGCTCCAGAGGTCCCTTATTATCGACGTCACCGCCCTCATCGATCACGGTCACCGCTCTGGTGCGCACGTTGTCGTAATCAAGACGCATCAGGTTCGGGTATATGATGCGCAGCTTTTGTACTGCGTCGGGGACATCCATTTCATCCGTTAGGGTCACATGTACATAATCATCGGTTGCCGTGCCCTCGTAGTTTTCCCTGGCTGTCAGTTCCATATAGCTGCCCTTGATTTCGCGCATGGCGCGCAGGGGTACCAGGGGCACTGTGCGTACCTCAAGATCGCCTTTCTTTTTCATGTCTACAACTGTTAGCGACTTTTTCTGCGAGGCCTCAGAGAAGGAGTAAGCCAGCGGCGTGCCGCAGTATCTCACTGTTTCCCCGGCGACCGTCTGCGCTCCGTGCAGATGACCGAGGGCAACATAATCAAAGTCAGCAAAAACATCAGCATCAACATTGTCACTGCCTCCGATGGAGATCTCCTCTGATTCCGAACGCCAGGCTCCGGTCACCAGTTGATGGGTCACTATCACGTTTCTGCACCCGGTATCTATATGCATGCGGTCTACTGCAGCCCTCACAGCGTCGGTATAGCTGTCTATCTCTTCACCTTCGCAGAAAGGACGCACATGTGCCGGTTTGATGAACGGGAGCAGATAAAAGGCCACTTCCCCATCCTCATCGGAAAGCACCACCGGTTCGGTCACTCCCCTGTATGCCGGCGACATGTGCACGCCGCTCGCTTCCATCAGACGTGATCCGAATGCTATCCTCTCCGGGGAATCGTGGTTCCCGCTGATCACCAGGATCTGAAGGCTCCGCGCAGCCAGCCTGCAGAGGAAGTCATCGAACAGCCGCACCGCCTCCGCCGGGGGGACGGGTTTGTCGTAGACATCCCCTGCGATCACAACTGCATCTGGCCCCTCGCGATCCAGGATATCCATTATTTGGTCCAGTATATATTTCTGGTCCTCCATGAGCGAGAAGCCGTTTACACGCTTTCCCAGATGGAGGTCCGACAGATGTATGAATTTCATTGGTCACCTCTCTTTGCAATAATTATAGCATGCCGCAGTTTCACAAACAAGCGTTCTTTTTTACGTTTCGCGCACTCACCGGCGCTGCATACAAAAAGCCGCAGCTCCGGGTCGCTGCTTACCCGGTGCTGCGGCTCTGATCCGGTTATCACTCCGGAATCCGCCATATCATTTCTATTGTCTCTTTTATTTCTGTTTCCATTTGATCAAGCCTGATGCAGACTAAGCGACCTCGCCTTCAGCTTCGTCTTCTTCAGCTGCTGCCCTGCCGGCTGCCGCTGCCTTCATAGCTCTGCGAACTGCGATTGCTATCAGTCCTGACAGGATGCTCAGCAGTGCGCCCATCTTGGCCGCGCCCTGCAGTGCAGGATCGATGAATGCGGACTGGCTTACGAACAGAGCTACTGTGAGGCCTATGCCGCCGACCATGCCGGCCACGATCACATCTTTGACATCCATTCCCTTTGGAAGTCCGAACTTCAGTCCCTTTCCAAAGAGGCAGGCGAAAGAAGATATACCAACGGTCTTGCCGATGAAGAGGGAGAACATCACGATCAGTGTCAGGCTGGATATCGATGTCATCTGTAAGCCCGCCATGCAGAATCCGAAGAAGAAGAGGCCGTAATCAACTATCGGGCCGACTTTCTTTTCGAACTTTGCCAGAGTCGAGTTCTGCGGTGCATCCTCGAAGTGCTGCAGACGTTCCTCAGGATTTATCTTTCCTCTCGGCATGAAAGGAATTATTGCTATCAGAGCCAGTGCCGGGCTGACGCCTGTCATGAACAGGCCCATCCAGCTGAGGATCCCGCCGCCGATCACGTACGGCCAGAAGGATCTGACTCCCTTTTTATTCAGCAGATAAGCTACAGCCATTCCCGCCAGTACCAGCAGAAGGAATACCGGTCTCACCGGTTTTCCCGGTGTCGGATAGAATACAGCTATGATTCCAAGTCCGATACCGTCATCGGCTACAGCCAGCAGGAGCAGGAAGCTTACCGCCGGGTGCTTTGCGCCGAAGACCACTTTGGCTATCAGCCATGCCAGTGCGATGTCTGTTGCTGTGCATACGCCCCATCCGTTGCTGAACTCGCCGTTTCCGAAAACAGAGTTCAGGATGAAGAATACAGCTATCGGGCCGAGTACTCCGCCTACAGTCGCCATGAGTGGAGTCACTGCCTTCTTGATCGGGTTCAGTGCTCCGCCGGGTGACAGAGATTTAACGATCTCGATCCCGGCTGTTCCAAAGAAGAGAACCATGAATACATTCTCGACCAGCCATGATGCACTGAACTTTCCCGCGAAGAGAAATTCTGTTGTTATGTATTTGTAAGTCTCCGGCAGCAGGTTGGCAGCAATCAGGGCTGCCAGCACACCTATTATCAGGGGTACCGAATACTCTCTTATTCCTGAAAGGAGATTGATTCTTTTCCTTATCCTTCCGATATCTACTGCACTCAAGTAGTTTTCCATGTTCCTCACCTTTCCTTAGAATTTAACTTTCAACTATATATGAATTAGTTCAACTCTTACTGTTCATCTACAAGATACATCTAATAAGCAACTTGAGCAAGCCTGTTATCCTTATAATAGCAAATTAGTACATGGGATTTTGTTAATTTTTTCACCTTTGCTAATTTTGTTAAAAAATTATCGCATTTTTTGTCATATTTCTATTGCGACAACATACGAAACGCAAAATCGTTCCTCTAATTTTCCCGTTTTGTACCACAAATTGATAATTTAACAACCGATTTTGCAACTTTTTAACAAGCCCTGCACCCGTCCTTCCGCGAAACAGTTTGTCATATTTCTATTGCGAAATACTGCGAACCACAATATAATATAACTAGTCGGGAGGTTGATTACAATGTATTTGAAGAAAAACAAGACGCGCAGCGGACGCATATATCTTTCAATCGTAGAGGGATATTATGACAGCGAAAGAAAGACGACGCGCACCAGAACAGTCCGCTCACTGGGATATCTGGACGAACTGCAGAAAGAATATGACGACCCCGTTGCCTATTTCAAGAGTCGTCTCCAGGATGAGAGGCAGCAGAAGGCAGAGCCCCGCTGCATGAGGGAGCTGACCATAGACACTTCGGAAACCATGGATACCAGCACCGAATACATCCAGAATTTTGGTTATCTGGTGTACAGCGTGATCTATCACCGGCTGGGGCTCCACGATTTCATCAATAACCACAGGCGCCACTCCCAGGGGAACTACAACGCCAACTCGGTGTTCCGCATGCTGATATTCATGCACCTCCTGGGTGCGGACTCGGCTCTCGCTTCCTACGAGGCCCGCAGCACCCTGCTGGAAAACTGCGAGTGCACCATGGACGATGTAGAGGATATGCTTGCTTACCTTGCCAGACACAAGACGCGGCTCACCGAGTACCTGTACGACAGGACCAGCGACCTTTACGGCAACGATCACAGCATCCTCTATCACTACATCGTTTCCTACGAACTGGGCGCCCATCAGGGATACATAGGTCTCTACAAGGACGCCTGCGACCTGCCGCTGGCTTTCAACACGGCATCCAGCCAGTTCGACTTTGCAGCCCGGGATCCCTACATGGCAAAGCGCTTTGAAGAGTTGAATTTCAAAAAGCAGATCACGGTTACCGAAATGGATCTCAACGATGATATCGGCGTCTGGTACAGTCACCACAACGTGACCCGCCACGGATACATACTCCACCTTCCGGCTGCCGCTTATGATGAGGAACTGCGCCGCTTCATCGAAGATCCGGCGGGCTATAATCAGATCTTCGGCAGCTACACCTGCAAATCACGGGCCAACCCGCGCGTTGTCAACCTCGAAGACAAGCCCAGGGAGCGCAATACGAAGATCATATATGAAAAGCAGGTCGTCTTCTATCATCGCGACGAGCCGGGCGCAGTCACCGTCCTCATCACCAGCGAGCTGCACGAGGACGACGAGAACATCATCCGGCATTACGTCGGCCTCGGCCGCATCCGCAATATTTTCCGCGCCGGTCCGGACATCATGACGGACTATGCCCAGAGCCACTTTCTCATATGCTACGTGGCCCTTCTGATCACCTCACTGATCAAGCGCGATACAGGTGACCGCATCAACACGCGGGAGATCATGGAATCAGTGAAGCGTTCGCAGTGCATCAGGCTGCAGGGAAGCTATTATATGTTCACCTACTACGACGAGGTGCTGCGCCTGCTGGGAGAGACTTACGGCATCGACTTTTCACGGCGCTTCCGATCCCGGAAATCGATCCGCGAGGCCATTGCAGACACCAAAAAGAAAAGACGATGATCACTCATCGTCTTTGTCTTCCTTTTTCTTTTTGGCCATGTAGTCATCGACCAGATGCAGGATCTCTCCGCGCTGTCGCTTCTGCGAGCCTCCGGTCTCCGTGATATCCCCGTTGATCGCATCATTGACTATGCTGTCGACAAACAGCATCGCCTCACGGTCCGGATCCTTGGCCCCTTCTTTCTGAGCCGACTCCGCCATGGTATCATACGCGTATCTGATAAGCGTCGCCAGCTCCATCCCCATTTCATCAAAGTCTTCGGTTTCATCTTCTATTTCAAAGCTGTATCCGTTAGCCTCTTCTTTAGATGTGATCTTTATCATTATTGTTCTCCTTTTTCCTCATATTTATATTATATAGTCCCTCACCGCTCCCGTAAACAGGAGAAATGACGTGCGGCACCGCGGCCGTGGTTCTGTAGCGGTCACTTTTTGCTGTCCCAGGGGTATCTGTCCTTGTCCCAGCCTTTTTCCTGCCAATAGCGCAGATCGGCCTCCTGCCATCCGTGCCTCCTGATCTTCCTGACCAGACGGAAAAAGCTGCGCGTCTTGAATCCCGGGCGCACGTGCCCCGCGTCCCTTTCAATCTTCCGCGCCAGCCGCTCCACATCACTGGCGATGCGCGCTTTTCTCTCTTCGGTGACCTCTGAATAGCGTACGGCGCGTACATTGAAACCGTATGTATACGTCCTGGCGACGCCCCAGAAGAACATGCTGTCTGCAATATCCTTGTTGGTGGATTTAGTGCCCTTGCCGGCGGCAGTCGATATGATCACAGCCTGCTTTGAGAACATACTTTCCTCGGGCCGGTGCACCATCCACCGGTATCCGTAATGGTCGAGGAAGCTCTTCATCTGCCCGGTGCAGTGGTACACGTATACCGGTGTCGTGAACAGCAGCAGATCCGCCTCGTCCATAGCCGCGGTGATCGGCTGCAGCTTTTCATAGTGGGGGCACAGCTTTTCATCCTTCATGAAGCACTGGTTGCACCCGGTGCAGTACTCCCCGAAATCCCGCGGCAGGAAAAATTCGGTGACTTCTCCGCTCAGGCGGTCCGCCAGCATCCTGCCGATGTGATATGTCGAGCCTTTGTGATCCTGCCCGTTGATCATTGTGATTTTCATGATTTTATACCTGCAGGCCCTTCTCTCTGGTGTGTATCAGCATGTAGCTGGCGAGACAGGTGGCGCAGAGCACTCCCGACTTTTCATCGAAGACCTTGCCCGTGCCCCTGATCATCTTGTTCCCTATCTGTGTGTATTCGACATTGATGCGGAAGGACTCGGAAACCAATGGTCTCAGGTAGCTGACTGCAATGTCAGTCGTGGTCACGAACTTCTGCGACAGAGCCACGGCACCGAGTCCGATGGTAGTGTCAAAGAAGCTGCATATTATTCCGCCGTGCACTCCGCCATACGGATTCAGATGCGCTTCCTTCGGGCGGTAGCGATAATTGATCTCCGGTCCGCCCTTGTATCTGCAGTCTATCAGTTCCAGTTCCAGGTGAGCATTCAGCCTCTCCGGCTGTTCCTGCTGCTGATCCAATACTTCTATAATTGACTCTTTAAATTCAACATCATTCATTTTTTTGCTCCTTTTTGGCTATTAGAAAGTATACCAAAAAATTTTTAAGAAATCTATGTTATCATATATACCAAGGAGGTGCAAGATAATGGGTGAAGTCAAAAAACTGACTGAACTGTATCGCATGCTCGGAAGGCGCTGCCGCGCAGGAGGACATTCACGCAGTCAGGCTGAGTACTACAATGAAGTTGCCGATTTCATCAGGGACTGCTTTTCTCTGGAGACGGTCAAAGCCAAAACGCGTGATTCCAAGTTCTACAAGGGTGAATCTATCGCCCAGATCAAGGACAAAATAAGGGCTCGTTACGATGCTGCCAATGTGAACGGCATGGACAGGCTGGCCGCAGTTTATCGCGACAAACTGCAGGATATAGACGAAGATATGCAGGCCGCCTTCACCACGGGGTATGAAAAAAATGCAAAATATATCAAGAACAAATACTTGAAGACGATGGAGGTTTTCTGCCGCATCTTTCTCTTGTATATAGATCTCAGGATGCGGGACCGCTCCGATCACGCCGAAGAACACTTCCAAAACAGCGTACACCGGCTGACCGGCGAACTGTCGCTGCCCAGTCACGATTTCGCACAACTGGCCAGGATGCCGCGGTTCAGAAATCTGATCTGCTGCAGCGATGAAGAATATAACAAGTTCGTGGCCGCGGTCACCGGAGAAGGGTCTCCCAAGCCGAGGCAGGAATTCGATGACAGCCGGGCCGATGAAGAATTCGAGGAGATATGGGAACACGCCGATTCCCTGAAGGAGAAAGCCAACTCGATACGCGGCCTGAAGAAGGCTCCCCCGGTGCTGGTGATCGCGCCGTCCGATGACAGTGGTTCCTACCGTTACCTTGAGATCACAGGAGATGATGATAATGGATGAAGTTCGTGAATATCTGGGACGTTTTGTTCCCGGTTACTACAGGGTCGCCGAACGCGGCTACCATAAGCGCGGCATCGCAGCTTATGAAGCCCTCTTCAATGTGGCCAACCGCACCGACGACCTCATCGAAGCACGTGAGATAATAGAGCGCGAAGGCCTCATCTGGAACCTCACGCGCGAGGAAGATATCGACCTGCTGGAAACGCAGGTCCAGGGCATGGATCCCCTGGATGAGGAAGCCATGGCTCCCATGAATCTCCAGCTGCGCGCCGTGCTCGACTCCAGCTCCGAAGAGGAACTCGAATACAGGCTGGAGCTGGCCGAATATGAGGCGGTCCGCATCATGAAGCACGCTCTTTACAAGAAGATGCTGGTCAAGGAGCTTTCCTACAGCATCTCCCGCTACGAGACTGCCAAGAGCAATCTCTGGCAGTGACTGAGCGACGAGCAGCCGGAGAGCAAAGAGATGGTGAAAGAATATACCGCACAGACGCTGCGCGCGCGCAGTGATGTTCGCGATGACCTGGATTACATCCGGGAAGCTTTCGGCCTCTCTTTCAGCGACATCATGGAGGACGAGAACCTCAAACTGCAGCTGCTGGATCCCTCGCCATTCTACGGCGAAGGCAAAGTGCAGACAGCCAAGAGCCCCGTCCGCTATGCCATCTGCCGCAATATAGTTGAAAACGAGATCCTGCCCGATATTTCTCTGTACGAGATACTGAAACAGGAAACCATGGTGAGATCGTACAGCAGCTGGGACGAGAGTCTCGACAAAAAAGGAAAGGCGGTCGCCAGAAACGAATGCGACCACCTCGATTATTTCAAATATATACACGAAGAGTGATGCGGCAGCTTATGCCTTGATGGCCTTCTTTATGGCCGCCATCAGTTCTTCATATGTTTCGTACGCCGGTATGTCCGGGTTCTCAGCCTTCAGCTGATCGGTGCTCTTGAAGAGGAATCCCGCCTTGCTGGCCTTGATCATGCCCATATCGTTGTGGCTGTCGCCGCTGGCGATGGTGTCAAAACCGATGGACTGCAGCGCTTTGACTGTGCTCAGCTTGGAATTCTCCACCCTCATCTTGAATCCGGTGATCGCGCCGTCATCGGCTACTTCCAGGGAGTTGCAGAACAGCGTCGGCCAGCCCAGCTTTTTCATCAGCGGCTGTGCGAACTGCGTGAAGGTGTCGCTGATTATGATCACCTGTGTGAAAGTCCTCAATTCGTCGAGGAATTCTCTGGCTCCCGGCATGGGATCGATCCTGGCGATGGTATTCTGTATTTCCTTCAGCCCGAGGCCGTGTTCCCTGAGGATGTCCAGCCTGTAATTCATCAGCTTGTTGTAATCGGGCTCGTCACGCGTCGTCCTCTTCAGTTCGGGTATCCCGGCTTCCTCTGCAAAAGCAATCCAGATTTCCGGTACCAGCACTCCTTCCATATCCAAACAAACTATTTCCATTTTTCCGTCCTTTCGTGTCTAACTAAATAATTGTTAACATTGTAACACAACTTTTTTTCTCTGAAAACAGTCTGTTTCGATTACTTTACCTTTTCGTGGTCACCCTGCGACATATCGATGACTTCCTGCACCCGCAGCAGATCGCCCTGCACCGTGAAACGTATATCGTAATTCGAAAAGCGCATCCCGTAGACCTGGCCGGCCCCCTTGTCATAAGCTCCGCGCGGATCCAGCTCCAGCACCTGTATCAAAGGCGCGCGCAGCTTTTCATCCACCTCTGCGAGCAGCTGCGGCGGGAAATCCAGACGCAGCCGGGGCCACTCTTTTTCCTCGGTGAAACCGCCGCTGGCATCCGGGTGACTGTCCGTATACGCCAGATACGGCTTGATATCGTAAATAGGCGTTCCGTCCAGCAGATCGGCGCCTGCGACCACCAGCTCCGGGCCGCCGTTTTCATCAAAGGCCACCTCTATCAGGCGCACCGATGACAGGCCCAGCGAGTTCGGCCTGTACGGCGAACGGCTGGCGAACACGCCCACTTTTTCCTCACCGCCCAGGCGCGGCGGTCTCACCAGCGGCCGGAATTCTTTTTCCGGCACCTTCGAAAATCCCCAGATGAGCCAGAGATGCGAGAACCCTCCGATGCCTCTCACAGCATCCGGATCCCGATATCCGGGCTCGAAGACTATGCGTGCCCTGAGGCCCCCGATGAGGCCGGCCTGCCTCGGTATGCCGAATTTCTGCGGGAATGCCGTATGTATCCTTGCTATTACTTTCATTATCTTTCCTCTGTTTGTCCACCCGGTCATCCTGACACAGGTCACCTGAAATCACAATCCCCGTCTGCCGCCGGGTAATAAAAAGCCGCCGCGATCACTCTGCCTGCGGCGGCTCTGTATATCGTCTATTTGCGATCTAACTGGTATAGTTGTCAAAGTATCCCTGAACGAGTACTATCGGCGTTCCCTTGTCGCCCGAACCGCTCGTCAGATCGCTCAGCGAACCGATCAGATCCGTCAACTGTCGCGGCGTTGTTCCCTGTGAAGCCATGTTGCCCACCAGGTTGTCGCTCTTCTTTCTGATGCTGTCAGAGATGGCATCCTTCAGTTCTTCCCCGTTGAGATCACTAAAATCGTTGTCTGCGAGATACTTGAGCTTCAGTTCGTTCGGGGTACCGATCAGTCCGTCGGTGAATCCCGGAGAGACGACCGGATCGGCCAGCTCCCAGATGCCGCCCTGCGGATCTTTGAAAGCTCCGTCGCCGTATACCATCACCTCGACATTCTTGCCGGTTGCTTTTTTGAGCCTGGCCTGGATGTCTTCAACCAGCGGTTTGCAGTCCCTGGGGAACAGCTTTACCTTGTCCTCAGTGGATTTGTTGGAACCCAGGAGTCCGTATTTCTCATTGAAGCCGCTGCCGTTCACCGACGCGTTCATGATATCGTCGAGTCCGCAGACGACCTTTGCTCCGGCTTCCCTGAGTATCCTCTTGGTGCGTTCTCTGGTGTGTATATCGCATGTGAGGACTCTGTCCGTATAATTCAGGATGTCTTTGGCGTGGTTGGCAAAGATTATCTCTACCTCAGCACCGCATGACTTTATGAGATCACCGTAGTATTCCACATAATCGACTCCGGTGAATTCATGCTTGTTGACGCCGAAGAGTTCACGGTATTTTTCCAGTGTCAGAATATCGCTGTACGGATTTACATCCGCAGCGTCGATCTTGTCCTGGCTCACCAGAGTGTTGCCGACTTCATCCGAAGGATAGCTCAGCATGAGCACGATCTTCTTCGCGCCCTTTGCGATGCCCCTCAGGCAGATAGCGAAGCGGTTCCTTGAAAGGATCGGGAAAATGAGCCCTATGGTCTCTCCTCCCAGCTTTGCCTTCACATCAGCCGCAATGTCGTCTGTGGTGGCGTAGTTTCCCTGCGCCCTGGCAACGATCGATTCGGTGACCGAAATAACGTCCCTGTCGCGCAGCTCAAAGCCTTCAGACTCTGCCGCCGCCAGAACGCTGTCTGTCACTATGCTGGCCATATCATCGCCTTCACGGATGATGGGGCCGCGTATTCCTCTGGATATTGTTCCAACTCTTCTTTCACTGTTTCCCACGTTGATATCCTCACTCTCTGTTATCTTGATTTTCTTATTGTCTCCGCGCCCGCAGCGGGCGAGGACTTTCACATTATACCATAGAGCAGCAGCGAATTACAGCAGGTTTTTGCGCAGCTCCTCATCGCTCAGTGTGCTCAGATAAGCAGGCGGTATATCGAGGACGGTCTTGCATCCGCTGACGCCTTCCCCGGCCAGTCTGGCTACTGCCCTTGCATAAGCTGCCAGTACGCTGGCTGTGAATTCGGGGTTCGAGTCCAGCTTGAGACTGTATTCGATGATGTGGTTGTGCTCCTTGTTGACGCCTGTTCTTCCGGAACGGAACACGAATCCGCCGTGAGCCATTCCCATGTGGTTCTTGTTGAATTCTTCTTCGTCTATGAAGTGGACCGTGGTGTCATACTCGTCAAAGTAGTTTTTCATGGTCTTGATCTCGTTTTCGATCCTCGCCTTGTCAGCTCCCTCTTCAGCGACTACAAAGCATTCTCTGGTGTGCTTTTGTCTTGCTGTCAGTTCCGGATACTTGCCGGCGCGTACAGCTTCCAGTGCACTCTCTACAGGGATGGTGTACTGCTTGCCGTTCTTGACTCCGTCGATCCTTCTGATGGCATCGGAATGTCCCTGGCTGACGCCTTTGCCCCAGAATGTGTAGTCCTTGCCTTCCGGCAGGATCGCATTTGCATATACTCTGTTGAGCGAGAACATGCCCGGGTCCCATCCGCAGGAGATCAAAGCGACCTTGCCGGATGCCTTAGCTGCAGCATCCACGTTTGCGAAGTGCTCCGGGATCCTTGCATGGGTATCAAAAGTATCTATGCAGTTGAACAGCTTTGCGATAGCCGGCGTCTGCTTTGGAAGGTCGGTTGCGCTGCCGCCGCCGATCATCATCACGTCGATCTTGTCTGTCCACTTTTCAATGTCGCTGGAGCTTACTACCGGAACTCCCTCAGTCATGATTTTCACTGTGGAAGGATCTCTTCTGGTGAATACAGCCGCCAGTTCCATGTCAGGAGCCGCGTTTACCGCTATCTCAACACCCTTTCCTATATTTCCGTAACCTATAATTCCAATTTTAATAGCCATTATATGTACCTCCTTTTTCCGCTCCGCGGTAATGTCAATCAAAATTAAATAAAACAGTATATATTATAGCACGATTTTTCATCATTGCTACTGCCGCCGCAAGTTTTTTTAACAGTACAATAAAGGATCCGCACGCGGCGGATCCTCGTTTTCCAATGATCTATAATCGCGTCCCTAGCGGGCTTCGCCGTAGCACTTCTGAAGTACAGAGCAGAACTCCTCGTGTCCGAAATCACCGTAGTCTTCCTCGTCGAGCCAGCCTTCGATCTCGTCCTGCCCGGGGCAGACGCCGTATGACCATAACCTGGGCACCGTGCCGCTCTTCTCGAGGAGCTTTTCGATCCGGCAGCATCCTTCCTCGACCAGACTGCCGTCATCGAGCGAGTCATCTAATCCAAAGACGTCTTTCATCATCGTGGCCACATCTTTCTGATGGTAGCGGGAGATCTCCCTCAGCCACTGCGTATACACCAGAGTCAGCGCCTCGCGATAGGGTACGTCATGAGCCTTTCTGGGAATATAAGCCATCTCGTACAGCGACCAGGTGTAAGCGTCGGGCAGCGGTTTGCCCAGTATCCCCATAGCGGAAATGCACGACGCCCACATGATATTGCCCATGGGCTCCGATTCGCCGCTGTCATCCAGCAGCTTTTTGTATGAATCCAGCAGCACCTTCATGATGGTCTTGGAACATTCCCTGGCAATGGTATTGACATTGTCCAGATAAAAGCAGCTGGTCTGTATAAAGGCCACCAGCACACTGTAAGCCAGATCGATCTTGTGGAGCGATTTCATGTATTTGGGATCCGCAAGACAGTAGTCCGGGAAGATCCCGTACAGCTCCACTTCGTTCCCGTGGTGGTCCAGCAGATCGGCTTCCCCCGTGGCCTCGGTCCCCGAGGAAGCAAAAGTCGGTACCAGGATAGTCAGCAGATGACTGTCGTCCGCCTGACGGTCCCCGTCTATGAATGCCGCCAGGTCGTCGTGCACCGCACCGAAAGCAATCACCTTGGCGATGACCATGGCCGTGGAACCGCCTAGTCCGATGACGCACTCGCAGCCTTCACGGCGACAGAGCTCTATGCCCTCCTGCACCGGTCCGAACGCCGCCAGCGTCTGCCCGCCGTACTCCACATAATCGCAGGAGGCCTCATCCAGCGACTCGATGACCTCATCGAATGCTCCGTTTCGCCTTGCAGAACCCCCGCCGTATACTATCAGCGCCTTGCGTCCTCCGCATATCCTGCCCAGATCGGCGATCACATCTCCGCCGAATCTGAATCTGATTGGATTGTAATATTCGAAAATCATATGCTGCCTCCTTCCAATTGACCTACTTTAAGTATACCATGTTTGAGGCAGTTTTTTATCATACAAACAACGTTTCCGGAAACAAAAAAGCCCCTGCGGCGACGGCGGCCGGGCACGGCAGTCGCTGACTGCGCGCCCCGCTCCATGATCGCTGCAGAGGCTCCCCGATTTCATCAGTTTTTTCCGTTCTCCTCTACTCCGAATGCACTATTACAGGCGTACCCTTGTGCACCATGCTGTAGAGCTCCTGCGCCGCATAATAGGGCAGGTTCACGCATCCGTGCGAACCGTCGCCCAGATAAATGCTGCCGCCGAAGGCACTCCTCCAGGTGGCATCGTGCAGGCCCTGATCCGAATTGAACGGCATCCAGTAGTCGACCGGGCTGGAATATCCCTGTCCTGAAAGTGTGGCCCCGCGCTGCTTGTATTCGATCTGATACACGCCGGGGATCGTACCGTGTCCCGTCAGCGAATTTCCGGATACACACGAAGTGACAAATTTCTTCCTGCCGTTCTTTATGAACCAGACAGTCTGTTCCGCGATGCTGACTTCCACATATTCGTGCCCGTAGTCAGGCATCTTGTGGCTGACCGCTGTCTGCAGCCAAACTGGCGAACGCCTTACATCTTCACCTGCTTTGACTTCTTTTGCCAGCTTTTTCGCTTCGCCTGACTGATCCAGCATCCAGCCGTAGTATCCTCCGGCCGTGGTTATCTTCTGGCCGCTGGCCGTCTTGAATTTGCGCGTCGTATAAGCTGTATTGTACTTTTCAGCGAACTTCCTTGTGAACTTCTTGACCTGCTTCATGCTGACGACTACTTTCATGTCCCTGTTGAGGCGCAGCCACTTTCTGATCTCCTGCCTGGAGACCTTCACAGGATCGATGCCCTTCATATTATAAGTGATTTTGATCGAGGTCATCTTTCCCATATCCTTGACCGCATCTTCAGCTTCCTGCGAGTCTTTGAGGAATCTGGGATCGATATAAGCGCCCTCCTCTGCCAGATCTACCGAACCAGACAGCGAATCGATGGCTCCCGTGATTGCCTTGCGGAACTGCTTTTTATCCAGCTTGGTTCCATAGTACTCCGGGATTATATAATATTCTCCGTCTTTCCGCTTCATGGACACGCTGGCATTGCGCGACGGCTTCATGTTCCTGCGGTCGGTCACCTTCAGCTGTGCCAGCGCAGCTCTCAGCTGTGCGGGGTCATAGCTTACAAGATTTCCATCGTAATTCTTCTTCATCCACATGGTTACCGGCCATGCGAACGCATGCTGCTCGCTCAGCGCATCCTGCAGCTTGCTGCCTGCATCCGCCCGGAGCCCGATCTCATCGCCGCTGATGGTCTCATCATGTGCTTTTCTTTCTTTCAGGGTCAACGTGTATCCATCGACTTTGTCTTCTATCATTTCTTCGGCTGCCGCCGGACTCTTTCCGGAGACCGACGCTCCCCCAACCTTGGAATTGGGCTGGAAATGCCCCAGGAAATAGATAGAAACCGCCACGTAGCAGATGACCACGATCAGTATGATCAGCAGCAGATATGGTTTCCGTCTCTTTTTCTTCATTCCTTCCACAGGTTTTTCCTGCATATATATTCTCCTAACCTTTTATTTATTTTCCCTTCTTTTAAATCGCTGCCAGTGCTTTTTCCACATCCGCCAGTATATCATCGATATTCTCCAGTCCCACGGACAGGCGTACCATGCCGCCGTCAATGCCTGCAGCCGCCAGCTGTTCATCTGACAGCTGTCTGTGCGTCTCACTGGCAGGATGGAGCACGCAAGTGCGGATATCAGCAACGTGCACTTCGTTGGAAGCCAGCTCCAGCGCGTTCATGAACCTGATGGCCGGATCCTTGCCGCCCTTGATGACGAAGGAAATGACTCCGCTGGCGCCTTTGAGGTACTTCTGTGCCAGCTGGTAGTTCCCGTCGCTCTCCAGTCCCGGATAGCTGACGCTCTGCACCTTGTCGGAAGCCTCCAGGAACCTGGCCACCCTGATGGCGTTCTCGCAGTACTTCGGCATGCGCACCGCCAGTGTCTCCAGCCCCAGATTGAGCAGGAATGCCGAGTGTGCCGCCGGATAAGCACCAAAATCGCGCATCAGCTGCATCCTCGCCTTGATGATGTAAGCCATATTGCCGTAAGCTTCGGTATACACGGTGCCGTGATATGTCTCGTCCGGCTCCGTCAGACCCGGGAAATTACCGCTGGTCCAGTCGAACTTGCCGCTGTCGACGATGACTCCGCCGCCCTGAACCGCGTGGCCATCCATGTACTTGGTCGTCGAATGGGTGACGATATCAGCACCGAACTCGAACGGTTTGCAGAGCACCGGTGTTGCAAAAGTATTGTCCACTATGAGGGGTACATTATGAGCGTGTGCCACTCTGGCGAATTTTTCTATATCGAACACTGTCAGTGCAGGATTTGCTATCGTCTCTCCGAAAACCAGTTTGGTGTTCGGCTTGAAAGCCGCGCTGATCTCCTCTTCAGTGGCCTCGTTATCGACATATACACACTCGATGCCCAGCTTGCGGATGGTGTGTGAAAAGAGGTTCACCGTGCCGCCGTAGATCGCGGGGGTGCTGATGATGCTGTCTCCAGCCTCACAGAGGTTGAGGACCGCCAGGAGGTTGGCCATCTGACCGGACGAAGTGCACATAGCGCCCACGCCGCCTTCCAGCTCTGCGATCTTGTCCTCAACAGCCATGACCGTCGGATTGCCAAAGCGCGAATAAATAATGGCCTTGGTAGGATCATCGAATACTGCCGCCACCTCTTCTGTATTATCAAAAACATAAGTCGTACTCTGAACGATAGGCACGACTCTGGGTTCCGAATTACCCGGATGATATCCCGCATGCAGACATTTTGTTTCGTCTTTCATTTATTTTCCTCCATATAATAAAATTCATGATTTGTTCACTCACTGCGCACTATTATATCACATTTGTCACTTTCCACACACACAATCGGCAAAAAAAGAACCGGCCGCGCATGATGCGCGACCGGTAAGATTTTCATCTGAAAGCTCTTTCTTATACGTTGGCCTTCCAAAGTCCGTGCAGTGTGCAGTACTCATATACAGCTACCGGCTTTTCACCCGGCGCAACTACGAACTCTGCCTCCGGCTTGTCTGTCGGTTTCATCCATCTGATCTGCAGGCTCTTGTCTGTCTCCAGCAGGATTCCTCCGATATAGTGTTCCGGTGTCATAGGATGTTCTACACTTCCTACCTTTACGGAAACCTTGTCTCCATTGACTGTAGCCACCGGTACATGCTTTTCCTGAGCAGCATCGACCGTGTTCGGCTCCAGCAGTTTCATCTTCTCCCCGCAGCACATCAGCGGAGCTCCGCTGTTGTAAACCATCACGACGATATTGCCGCAATGTTCGCATCTGTACATTTGTAACATGATAGCACCTCCTTGATATCTAGCTTAGTTACTACTATTACTATGTACCCATGAAGGCCGTTTTGTAAAGGCTTTTGAGCGATTTTTTCAGAATTTCCATTAATTTTTGTCATTACAAGGCCCCTGACAGAGCCCCTGTGAGGGTCTTCGCCGGACCGCTTTCAGCCTTTGACGACGGACACGAATTCGTAGTCCTTGTCTTCTACAGCCTTCTTGATATCGGCATCCGCCACCTCACTGCTCAGCTGCAGAACGGCATTTCCGTCCACGTGGCTGACCTCTGCGCTGTCGACTCCGTCCAGTGCCTCCAGAGCCTTCTTCACCGTAGCTTCGCAGTGCTCGCACATCATTCCTTTGATATTAACTGTTTCCTTCATCGCGTTTTCCTCCTTCGCTTTTTCTGTTGCCATTGATCTATTTTCTTTATTTTCTATAGCATTTTTATCCTGCTGCCCGTCATCCGTTTCTGCGATCCCCGGCAGCAGCCTTCCATCGCTGCCGGTCTCTGCCGGATGTTTCGTCATCCGGTCATGCCGCGGATCGAAGATATCAAACAGGTTCAGCCGCAGCGCATTGCAGACTACGAACACGCTGGAGCAACTCATGGCCGCCGCGCCCCACATGGGGTTCATGGCAAGGCCAAAGTGGGAGTAAGCTCCCGCTGCCAGCGGTATCAGGGCCACGTTGTATATCAGCGCCCAGAACAGATTCTGCAGTATATCGCGGTAAGTCTGCCGCGAAAGGCGTATGGCCGCCGCCGCATCAGTCAGCCGCGACTTCATGAGCACCACATCGGCGGCGTCGATGGCCACATCCGTGCCCGCTCCGATAGCGATGCCGATGTTGGCGCGCGTCAGGGCCGGAGCATCGTTGATACCGTCTCCGATCATGGCGACTTTTCCCTTCTCCTGCAGCTGTCTGATGATAGCTTCCTTGCCCTCCGGCATTACACCGGCTGCGACCTCGTCTACACCGGCCTGACGGCCGATAGCTTCCGCCGTTCTGCGGTTGTCGCCGGTGATCATGACCACATGAAGGCCCATGCCGCGCAGCTGCCTTATGGCCTGTGCCGAGTCCTCCTTGATGGTATCGGCTACCGCTATGATGCCCAGCAGCCGGTCGTCTGCGGCAAAGAACAGAGGCGTCTTGCCCTCTTCAGCCAGCTTTTCCGCACTGTCCCGAACATCCTGCGGGATCTCCACATGTGCGGCCATGAATCTGGCGTTTCCGCCCCGCAGCGTTCTGCCGCCTGATTCTCCGCTGAGGCCGTTGCCCGGCAGTGCCGCAAAGTTGCTGACTTCCTCCGCCTTGATGCTGTTCTCTTCAGCATATGCGTTCACCGCTGCCGCCAGCGGGTGTTCACTCTTTTCCTCAAGTGCAGCCGCCGCCTGCAGCAGTGTATCCTGATCGCATCCCGCGGCCGCGATGATATCGGTGACCACGGGTTCTCCGTTGGTGATGGTGCCCGTCTTGTCCAGGGCTACGATCTGCACGTTGCCGGTCTCCTGCAGCGCCTCTGCCGTCTTGAACAGTATACCATGTTTGGCGCCCATGCCGTTGCCGACCATAATGGCCACCGGCGTTGCCAGACCCAGTGCGCAGGGGCAGGCGACCACGAGTACGCTGATGCCGCGCTGCAGGGAAAGCCCTATGTCACCGGTGCTGATGATCAGCCAGATCACGATCACCGCCGCGGCCACAGCCAGCATGGCAGGTACGAAGACTCCTGAAATAGTGTCCGCAAGCCTGGCGACCGGAGCCTTAGTAGACGCCGCGTCGCTGACCATTGCTATTATCTGTGAAAGAGTCGTGTCCTCACCTACCCTGGTCGCCCGGCACTTCAGAAAACCGCTCTGGTTCAGTGTCGCACTGGAGACCTCGCTGCCGGGGCCCTTGTCCACGGGTATGCTCTCCCCGGTGAGGGCGGATTCATTGACCGCGCTGGTGCCTTCGAGCACTTCGCCGTCCACCGGGATGTTTTCTCCCGGGCGCACCACGAAGATATCATCGCGGCGCACATCATCTATGGGCACCGTCATCTCTTCACCGCCGCGCACCACGTTTGCCGTCTTCGGAGCCAGCTTCATGAGGCTCTTCAGCGCATCGGTCGTCCGCCCCTTGGAGTATGACTCCAGAGTCTTTCCGATGGTGATCAGCGTCAGTATCATGGCCGCCGACTCAAAATAGAATTCGTTCATCACAGGCATGGCCGCCGCCGAGCCCCTGCTGCTCTGTAAATATGTCATATAGAACAGCATCACCAGGCTGTAGGCAAAGCTGACACCGGCGCCGATGGCTATCAGTGAATCCATGTTAGGCGCACCGTGCGCCAGGCTCTTGAAGCCGCTGACGAAAAATTTGCGGTTGATGATCATGATGACTATCGCAAAGCACATCTGCATCAGGCCCATGGATACGTGATTGCCAACCATGAATGGCGGTACAGGCCAGCCCCACATGTGGACGCCCATCGAAAAATACATCAGCACCAGCAGGAAAATCACAGAGGCGATCAGCCTCCTGACCATCTGCGGTGTCGTTTTGTCCTCCAGTGCGGCTTCCTCTGCCGCCAGTTTCGCCGAGGCCCCCGCGGTATTCTCAGTCGCCGCCGATCTCGGGCTGGCTCCATATCCGGCGTCAGCCACAGCTTTACATATTTCAGATTCATCCGCCGTGCCCTCGACCCGCATCGAATTCGTCAGCAGGCTCACGGCCACATCGGTCACCCCGGGAACCTGAGAGACAACTTTCTCCACGCGGGCCTGGCAGGCCGCGCAGCTCATTCCAGTCACGTCATATTGTTCCATCCAAAATCTCCCCTTCCTTTCGATCTATTTCATCAGTTTCTGCATCAATTTGACCAGTTCCTCGATCTTATCGTCCTTTCCGGCGCGGATATCATCGGTGACGCAGGTCCGCAGATGATCCTCCAGGAGCACACGGTTAAAGCTGTTCAGTGCCGCGTTGATGGCGGCCACCTGTGTCATCACATCCACACAGTAAGCGTTGTTGTCCAGCATCTTCTTGACGCCGCGCACCTGCCCTTCGATGCGGCTGAGACGGTTGACCAGATCGCGGTACCCTTTCTCCGAGCGCTCTTTTGGTTTTTTCCTGCAGCATTCAGGTACTTTCATTTCTTCGTTTTCTTTTTCCATTCCTGCGCCTCCTTCTCTATGCTCCAATATACCCCATACGGGTATCTCTCACGAATCATAATATACCCCGCCAGGGTATTTTTCAAGCAGAAATTTTACATCGGGGCTCAAAGGTTGTAAAATATATATGTTAGTTAAAGTAAACCATATCTACTAATATAAATAAAAGGAGCTATTATGAATCAGAAACAGTATCAGAGAATGAACACCGTCAACGGGTTTATTGCTGCTCTCGATCAGAGCGGTGGCTCCACGCCAAAAGCGCTGAGAGCTTATGGCATCGCAGATGACACTTACAACAGCGACGACGAGATGTTCGATCTGGTGCACGAGATGCGCACCAGGATAATGACCAACAGAGAGTTCACCAGCGACAAAATACTGGCAGCCATCCTCTTTGAGAAGACCATGGACCGCAAGGTAGAGGGAAAATTCACCGCCGATTATCTCTGGCAGGAAAAAGGCATCGTGCCCATCCTCAAGATAGACAAGGGGCTGGCCGATGAGAAAAACCACGTGCAGGTGATGAAACCCATCCCGGGTCTCGACGAAACGCTGGAGCGTGCCAGGAATGAACGCAATATCTTCGGCACTAAAGAGCGTTCCGTCATCCACGACAACGATACAGCCGGCATCAAAGCAATCATCGATCAACAGTTCGAGATCGGACTCAGGGTTTTCAGTCACGGACTGATCCCCATCCTGGAGCCCGAAGTGGACATCCACAGCGAACACAAAAAAGAGTGCGAGGAGATCATGCTCGAAGAGATCAGACAGCACCTGTCACAGCTTTCTGATGATGTGCGCATCATGTTCAAAGTCACCCTACCGAGTGTACCTGATTTCTACAAAGATATCATGGATGATCCCCACGTGGTCCGCGTAGTGGCCCTTTCAGGCGGCTACACCCAGGAGGAAGCCAACAAACTGCTGGCTGAGAACCACGGCCTCATCGCCAGCTTTTCAAGAGCGCTGGCCCAGGATCTGCGCGCGCAGCAGACGGATGAGGAATTCACGGCTACACTGAAAGACGCCATCGCAAAGATCTACGAGGCATCGATAAAGTGATTTCATTGAATGACCGCAGGCCGGCTGCCTACTACGGCCGGCCGTAGCGGCATACGATCTTTGAGAGGAGCATGGTGTGGCGGCCTTTCTGCAGTTCTCTGGCGTACACCACCCGCAGGGGTCCGCCTTCACTGCCTTCGGGCTCCATATCCTCACCATCTTTCTCATAGGCCACCATGATCGTCTTTTTCTTCTTTACATCCCCCGGGGATACGGCAAAGGCATAGCCGTTCGGGGAAGAGAATATATAAGCTTCCGCATTGTTCATCATCGAAGGCTTTACATGTTGTATCAGTTCGCTGACTTCCACACCGGTATATATATTGCTCACCAGCTGGCCGTCCACTTGTTCGGTCACCTCGACAGAGACCGGTTTCATATCGCGCAGTTCATCGGGCGTTATCGAAGCCACCACGTCCTCATCTATCCAGCCGTTTCTCTCGCTGATAGTGACGTGGTCCGTAGTGCCGGCGGCGTTCTGCTGCGGATGCCCGAGGTATGCGGAAACCAGGCCCAGAACTATCAGAACCGTAGCTGCGACATAGATTCTCTTTCTGATCGATGCCGCGCGTTTTTTCTGTTCTTTTTTACTCCTGCCTCCGCCCGGTATCAGCTTGAGATCCGGTACAGAGCTCTGTTGTGTTGACATAGCAGAATCACCTTTGACTGCGGGGATTGTTTTGTGAAATCATTATACCATTATTTTCCTTGAAAAGATGAAAAATTTACTAAAATTTTATACAAAATTCAGTTAACTGAAACTCACCGCGCGGACCGGTTCCGGGCACACAAAAACGGGGCCCCCGGCCGGCGGTCCCGTTCCCTGATCACTGAATCATTTCAGCAGCTTTTTGCCGTCGCTGTAAGCGGTGCCCGCTTTCTCTCCAACGGTGAAGTAATTGCGTCCAAAACCGTCGAACATGATGGCGTTCAGTTTCTCGGCAGCGATCTTGCCCTCAGCGTCCAGCACGCTTTCATCTGCTTTTACGTTGACGATGGTACCCACGACAGCGTGCAGGTTGTCAGTCTCCGTGATCTCTGCCAGCTCGCACTCCATCGCCAACGGGAATTCATCGATCACCGGCGCATTCACCTTGTCGCTCCCGGTCGCATGCATACCGCTCTTTTCGAATTTGTCGGCCACATTGTTAGCCGAGACCACTCCGAAATAGTCGGCTTCGACCTCGTGTGCGCTGTCAGCCAGGCTGACTGTGAACGCCTTCTGCTTTCTGATGTTCTGCGTCGTCTTGTGACCTTCGCTGATGAACAGAGCGATCTTGTCCGCTCCGCTTATCATACCCCAGGCCGCATTCATGACGTCGACTTTTCCTTCTTCATCGTAGGTAGCTACCATGAGGACCGGCATCGGAAAAACCGCCCTCTGTGCACCAATATCTTTTTTCATGGATCATGCCTCCTCTTCCTGTTTGGATACCCATGCCCGCGCTTGAGCGCCCGGGCAGCTGCAGTTCCCAGCCCGCTTGTACTTTCATTCAGTATGCCGGGAAATACATATAGAGGATATCAATTCCCACCTTCAAAGTAAAGTATCTTTTTGACATTTCTCTTATGGCAATCCTATTCTCCCTGTGTTATGATAAGCGCATGGTGGTATAAAACTTGTATTGATCTGAAAGGAGAAATCATGCAGGACAAAATAGATGTTAGAAACAAGGTAATAGTCAGCCAGGTCATGCTGCCGAACCAGGCGAATGTGGCCGGCAACGTACACGGCGGAGAGATCATGAAGATCATGGACCAGGCAGCCGGTGCCGCAGCGATGAAATACGCCAGAGGCAACTGTGTTACCGCAAGGGTGGACACCATAGAGTTCCATCTGCCCATCTTCCTGGGCGCGCTGGTCACCTGCACGGCTTCTATCGTATATGTAGGCAGGACATCCATGGAGGTTCACGTCTATGTAGAAGCTGAGGATCTGGAATCTGATTCAGGCCCGCAGAAGGCTCTTTCGGCGATGTTCACAATGGTGTGCATGGGCAAGAACGGCAAGCCTCAGGCAGTGCCTCCATACACTCCGGAGACCGAAGACGAAAAGCGTATCTACGAAGAAATAGCCAAACGCAAAGAAAGAGAAAAGAAAGAACGCGGGCAGAAATAAAATCCCGCGTTTTTTCATGTCTTTTTATTTTTTCTATTCCGCAGCCGGCTGGAATGACGGCATCAGCTGCAGTTTGTGCAGATTGATGGCATGGAGGTGGTCGATGCGTCTGCGCACCTCTTCATCCTCGCAGACACCTTCAAGGATGTAGCGATCCAGCGTCTCGTAAGTGAATCCCAGTTTTTCCTCATCGCTCTTGCCGCTGAGACCGTCTGTGGGCACCTTTTCGATCAGATTCTGCGGCAGACCGAGCACGCGCCCGATCTGGCGGACTTCCTGCACGCAGAGGTGCGACATGGGGCTGAAATCTCCGGCAGCATCGCCGTACTTTGTAGAGTAACCCACATAATCCTCGGAGCGGTTGCAGGTATTGGTCACGCGGCCGCCGCCCGGCAGCGACTGCGCCACAGCGTACAGCGTGGTCATCCGTATCCTGGCCGGCAGGTTGACTCTGGTCTCCGTGGGCAGCTGGTCACTGCCTGTGAGCGCACGAAGATCCTCGTTCTTCGCTATCGTTCCCAGCAGCGCATCTACGGCTGCACCCACATTTATCTCCATATGCGGGATGCCCAGGTGTTCCACCAGCTGGCGGGAGCAGGAAATGTCAGACTGGACGCCGCTGGGCATGAGAACGCCCATCACGCGATCCTTTCCCAGCGCTTCCCTGCAGAGCGCCGCGGCCACGCTGGAATCCTTTCCGCCGGAGATGCCGACTACCGCCCAGCAGCCCTTTCCGTTCTTCTCAAAATACTCGCGTATCCAGGCTACGATCTCATCTTTTATCTTTTCGGGTTCTTTGAACATATTTTCCTCTTTATTTTATTCGCGGCATAGCCGCACTTAACAACTAAGACTTACAATTGATTTTACCGCCTGCGCACCTGCGATTCAAGACCTTTTGCTCATGTCAGGCGCAAAGGCAGCACACTCCGCTATCGAGGCTGTTGCGCGACAGACGCTCCCGGTGTTATCATCTATCCATGGATTACAAGAAATTTTACGACCGCCTCAGCGGATCACTGCGCCGGCGTCCGCAGCTGGTCGCTTTGATCAGGATCATAAATAAAATACTGACCGGTGCCGTATATGCAGCTTATCCCCTGCTGCTGATCTTCCTGCTGCTCGGGAGGGACGCCCGTTTTCTGAAAGTCCTCCTGATACCGGCGATTTCCTTTGTGGTGGTCAGCGTGGTGCGTCATGCCGTCAACCGGCCCCGGCCTTACGAGAGCTGGGACATCGACCCTCTGATCAAAAAAAACAAGGCGGGGGATTCCATGCCCAGCCGGCACGTATTCTCCTCCGCCGTAATATCCATGATGATCCTCTTCATCATGCCGCTGCCCGGTATCATCTTTTGGGTGATCACGGTCATCCTGGCACTGGTCCGCATCCTCGGCGGGGTGCACTACCCTTCCGATGTGCTCGTCGGCCTGGCCATAGGGATCGGCGCCGGCCTGACAGCATTTCTCCTGTGACCGGCACCGCATCAGAAATCATTATTTGTCGTACTCTCCGTACTCACACCCCACATTGAAAGCATCGATATCGTCTATCAGCACCAGCCTGCCGGCGATCTTCTCGCACAGCCTGATCCTGCCTCTGCCGTTGCCGCCGTTCCAGAGGCGATTGTGTCGCTTTTCGCCATCCGGTGATTCGTAGTTGATGAGCAGCATATCCTTCTTGTCGCAGCGCACTGTGGTCTCCATCAGCGAGCGGCGGTTCTCCTGGATCACGTGCCACTCCACCTCATCATCGAGTTCCTCGACATAGAACGTCGTCTTCACGTGCATCCAGAACTTTGAAAAGTTGAATTCGTACTCGATGCCCTCGTAACAGAACACGCCCAGCAGCTTTCTGTTGAGTGGCAGGAAATATACTTTGGGTCTGCCGCCTCCGATGTCGAAGGCGCTGTTCATCAGCTGTCTGCCGCTGCGCCTGCTCACCAGATGGTTGCTGGCCAGCCATACCCACGGGCTCGTAAAGTTACGTCCCCAGTTCTTGTCTGCATATCCGTATGAAGTCTCCGGAGTCACCTTGTAGCGCTCCCCGTTCATGATCACCGTGCCGCTGTAGAGAGTCTTGATGCCCTCGGCGTGCCAGTACATTTCAAATGCCTTCAGCAGCCGCATCGGCTTGCTGGCTCCGTAGCCCACGTTGAAGGTGATGTCCTTTTCCATGGTCAGATCCCATGAGATCTCGCCCGCATCGCACATCCATTCGGGGTGCGCGAAGGCATCCTGATGAGAGATGGATACATGCCCGGTAAGCTTGTGCTCCGAAGCGCAGCAGTCGTCCGCGGTCACCGAATACGGCTGTCCGCTGTGCATATCGACTTCGTTCCAGGGAAAGAACCTGTGCAGCTGCATGTGCGGTTGTCCCCAGCAGCCCGCCTTCACCATCAGGTACGACGGCTTTTTGCCGGCCGCCTTGTTCTCCGGCAGCTGTCCCAGCACGGGCGCGTCCTCCGCCAGAGCCGGATTGCACGTAAAAAATTCTATGAAAAACGGTCTCTCGAGGCCTGTTTCTTCGCTTATTGCCGTGAACGAATGCCACCACCAGTCATAACCGCGTTTGGCGAAAGAACCGGTCAGCATGCCCTCGTTCCTGCTCAGATCGTGTTTGTTGAACATAGAGATACACCTCCCAGCCCCATTATATCACATTTTATTTGACGATTGTGGGAGTTGATAGTACAATCAAAGTTAACCGGTAATGATCCGGTCTACTCAATGTATTCACATTATCACTTCATTAATATTGAAAGGAACACGCAAAATGGAATATCAGGAAATTGATAAGGTAATCGGAAGAGAAATCATGGACTCCCGCGGCAATCCTACCGTAGAGGCTGAGGTCTATCTGGTCGACGGAGCCGTTGGCCGCGCTGCCTGCCCCAGCGGTGCCAGCACAGGAGAATTTGAAGCTCTGGAGCTGCGTGATGGTGACAAGGATCGCTACGACGGCAAGGGTGTAACCAAAGCTGTAGATTACATCAACAACGAGATCAACGACCTGCTGACCGGAATGGACGCATCGGACACATATGCTGTCGACCAGGCCATGATCAAGGCTGACGGCACTGATGACAAATCAAAGTTCGGCGCTAACGCCATCCTCGCAGTTTCAATAGCAGCAGCCAAGGCGGCGGCAGCTTCTCAGGAGGTTCCGCTCTACAGATTCCTCGGCGGCGCAAACGCAAACACTCTGCCTGTTCCCATGATGAACATACTCAACGGCGGTGCTCATGCAACGAACACCGTAGACACCCAGGAATTCATGATCATGCCCGCAGGGGCTCCTTCCTTCAAGGAAGCGCTGCGCTGGTGTGCTGAAGTTTACCACAAGCTGGCAAAGCTCCTCAAGGCTGAGAACTACGCTACCTCAGTAGGCGACGAGGGCGGCTATGCTCCGAACCTCAGCAGCGATGAAGAAACTCTGGACTACATCTGCAAGGCGATCAAAGAGTGCGGATACGAGCCCGGCAAGGACTTCGTTCTGGCTATCGATGCCGCTGCCAGCGAATGGAAGGGCAGCAAAAAGGGCGAATACGTACAGCCGAAGAGCGGCAAGAAATACACTTCCGCCGAGCTGGTGGCTCACTGGAAGTCCATCGTAGAAAAGTACCCCATCATCTCCCTGGAAGACGGTCTCGATGAAGAAGACTGGGAAGGCTGGCAGCTGATGACCAAAGAGATCGGCGACAAGGTACAGCTGGTCGGTGATGACCTCTTCGTTACCAACACCAAACGCCTCTCCAAGGGCATCGAGATGGGCGCTGCAAACTCCATCCTCATCAAACTGAACCAGATCGGTTCCGTTTCGGAGACCATGAACGCCATCAAGATGGCCAACAAGGCCGGATACACAGCAGTGACCTCTCACCGTTCCGGCGAGACCGAAGATACTACCATCGCCGACCTCGCAGTAGCCCTGAACACGGGACAGATCAAGACCGGAGCTCCCGGACGCAGCGAGCGCGTAGCCAAATACAACCAGCTCCTCCGCATCGAGGAAGAACTGGGCGATGCCGCCGTATATGCGGGATTCGACGCTTTCACTTTTAAATAAGCTGATAGACCGACAAAGACTGACTGCCGGGGCTTGCAAAAGTCCCGGCTTTTCTTTGTTTTCCTTCACTCCGGCGTCACAGTCGGGCGCTATGCTCTATACTCAGTGACACTATTGTAATGGGGTTTTTAATTGATTTTTAATCTCAAAGTGGTATCATAGCAACTAATCGATAATCGAAAGGAGCAATTTGATTATGACATTAACACAATGTCCTAAATGTAAATATATAGTTTATGAAGGTATGCATGAGTGTCCCAACTGCGGTCAGAAGCTGACAACCGGGGCGGGCCCTGGGATCGTGATCAGGAACGCGTCTACCGGCAGTACGCAGGGGACTTCAAAGGATACCATAATAGTCAGCAAAGGAGATATAAAACAGGCCGCGGCCAGGACTGATGCCCCGGCGACCAGCCGTCGCACCATGGGCTTTGGCACCCCGGCGGCGCATGAGCTGCATGAAGAAGAGTACGTGCCCGGCAAGACAAGCATCAAGGCCAGCCGCGCGGCGAGACACGCCAAAGAAAACTCTCTGGACGAACTCCTGCATGCGCAGATGTCACAGCCCGGCAAGACCACAGCGCCCGCGAGCGAGGAGAAAGAGGAAAAACCGGCCGGCAACCCGGCGCTGCACGCGGCCAAAAAGACAGCCGGGGGCATCTTCAAGATCTCCGGCCTCTTCGGCAACATCAAATCCGTGGTCTCCATGGCCATCGCCATCGCCGCACTGGTTACCGGAGTTTCCGTGGGCGGTCACCAGATCGCAGCCAGTACGGCCAGCCAGAGTTCAAAGGACCCGGGCACCAGCACGAAAACGGAACAGAAAAAGGATGCTGCGGACACCAACAAAGCGACCACCGATGACAGCCAGAACAGCAACGCCTCCAACAGCACTCAGAGCAACAGCAGCGGACAGTCATCCCAGGGCACGACCCAGAGCAACAGCTCCGGCAGCTCCAGCAGTTCGGGCAGTTCGGCCAGCTCCGGCTCCAGTTCCGGCAGCAGCACCACTACTCAGAAGGACTCCGGCAGCGGGACCACTACCGAGAGTCCCTCCGAGAACACGACCACAAACGGCGGCAGCGAGACTACCGACAGCGGCACCAGCGAGTAAGGCGGCCCGCTCATTCGAACAGCTTCATATTGCTGACACAATATCTGATGCCGTATTTATAGACAAATTTATAAGCTTCACGGGGATCATCCAGGGTGTACACACCCGGGTTCAGTCCCTGTGATTTTGCGTACTCTATCATCTTCCTGCTGATGGTGTCTTTGTTGCAGCTTACCCGGCTATATACGCATTGACGATCTCCCCGAAGACCGTATAGTGCGGATCCTTATTCGAGCCGGTCGCCGAACTGTCCACATCCTGAGGATAATAGGCTTTCATGATGTCCTCCGGATAGCTCCCGAGTTCCTGCAGCTGGGTGTAGATCACTTTGCACTCCAGCGTCAGCGGCAGCTCCTTGAATCCCGGCACAGATACTACCTGCGAGTCGACCGGAGTCAGGCCGGCTTTTGCTATCTTGTCGACTTCATTGCCGTGACAGCTGCCGCATATGGCGATGATCTTCTTGTCGAAATCCCCCAGCGGCACGTTGACCGTGAACTGCGGATTTTTCTTCAGTAGCTCGACTGTATAGCGGTGCCGGCGCAGATAAGCCGCGAACACCGGGCGTCCCCAGTTGGTCCCCAGCGTGCCCCAGCCGATGGTCATCGTGTCCGTGGTTTCCCCGGCTCTTGTGGTCAGCAGCACCCCATTGGGGATGGCCTTGACGATGTCGCCCGCATAATCATATATGTCTATTTTTTTCATCATATTCACCTTCTTTCGAAGTATATTCTATCAGCTGAAAAGGCTGACCACAAGCCGATATTCTTTATTCCTTTTCTGCAATAAGGAACATGCCCGCCTGCCCCGGCGTCACACAGCTTTCACATTTTCGTGTTAGAGTAGTCTCCGCTAACAGAAATCACGGGAGGAATTTTTAAATGAATCGTTCACATACTTTAGCAGGTCACCTTCTCTTGTCCGCGCTGGCATTTATATGCGCCGCGGTATTCACTGTCGCGGGCGCGGGCACCGCGCAGGCGGCGCCCAAGTTTATCAATCCCAGGGTCCACCCTTACAAGTTCATCTTCTACAAGGGCCAGAGCCGTTATCTCAAAGTCAGGGGATATGCGGCAGGAGAAACACCGGTATATAAAATAAGCTCCGGCAGCAAGTACTTCAAAGTCAACAGCCAGGGCAAAGTCACTGCAAAAACTTACGGCACCTCAAAGCTGACCACAACTGTGGGCTCAGTTAAGAAAACCGTATACGTCTACTGTGCAAAACCGCAAGCTTACCGGGCTACAAGGCAGGCTCTCAAAATGAAGAACCAGAAACTGAGATACAGCCAGCTCAAGCGCATGTCGTCCAGGTACGTCGACTGCAGCTCCTTTGTATGGCGGGCTTACCGTCCTCAGAAATTCTATTTCGGCAGCCCCTGGGGCGCACCGACCGCTGCCAACGAAGCGAAGTGGTGCGTCAGACACGGCCGCCGGCTGAACCGCGCGAAGTTCAAGAAGAACGTCGGCCTCTTCAAACCAGGCGACGTGATATTCTACACGGACGGCACGAAGAACGGCCGCTACAAGAACATCAGCCACGTCGAGATGTACCTCGGCAATGACGTCCTCATCCACGCCGCCCACAAAGGCATCGGCTATGACTACAAGGCCATCGTCAACAGCGTCGTGCTGACCAGACCTGTCAGATAAAAAACGAGCGGGGCCGGTTGGCCCCTGCTCGTCGCGGTTGCTATGTTCTAACTTACTATCTGGAATCGCCGATCATAACTTTCCATATATCATTTTGCCTTCAAAGAATACCGCTTTGCATTCAATATCTTTTAATTTGGAAGGATCCGCTGTAAACAAGTCGTCAGATAAAACGTCAAAATTTGCGATTTTTCCCTTTTCCAATGAACCAAGTTTGTCTTCCAGATGCATCTGCCTGGCTCCATTGATAGTGTATCCTTTTATTAGATCAGCCACTGCAAGTTTGGCACTCTCGGGCGGCCGGACACTGCCAGGATATTTTCGGGGGTCCAGAGGAAATTCAGGATCCACTCTGGTCGCTGCGACTTGCATACTGAAAAACGGATCTGCTCTATGAAGTTCATAAAAAGTGACCACATCGCTGGAGAAGGTAACCAGTGCTCCGCTATCAATAATTGGATTAATTTGATACATCCTGCGCCACTTTTCTTCAGGAAAATAGATCATGCCTTCTTCTCCGAAATATCCGCCCGACCAATGACATGACCAGTCGATCGTTATACCCAATTCTGCAGGCCTATGAATATCTGACAGATCGACGATCTCACAATGTGCAAAAATTATTTCCATAGTCCAGGGCGTTCCTTCGGCAGCTGCAACAGCTTTCGCTTTTTCCACCGCATCGCATCCGGTCCTGAATGCTCTATCTCCCACCA
Organism: Anaerovoracaceae bacterium; assembly: GCA_050953405.1. Lineage (GTDB taxonomy): Bacteria > Bacillota > Clostridia > Peptostreptococcales > Anaerovoracaceae > RUG100. Next base: position 634,186 of record JBMNMP010000001.1, on the reverse strand, counting down.
TGTGGATATGAACATCTACGCCTTCTTTGTTGCATAACAGAAAACAATTTGCCAGTTCATCTTTATCCATCTGTATCTCGCCGTAATTCTTTCCTGAAGGGTCATTTATATGCGGTGAAAGCATTGCGCTGTTTCCGCTTTCGTTAGTTCCATCAAGGAACAACTTCATAGTATTGATTTTAATATGTTTACTCGTGTACTTTCGTGAAAGCCTCTTCACCTCTTTGATTTTTTCAGGCAATTCCTCATAGCTTCTAAAGCGTATCGCTCCATCATAATATGTATTCAGCATTCCCTTTTTGTCAAGCTCGTTCATGGATTCAAGCTGCGCTTCGCCTTCTGTCATTCCATCAGCCAGAGCACATATCCCATGTTCACTGAAGAACTCGAAAAAGCCCTTCATTAAATCCGGCGTCATTTCTGTTTGCGGGGTCCATCCCGAATTTTTAACAAGTTTATCCAGGAATCTCATATGAACCATCTCTTTTCCCCAGCCATTTGGTTCACCATTTTCATCCCGCACAAACATTTCCAGTCCAGGCACCGGATCCGGTGTATCCTTTGTAATTTCCATGGCCTCCAGCATCTTTGAGTTATACCAGTGTTGATGTTCGCCAAAATCCTGACATATACAAGGTCTGTCGGATACCGCAGAATCGAGATATTCTTTTCGCGGGCCCTTCTCGCCAAACATGCTCGTTGGATAATATTCAAAGTACAAAAACGGTTCTTCTTCCCTGGGGTGTTTCTTTGCGTAGTCCCTTATGAAATCCAAAACTTCATCCATGTCTTCTGTCCAGGGTAATTTTATATGCCATGAGCTTCGGGAGACCATTGCAGGATGAGTATGACTATCGATTATTCCGGGAATAACGGTTTTGCCCTTGAGATCGATCGTTTGCTTATCACTGACATCACAATTTTCTTCATTGCCTACATACGTTATTTTCTCGCCATCTACTACCAGGGTGTCTGCCCATAAATTATTTTCGTCAGCAGTGTATATCTTTCCATTGATGAATTTCATTTTTGCTCCTTTCTACACATCACTAACTATTCGTCTAAACTCATTTCCGGTGGCAATTCTCTAAATCCCTTAGTCTTGATTGCCAGATAAACAAGCCCGATCGCCATCCATATCAGTCCTAATTTTTTAGCTGACGGTTCCATATATATGAAAACTACCACCAGACTGGCCATGCCCAGGATAGGGAACAGTAAATATCGAAATATATTAATGCCGCCTCTCTGCTTGCCACGAATATAATAATGGAAAATCACTGATAAATTCACCAGGAAGAATCCGCAAACTGCTCCAAAAGCCACTAATGAAGCCGCGCCCATTACATTGTTCGCATAGAATATTGCTGACATTGCAACTACAGTCGTGAGAATGATATTAAAAGTAGGAGTCTTGAATCTCTTTGATAAATGTCCAAAGAATTTCTTCGGCAGGATGTTGTCTCTACCCATGCCATACAAAATCCTGGAAACAGCACCCATGCCCGCCAGTGCGCAAACAAAACTTCCGCAATTATCGATTATGAAGAAAGCATTACCGAGTTTATTGCTGAGCCTCGGAAACAGTTCAAATATACCTGCATTCGGGTTTTTAATATGTGCATAAGCCTGCGGCCAGGCGATCTGTGAAAAATAAGCTGTGATTACAAACAATATACCAGCACCAAGGACTACACCTATGATTGCTTTTCCCATTACCTTCCCCGGGTCTTTTGCCTCCTCTGCCAAAGTCGTAACTGCATCGAATCCCAGGAATGAGGCACACAAAATCGCAGATGCAGCCATTACATTGTTGAAATCGAAGGTGTCCGGATTGTAAAATGCCGTCGGATCAAAAAGGGTGCCCGATCCGTTGCCATCGGTTACATATTTGATCACAAACAGTATGAAAAAGATCGTAAATCCTATTGCTGCGCTTGTAATGACCGTGTCTATGATACTCGCAGTCTTGATTCCCACAATATTTATTATCATCCCTATCAATGCAATTACTACGACACTGACCCATACAGGAATATTCGGGAAATACTCTTTAATATACACTCCGAGCAATAGATAACAAATCATCGGCAGCAGCAGATAATCCAGCAGCATCATCCAACCAGCCATAAATCCAACATGAGGCTGCACCGACTTGTTTACATAAGTATAAGCAGAACCGGCTACCGGATATGCTTTGACCATTTGAACATAACTAAGTGCTGTAAAAAGCATTACTATAGTCGTGATGATCAGGGCTAACGTATACATTCCTCCCGTACTGGGCGTAAACAAGCCATAATAATTAAATACAACGGTAGGGGCCAGATAAGCTAACCCGAACATGATAATCAACGGTAAGGTCAAACTTCTCTTTAACTTCGTTTCTTGTCCGCCATTCAAATCTGTCATGATGTCCTCCTTTTCTATGAATATTCGATGATTTTTTAATCCGCGGAAATTAAAAAATCTATTCTTTTGATAAAGTTCACAGGATCACGTGATTTGTTGCATTAGTTTGTATTTTTAGAATACTCTAACAACTACACCTGAACAATGCCGTTTTACCGTCATTTTAATTAAAATAATCCGTAAAACAGCTATATAATATTTCGTTTACTTTTGTCTTTAGATTTATAGGAACATCTTCAGATAATGCTTTAACATGATGCCGTCCAGATATTGATACGTATCTTCAATATCCAGATTCGTTTCTTTACAAGGCCTGTTCATCTTTGTTTTATAATTTTTCCGGAATTCTCTAGGTGTACACTTGTACCATTTTTTGAATTTGTCATAATAATACTTGCTATCCGAAAACCCGCATATTTGTGAGATCTCCGCTATGTTCAAATCTGTATACAGCAAAAATTCTTCGGATTTATTTGCCCGAAAATATCCGAGGCCCTCTCTGAATCCAACACCAACAGAAGAAAGAAATTCAGATACATATGATGGTGTGATGTTGAATTTGTTCGCAATATCATTAATGGTCAATTTCTCAGTACAGTTCTTTTCGATATAATCCATTATCAAGCGGCTTCTTTTCATCACCTCCGGCCTTCTATCCAGTTCAGGTCTCCAGTAATAACTAATATCGAATTTCTCGATAAACAACTTTATCATCCGGTCCACAGATTTATTTATTGTTTTTATTACTTCCTGGTGGTCATCATCCGAATGATTCCCCAGGTAAAACAACAGAGAAACAAGTATTCCCCGGAGCTCATCCTGAGCCTTTGTATGCGGCGCTGTACTAGTTGCCACGGCCTCGCAAACAAAAAGCATCCCTGTAACATAAGGATATTTTTTTTCATATTTTTTCAGGTCGATATAAAAGGAAACACAAATATCGTCGCTGCCCGCATAAAGATAATGAGCATCCTTATCGACCGAGATAAACTCACCTTCGTTCAACGTAAAGACTTCATATGAGTAGTCAAATTGTACGCTTCCTTTTAAACAAAATATTATTTCAATAATATCTTTATGAATGTGCGGTGGTACAAAGTCCACCGATCTTATTTTTATCCCCAAAGGTGTACCCTTTATCCAGGGAATTATTTCTTGATACATGATGTTTCAGTAGATCCATGCGCTCTTAATTCTTTTTCTGATTCTGATCATCAACGATCCTGCTTTCCAGTTCTTCTACAAGGTCAAACAATTCTGCAGACAGTACAAACGGTTCTGAAAACGCATTGAGAACAATACCGCTGACATCCTTTTCATTATTTCTTGCCATCGGGATGACTTCGAGCATATGCTTCTGTACACTTGAAAAATGTTCCCCGTACTCGCCCATTTCTTCCTCACTGGAAAAAACCGGAAAGAAATATTTGCCGTCTTCCTTCGTATACAGAATGTCCGGGATGAGACGAACGGGATCCTGATTTGTAATTATTCTGCCCGCAAGAGCATCGAGATCATCCTCAAATTCATTGATCTCCGCACTTAATGATTCCATATCACGATCGCTCATCACCGCATTGCAGGGTACCCAGACATAGCTGTCTCTTAGCAGCGACACTACTTCTAACAGGTTCTGCTCGTTTCGCTCCGAGTTAAAATCACGGACTGCCTGCTTGAGGAGCTCTCCGTCTTCCAGCATCTCCTCAGTCAGAATCAATTCTTGACTCATGTCAGCGATCAAAACATTGCTGTCGTCATCCAGTTCATAAAGTAACATGCTGATCTTATCTCCTTCATGGCATCCGAAGTCCTGATCCGGTTCGTTCAGAAGCTGACCGATAATGCTGTCTTCTCCCAATTCAACGAGGCGCGCCCAGCATCCCTCCGGCTGTAAGCCGTCTCTGATCAGGTGCACAAGCACGTCATCCGGGTAATATTCGTTCCGGGCAAAGTCCAAAAATTCTGCCTGTCTCGATTCCCTCACTGCATCATCACTCTCGTAAATTTCAAGCATCTCCAGCTTGTATTTATACCTGATATTCAAGCTGCCCTCAGGATCATCTATGATATCAAATTCATCATCCTGCACAGATTCCATGCGCAGTTTTACGGTGACCTCGTCATCGAGGTCAGTAAAGGAGTATGAACCGTTCTCCTCGTTTGCTGCCGCCAGCACCTCCAAAGTCAATCCGGCTTCATTATCAATATAGCCATAAGTCAGGACCCCCGAAGCCCGTTTCATTACCGAAAAGCCTTTCACCGCTTTTTTAACGTTTCTACTGAGCGGGAACACACAAAACTTCTGATAGATCCCCCGGAAACCTGTATCACTGTACTTCATAACATTGTCCTTTCATTACAAAGCTAACATCTGCTGAATTTCAGTATACCATATTCGAAACGGCAGCAGTGTATCATGGCGGGCGTCGGCAAAAATAAAAAACAAGCGGGGCCGGTTGACCCCTGCTCGTCAATGTAATTATTCTTATCTACAATATCTCCATCGCTTTGCCGGCTATCTCTGCGAACGCCATTCCTACGGGCTGCAGTTCCTCGACCGGGATCCGGTCCGGCTTGTCTGATATGTGGAACAGATACTGTTCGCCGCACACCATGCTGACCACCGGTATCCCGGACTCGTTAGTATAAAAGGCATCAGAAACCACTTCATCCTTGTGGAAGACATATTCTCCATCGAGGCCTTTCCCCACAGGTACCGATGCTATCAGGGATTTCTTGAGATCATAGTGAGATATGGTTTCTGCGGTGAAATCGTATAGTTCCGGCTTGCTCACATAGAAGAGGCGCGGCTCGACCTGTCCCGTTTCATAAAGATTGAAATCATCGTCAAATACGGCCTCTTTTCCAACGTGTTCAATAGCTATATCGAGCTGGATATTATCGCCCTCTTCAGCCCTCCGCCTGATGAATCCGATATTTGCGGCATAATCTGTATAATGTGTGTCCAGGGCTGCAAACATCAGAGTCTTCTCCCGGCTTTCCGGCGGGAACTGCGAAAAATATTTCGCCAGTGCCAGTACTTCGGAAACACCTGAGGCGTCCTGAACGGCACCTTCAAACACCGCATCATGATGTGAGTGGATGAGGATAATGTCATCAGATTTTCCCTTCAGTTCACCTACTATGTTAAGCCCGTCTTTGTACTGATACGTGGTATCCACTGCCATCCTGCCCTTGAGGACCCCGGATTTTGCGAACATGGCCTTGATTTCTCTGCCGCAGCTCCTGCTCGTCCACAGAGCAGGCAGCGACATATATTCACAGCCCATGGACTGCCCGTTTTCAGTATAATCTTCATTGTAGAAATACGGATCATCCATATAATTCTCCAGTATTCCTACAAATCCGACGGCTCCGTGAGTCTGCGCCAGATAAAAGTTGTTAGGCCAGATATCCGGCGTATAGATATCTACTTTCTTTTTCTTTTCCTGAAGCTGGTTCAGAGGATCATATATCTTGAACTCGTCAAACCAGCCGGCTTGTTCGTATTCCTCCGATTCCGGGAGAAAGATACTGACGACAGCAACTTTGCCACTGACATCAGTTTTTTCAAAATCCTCCGGACGTCCCTGACCCACATATACGAATTCAACGGGTTTTCCATCGCCGCCGAAAGAAAATCTGCCGCTATGGCCGCCTCTGTTTGTTCCGTTGATATAGAAAGAGTCCATTTTCCGGCCCTCGATCTCGAGACTGTAGTCCTCCACTGTCATACACATCGAGGGAACCTTTTCTATGCGAACATCCGAGAGTCCGAATTCCTTCATTTTCTCTTCGATATATTCGGCTGATCTGCGCCCCTGAGGAGTCCCCGTCTTCCTGTGTCCCCACTGAGTCAGATCCCTGATCCATGAATAAATCTCGCTTCCCTGCCGAAATTTTCTCTTGTCAATACTTTCCTGATATGTCATATTTCATCCTCCAGCATTGCTGTCACTTTCCTGATGCAGGCTTTTTCACCTTCCATTGCCTGCGGTATGCATCCCGCCTCACGCGCGATCGCTTCATCGATCTTTGCGTGCAGCTCTGTGAACTCACCGTTCTTCTCCCCGGTTTTCAAGGCCTTCACCAGATCATAATATGTGAATACATGGCTTTCTCTGCCCCTTGCCCAGGTCCTTCTGTCTGCAAACTCCGGATCGCAGATCTGCTTTCTCATGTGCTCGACGACATCCTCATCAAAGTAAAACGAGGATGCAACCAGATCGACCGGCATGATATCAGCAGCTGCTTTATCTATATTCCCCTGCGACAGCGCCTCCCCGGCCGCCTGCAGCATGGCCGCATTACCGAGATATTTCACAGTGGCCAGACAGATAAAGTCCTCCGCATTGTATCTGTCGAGGTCATCCGCGAAAACCTTGTATGCCTTGAGCAGCTTGCTGTTGAGTGCTCTGCTCTTCCCGAACCAGGCGCGTTTTTCTTCTTCACGGAGACCGTTTGAAAGCGCCTCTATGTAAGCCGCATTTCCATTTTCAGCAAGGGTCTTCACCTCTTTGGCTGCGGTCGCCAGCTGATCTAACGCTGCAAAGTATTCCTCACTGTCGATGCCCAGCGCATCCAGTGCACCTCTATCGACCTCCCTTTTGATTCTGTCCGCCTGTTCACTGAAATCGAGGCACAGATACGGCATGCTGTCGAGATAAAGGCCGAGCCCGCCATAGTATCTGCTCACTTCTTCCAGTATTCCCTCATCGAAAACGTCCCAGTTGTCAAAATTCGAGTGGTCGCGCCCCACATACGGGCCGGTCCCTTCGTAGTACTGCTCCGATATGGGGTCATTCGTGATCACGGGGATCCCTGACGAATGATAAGACACCGAATCGCTCCATGAAAACATATAATACTCAGTCTCCGGTCCGTGCTCCATCTTCTCTTTGAAGCCTCTCCCGGTCAACTCCGGGGAGTACGGATAATATGATGACAGCAGATCATTGACGCCCATATAAGCCAGCGCCTGCAGTTTTTTCATCTTCAGAGCCGTATATTCAAAGTTGATGTTGGCGATGGCCCTGCCTGTCCACTCCTTTTTAGCTTCGTGCGTCAAACGGTATGATCCCAGGATATAAGGATATCTCGTACCCATGCCGCCCGTCTCATGACTGCCATGAAAGGCAAAGGTAATGGTCCTGTTCGGCGTATATCCGGAATCGATGATGGCCTTTGCTATGCCGAGGAGAGTGGAGCATGTCGACATGTTGTCCTGCAGGCATCTAAAGTAGTGATCAAGGTGCGCTGTATAGATGATCCTTTCATCGCTCATCTTCCCCGGGATCTCTCCTACAACATTGTATGTAGTTCCCCCTCCGGGTATGAAATCCGCATCCACATTCAGCTTGACCCGGCAATCTCCTTCTGCAATCTTTTTCTGCAGCCAGAGAGCATCCTTGCTACATATGCCGACAACCGGTATCCTGCAGATCACGTTTGGCGGCTGCACCCTGATAGTTTCATCGTTGAGGACATCCTCTACCGCATAGATGATCACAGCGCGGGCACCGTATTTCATAGCCATCTCGATCTGTCCGGACAGGTTCGCTCCTTCGAGAGTCCCCATCGCGGCGAAGATGACTATCCTGCCTCCGATATCTATATGCTGCAGATCTTCTTTCCTGCATTTCACAGCATCCACGAGTTCACCGGATATGCCGTCCGCCGCAGTGCCCGGTGAAACATAACCGTATGGTTTGATTACCTTATGTTCACCGTCCACCGTCAGGGTTGCATCATTGAACTGATATCTCGATGTCCGGCACGGTATCAGTTCTACGTTGCTGACGCCTATTTCTTTCAGCTTGCCCGCGATGAACCTGGAGCCTTCATGCTCCGCATCGGATCCGCAGTGTTTGCCGCCATATAGTGCACTGTCCCCGATCTGAGAATATTCCCTGACAAAATCGACCTGATAGCTTACATCGACTGCATCGATGAACTTTTTTATATCCTGTTCCAAAATCAAATTCATTTGATCTCCCTCCCTTTAAAGAAGTTCCTTGAATCCATCTGTCGAATACTCTTTGCCGGCCTTCCTGGCCTCCAGGGCGGTAACCAGGGCTTTGTAGTTCTGCGGGGTGATCTTGTAGAGAATTATGATCACTATCGCACTGACCACCATGAATATGATGGGAACTATAGTCTCGGTCACCGTTATCGCCGTGATCACGGAGCCCGTCTGAGCTGCAGCTGCCGCTTTGAACCCGGCCTTTGCAAGTATGCAGCCTATGAGAGAATATCCGATCGCCTGAGCGACTCCCATGCCCAGCGTATATGTCCCCACGCATGCGGCAACTTTGCTGTCCCCATACTTGAATTCATTCAGCTCTCCTATGTCATAGACCATTGAATAACTGACTATCAGCGCAATGGAATTTGTCATCCCGTAACCCACGGAGATGATGGCGCCGTCCACATAACCGGCCGGCCCTTTGATGGCAACGAACAGTCCGCATACGAGATATATACACATGGCGATGATGAGAGTCGCTTTCTTTCCGAACTTTTTGGAAAGCCAGTTTGCGGGTACAGCCATGACGATGGTGACTACCATGCTGATCGTGAAATATGTCGAAGCCGTCGACTCCGAGAGCCCCAGTACATATACGCCGAAATACACCAGCATGCCTGCGAGGATCGTGTTGCCTATGAAATAAAGCAGTGACCACAGGGCTATACCGAGGAAGGGTCTCACTTTCAACACAGACAGATATGACTTGAAGATGTTTTCTCCCTTTGGCTGTTCCTGCACATCGACGCCGGAAGGCTCCTTGCCTCTTGTCGCCCTCCATGCAATCAGTCCGCAGATCAGCATCGGCAGCGAGCATGTAATGGCAACCGCCCAGCTCCAGCTGCCCGCAGAACCTCCGATGCCGGCCTTTGCGAATCCGCTCTGTACATACATCACGAGTGTCCCGCCTACAAATACAGATACATAAAGTATCACCGTGCAAAGGCTGCGGATCCTGGTCCTCGCATTGTAGTCAACAGTAAGCTCCGCCCCGAGCGAATCGTAAGGTACGAGGTATGTGTAGTAAATAACGTAAAAAAGTATGCATATGATGGCATAATATACTACAGTAGCTCCGCCAAAGTCGACCTTTATGAATATCAGAGACATCAGGATCGCAGTCGGGAAAATGGATACGATCATCACCGGTCTCCTCTTGCCGTATTTAGACTTGCTGTTATCGGAAATATATCCGATGAAGATGCACCATATAGATGCGATCAGCAGTGCAGCGCCGCTGATCGTTCCCGCAGCAGCCGCGTTGATGCCTACAACAGTAACTAAGAAATAACTCAGATAGAATCCCCACAAATTTTCACCGGTCCTCACCATGGAACCGAGTCCGTATCCTATGGTCGTGCCGAGAGAACTTTTTTTATTGGTTTCCTTTTCCATGTCAGCCTCCATAATTATTAATGTAAGAGAGATAGTTTAGATCGCTTGCGCTATCTTCTTTATACTCCTTCACATTGCGGCTATCATTAACAACTTCATCTGAAAAGTTGATAAATTCAAACAATTCCGCATTCAGGGAGTCAGTACTCTCTTCACAATGTGGAATTGTTACATATCATTGTTTAATTGTCAGTCTATTCTCTCTATTCCGATAAGGTCTCCGGATCACCCCTTCACCTTCTGCAGGATAACTTTTTCTGCCTGACCTTTCTTCAATCTGATGTTCATGCTGATCTCTTCCTGCATGATGACCTCGCCGAGAACGCCGGAAACCGAATACATGGTCTCTACTATGTCTCTATCCAGCCATGACAGCGACCCGACTTCCACATCTCCTCTGATCAGATGCGGCACCTCCGGACTCTTTTGCCTGCAGTAAACATAATTTCCATCCGGATCGATGCCTGTGATATCAAGGAGGTAAGTTTTCTCGTTTTCTGCAGCATTGAACGCCACTATTTTGACCGTATCCCGCTCTCTCCAAGCCATCACGTCCCGCGCCGGCGCCGCATACGGGATCTGTACATGTGCCAAAGCCCTCTGGATGTGATCGATCCCGCGGCCGCTGACCTCGCATGCGGGATATTCATTGTGCACCATGAGGGCATCCAGCTCCCTCAAGTCCACGGTTATCCTTATTTCCTCATCCCTCTTTTCCCCGAAATCGATCTTGTATTTTTCCAGCAGCTCTAATACAGCATACCATTTAGATCTGGTGTAGACGATCAAGCTTCATTACTTCCGTTTGCATTTTTCATCATCATTGTTATTAATTCCTTTATGCTGTCTATCGTATCCTGATAGGTTATCTCAGATGCGTAAGAAAATTTCCTGCGATAAGATTCCCAAAGCTTCCGAAGCTGCTCATCAGACTCAATGGTGGACAGTATTTCACCGTATTGTTCCAGCAAATATTCCGTTCCGCGCCTCTTGCAGGTTTGAAAAAACGCATGATAAAAGACTTGAGCATCGATATCTGCTTCATAAATGGAATACAACATCCAGAGATCGTAATAATCTCGCATTCTGGTATTTAGCACACCTCTTGCAAGCACAGTCTGCAGCTTTTCTGCAAGAATTGTTTCCAGATTATATGACCATAGACTGATGGAACGTTCCTCAAGAAGCAAATTATAATGAAATTCCGTTTCCCTTGGTGTAATCTGATCTCCGGTGGAAATATCGATCTTTAACGGAGTTACAAGTTTTCCGAGATACGAATTAAGAGAAATGCGGATTCCCGGATATTCCATATCATCCATGATATTGGAAACTCTGATTACCTCAAAGGTGACACCATCTCCGATATCGATATCCTTTATTTCGTTCACAACCCTTAATGCTTCTTCAGCGGTCAAACTCAGATTCTTGATAGTGGCATCAATATCCATTGTAGATCTGTGCGCTACTCCGACCATTGCGGTCACAAGAATTCCACCCTTTATAATGAAGTTGTCGCGATACCTGGAATTTGCTAAGCGTTCAAGGAATCGCTCCATCATATATATTCTCATGAGCGTTCGTGCATCCGCATTGCTCTTCGCAGCAACGTTTTTTATTCGTCCTTTTACTTGTTCCGGCGTTAAAGGCATTACAGCAGCACCTCCATATAGTTTCGGATGATCTTATTCACTCTGAACAATCCGGCGTATTCCATCAGCTTATTCAGATTCTTGTCTTTTCTGGAAACGTATGATTTCAACACAGAGCTGAAGTCCTGCGCTTCAATCGAATTCCGGCTTCTGACAAGATCACAGACCGTCCTCTCCAGGTCATACATCGGGATCTCATTTCCAAAGTTGTCCTGAACCATTATTCTGCCGACATTTAACAGTTCTTTCTTTACCGAATAGACCTTGCATCCGGCTGCTTTAATTCGATGGGCATTGTACCCGGAGTATACCGTCAGCGTGTGGATCAGAGGTTCCCGGTCTGTCAGGCCATGAAAGTAAAATGCTTCATCGTGTGAAAAAACAGCCTGCGGGCACCGTTCGTGGAGTACCAGCAGTTCATCTACCCATTCATCTTTTGCGGCATATATTCCATGTCCGATCTTTTCGTATTGATTTTCCTCCAGAAATTTATAGAATTTATACTTTGATATCCCGGATTTTTTTGCATCTTCTGTCGTCAGAAGTCCGGAATCCTGCAGGATCATATTCTTATTGTCCATAGATTCACCACCTTTTGTGCTTATATAATATATGATATTAGCACAAAAGTCAATTTACGGTTTGACCATTATGCTTATCTTATATTTAATATAAGCACAAAAGGTTATAATGCCGCTTCTATGCCAGTTTTGTCCCTCATAATCAAATCTCCTGCGTGGAATGCTCCGGGATCTTGTATCCACGCTCACATTATTGGCTGCTGTTAGCGCAGACACAAGTCTGCAAATTACCGTTCATCCACAAATCCATTACTTTTTTCACGCTGTTTTTCCATTGCATGATCAATGGATGTGATCATCTCATCGGCGGTCGTTCTGATCCGTTCCAGTGAATTCTTCAGTTCCTTTGTCTCTTTTCCCGAGGACCATCCGGCAACATACCCGAAGGTATATTCCGCGGTATCCAATCCGAAGTGGCTGCAGACGGTATAGGCGATGCTCTCCGCCTCAACCTCTTTTGTTCCGCGGTCCGGCGGCTTTTCCTCATCCATATTTTCTTTGGAGTGTAGTCTCTGGTGACTGATCTCATGGATCATGGTCTTGATCGTCTGAAGTTGGCTCATGCCGGAGCGGATGGCGATGCGTTTGGCAGAATCATCATAATATCCGTTGGCGCTGCCCTGAATATCTTCGGAACAGATGGGAACCGGGCAGATATCCTTCAGTGCATCGAACAGCTTATGATAGTTTTTCACATCTCCGGTCAGCTCGTTTACGCTGATCATGGGCAGCTCTCTTCCTTCCGTCTGTTCATAGGCGAACACGCTGACCACCCGGAAACCGGTGATTTCGACGATCTCTTTCTCTGCGCCATCTGTCTTTTCCTTCTCTATTTTGTATTTGCAGGGAGCCAGAATGCGGATTCCTTTTTCTCCTTTGCGGACCTGCCGGTCAAATTCCGTCTGCCATGTCCGGTAGCCGGCGACGAGAGAAGCGGAAGGATACTGCATGGCGATCAGCAGACAGTTATTCAGGGAATAGTGGTGGAATTTGCTCATGCACCGGAGCATCTCCCGGTACTTATCACTTTCAAATACTTCCTTCACGCCTTCCTCCAGCCGGTCCGTGATCTCCCGGATCTGCTCCTGCCGGCTCTTTCGGTCGGAATTTCGTTTCTTCTTTTCCTCCAAATTCATATCCCCCTTCCTGCTTCATAGTTCTCAGAAACATCAGCTCATCATTGTAATCCTTTCCATATACCGGCGGCTCATCCCGGATATGGTACCGTCCGTTCAGCCTGCCGCTGATCGATGCAGATGCGCTTCTTCCTGCAGCATCATCATCCAGGCGAAGGACGATTTCTTCCGTTTCCGGATGACTCGCAAGATAATGTTCAAGTGCTGCCGGAAGCTTTGATGTCTTCGATCCTCCGTAGACGCCTCCCAGAGAAAGCAGTGTTTCTTCATTCCATTTCTTTCCGTTCATCTTTCGGATCGATGCATACGACAAAAGATCAATGGCCCCTTCAAAGACATGAATGCGCCTTTCGGTACCTTCAATCCGGAAGGAAAAACGCTTGTCGGAACCGGCAGCTTCACCCATAATCCGTTCTTCTCCGGTGGCCCGGAAGAAGGCGTATCGTGCTACTTTCTTCTCATCGAACCCGAGAAAAATCACATTGTGAGAAGGGGATGACTCATAAATCAGACCACAGTAAACGCATTCCTCAAGGATTTTCCGGTCGATGCCGCGGCCGGTAAGATAGCGAAAAGCCGCATGATTATCCGGTGCTTTTTCCGGCAGAAGCAGCCGCTTCGCTTTGACTTCCTTCGGGGCAAAAGAAAAAGGAGGCTGCAACGCCTCCATACTAAGCACCATTCCCACCGCGTCCGTGAACGGGATGCATTTCACTTTGATCAGATAGTCCAGCGCCGATGCGCCGCCGAACCCCCGGGACCACCACATCCACTTGCCGTGGGAAATCTTCAGACTGTCGTGCTCTCTGGTGCAGTATTCTCCACCGGAGACATGCACAAGATTCCCCGGATCTGTCTTCCTGAGATAAGTCAGAAGATCCATCTCCCGGGCCTGCTGTATCTGATCCTCCGTATAAAATGCCACATTCATCACCTCCCGAATATACTGTTCTACAGTTTGTAGAATCTGAATACAAATTCTTCATATTGTAGAATCAGGAATATATTTTCTACGTTTTGTAGAATTCATTTCTTTGGCAAATGGAGATTCAAGCCTGCGCTCGTTTCCTCACAATCGTGAAATGTATCAGCTCCGCGATGCGGAGCTGCCTGCCCGGCTCTTATCGTTCTCTGGATACCGGACTTCTGGAGGATCTCTCTTCCGGGAGCAGTCCTTTCCTTCTCATGCTGGTCATCGCGCCGGTTTCTGCCGAAACGATGATATGGTCCAGCAGCTGAATATCCAGGATTCTCCCGCATTCCGCCAGCCTTTCGGTGGTGACGATGTCTTCCGGACTGGGATCTGCTGTGCCGCTCGGATGATTGTGAACGGCGATGATGCACTTTGCATTACTCAGGATCGCACTCTTGAAAACTTCTCTGGGACTTACCATTGCCGAGTCCAGCGTTCCCACGCTGCAGATATTCAGGTTGATGGGCTTTCCGTTCGTCCGGAGGTTGATGATGGCGAACACTTCCCGGTCGTATTCCTTCAGCTCGCCGGCCACGGCTTCCAGAACATCCTCCGGATTATTGATCGGCTTATCGCTGTACAGAGAGGGCTCCTTCACCAGACGGATATTGACAACCCGGATTTCATTCTCCTTCTTCTTCGGCAAGAATCATCACCTCCTCGATGCGGATCCGGAGCACCACACCGTCCGGAAGCTGATGCACCATCATCCGGAGTTCCTCCTTATTCCTGATTGTAACCGTATCCTCTGTACACGTTTTCGCTTCTGCTTTCATCCTGCTCCTCCTTTTCTGCGCCTTTCTTTTCCGATAGTTTCGGCTTTGCATCCTCCAGTGCATTGCACAGATATGCGATGACCTTCCGGTCCCGGATCGCTTCCTGCAGCTCCAGGATCACGCCGATCTCTCCGCTCAGTCCGTGTTCATAGGCGACTTTCATGTCAATGGACGTGATTTTCTTTTCCGTGTCGAACCCTTCATCCGTCAGTTTGTTCAGTGTTTTCAGCTTGCTTTTGTCTGCTGTCATGTTCCGCCTCCTTTTCGTTTTCTCTGCTCTTTCTCTGAATAATTTCCATCATGCAACAGCCGCAGAAGGGAGCAGGTCCTCTGCGGTACGGACAGTGTTCCGGGCACTGCCTCCGCTGTCTTTCCCTGTTCATGCATAACTCCCCGGGCTCATCAGCTCCATGCCGTATTCGGTGAACTGGTACCATCTGGTTCGGTCAAACCGGCTTTCATTCCGTTCCGATGCGCGGAGGATCCGGCTGCTGGTCAGTTCTTTCAGAGCGTCCCGAATCATGTGCCGGCTGAGAAACGGGTAGACCGTCTGGATGATCTTCTGCGGCATCTTTCTCCAGTAGTTTTCCGCTGTGCCGTTCTCGTACTCCATGACCTCCCAGAGATACTGGGCAATCAGCGCTGCCCGGATGCTGCAGATCATGGCAATATTCCGGTTAAACCGGCATTCATCTTCGTTTCGGATCTCACCATTGATCCCGTTTGTGATCATTTTCTGTTCCTCCTTCCGATAAAAAAAGAGCGGCATCTCTGCCGCCCTTATGCATCATGTGTATCAATTGTTATTCCTTCAGGTTATCCGGATCTTCCGGTAAGTCGATTCCTTTTCGTTTTTTCCACTCAATGGCTGCGGCTAATGTTCCTGCTGCTGCAAGAAGCACAGCATACGGCCAGAGCTTTCTGCTGTCTCCGGTTTTCGGCGGAACTTCTCTGTTCGTCCGGGTCCCCGGCTTCTTCGGGAAATGAATGGTCTGGTCCTTGTCGGACAGATCCGCATGGCTGGTCACCAGAACGTTATTGTGATACAGGTCCTCAAACACCACCACATCCGCTCCTTCCAGTTTCCCGGCGTCAAAGGTGAAGGCCATTTCGATGGTTCCATCCGCTTTCTTTACGGTAAACGTTTTTTCGGAAGTGACTTTCTTCAGCCCGATATATACCGGCTTTCCAGTCTCCTTGTTCATCAGGACGCCTTTGACCGTGTATTCCTTACCGATGATCAGATTGTGGTAGGCCACGGTATCGGTGATCGTTACTTCCGAAGAAGCTTCCGCCTTCTTCGTCCCGGATTTCTGATCCTTTGCCGTTGTCTTTATCTCCGGATGCCAGATTGTCTGGTCTTTGTCGGTGATTTCCGCATGGGAAGCCACCTTGATTCCCTCATAATAGAGGTCCTCAAATACGACGGTGGTTTGTCCTTTCAGCGCGGATGCGTCAAAGGTGAAAGCCATTTCCACCGTTCCGTCGGCTTTCTGCGCCGTAAATTTTTTCCCGGAAGTGACGGCCTTTCCATTCACAGTTACCGGTTTTCCGGTCTTCTGGTTCATCAGAGTGCCTTTCACGGTGTATTCTTTTCCCAGGATCAGATTGCGGTAGTTCACTTTGCCAACAATAGTGGTTTTCGTATGGGTTTCCCCGACTTCATCCTTTGTCTTCCGGTCCTCCGCATGGGTTCTTACCTCCGGGAAGTGGATGGTTTGGCCTTCATCATTGATTTCCGCATGGGACGCGATGTTCGCATCGTTCTCATACAGATCCTCGAACACCACGGTTGATGTTCCGGCAAGGCCGGTTCCGTCAAAGACAAACTCCACATCCACGGTACCGTCCTTTTTCTCCGGCACGAATTTTTTCCCGGAAGTCACCGGTTTCCCGTTCACCAGAAGTTCCTTTCCGGTCTTCTGGTCCATGAGTTTTCCCTTCAGCACATACTCCGTTCCCGGTGTCAGATTGGTGTAGCTTACCGTATCGGTCAGCTTCACTTCCTTCTCCGGCGCTGCCATATTTGCGCCGGTCTTTTCGGATTTCGCCGTCGTTTTGATGGTGATCAGATCATCCGTGATGGTCTCAAGATCCACCATGCCGGTGCGGGATTTCTCGTCCACGGTAAAGCTGAACTTCTGAAGTGCGTATCCTTTGTTTCCCTCGCAGCGCATTTCCTCGACGGTGTAGGTGTCGTAGGGCAGCGCGCCGGCACCGGTGATCATGGCTGCTTTGCTGCCGAACTCGCCGGTTCCGAAGAACACGCCATGGCGGATCTGTTCTGCCCGTTTTTTCAGGGATTCCGTTGTGATATTCTTTTCCTCCAGCAGATCATCGAACGGATTCTGGCTGCGGGCATTGTCTTTCCCTTCTTCCTCATCCAGATCCTCTGCGGTTCTTCTGTCTTTGGTGGAGAAGAATCCGTTTTTGTCCGTGACCACCACATGAGTCTCGCCGTTTGATACTGCGGTGATTTTGAACGGGACAAAAGACAGCTGGCGGGAATCGCCGTCCCCAATCTTGGTTCCCTGAATGTCGCTGCGGTAGACATAGTTGTCAAAAGTCAGCGTCATTTCGTTATTGCCATCATCATAGGAAACGATTTTTCAGTCTTCCCGGATGGTGAACCGATGCTCCGTCTTGTCCCTTCTCTGATAGGATTTGCTGGTCTTTGTCTCACGGATGGTGTAAGTTCCGTATGGAAGGTCGTCTGCAAGTGTCTCTGCGGTGTACGCTTTCTTCGTCTCATTCCAGTGAACCGTGATCTTTCCGATATCCTCGCCGGATTTTACACGTTTGATTTTTCCCGAATCAATCAGGTCTTTCTTTGAGGAAAGCGTCTTCCAGTCCACCGTGTTTTCTGTGTTTCCGATATCGCTTCGGACGAGAACATCGTGACCGGAACTATTTTTGATGGTCATCTCGATTCCGTTCAGATCTGCGCCGCCAAGGGCTTCGGACTTCTTCAGCTCCTTGTCCCGCTTTACGATTCTTACGCCGCCGCGCTTTACTTTCTCTTTGACCGGGCTTCTGGTAAGGTTGATGATCTCGCCGTCTTTACGGATATGGATCTCTTTTGACCACTGTTCATTCAGAAGATAACCGGCCGGGGCTTTGGTCTCTTTCACCAGATAATCGCCGTAGGGCAGAGCACTTGCGGAGGTTTTCGCCAGGCCTTTTTCGTTGGTCTTTACTGTTACGGCTGCTTCACCTTTAGCGACCCGCTTTCCGCCAACCGTTACAGCATGGTCTCCATTGTTGTACGCGGTGAATTCCGCGCCTTCCAAAGCTGCATCTCCCTGGGCATACTGTTCGTCCAGCTCGCTGTCAATCTTCTGCACCTGAAAGCCGCCGCTGATGTCTTCCAGATATCCGACGATCATGTCCTGCACGCCGCTCATATAGCTGATGAAGACCTTGAACGGTTCCGGCACTGCATCATCCTTTGCAGAGTCTGCGGTCCACAAAGCATCTCCCAGTTTCTTTGCCTTCGTCCAGATGGCTCCCAGATCGGACGCCTTGGTTCCGCCCCAGGTCGCCATATCGGAAGGGCGGCCGGCATAGACATAGGACAGCGCTAAATGAGCGATGGCCCAGTCTTTCGTGAAGTTTCCGGTGTAGTAGGAACCCTTGATGTTCTTCACGTTCTTGTCGTATCCCGGGTACGAGGGGGAATAGTACACGATGTTTCGGAGGGCGTTCCATTTGCCTTTATCATCGGCATCTGTCAGTACCTTATCGACGGTCACTTTTCCGGTCGGCGGGGAAGCCTTGGACGGCTGCACACAGTAGGAATACCTACTTCCCAGGCTGTCATCCAGATCGCATTTTCTGGAATTACTGTAGCCGCCGTTTCCTGAGCCGTAGGTGATCCGGCCTCCGTCGGTGACGGTATAGCTGCTCCCGACTTTGCCGCTGAAGGTGCTTACGGTTTCCGTCATCGCAGGAAGGACGGATCCCAGCACCATCAGAGAAGCAAATGCGATGGTGATCAGCTGCTTCAATTTCTGTATGAATTTTGATTTTCTGTTCAAACCATTTCTCCTTTCCATTTTTTCATCGACGCTAAAGCGTCGTGACAGGGCATGCAAAAAGCGCCTGAGCATGTCACTCAGACGCGTTGGCTTGCCGTTCTTCTTTTAGATATTTTTCTCTTCGGGCAGTAACTGGCAGTAATTAAAGGGAGGGTTACAGGGAGGGGAAACGCCGCATGCGTACTCCCGCTTCCTAACGCTCCTGATCCTTTGCTTTTCGCTGCAGGAAGCGGTTATAATGCTCCATGGCTGCCGCCACAAAGTCCTCCCGTTTGGACAATGGCAGATCCTTCGGGAACAGCTTTGCGATCCGATCGCCCCGAAAAACGATCCGCTCCTTCTGGTTCGGTTTTTCTTCCAGCATGATTGCTTCGATGGACTCCGGAGTCAGTTTGTTTTCCTCTGCCATTTTCCGCATCCGGATCGCCTGTGCATGGGTCGGCGTGCACTGTTCTCGGTCGATGCTGTCCAGCACCTCCCTCTGAATATCCTTTGGAATATATGAAAGTTCCACGGCAGGCCGCAGCGCGATCTTTCCTTCATCCACCAGATCCAGAAGTTCCGGGATCAGCTCGGTGAGGCGGATATATCTTTGAATTTGGCTACTGCTGTCGCCTATTTGCTGCCCCAACTGATCAATTGAAGTCTTACCACCTAACTTCTGCCCCACTGGGGTAGAAGTTGGATACAGTTGTTTCCCTTGATGTTTCATAGCTTCCAGACGCATTTTATATGCGAACGCCTTTTCACTGGGAAGAATCGTCGTTCTCTGA
Organism: Anaerovoracaceae bacterium; assembly: GCA_050953405.1. Classification (GTDB taxonomy): domain Bacteria; phylum Bacillota; class Clostridia; order Peptostreptococcales; family Anaerovoracaceae; genus RUG100. The sequence continues at coordinate 614,426 of JBMNMP010000001.1, read as the reverse complement.
AAGTTCGACTCCACCATGAATACCGTGGCTTCATCCCGGTTCATTTCCACCACTTCGCACCGGAGTGTGGAAAGGCCGGCCAGCTCACAGGCTCTTTTTCTTCTGTGTCCCGAGAGCAGTTCATACCGACCGTCTTCTTTTTTCCGTACCGTAGCAGGAGTAATGATGCCGTTTATGCGGACGCTCTCCACCAGATTCATCATGTCCTCATCATCTCGCACCTTAAAAGGATGCTCCGGAAAAGGATCGATTTCATTCAGCGGGATCTCGTAGATGCGTTTCAGCTTTGCATCATCCCGTTCCTTCTGAGAGGAAAACAGTTCATCGAGCGATGGAAACGGAATCTCTTCTCTTTTCTCTTTCGCCATCCCGGATCACCTCCTTCGTCAGTTTCTCATAGGCTTTCGCCACTTTTCCGTTTCCGTCATAGTCAAAAATGCTCTGTCCGGATTTTGCCGCCTCTGCTGCTTTTACCGCCACCGGAATCTGGGTATCGAAAATCCGCACTGCCATCCCGTAATGAGTCCGGATGCTGCTGATCACATCTCTTGCCAGATTCGTCCGGTTATCCACCAGTGTCATGACGATGCCGCCAATCTTAAGATCCGGATTCGTATGAGTCTGGACGCGGCTGATGCTCTTCATCAGCTGAGTCATTCCCTTTGCCGGAAGATACTGGGCCTGAACCGGAATGATGACTTTGTCGGCAGCGGTCAGTGCATTGATGGTGATCATGCCAAGGGATGGCATGCAGTCGATAAGGACATAGTCGTAGTTTTTCTTTGCCGCTTGAAGCAGGTTATCCAGCACTTTTTCCCGGCTCATGGCATTCACCAGACTGACCTCCATAGAGGAAAGATCCAGATTGGAGGGAATCAGGTCCACACCTTCCCTGTGATGGAGAATCGAATCTTCCACAATGGGCTTGCAGTCCCGGATGACCAGATACATGAGCCTGCCCAGGGATTTCTCCAGATCGTCCCCGTTCCATCCCAGAGACTGGGTGAGGTCTCCCTGAGGGTCCGCATCCACCAGGAGCACCCGCTTTCCCTGACGGGCAAGGCCAACACCCAGATTCAGCGCTGTCGTGGTTTTTCCGACGCCTCCTTTCTGGTTGCAGATCGCGATGGTTTCGCATTTTGCCATTTCCTACCTCCTAACTCAGCAGTTTCTGATCCTTACCGGGGAACATGTCGCGAAGCCAGCCTTCCACGCAGTACCAGTCGATATATTCATCATCGAAGAATGCATCCGAAAACACCTCCAGGGCATCGGGAACTTCATCGGCACAATGTTTCAGTGCTTCCAGCTCCGCCGCAGCAGATCTCATTCCATTCTGAAGAAATATTTTTCCAAGCAGCGTGATCAGTGCTTCCGGATCGCCGGCAAAGGCCTCGTTTTCCAGTTTTCTCACGATCTCCAGGACATCTTCCTCATCCATCTCTCCGGTCATCTCTGCAAAATGCTCTGCAGCGCGCCTTGCCAGTGTGTCCACCAGCGGGCAGTCTCCGCAGGGCGCCGGTTCATGAGCCTCGTTTTCTCCTGGTCCCATTGCAAAAACTCTCATTGTTTCCTTTGTTACAGTCATGGTTCATCCTTTCTCCGGTTCTGCCGGATAAAAAATAACCCCGCACCGGATTGTGCAGGGTCATGTATTCAGCACCGGCTGAAAAGATGAACTTATTTCATGAATTTCACCAGAAGATCGTCGATGGCATCCGTATACCGGTTTTCCCGGATCAGTTTGTTTTTCATTTCAATCAGACAGAGGATAATGATCCGCCTCTCGTCATAGCTCAGCTTATATCTGGATCCGAACATTTCTCTGACCTCCTTCTTTTTTTCTTTATCATAAATGAAACCCGGTTTAACGGCAATTATGCGAATGATGATCTCTGTAAGTAATACTCCGCCGGAACGACTATCGCGGCAGCCGAAAACAGCCGGTATATTTCGGCAGACATGTTTGCCTCCGCAGATGACCGATGGTATAAAAAAAGAGGTGAACACATTGATTTTTCAATGTATCCACCACTTTGGCAATTCTATTCGCAGTCTCGCACCGCCAAATCACAGATTTGGGTGCTCGTTGCGGCTGACCTGCCTCTGCTCTGCCGTCACTTCGCTCGGCAATCGCAGGGCTAGGTCAAGCAGTATCAAATCAGTATCACGCGTTTTTCGCCAATCACTGCAACGGTTGGAATTTCAAGGGAAGCAGAGATGTGGCAAGCCACTTGGTCCTATTCCATCTCTATCGTCCCTGGTGGTTTGGACGTGCAGTCGTAAACTACTCTGTTGACGTGGTCGACCTCGTTTACGATGCGGTTGGTGATGCGCTCCATCAGTTCCCAGGGAATGTGGGCCGCTTCCGCGGTCATAAAGTCGCTGGTGAGGACCGCTCTCAGAGCTACGGCATAGTCATAGGTCCTGAAGTCTCCCATGACTCCGACCGAACGCATATTTGTCAGGGCCGCAAAGTACTGTCCCAGTGACTTTGCAAAGCTGCCGTCGCCATAAGCCGCGATCTCCTCACGGTAGATGGCATCAGCTTCCTGGACGATCTTTACCTTTTCAGCGGTGACCTCACCGATGATGCGGATCGCAAGACCGGGGCCCGGGAATGGCTGCTTGTATACCAGATTCTCCGGTATTCCCAGCTCCAGGCCGGCGCGCCTTACTTCATCCTTGAACAGCATGCGCAGCGGTTCAATGATCTCCTTGAAGTCCACGTGATCCGGCAGGCCGCCCACGTTGTGGTGCGATTTGATGACCGCCGAATCCCCGAGACCGCTCTCGATGACGTCCGGATATATAGTTCCCTGTACCAGATAATCGACCTTGCCGATCTTTTTGGCTTCCTCTTCAAAGACGCGGATGAATTCCTCGCCTATTATCTTCCTCTTCTTCTCCGGTTCGGTGACCCCGGCCAGCTTGTCGTAGAAACGCTGCTGTGCGTTGACGCGGATAAAGCTCAGCTCGTAGGGGCCGTCAGGACCGAATACTGCGGCGACTTCATCGCCCTCGTTCTTCCTCAGGAGACCGTGGTCTACAAAGACGCAGGTGAGATTTTTGCCGACAGCTTTCGACATCAGCACTGCGGCTACCGAGGAGTCCACTCCGCCCGAAAGAGCACAGAGCACCCTGCCGTCGCCCACTTGCTCGCGGATCTGCTTCACAGCAGACTCCACGAACGATTCCATTTTCCAGGAACCGCTGCATCCGCAGATGCCGATCACAAAGTTCTTCAGCACCTTCATGCCTTCCTTGGTATGCGCGACTTCCGGATGGAATTGAGTCGCGAAAAAGCCGCGCTGCGGATCTTCCATGGCGGCCACCGGACAGACCTCAGTACTGGCGGTCACCTCAAAGCCCTGCGGCACTTCCGCAATGTAGTCGGTGTGACTCATCCAGGCTACAGTATGCTCCGAAACTCCGTCCAGGAGCACAGAACCCGGCTTCACCGTCACCTCGGTGTGACCGTATTCGCTGGTGGGTGCCGTCTCCACCTTGCCGCCCAGCGCATACGCCATCAGCTGTGCGCCGTAGCAGATACCCAGGATGGGCACGCCCAGCTCGAAGATGGCTGGATCGTAGTCCAGGGCACTCTCGCCGTAGACGCTGTTGGGGCCGCCTGTAAAGATGATGCCCTTGTAAGCGCGCTCCCTGATCTCATCTACACTGAGTTTGTAAGGCTCTACCTCGGCGTATACGTTCAGCTCGCGCACGCGGCGCGCGATCAGCTGGTTGTACTGCCCGCCGAAATCCAGAACCAGTATTTTCTCCTGCTTCATATTATCATTCATCAGCTTACCTCATCGCACTATTGGAACTCTCTTTTTTAATTACATCGTGAGCTCCGCCCTCAACAATAGATGTTGCCGAAACCAGAGTCAGCTTGGCCTTGTCCTGCAGCTCTTTCAATGAGAGGACGCCGCAGTTGCACATGGTCGACTTTACCTTCTGCAGGGACTGCTGCACGTTGTCGGCGAGGCTGCCTGCATACGGCACATAAGAGTCCACGCCTTCTTCGAAGGAGAGTTTTTCATCTCCGCCCATGTCGTAACGCTGCCAGTTCCTGGCCCTGTTGGAGCCCTCGCCCCAGTACTCTTTCACGTAGTTGCCGTTGATGTTCATCCTTGCGCCCGGCGATTCGTCGAATCTGGCGAAGTATCTTCCCAGCATCAGGAAGTCTGCGCCCATTGCCAGTGCCAGTGTCATATGGTAATCGTATACGATACCGCCGTCGGAACAGATAGGTACGTATATGCCTGTCTCTTTATAGTATTCGTTGCGGGCTTTGGCTACGTCCTGAACGGCGCTGGCCTGTCCGCGTCCGATTCCCTTCTGCTCTCTGGTGATGCAGATGGATCCGCCGCCGATACCGATCTTCACGAAGTCCGCACCCGCCTCTGCAAGGTAGCGGAAGCCTTCGGCGTCGACTACGTTGCCGGCTCCGATCTTCACGTCATCGCCGTAATTTTTTCTCACAAAGTCCAGGGTGTCCTTCTGCCATTCGGAGTATCCCTCTGAAGAGTCGATGCAGAGGATATCCGCTCCGGCATCTACCAGTGCCGGGATCCTCTGTTCGTAATCCCTGGTGTTGACTCCGGCGCCCACCATATATCTCTTGTGGTCGTCCAGCAGCTCCAGGGGGTTTGCCTTGTGTGAATCGTAGTCCTTGCGGAATACGAAGTGTGTCAGTCTCTGATTCTCATCTATGATCGGCAGTGCATTCAGCTTGTGATCCCAGAGGATGTCGTTGGCTTCTGAGAGCGAAATGCCCGACTTGCCGTAGATTATCTTGTCGAACGGCGTCATGAAGTCCTCCACCCTGGTGGACGGATCCATGCGGCTGACCCTGTAGTCCCTGCTGGTCACAATGCCGAGGAACTTGCCTTCGGAGGTGCCGTCTTCGGTGACCGCCGTCGTCGAATGGCCTGTGGCCTTCTTCAGCGCGAGTACATCTGCCATGGTCTGGTCGGGACGGATGTTGGCGTCGCTGGTGACGAATCCTGCTTTGTTATCCTTTACCGAGTGGATCATGGCCGCCTGGTTCTCGATAGTCTGCGAACCGAATATGAAGGAGATGCCGCCTTCACGGGCCAGGGCAACGGCCAGCTTGTCATCAGATACCGCCTGCATCACCGCCGAAGTGAGCGGGATATTCATCGTAATGTCCGGGCTGCCATCCCGGTGGAATTTAGTGATCGGTGTTTTCAACGACACATTTTTCACCATACATTCTTTTGACGAGTAGCCCGGGACCAGCAGATACTCGTTAAAGGTCCGGGACGGTTCATTTACATATGTTGCCATTGTCTCCTCCTGTCTTTGATACGTTACAGTGTGTTCTTCATCTCTTCTATATCATATGGCGTTGCCTGATATACGTAATAGTTCAGCCAGTTTGCAAACAGCAGGCTGGCATGTGAACGCCATCTGAAAATCACGTCTTTTGTAGGGTCATCATCCACAAAATAGTTCTTGGGTACATCTATGTCCTTGCCGGCATCGATATCGCGCCAGTATTCGTCGGCGAGGGTCTCCTTGTCGTATTCCTGGTGACCCATGATGAATATCTGTCTGCCGTTATCCGTGCTCATGATGTGCGGGCCGCTCTCCGCCGACTCCGCCAGTATCCTCAGCTCCGGATGTTTGAGAATGTCTTCCTTATATACCTCTGTGTGTCTCGAATGAGGCGCATAAAAGACTTCGTCGAATCCACGCATCAGTGGATTGTGCGCCCGGACGACCTTCTGTTCAAATATGCCGAACATCTTCTTGTCCAGCATGTGTTTGTCGATTCCAAAGTAATAGTACAGTGCGGCCTGGGCCCCCCAGCAGATGAAAATACTGCTGTATACGTTTGTCTTCGCCCATTCCAGTATGTCTTGCAGTTCATCCCAGTAGTCGACCTCGCAGAATTCCAGTTTTTCGACCGGGGCTCCGGTGAGGATCATACCGTCGAACTTTTCCTTTTTGATGTCATCCAGCGTCTCATAGAAAGACTCCATGTGCTGCCTGGGCACATGGCTGGCCGTGTGAGAGTCCATGGTGACCAAAGTAAGCTCTACCTGAAGGGCCGTGTTTGAAAGCACCCTTGCAAGCTGCGTCTCCGTCGCTATCTTTGTCGGCATCAGATTCACGATGACGATTTTCAGCGGGCGTATATCCTGCTTTACAGCAACGCCCTCGTCCATAGTGAAAATATTTTCTTTTAATAAAGCGCCGGCAGCCGGCAGTTCATTTGGTATTATCAATGGCATTATCAGCACACTCCACCTTTACTATATACTTAGTTATCTATTTTATATCAAAGGCGGTCAAAAGGCAAACAGAAAAAAGCTGTATTTCTGCGCCTGAAGCGGCAAAACCGGCAGAAAATAAATAGAAGCGCCGCCCTGCTCTGCGCGGCCGCTTCTATTCATAGGATTGTGAAGTCTTCCTGCAGTTTTCTTATCCCACATTTCTGTCTTTTCCTGCGATCATCATTGCCCATCTCTGACCGCCGGCTCATACAACGCACACGAGTGTTTCCATGATCTTTATCAGACAACTCTTTCTCTCTTTGCAAGTACTTCATATACCAATCCTGACTGCAAGTATAATATAGCACTTACATACTCATTGCAGCGTCCTCATTGCCCGAAAGGCCTTTCTGAGTGTCTGAACGACAAAGGCCCGCACTCAGTGCGGGTCCTGCCGATATAGTGTTATTTATGTTTCATTGACCTATGGCTTACTTTCGCTTACATCATGCTCGGCATTCCGCCGCCCATGCCGCCGCCGCCCATTGGAGGCATTGCCGCATTGTCTTCCTTGATGTCTACTACGCCTGCTTCGGTCGTCAGCAGCATCGCGGACGCTGAAGCCGCGTTCTGCAGTGCGGATCTGGTCACCTTGGCCGGATCTACGATACCTTCGCTGATCATATCCTGATACTGCTCTGTGCTGGCGTTGAATCCTGTGCCTGCCTTGCTGGCGATGACCTTGGCAACGACTACGCTGCCTTCGAATCCTGCGTTCTCAGCGATCTGTCTCACCGGTTCTTCGAGCGCTCTCATGATGATGCTGGCGCCTGTCTTCTCGTCGCCGGAGAGGCCCTTGATGTACTTGGATACAGCCGGGATAGCGTTTGCCATAGCTACGCCGCCTCCGGGAACGATACCCTCAGCAACACCAGCCTTGGTGGCGTTCAGTGCGTCTTCGATCCTCAGCTTTCTTTCCTTCAGTTCTGTCTCTGTAGCTGCACCGACCTGGATGACAGCAACGCCGCCTGTCAGTTTTGCCAGTCTTTCCTGACTCTTTTCTCTGTCAAAGTCAGAAGTCGTATCTTCGATCTGCTTTCTGATCTGAGCAACTCTGGCATCGATGTCTTCTTTCTTGCCTGCTCCGCCTACGATCGTTGTGTTTTCCTTGTCTACCTTTACTGTAGCCGCTGTTCCCAGCATGTCCAGTGTAGCTTCCTTGAGGTCATATCCCAGCTCTTCGCTGATGACGGTGCCGCCTGTCAGGATAGCCAGATCTTCCATCATGGCCTTTCTTCTGTCGCCGAATCCCGGAGCCTTGACGGCTACGCAGTCGAATGTTCCCTTGAGCTTGTTGACGACCAGTGTTGCCAGAGCCTCGCCCTCGATATCTTCAGCTACGATGAGCAGCTTTCTGCCGGATTTGACTACCTGTTCCAGCAGCGGCAGAATGTCCTGTATGTTTGAAATCTTTTTGTCTGTCAGCAGGATCAGCGGGTTCTCCTGAACAGCTTCCATCTTTTCCATATCGCTGGCCATGTACGGAGAGAGGTAGCCTCTGTCGAACTGCATACCTTCAACAACTTCCAGGGTTGTTCCCATGGTCTTGCTCTCTTCTACTGTGATGACTCCGTCCTTGCCGACTTTTTCCATCGCCTCAGCGATCAGCTTTCCGATGTTCTCGTCTCCGGCGGATACGGAAGCGATCTGAGCGATGCTCTCTTTTCCCTGTACCGGATTTGCGTGTTCTTTGATGTCGGCTACCGCTGCGTCAACTGCACCCTGGATACCTCTCTTGAGGATCATCGGGTTTGCGCCGGCTGCAATGTTCTTGAAGCCTTCCTTGATGATGATCTGAGCCAGCAGTGTAGCTGTTGTTGTTCCGTCACCGGCAACATCGTTGGTCTTGCTGGCAACTTCCTTTACCACCTGAGCTCCCATGTCTTCAACTGAGTCTTCCAGTTCGATCTCCTTTGCGATGGTGACTCCGTCATTTGTGATCAGCGGAGCTCCGAACTTTTTGCCCAGAAGTACGTTCCTGCCCTTGGGTCCCAGTGTTATTTTTACTGTATCTGCCAGCTTGTCAACGCCTGCCAGCAGCTTTTTTCTTGCTTCTTCTCCGTAGTAAATCTCTTTTGCCATTGTCTAATTCCTCCTGTTATTTCTCAACCTTGGCCAGTATATCTCTCTGCGCCAGTATGCTGTAGTGTTCTCCTTCGTACTTCACATCAGTTCCTGCGTACTGTGAATTGATTACGATATCGCCCACTTCGACTTCCATCGTCACATCGTCAGTCCCCGGTCCAACCGCTACGACCTCAGCCATCTGCGGCTGTTCTTTTGCCTGTCCCGGCAGCACAATGCCGCTGGCAGTCGTTTCTTTCGCTTCCAGTTTCTTGATCACTACTCTGTCGCCTAATGGTTTGATTCCAAAACTCATTTCTATTACCTCCATGTATATGAATCTTATGATTTGCACTGTTAGCACTCAATATCTCCGAGTGCTAATTACTATTTTATTCAGATTCACTCATATGTCAAGGGGTTTTAGAAAAAAAGCTCTCAGCTGCGGGAATTTTCCCTCATATAATAGAAGAGGTACTGCTGCGCGATGCCGCCGTAGGGACTGAATCTTTCCTCAGCCAGCTGCCTCATGGCCGCCGTGTCCGACTTTTCGATGCCATAGAGGCGGTTCATGACCTGCTTTACCCAGGTGTCTATGGGAAAGCTGTCGATGCGGTGAAAGCCGAACAGGGAAACGCAGGCGGCCACCTTGGGGCCCACTCCGGCATACTTTTCGAGATCATCTCCATCGATCACGCCGCCGTCGTCGACCACCATGCGGGCGGTCTTTATCAGATAGGGAGCCCGGTATCCCAGCCTCACCGGTGCCAGGTCCTCCAGCGACAGCGAAGCCATCTTTTCCGCATCCGGCAGCGAATAATACATGCGGCCGCGGTATTCGCCCTCGGGTTCCCCGAACATCTCCGCCAGCATGCCGATGTTCTTTTTGATGCGCGGGATATTGCTGTTCGCAGAGACAATGAAAGAAACCAGTGTCTCCCATTCCTCCTGCGCCAGTATCCTGATGCCGCTGCCGTAATTCATGGCCCGGCAGATGACTTCGTCCCTGGAAGCCAGATAGCTGCGGATCTTTCCATAGTCCCGCCCCAGGTCGAGATAGTCGTGCCAGAAATCCCTGTAAGCCTGCGGGGAAACGTTGTCGAGCACCAGCCTGCCATCGCGGCACGATATGTTGGCTATCCTGCCGGCGGCGATGCCGGTGTAACTGCCGTCTTCCTCGGCTTCCCAGCGAAAGCACTGTCCGCACTCGAAGGTGTCGCGGACATCGAAATCCCTCACATTGTCGATGACTACTCTGTTCATTGCAGGCCCTGCACCTCCACATCCACGTTCTTCACATTGAAGGCCGTCATTTCCTCGATCATATCAAAGCAGCGTTTTTGAAGGGTCTCCGCGATCGTGAAGGCGTTCATGTTGATATCCAGCTCGACCATTATGAGCACGCTCAATTCTCCCGAATGGTTGATGGAGATGGTGCGCGCCAGATCGACGATGCCGTTGATCTTCTTCGCCGTCATGGCCACTATATCGCTGATGACTTTGTCGGAAATGATGAAATTGCCCAGATAGCTGTAAGTGGGCCTGACCACGGATTTTTCGGCAAAGTTGTCCTCGCCGAATCCCCAGCCGCGGAACATGCGCACCGGGTGCATGAAATATCCGGAGAACTGTCTCTTCAGCTGGAACGAGGGCGCAGGCACCACGTGCTTCCCCTCTCTGTTGCGCTGTTTTTCAGCAACCTCGCGTTCCTCATCAGTGGTGATATCCTCGATATGGATCAGTTCGTCAATACCGTGCAGACCCAGGCGCTTGACGATTTTTTTGACCATGCCGTCCGAAGTCCCGATGACGAGGACGCTGTCCGGCTTCATGCGGGCTATGGCTTCGGCCACCTCGTCGCGATGATCGTCATCATAAAACATGGCCGTCTTCACGGCGCCTATCTTGGTCGATGCGCGCTTGGCTGACTTGCCCGCTATTATCTCGTTCTTGTATATGAAGAGACCGTCATCGATGATGCTGTCTATATTTTTGTCGCGGCACAGGTTCATCGCCTGATAGCTTTTCCCCGTACCACTTTTTCCTGATAATGCGTACACTTCCATCTTTACATATACCTTCCGCTGTGATATTATTATCGAATAATAGATGATTCTACAACAAGGAGGGATAATCATGGCTTACAAAATTACGGATGCTTGCATCGCTTGCGGAGTATGCGCTGGCGAATGTCCTATCGACGCAATTTCCGAGGGAGATGGAATCTACGTAATCGACGCATCAACTTGCATTGATTGTGGCGCTTGCGCAGAAGCATGTCCTACAGACGCACCGCAGCCAGAGTAATCTGAACGGGCGTTAACCAAGAAAATAAATAACCGTTTCTACGGAAACGGTTATTTTATTGTTCTTTATTCGTGGTTCTTCTTCATTTTGTAAGTCAGAGTATGAAGACTGTCTGAGAGATGTACATCCTCAAGAGCGACGCTCTCGGGCACATCCAGATCCACCGGCGCAAAGTTCCATATCCCCGCGACCCCGGCAGAGCAGAGCTTATCGGCCACCTCCTGGGCACTGTCCTTCGTGGTACAGATGATACCCAGGTCGATGTCGTTCTCCTCCATGTAGGGAACCAGCTCCTCGTAATCCCTGACCTCTATGTCGTTTATTTTCAATCCGATCATCTTCGGGTTTATCTCGAATATGCTGTTGACTATGAAGCCGGATTTGTAGTAGTGCGTGTATCCCGCAATAGCCTGTCCCAGGTTGCCTGCCCCGACGATCACGATGTTGTAATCCCTGTCGAGTCCGAGAATGCTATTGATCTCATCGTAGAGATCGCTCACATTGTATCCGTAGCCCTGTTGTCCGAAACCTCCGAAGTTGTTCAGATCCTGCCTTATCTGCGACGCTGTATAGCCAATCAGTCTGCTGAATTCTCCGGATGATATCTTGTCTACACCCTTCTTCTTCAGATCCCCAAGGTACCTCCTGTATCTTGGCAGCCTTTTGATGACCGCATTGGATATTTTTGCGTTTTTAGACATGGCTAGTTGCTCTTTTCTTCAACGTAGTTAACAATGTCGGAAACCTTCTGGAACTTTTCTGCTTCCTCATCAGGAACTTCGATGTCATATTCCTCTTCGATAGCCATGATGATTTCTACAGCATCCAGGGAATCAGCCTCCAGATCCTTCATCAGATGTGTGTCCATCTTTACGTCATCAGGCTCAACACCCAGCTGTTCAACTATGATTTCCTTGATTTTATCAAAAGTCATATAATTACCTCCATTATCATTAAACTTCTTTCCCATTATACCCATGAAGCTGTTCTATTGCAACCATTTTTCATATAATTCCTCGAGCGTGGACTCCAGCTGCTGCAGCTCTTTATTCATCCCGGCCAGCTTTTCATAATCGTCCGCCAGCTCGGGTCTGCACATCTCGTTCTGCAGCTCTTCTATCTTCTCCTCGGTGGCCGCGATGTCGGCCATGGCCTGCTCCTCGCGCCTCTTGTTCCTGCGCTCTTCGGCTTCGGCCGCCTTCTTCCTGGCGCGCTCTTCGGCGCTGCCGGTCTCCACGCTCTGCTCCTGCTGCTTTCTGCCGCCGAGAGCGTTCAGATAGCTGCGCCCCGAATCTATCTGCTGCTTTTTCTCCAGGTAATAATCGTACTTGCCCAGATACTGCGTGACCCCGTCCTCGGAGAGCTCCAGTATCCTCGTGGGGATGCGGCTGAGAAAGTACCGGTCATGGCTGACCACGATCACCGTCCCCGGGAACTCTAGCAGGGCCTCTTCAAAGACCTCCTTGGAGTCGATATCCAGGTGGTTGGTGGGTTCGTCCAGCAGCAGCACGTTGGCTCCCGAGAGCATCAGCTTTACCAGCGACAGCCTTGCCTTTTCCCCGCCGGACAGCGAGCCCACCGGCAGGAACACCATGTCCCCCCGGAACAGGAAGCGCCCCAGGATAGACCGCATCTCGGTATCCGTGTACAGACGATACTGGTTCTTGACCTCCTCGAGTACCGTGTTGCTGTCGTTGAGCATCTTCTGCTCCTGGTCGTAGTAGCCGAATTCCACATTGTGCCCGATCTTGATATATCCCTCGTCAGGCTTCAGCTCACCCATCAGCATCCGCATCAGTGTGGTCTTCCCGATGCCGTTGGCGCCCACGATGCAGATGCGCTCGCCGCGCTTTATGTCCAGCTCCACGCCGTGAAAGAGGCGGCGCCGGCCGGCACCGAAGCCAAAACTCTTGGCCAGCTCTTCCGCGTGGATCACGTCCTTGCCGCTCTCAAAGCGCTGGCGGAAGTGGATCTTCATCTTGCCCTTGAAATCCTGCGGCCGCTCGATGCGCTCCATCTTCTCGAGCTTCTTTTCTCTGCTGGCGGCGCGCTTGGCCAGTTTCTCAGTGCCCCGTCCCTTGAAGCGCCGGATAATGTCCTCCTGCTTTTCGATTTCCTTCTGCTGGGCGTTGTACTTCTTCAGCTCTTCCTCGCGCCTCTGCCTCTTCTTCTCTGCGAAGTCATGGTAGTCGCCGTCGTACTGGTAGAGTCTGTGGTTCTCCACTTCAAAAATGCGGTTGACCGTCTCGTTGAGGAAGTAGCGGTCGTGGCTGACCACCATGATGGTGCCCCGGTAAGCTTTGAGATATTGCTCCAGCCACTTCAGGGTCCCGATGTCCAGATGGTTGGTGGGCTCGTCCAGCAGCAGCAGATCCGGTTTTTTCAGCAGCAGACAGGCCAGTGCCAGCCTCGTCCTCTCGCCACCCGACAGGGTGGCGATCTCTTTGTCGTACATTTCCTCGCCGAAAGCCATACTCGTGAGCACACCGCGCATCTCGCTGCGGTACGCATATCCACCGCGCCGCGAAAATTCCTCGCGCATCCGCTCGTACCGCTCCAGCAGCTGTTCGGCTTCTTTGCCGCCGGCCGCCGAAGCGCGCTCTGAGAGTTCCAGCATGTCGCGCTCCATCTGTTCCAGGTCGGCAAATATCTTGTTCACCGCCTCGATCACGGTGCCGCTGTCGTCGAATTCGTCCTTTTGCTTCAGGTATCCGATGGTCGTATCCTGGGCCACGAAAAAATCGCCGGAGCTGGCGAACATCTCTCCGGTGAGTATTTTCAACAGTGTGGTCTTGCCGGCTCCGTTGGCACCGACCACGCCGACCCGGTCACCCTTGTTCAGATGGAAGGATACATCCTGCAGTATCACATCGGTGCCGTATTCTTTTGTAATATCCTTTGCACTCAGTACTATCATAATTCAAGGCCCGCGACCGCATCCAGGTCCAGACCGTCAGTCTCTCCCGCTTTGTATTTGTAATAAGCTGCGCATCCTATCATGGCAGCATTGTCGGTGCACAGCACCGGCGAAGGCACATAGAGTCCGAGGCCCTCCCGGGCACAGGCTTCCTGCAGCATCGCGCGCAGCCTGCTGTTCGCGGCCACGCCTCCGGCGATCACCAGCTTGTCCTTGCCGTGGCTTACCGCGGCTCCCACCGCCTTGTCCACGATGACATCGAGGACCGCCTGCTGAAAACTGGCGGCCACATCCGGAACGCTGATCTCTTTGCCGGCCTGCTTCTGATTGTTGACGTAGTTGAGCACGCCCGTCTTGATGCCGCTGAAGCTGAAGTCCAGCGAATCCTTTTCCAGGTACACGCGCTTGAACTCCACCGCATGGGGATCCCCCTCTCTGGCGATCTTGTCGATCAGCGGACCGCCCGGATATCCGAGTCCCAGCACGCGGGCCACCTTGTCGAAGGCCTCGCCCGCCGCGTCATCGCGCGTGGAGCCGAGCACCTCGCACTTGTTGTAATCGGTGACCTCCACTATATTGGTGTGCCCGCCGGAAACCACCAGCGCCATGAAGGGCGGCTGCAGCTCCGGATACTCGATGTAGTTGGCGCTGATATGACTCTGTATGTGGTGCACGCCGACCAGCGGCTTGTCCTCCGCCAGAGCTATCGCCTTGGCTGTCGCCAGCCCGATCAGCAGTGCCCCGATCAGTCCCGGCCCATAAGTCACCCCGATCATGTCCACTTGCTCCAGGGCGACGCCCGACTCTTCGAGCGCCTGCTCCAGCACGCGGTTGATGTTCGTCAGGTGATGCCTGCTGGCTATCTCGGGGACCACCCCGCCGTAAGCCTTGTGCACATCGATCTGGCTGGATATTATATTGGAAAGGATCTCCCTGCCCTCTTTCATCAGCGCGACCGAAGTCTCGTCGCAGCTGCTCTCTATTGCCAGTGTAATCAGTTTACCATCTATCATTTTTCTTCGTCCTTCACTGTATACAGCCACATTATTATGGCGTCTTCCCTGTTGTCTTCATAATATCCCGGGCGCAGGCCGACCTCTTCAAAGCCGTGCTTGCGGTAGAGTTCCCGCGCGGCCGCATTGCTTTTGCGCACCTCCAGCGTGAACCCGGTGAGGCCCCAGACGGTCATCTCCGAGATCACATAACTCAGCAGCCTGTCGGCCACATGACGCCGCCGCATATCCGGCATGACGCCGACATTCGTGATGTGACCTTCATCCGCTATGATCCACAGCCCCATGTAAGCTACCGGCCTGCCGTCCATCTCGGCGATGGTGTACACCGCGATATCGTTCTCTTCCATTTCCTCCCGGAAGGACTCCCTGCTCCAGGGAGCGGAAAAGCACGCGGCATCCATTTCCGTCAGCGTGTCCACATCGTCGACTCCTGCCCTGCGGAAATCCAGACTGCTCATTTCTGTTTCTCCTTGAGTTTTCTCTCCGCCTCCGGTATGCGCATATAGTTCGGCTGCAGCTCTTCGTGCGTCAGGTCTGTCATACGCGGGAAGCTGTCGCTGTGTGCCAGCATATACTCCGCCGCCTGGGCGACGAAATACGCGCGCTGAAACCGCAGCGCCTGTTCCGCGCCGGCACCGCTGTTCTGCGTCCATTCCGAGATCATTTCCGCGTACGGCTTGAGCCCGTCTCCGACGAAGAGCAGGTTATCCATAGCTCCGGCCTCTTCCAGGAGCCCGAGGAATTCATCCAGCATGTAAGGACCGCCGGCAACCACCCGGTGCGCTCTGCCGTCCTCCATAGAGTAAGCCCCGGCATACACCTGATGCCTCCTGGCATCGAATGTGGGGCACACTATGCGGGAGGGATCCTGGAGCAGTTCACCAAACCCGAAGCCGAACAGCGTGGGTACGGCGATCAGTCTGATGCCGGTCACCTGAGCCAGAGCCCTGGCCGTAGTCACCCCGATCCGGATGCCGGTGAACGAGCCGGGCCCGACAGACACGGCGATGCGGTCCACATTCCTGAGATCATTGCCGGTCTCTTCCAGCAGCTGCTTTATCATCGGTGTCAGCGTCTGCAGGTGGTTCAGCACCTCATCCGTCCTCAGTTCCCTGATCCTGTCTGCACCCGTGGCTCCGGTGTCCAGCAGCGCCGCCGAACAGTTGGGGCCTGTAGTTTCTATCGCTAAAACGAGCATCTGTATATCCTTTCATTTTCGCCGCTGCCGTATTCCATGTATATCCTTCTGGCATCCGGCGGCAGGAGTTCTTCTATCAGGTCGGCCCATTCAACTATGCAGAGGCCGTCACCGTAAAAGTACTCTTCGTATCCGATCTCAAACAGCTCGTCGGGGTCGGATACTCTGTAAACATCAAAATGATAGAGTGGCAGTCTGCCGCTCTTGTATTCTCTGATTATGGTGAATGTGGGGCTGGTTATGTTCTCCCTGATCCCCAGTTCGCGTGCGATGTACCTGGTCAGGGTCGTCTTCCCCGTACCCAGATCTCCGATCAGCGCGATCACCTGTCCGGGCTCCGCTTCCCCGGCCAGCCTGGCCGCGAATGCCCTGGTATCTTCTTCGTTTTTCATGACCAGTTCTTTCATAGCAGTTATTTTAACACAAAACCGCGCCATTAAAAAGGCGGCCGGCAGGAAATCTGCAGGCCGCTGTCATCTAGATGCGATTGTATCTCTTGGGTTCATAGATGGTCGCCGCCTCGGCCACCTCTATGAGGTATCCGCGCCGGCGCAGCATCTCCTCGATCTCATCGAGGATCTCCGCAGATCTGGCGCCCACCGTGTGATAGTGGTACCCCTCGGTCACATTCTTCAGAAGTGAGGATGCCCCGCTGCGTATGTCCTCTATGAAGTTCTCCACATCCCTCTTGGAGCTGATGTTCAGCGGCGCCCTGATGGTGCCGTAAGCTTTGTGCTCCACGAATATATCGATGACGGTCCCTCCCAGGTCGACGATACCCATCAGCTCGTCCCTGGTTTCTTCATCGCTGTGGCTGACCTTGAAGATGCGATGGTTGGCATCCTCCTGCAGCATGATGTAGCCGCTGCTGGTGGACATCAGCTGGGGATTTTTCTCCCGCAGCAGCGCGATATCAGTCACGATGACCTGCCGGCTGACACCGAACTCCCCGGCCAGCTGACTGCCCGAGATAGGCGTCTTGCTGCGCGAGAGCTTTTCTATGATCCTGTTTCTTCTTTCTTCGCCCTTCAGTTTGTCCAAGGAAACACCTCCTATTCGACCGGATGCAGGTTCTTGAGAGACAGATCCAGTATGGGCGCCGAATGGGTCAGCGCTCCGCTGGAAATATAATCGACTCCGAGGTCCGCCAGCTTTCTGACATTCTCCAGGGTCACATTTCCGGAACACTCGATCTCCGCCCGGCCTGCGATCATCCCGATGGCCTTCTCCATAGTCTCATGGTCCATATTGTCCAGCATGATGATGTCCGCGCCGGCTTCCAGAGCCTGGGACACCATCTTCAGATCCTCGACCTCAACCTCTATCTTGCGCACGAACGAGGCATATTCCCGGGCCATCTTCACGGCCGGGATCACGCCGCCCGCAGCTCCTATATGATTGTCCTTCAGCATCACGCCGTCCGACAGATTGTATCTGTGGTTGTGTCCTCCGCCCACTTTGACCGCATACTTTTCAAAGATGCGGTTGTTCGGTGTCGTCTTTCGGGTGTCCAGCAGTTTTGTCTTCGTGCCCGCGAGAACATCGGCGATCGAACGTGCATAAGTGGCCACTCCGCTCAAGCGCTGCAAATAGTTGAGCGCCGTCCTTTCAGCCGACAGCAGCACGCGGATGTCGCCTGTCAGCAGCGCCAGCGCCTCGCCGCTGTGCACCCGGTCCCCGTCGGCGGCAAAGAATTCTATCCCGGTCTCCTCGTCCAGCAGTGTGAATGCGCGTGCAAAGACCTCCAGCCCGGCGATGATGCCGTCCTGCTTTGCGATCAGATCCACGCATCCCTTCCTGGCATGCGGCATCACCGCATTGGTGGAAACATCCTCACTGGAGATGTCCTCCCTGAGAGCCGACATTATCAGCTCATCAGCGTTCAGCTTCATCGTTATGCCGTTCATGGTACTTTCTGTTCCTTTCTATCTCGCCGAATATATTGTCTTTGTAACTGTCAAAAATGATATCGATATCGCCATACTGTTCCAGGTCTACCGCGGCAGCCCTCTTGTCATCGGGCGTCCTCTGCTTCACGGTGTCGAATTCACCAGCGACCTTGTTAGCAGCCCTGGCGGCAAACACGAGACTCTCCAGCAGCGAGTTGCTGGCCAGCCTGTTGGCTCCGTGCACTCCGTTGCAGCTGGTCTCCCCTATGGCATACAGCTGCGGCAGCGAAGTCCTGCTGTCGCTGTTCACGGCTACGCCTCCCATAAAGTAGTGCTGTGCGGGGACCACCGGTATCGGTTCCCTGGTGCAGTCGTATCCCTCTTCAAGGCAGGTCTCATAGATATTGCAGAAGTGGCTCCTGATCTCCTCTTCGGGGATGTTCTCCATAGAAAGCCAGACGTGTTTCGCCCCCGTCTTCTCCATTTCGGCGAAGATGGCCTTGCTGACGACGTCGCGCGGCTGCAGTTCGTCTGTGAAGCGCTCGCCCTTGTCGTTGAGAAGGATGCCGCCTTCGCCCCTCACGGATTCCGATATCAGGAACGACCTGCCCTCCTTCCCGGTGTACAGCGTAGTCGGATGTATCTGTATATAGTCCGGATCCTGCAGTCTGATGCCGTGATTGAGCGCTATGCCCAGGGCATCACCCGTCAGGTGCGGATAATTGGTGGAGTGCTCGTAGAGCCCGCCGATACCGCCGCAGGCCCAGATAGTCTCCGTCGCCTCGATGGCAGCGATCTTTCCCTCATCGCTGCGCACGATCGCTCCGCGGCAGTGGTCATGAGGCCATTGCCCCACCATGATGTCTATCATGGTGACCCGCTCGTGCAGGGAGACATTCGGCAGTTTTCTCACCGCCTGCAGCAGCTTGCTGGTGATCTCACGGCCGGTGATGTCCTGATGGAACAGGATCCTGGGCGCAGAGTGGGCTCCCTCTCTGGTGTACAGCAGCTCGCCGTTCTCGTCGCGCTCGAACTCTACGCCGTAGTCGATGAGATCTTTGATGACCTGCTGCGAGGATCTGATCATTATATCGACCGACTCTTTGTTGTTCTCGTAGTGACCCGCCCTCATGGTGTCTTCAAAGTAAGCCTGATAGTCGCTCTCGTCTTTCAGAACGCAGATACCGCCCTGTGCGAGATAGGAATCGCACTCTTCGGCCCCCGCCTTGGTTATAATCATGATATTTTTGTCCCGCGGCATCTTCAGTGCACAGTACAGTCCGGCAACGCCGCAGCCGACGATCAGTATATCTGTTTTCATTTTATCTTATCCCTCTTTTTCTATCCGGCCTCCGGGCTCAGTCCCTGGCCAGTTCGAGCATCCTGTCCAGCGATTTTCTGGCTTTCACTCTGACGTCCTCAGCAACGTGTGCCTGCGGCTCGTTTTCGGCCAGACACCTGGCTACCGACTCCAGCGTCAGCATCTTCATGTTGGAGCAGATATCTTTATCGATGAAATGGAATGTCTTCTCCGGGTTCCGTTTTTTCAGTTCGTGGAGAACACCTGACTCGGTACAGATGATGAACTCCTTGTCATCGCTGCTGGTAGCGTAGTCGATGATCCCGCTGGTACTGCCCACGTAGTCAACAGCTTCGCTGACCGGGAGGGGACACTCGGGATGTGCCAGCACCTTGACGCCGGGATACTTTTTGCGGAAAACTTCCACGTCGGCGACGCTGATGTTGTGATGTACGTAGCAGTAGCCGTCGCCTAATATGAAGTTTTTCTCCGGCAGCTGCTTTGCGATCCAGCTGCCCAGGTTCTGGTCGGGTATGAAATATATGTTCTTGTTGGGCAGCTTGCTGACTATCTTCAGCGCATTGGACGAAGTCACGCAGACATCGGACAGTGCTTTGGTAGCCGCCATGGAGTTGATGTAACAGACTACCGCCAGGTCATCATACTTTTCACGCATCTTCCTGATCTCCTGCTCATCGACCATCAGAGCCATGGGACAGGCCGCTTCGCTCTCCGGCATGAGCACTGTCTTGTCGGGATTCATTATGCAGGCGCTCTCGCCCATGAAGGTCACCCCGCAGAAAACTATAGTCTTGTTTTCTACTTCATTGGCCACCTTGGCCAGATAGAAGGAATCACCCACATAATCGGCGATATCCTGTATCGCTCCGTCTACGTAATAATGTGCGAGGATAACTGCATCGCGTTCTTTGGCCATGCGCTTTATATCCTCAACCAGATTTTCCATTTTTGGTACCTCTTTTCTAATTGCTTTGTATCCCAGGGCAAATCGCCCTATTGGGACTATGATAACACAACACGCGCAAGGTGACAAGACACTTGTAAAGAAAAGGTGCTTTGGCGGTCGTGCACCGGCTGGAACTGCGGGCCCGGGAACGCCGCAGAGCCGCTCTTAAAGAAAATTTGGCTTACCGTGATATAATAATAATGTATATATAAGGAGGGATCATGTATGGCATGGTATGATGATGCAATTTTTTATCACATATATCCACTGGGACTTTCAGGAGCTCCGCGACACAATGAAGATGCGGGCGCGGTCGTGCACCGGCTGCGCGGTCTGATACCCTGGATCGACCACATACTTGCCATCGGCTGCAATGCCATCTACATCGGACCGCTCTTCCAGTCGGTAGAGCATGGCTACGATACAGCAGACTACAAAACAGTCGACAGCAGGCTGGGGACCAACGAAGACCTGACAGAGTTCGTCAGGGTCTGTCACCGGAAAGGCGTCAAGGTGATCCTCGACGGTGTCTTCAACCACACCGGCCGGGAATTTTTTGCAATGCAGGACCTGCGGGCCAATCGCGGGAACTCGCGCTACAAAGACTGGTACTGCAACGTCAACTTCGACTACGACAACGAATACCACGACGGCTTTTCATACGACAACTGGAACGGCTTTAACCTGCTCGCGAGGCTGAACCAGCAGAATCCTGAAGTGCGCGAATATATCTGTGAGGTCATCCGCTTCTGGGTGCGCGAATTCGATATCGACGGGATCAGGCTGGATGCGGCCGACGTGCTCGATTTTGATTTCATGAAGCGGCTGCGTCAGGAAGCCAACAGCGTCAAGCCGGATTTCTGGCTGATGGGCGAAGTCATCCACGGCGAATACAACCGCTGGGTCAACGATGAGATGCTGAACTCGGTGACCAACTACCGCCTTCACAAAGCCCTTTATTCCGCGCACAACTCACACAACTATTTTGAGATCGCGTTCATCGTAAAGCAGCTCTGGGACATGGGCGGGGACACCGCCAGCGGCCTCAAGCTCTACAACTTTGTGGACAATCACGATGTGAACCGCATCATGAGCAAACTGGATAATCCGGCTCACTTCCAGCCGGTGCATATCCTGCTGTATACCCTGCCCGGCATACCGTCGATCTACTACGGATCTGAATTCGGCATCCGCGGCCGCAGGGAAGACGGCGGCGACAACGCCGTGCGCCCCGCTCTGAATCTCGATGATTTTGCCGACGCCCTGGAAAACAATGAATGCACCAGGCTGATCGCCAGGCTGGGACGCATACGCAAGAGCGACCCCGCTCTGTCATACGGAGATTATCAGGAACTGATGCTGACCAACAGGCAGTACGCTTTCTCCCGCGAGCTCAATGGCAGACCTACGATAGTCACCGTCAACAACGACGACAACGACTGCAGCATGCAGGTCGGCGCCTGGGGCAGCGGAACATTCAGGGGTGCCCTCGGCGGAGAGCAGGTCCACGTCGATGACGGCAAAATAAACGTCAACGTGAAGGCCAATTCCGGCGAGATCTGGCTTCCGGCCGATGGAGAATAAATTTTCATCTTCACATCGCGCTCCGATGTGATATAATAGGATTTGTTCCTGTTCCGTTAGCTCAGTCGGGAGAGCGTCTGGGTCACAACCAGAAGGTCGACGGTTCGAGCCCGCCACGGAACACCAGCAGATCAGAAAAGCCGCTTTCTGCAAAGCGGCTTTTTTATTGGCCTCTATTCAAACGGAAAGCCGAACCAGGGCGCCTCCGCGCCGGCGGCGGCAGGGAAATTTCTTCCGGGCACCAGCATGGCCTGCAGTTTTTTACTCTCCGAATCGCTGCGCGCCGGCATCCGCCAGATGCATTCACGGCGCCCATAGTAAGCCGCCAGGTCGGCCATCATCTGCATCGCCGCGGCTTCATGGGCACCGTTCTCATCTCTTGTCAGCAGCTCGGTCACCAGCAGACGCTCATCCGAGCTGTAGGCATCGCAGACGCAGATCGCCTGGCCGCCGTTGAGGCACAGCATGCCGCGCCCGTCGAGACTGCAGATGCGCACGAACCCGGCGGTCGCCGGCGAGAGTCTGATGTGTGTCCTCCCCGCCAGGAACTCTTCGCGCAGGCTGCAGTAATCCCGGGCATCCATGCGCACCGCCATCGGTCCTGCATAGTCGGAGGATTTTTCCCGCAGGATGTCCGTCGCCTCTATGCGTCTCTCTTCCATATAGAAGAAACTGCAGTAATCCAGCGGCTGATAAAAATCCACGAGGCTGTCTTCCGCCGGTGACAGCATGGAGATCCCGCCTTCATCACCTGTGATATCGCGCGCGTATGCCGTGATCGCAGATCCGTATCCGCGGCCGCGGCTGGCGGCATCGGTGCATATGGCGTAGCTGACCACGGCCGGTAGGTGACCCTCCCCGGACGACGCGCCGCCTGCAAACACCAGCTCTCCCATCTTGAAACGCGTCAGCTCCGCACGCACCCGGCCCTCATCTTCGAGCACCAGACGCTGGCAGTCGCCGGCGAAATGATCGGAGAAGGCCCTGATCTCCCGGGGGCTGTCGCCAAAAGTATCCTGCCACAGCTGCGTATACTGTTCCTGTTCGCTTTCTTTCATTTCATGTATATCCATCTGCTCGCACTCCTCGATTCATTATCACACAGGCGCCGCGCGTAGTCCAGTCTCTGGCAGAAATTGCAACCACCCCCTGATTGTGCTAAAATAAATAGCATTGAATTCAAAATTATTTTACATATATGGAGGACAGTATGAAAGTAGTAAAAGTAGGACTGCTGGGCATCGGCAACATCGGCAAGGGCACTTACCGTACGCTGGAGCTCAACAAGGAAAAAATCAAAAAGTCAGTGGGCCTTGACATCGAGATCGTCAAGATCCTCAACCGCCATCCGGAGAAAGACCGCGGCATAGATATTCCAAAGGAAAAGTATGTCACCGATGTCGACCAGATCCTCAATGATCCCGAGATCGACATCGTGATCGAGCTCATCGGCGGCATCGAGCCGGCAACCGAATACATGGCGGCAGCTCTCTCCCGCGGGAAAGGCGTAGTCACCGCCAACAAGGCAGCCATCGCGGCCAACGGACAGAAACTGCAGCAGCTGGCACAGGAAAACAAGACACTGCTGCGCTTTGAAGCCAGCGTAGGCGGCGGGATCCCGATCCTCACCGCACTGACCAACCCGCTGCTGGCAAATGAATTCAGCGAGATACACGGCATACTCAACGGAACTACAAACTACATACTGACCCAGATGAGCGAGTATGGCAAGGACTACGCTGAAGTCCTCAAGGACGCACAGGAAAAGGGCTTTGCAGAGGCCGACCCCACCGCAGACGTCGAGGGACTGGATGCGGCCAACAAGCTCTCCATCCTGATCTCACTGGTGTTCGGGCTCGGCGTAGGTCCGGAAGAGATCCCGACCCAGGGCATCACATCCATAGAAGCGGACGATATCAACTTTGCAACAGAGTTTGAATACAAAGTAAAACTGCTGGCTTCCGCCAGGAAGGAGGGCGGCAGGGTCTCCTGCAATGTGGAACCGGCTCTGGTACCCGTCGATCATCCGCTGGCCAGCGTCAGCAACGAATTCAACGCGGTATTCGTCACCGGCAATGCAGTAGACAACCTGATGTTCTACGGACGCGGCGCCGGCCCCATGCCGACCGGCAGCGCTGTGATGGGCGATGTGATCGACATCGCGCGTCAGCTTGACAAGGGTGCGGCTTTCGACCCCGTCGCTCCGCTCCAGTACGATGCCGACCTCGAATACGCCGGCGAGGGAGCCAACAAATATTACATCCGCGTCAAGGCACTGGACGAACCGGGCGTGCTGGGCAAGATCTCAACGACCCTCGGCAGCCACAACGTGGGCATCGAATCGATGATCCAGCGCAGCGGCGGCAACGATCAGGGCGTAGTTCCCCTCATCTTCATCGTACACAAGGTAGAAAAGACGGTCCTCGACAAGGCGCTCGAAGACCTCAAGAAAAACAAGTATGTCGAGTCCGTCGACAATGTACTGCGCGTAGAAGAGTAAGCTGTAATGCAAAGAGCTGTCGTCCCCCGGGCGACAGCTCTTTTATTAGTTTTGAAGTTTTTTCGCAGATTTAAGATTTGTTTCAGCTTACCGGGTTATTATAACACCATCGAAAAGATAATATCTTTTTCAAAACAATCCTCTCATTCATTTTACACTCTGGAAGACCTGCTATGCGGCAGGCCTTTTAGATTGCATTTATTCCGCTTCGTCCTTCCGCGCCGCGTAGTGATCGACATAGAAAGAGCGATCCCTGCGCGCGATCCCCGGCGGCAGCGGCTTCACCGCCATCTTCATCGCCAGATAAGCTGCCTGGCAGTTCTTTTCCATCACCAGGCAGACCGCCTCGGCTTCATCCTTGTCGGGTCCCACGCATATGGCCCCGTCCCCGGCCAGGAAAACAGCATTCCTTTTCCGCAGCGCCTTTCCGATCTCCGCATTCGAGGCATCCCGGGGGACGCATCTGACGCTGACGCCCGCTATCTGCGCCATGTCATCGAGATAGGGGAACATCTCACGCTCCAGGCGGCTCATCTCCATCACGAACGGCGTGCGCAGCCGGATCGCATAGCCCCTCTTCAGGGGTTTCTGCTGCCGCCTGCCCGCGGGGAGGCCGAGATCTATGCCGCACAGCCGCTGGTAGATACGCCCGCTGACATCCTCGAGGGTGTAAGCTGCGCGGAAAGCGCTCTCGTAATCAGCGCCCCAGCAGACCGCACCGTGATATTTCAGGAGCACCGTGCTGCAGTCAAAGTATTCATCTACCGCCCTGCAGACGGCGTCCGTCAGTTTCTGAGTCGCCGACATGCCGTACTCCGCCGTGGGTATGTAGGGCCCCAGCACCTCGCGCTCGGCGCTGCTGATGAGGTCGGACGACATCTCGTAGAGGTCGTGATCTTCTCCGAGCACGCTCAGCGCAGAAGCATTGCTCTGGTGCGTGTGGATCACGAAGTCCACATCGGGCAGCAGGCGGTAGATGACCGCGTGGACGCCCTTCTCACTGGAAGGCCTGATATCGCCCTCATAGGAGCCGTCCGCGATGTTCACCAGCGGCAGATCCTCCGGCGTCAAGGTCTCATAGGATCTCCCGCTGGGCGTGATCACAAACTGCGTCTCACTGATCCGGGCGCTGATATTGCCCCAGGTCCTCGCGATCAGCCCGTGCTCCAGCAGTTCCTTTCCCGCCCGTATCACTTCCTGTTTTGCCTTCTCTATAGAATAAGCCATTTCAGAACCTCACATTCTTTTCTAAAAAAGGGACCCGCCGCAAGCCGCAGCGGGTCCTGATATTTCCGTACCTGAATACCGGTCTTCAGACCTCGCCTCAAGCGCGATTCCTGTTGAAATTGATCAGGCAGCCCGCCTTGACGATTTCCTTCTCGGTATCCGTCATCTCTGAGATGTAGAGGCTGATCTCCTTCGGCTCGTCTGCAGCACCGCTTCCGAGCACATAGGCTTTGATGTCTTTCATATCCGTATCCAGCGCTTTTCTGGCACCGGGCACGAAGATATAATCGCCCACCTCGAACTGCGGCTCACCCTTCATCTGGAACGGCATCATACCCCAGTTCATCACGTTGGAGCGGTATCTCTTGGTGGCGTACTCTTCACAGATGTTGGCCAGTCCGCCGAGTACCCTCTGACAGCTGGCAGCCTGTTCTCTGGCAGAGCCGTCTCCGGGGCGCACGCAGTATATCATGCTGCCGATCTCGACCTTTGAGAGATCCACACCGGGCTCTATCGCGGCCACCTTCTTCAGGGCCGCAGTCAGATCCTCCGGCAGATCTGCACCGCTGCCGTCGGCAGCGATCTTTCCTGCAAGGCGCGCGATCTCCATCTCGTGAACCGCCTTGGAGCGTCCCACATACTCCGGATCACGGCGCGAGAGCGTGAACTCCGCCAGCCCCAGAGGATTGGAACGATACGAGCTGGTCTCCCCCGAAGGGATCAGTTCGTCAGTGGTGGTCACCGGATCCATGATGCGCGAGCATACCTTCAGGAGGATGTCGTCTGCGAGAGCTTCCTGCTCCGGCCAGTCCTTGATGTTGGGGCCGTATACCAGTTCCTGACTGGAGTCCGCCTTGCCGTATCCGTTGTATATCCTGGCCTTGTAGACCGAATCATCAAAATCGTATTCCGGAGCCGCATAGTCGTCCGCAAATTCAGTCGCCGGTGTCAGCACTCCGCCGTTGACAGCCGTGGCCGCGATCGACCTGGCATCCATGAGAGCTACTGCAGCCAGCTGTCCTGAACCCGGCTTTGATCCTTCCCTGCTGGGGAAGTTCCTCGTCGTGTGGCGCACAGAGAATCCGTTGTTGGCCGGTGTGTCGCCGGCGCCAAAGCACGGTCCGCAGAAGGCAGTCTTCACGACAGCGCCCGTCGACATGAGGTCGGTAATCGCGCCCTTCTTCACCAGGTCGAGGAACACCGCCTGCGATGACGGATACACGGAAACGCTGAACTCGTCGTTGCCGCAGCTGGCGTTCTTCATGATGTGCGCGGCATCGATCACGTTGATGTAGTTTCCGCCGGCACATCCTGCAATGATCCCCTGCTGTACATGCAGCTTGCCATCGATTATCTTGTCTCTCAAAGTAAAATCTATGTCCGGATTTTCAGTGATCTCTTTTGCATTTTCCTCGACGCTGTGGAGGATGTCCTCCAGGTTGGCGTTCAGCTCGTCGATCTCATAGGTGTTGCTCGGGTGGAACGGCAGCGCGATCATCGGCTTGATGGTGGAGAGATCCACCTCGATGAACCCGTCATAGTAAGCCACGTCCGCCGGCTGCAGCTTTTTGTAGGCTTCCGGCCTGCCGTGCTTTGTGAGGAACTGTTTTGTGTCCTCGTCGGTCACCCAGATCGATGAAAGACATGTGGTCTCTGTAGTCATTACATCCACAGCGTTGCGGTAGTCTGTCCCCATGGAGGCGATCCCCGGTCCCACGAACTCCATCACCTTGTTCTTGACATATCCGTTCTTGTACACCGCACCGATTATGGCCAGCGCGATATCCTGCGGTCCGATGCCCGGAGCCGGCCTGCCGGTGAGGTATACGCCGACTACGCCCGGATAAGCGATATCATAAGTGTCTTCCAGCAGCTGCTTTACCAGCTCGCCGCCGCCTTCACCCATGGCCATGGTGCCCAGGGCTCCGTATCTCGTATGGCTGTCCGAGCCCAGGATCATCCTGCCGCATCCCGCCATCATCTCTCTCATGTACTGATGAATGACCGCGATGTGGGGCGGTACGAAGATGCCGCCGTACTTTTTCGCCGCCGAGAGACCGAATACATGGTCGTCCTCATTGATAGTACCTCCGACTGCGCACAGTGAATTGTGGCAGTTGGTGAGCACGTACGGCAGGGGGAACTTTTCCATGCCGGACGCTCTGGCCGTCTGGATGATGCCCACAAACGTGATATCGTGGCTGGCCATGGCGTCGAACTTTATCCGCAGCTGTTCCATGTTGTCCGCCGTGTTGTGGGCTGACAGGATGGAGTAAGCCATAGTTCCCTTTCTGGCAACCTCCTTGTCCAGCTTCTTTCCAGATCCGGCCGCTTCTGATTCTTTTACTATTTCCTGCCCCTGGAGCAGGAAAGCACCTTCATTGTATAATTTCACCATATTCTGATTCCTTTTCTTTTATTGCCTCTATATCATTTTTGCGCAACTGCGCACCATATATTATATGCAACCGCGGGGGTTTCTGCAAGCCTGCTGTATATCCCGGGCTCCTGCGAAATAAAATCAACCGGTCCGCGGCGGCAGAAACAGAAAGAAGCTGTCGCACCGGATCGTACAACAGCCCCTTCGTGTGTAATTATGACATACGCTGAAATGACAGCTCTTCAAATCGATTCTGTTTCAGCTTCTGTTCGAAGTTTATAATATAATTTTATATTATACGCCTCACCGTGTCAATGTTTTAACAATTTTGTTTTTTCAGGTATTTTGACCGCCGTCGCCCAGCAGGCCGCTGTAGATCTCCAGATCGCTGTCTTTGAACACGTTGAAGAGCACCTGTATCCGTCCCCGGTGTCCGCGGCGAAAGTCCCTCACCGTGCGCACCGCGATCTCCGCCGCCCGCCCCGCCGGAAAGCGGAACACGCCCGTCGATATGCAGCAGGAAGCGATGCTGGCGACTCCGTTTTCAAGTGCGACCTGCAGACAACTCCGGTAACAGGAAGCCAGCAGCCGCTCGTCCTCTTCGGTGAGCGCTCCCTGAACGATGGGGCCCACCGTGTGGATCACGTGATCGCAGGGCAGATTAAAAGCCGGAGTTATCTTGGCCTGTCCGGACGCTTCTTCGTGTCCCTGCTCGCGCATGATGCGGTCGCACTCCAGCCGCAGCTGCACACCGGCGTACGTGTGGATGGCGTTATCGATGCACGAATGCCCGGGCACGTAGCAGCCCGTCATCCCGCTGTTGGCCGCATTGACGATCGCTCCGCAGCGCAGAGTGGTGATGTCGCCCTGCCAGAGATAGATGCCGTCCTCGACAGGCTGCAGATCCTCTATGTCGGTGATCCCCTTCTCCCTGAGTTCTTCCTGAAGATAGGCATCCTGCACCCTGAGGAATTCATCGCTGACAGGCGCCGGCGGGCGCACATTGACCAGCGCCCGCAGCAGCTGCTTTTGTTCCATCTCAGAGGAGGGCACTGCAGCTTGTCCGTAGCGGATACGTTCTTTCAAAAGGCTGTCAAGGAGCCATTTTCTTCTTTCCTGCTGATTCATAGCAACTCTCCGATCACTTTAGCCGCATTGCCGCTGATGCAGAGCGAACGGCTCTCGATTTCTTTGGGGCAGGCCGCATCTTCATTGATGCAGATGTATGTCGCCCGCTCGTTCCGGTACGTCTGCCGCCAGAAGGGATATTTGATGATCGACGGTGTATTTTAGCCGACGTCGATCTCCAGATAGACGATATCCCGGTCTCCGTTGAGGCGCATGAACTCCTCATATCGCTCTGCCGCCCTGTGCCATCCGGCGTCCTCCACAAAAGTATCGTCGGATCTCAGGTTCATCTTCATCGGGCGTCCGCAGACCGGGCACCTGGGCGCCAGTTCCCCGGGGACCGTCATCCCGGGCGCTCTGCCCTGCGGCGGGATCAACTCGTTCTTTGCGCCGATCCCAAAGCCCTCGGCGAGGATCATTTTGCGCACCGTTTTTTCGTTATCATAGGTTCCCCGGTGGCAGGGCAGACTGCACTGCCAGAGACCGTAATCGCCCTGGGTATAGAACAGGCGCTGTTTGTCGCAGCCCGCTTTCTGGAAGCAGTGATCGACGTTAGTGGTGATCACAAAATAATTCCTGCCGCGCACCAGCTCCAGCAGGTCGCTGTAGACGCTGCCGGTGGGATCCATGTACCGGTTGACCCAGATATACCGGCACCAGAAGCCCCATTCCTCTTCCGGCGTCTTGTACGGGTAGAAGCCTCCGGAGTAAGCATCCTGGAAGCCGTATCTGCGCCCGAAATCTCCAAAGTTTTTCTCAAAGGCGGCCCCGTCGTACACAAAGCCTGCGGCTGTCGAGAGGCCTGCACCCGCTCCGATGACCACGGCCTCAGCGCCCGCGATCTTTTCCTTTGCTCTCTTAATTTCATCTTTCATCTTGATTCTCCTGTCAACGATACCGTTTTACCCCCGCCGGCCTCTGTCAAAACATGCCCAGATTCTTGAAGACAAAGAGCCACAGGAACATCGTGAGCACCGACAGTGCTGATGAAAAGACCACACAGGCGCCGGCCAGTTCGCCGTCGCTGCCCATGGACTCCGCCATCGTGAAAGAGGATACCGCTGTCGGCGCCGCCAGTATGGAGACCATGGTAACGAATTCGATCCCGCGAAATCCCAGCAGTACTGTCAGCGTCAGCCCGATCGCAGGGACGACCACCAGCTTTCCGAGCACACCTATCGCAAGATCCTTCTTCAGGTGGGATACGCTGCTGAAACTGAAGGAAGCGCCCAGTATGATCAGCGCGAGCGGCGAAGCGATGTCCGACATCTGATTGATGACACTTTCGAGGACAGACGGCAGATGCAGACCTGTTAGCGCGGCCGCTACCCCGGCCATGGCTCCCAGGATCAGAGGATTGAGGATGATGCGCAGGAATATCTGCGATTTTCTGATCCGGCCCCCGCGGAAAGCTTCCAGGGTGATCACCGCGAGCACGTTGTAAAGCGGCACTATGATCACGATCATCATCATGGTCACCGCGAGGTGACTGCGCCCGAAGATGTTGATGGCCACCGGCAGCCCCATGATGACGAAGTTGCTGCGATAGATGGCCTGTATCATGGCGCCGCGTTTGCGCGGATCCTTTTCTGCATTGAGTACCACAGGGAACGAGAGAAAATAGACCCCGAGGACGACCGCAACCGCGAAGATCACCAGTTTCGGCTGCACTATTTCACCGATCTTCTGGCCGTACAGGTTGGTGAACATGAGCACCGGAAAGAAAACCACAAAGACCATGTGGTTCAGCTTGCTGATCTCTTCTTTGTTCAGCAGTTTCGCCCTGCGTACAGCCATGCCGATGAGCATGAATATCAGCAGCGGGAGCACCGCTCTCAAACACACTAAAAAATTACTATACATGCCCGCATTATATCACAGCAGTGAAGCTTTGAAAAATCGGTCTTGCATAGCGATGGCTGTACCGATATAATCTTATCTGGGAATGAGGTCTCCCTCGGCGCGGATCTGCGCCGAAACCGCTAGTTAGCTGATGGCTTCTGCAGCCTTATTTTTGCTGCGGCAAGTCATTTTTTGTTTGCCGGCGCGGAGCCGGTCTCAAGTAAGAGGAGGAATATATGATCAACTGCCTGCTGGTGGGCGCCGGAGGTTTCATAGGCGCCATAGCACGATATTTAATCACACTGATACAGCTGCCCGGGAGATACAATCTCTTTCCGGCCACCTTCATCACCAATTTTGCCGGTGCCTTCGCGATAGGTTATCTGGTGACCCTGGTACTCATCAAAGAGGACATCGACCCGAGACTGATACTGTTCCTCAAGGTCGGAGTCTGCGGCGGCTTCACCACCTTCTCCACACTGGCGCTGGAGACTACTAACATCATGGAGCACTCGCACTTTTTGCTGGGCGTGGCTTACCTGGCGGTCAGCGCCGCCGCCGGCATCGCCGCCGTCTTCCTGGGAGGACGTCTGGCACTCTCATGGCCGGCATGATCATGGAAAAACGGCCTTTCAAAAATCCGGAAACCCGGGCCTCTTCGCCGGCCCGGGTGCTCTGCTGCAATTATTTGTCGGGCACCATCAGTTCGATGGCGCGCGGACATACTTCAAAATTTATTTCTGACGGCGAGCCGCCGTACTCCCCGTCGAGAGCCCAGCCCGTTTCCTTGTCGGGAACGATTTTCGCGTGCTTCACTTTGTGGAAAGTCACGTGCGGGTCGTTCAGATCACCGTTCAGCAGCTTGAGAGCTATCTGATTGAGGATCAGTACGTTTCTCGGCGCCTTCACCAGCAGCATCTCAAAATAACCGTCATCGAGCTCTGTCTGCACGTTGTCCTTCAGCTGGAATCCGCCGACCGACATCGTATTGTATATGGCGCCGAATACGTAATCGCTCTCCTCTTCAAAGTCCTCCGTGGTGATCTGCATGTGGCAGCTGTAGTGCACGTTTTTCTGAAACGTCGTCAGCGCCCTCAGTATATAAGCCGCATGGCCGAAGGCGTTCTTGAAGTTCTGGCTCGTTGAATAGCTGACCGCGGAAAAAGCCCCGAAAGCCGCAATGTAATTGAAATACCGGTCGTTGAACTTTCCGAGATCGTAACGGAAAGGTGCTCCGCCCGTTATCACATCGACCGCATCACCGACTTCGGTCGGTATTTCCAGGCTCCGGGCAAAATCATTGGTGCTGCCGGCCGGGATGTATCCCATTCTCGGTCTCTTCTCCTGAGGTATTTTCATCATCGCGTTGATAACGTGGTTCAGCGTGCCGTCGCCGCCCGCACAGGTGATCAGATCGAATTTCTCACCTTCTTCTACTATCACTTCCTCTGAACGAAGTCCCCTCGAAGGCTCGACCGGACATACTGTGACCCGGTAGCCGGCCAGAGCCATCTTCTCGATTATTCTGTAAGTCTCCTGACTGACCTGCGCCCTGCCGGCAGATCCATTCATCAGTAATAGTGCTTTCTGCATATCGTTCTCTCCTTCAGGCCTTGAATCAAGCTATATTATACCACAATCAGCAGTAAATATTACTGAAATGGTATCCCGCCTTCCGGGGAAAACGCTTCCCTGCATTTACCTGCTCTTTCTCTTGCTGACCGCGCTCTTGACCTTGGCGGCTGCATAACATATGGGGCAGGCTGCCAGCAGCCAGGCTTCCGGATCTTTGGAGCCGCCTTCCGGCTGCGTCCCGGTGCCCCCGGCATCCGCGTCCGCATTCCCGCAGTCACTGCGTTCCCTGCCGCACGGGTAAGCTGAACTGCCCGGCTCACGGTCATCGAAGATGCTCTGGTAAAAGCGATAGCCGCCGGAGAAATTATAGCAGTCATAGCCCTTCTGGCTCAGCAGGCGGCAGGCTATATAGCTGCGCTGCCCGCTCTGGCACATCACATATACCGGCTTGTCCTGCGGCACCTCGTTCAGCCGTTCGCGCAGTTCGTCCAGCGGGATATTCCTGAAGCCCGCGGCGGCACCCTCAGCGTACTCCTCAGGAGTGCGCACATCCAGCAGGGTCACCTCGCGCTTCCTCAGTCCCTCGATCTCTTCCCAGTAAAACTGTTTCACGAGACCGTCCTCGATGTTCTCCGCCATAAAGCCGGCCATATTCACGGGATCCTTGGCCGAGGAATACGGGGGCGCATATGCAAGATCCAGATCCTTCAGCTGCGTGACTTTGAGCCCCGCGAAAATGGCGGTCGCTATCACGTCGATGCGCTTGTCGACACCTTCATAACCGACGATCTGCGCACCGAGTATCCTCAGAGAGCCCTTTTCATATATCAGCTTGATGGTCATCACACTGGCACCGGGATAATATGTGGCGTGTGATGAAGGCGAGAGCACGAGACGTTCGTATTCGATGCCTTCCGCGGCAGCTGTCCGCTCGTTGATCCCTGTCGTGGCCACTGTCATCCGAAACAGCTTGACCACTGAAGAACCCTGCGACCCGAGGTAAGCTCCCTGCCCGCGGCAGATCTGATCTCCCACGAGGCGCCCCTGTCTGTTGGCGGGACCGGCCAGAGCGATCACTGCGGGCTTTCCGGTCACCAGATTTTTTACCTGTACGGCATCGCCGAGCGCATAAACATCGGGGACCCCGGTCTCCATCTTTTCATTTACTGCCAGACTGCCTTTGATGCCCTTTGAAAACTGATCACCGGCCAGTCCGGTCTCCGGACGGACACCGATCGCGAGGACCACCATGTCGGACTTCAGCGGTTCCCTGCCCTCCAGCAGAGTAGTGATGCCGCCGTCCTCATCTTTGAATCCGGCGACAGACGTGCCCGTCATCACCTTTACGCCATGGCTGCGGAAACACGCGTGCACCAGCGTCGCCATATCATAGTCGAGCGATGCCAGCAGCTGATCCGGGCGCTGCACGATGGTCACTTCCATTCCCGTCTCCCTCAGGTTTTCAGCCATCTCCAGCCCTATGTATCCGCCTCCGGCGAGGACGACCGACTGCGGCTTTTCGCGTAGTATGAATTCACGTATCTTCAGCGTATCTTCGACCGTGCGCAGCGTGAACAGACGCTCGCTGTCAGTGCCTTCAAACGGAGGCACTATGGGGCTGGCGCCCGGAGCCAGGATCAGCTTGTCATAAGCTTCCTCGGAAACCTCCCCGCTCTCCAGATCTTTCACGCTCACCGTCTTCTTCTCAGTATCTATCTGCTGCACTTCATGATGCACCCGCACATCGATGCGGAATCTCTGCCAGAAGCTGTGCGGTGTCTGCAGTGTCAGTTCGTTCCTGTCCTCAATGACTCCGCCCGCATAATACGGCAGACCGCAGTTAGCGTACGAAATATACCCCGTACGTTCAAATATAACGATCTCAGCTGCTTCGTCCAGCCTGCGTATGCGCGCTGCCGCGTTCGCTCCGCCGGCGACTCCTCCTACGATTACTACTTTCATCCTTTGCGAACCACCTTTCCCCGATATCCTGCGATACCTCCGATATTGGTTACATCTTCATAGCCCATCCTGCGCAGCAGAGAACACGCCCGCGAACTGCGGGCACCGCTGAAGCAGTACACATAGAGCGGTTTCGACTTGTCGCTCACCAGGCCCGGTGCCCCCGCTATATCTTCAAGGGGGACATTGACGCTGCCCGGGATGTGTCCTCCCCTGTATTCGGGCTCCGTCCTCACATCCAGCAGCACCGCGCCGTCGCTCTGCGAAAACTGCTGCACACCATCGTTGATATTCTTTCCCTTAATAAAATCTAAAAAGCCCATTACAATGCCCCCTGTTCATCTCTATATTTGTATAATATCAGATAAGAGGGCTCCTGTCTGTGACCATATCACAATAATGATCGATAAAAATATTGAAAATTCAGCCGGTTGGTGTTAGCATATATATCGAGCGAGATACGATGAGATTTTAGCATCAGAAACAACAGTAAATGACAGGCAGAATGTTCTGCAGGAGGTATCTCATATGGCTCACCGTGAACACGGCAAAACGCCAGAGACGGATGCCGCAGAAAGCATCCGCGGAAATACATATATCACACAGTTGGAATGTGTTCAAATCACGGTATCACACCCCGCATCCGGCAGCAGCGGATGAGGCTGCTAAACGGGATACCAGTGGCCATATTCCGGCCCGGAGATCGGACAATCTTCGTCCGATGACAACAAGGAGATCGCCCTTCTGTGATCGCGGCCTCCGGTCTGCCACCGACGTTTTGTATACCGCTCTTCCCGCTCAGTCAACCATATAAATTCATATCAGCAGACGACAGTCAACGAAGAGATCTGGCCGCTCAGCGGTGAGGTTTTCTCTCAAGGTACAATCAGTAAGCACATACGTGATATGAAAACATGAACGTGGAATGGCTGCAGCCCTCAGCGACCGAGAATAATCAACCCGCGTATTCACTGTTACGATTACGCTGATTTTGACATAATAAACTATAAAAGGAAGATGACAGAAATGAATATTGTTTTTATCACACCAACCTCCGATCTCCGTCGGATACCCTTCTACAGGTGGGGAGGAAAGATTTACGGACAGACTAATTGTATCACAGGGCCGCTCGTACTCGGAGGCATCCTCAAGAGAGCCGGTCACCACGTTGAAGCGTACGAAGAACTGAACGCCGCTGTCAACATCAGGAAGCTTATGAAGCACACGGACGTTTTCTGTTTTTCACTGATGACGCCGAACGCACCCAAGGGCTATCAACTGGCGGACCGCATCCACAAGAAAAGCAAGGCACGCGTCATCATGGGCGGGATACACCCTACCGTGATGCCCGAGGAAGCTGCGCTCCATGCAGACCAGGTCATCAAAGGCGAGGGCGAGAAAGTCATCCTCGATGTTGTTGAAGGGAGGATCACGGACAAGATCGTAGAGGGGATCCCCATGGAGAATCTCGACGAGGCACCCTTCCCTGATTATTCTATCCTCAAAACGCCCTGCGAGGCTGCCAACGTCATCTCGACCCGCGGCTGTCCCTACAGATGCACTTTCTGCACTACGTCGCGGATGTTCGCGCCGTATCGCGAGAGGAGTGTCGACAACGTGATCGAAGAGATACGCGGCTACAAAAAAATGGGCTTCAAGTATCTGAACTTTGAAGACGATAATTTCACTGCCGACAAAGAGAGGACCAAAGAGATCTGCCGCCGGATGATCGCAGAGGGCTTGACTTTTAAGGAGTCGTTCTTTTTCGGGAGGACAGATATGGCAGACGACGAAGAACTGCTGCAGCTACTTCACGACGCCCACCTCACCAGAGTCCTCATAGGCATCGAATCGCTGAACCAGGAAGCCCTCAACAGCATCCACAAAGGTCAGAATCTCGATGATATCAGGCGGGCCGGCGAGGCCTGCGAACGCCACAAGATACGCGTGATCGCCAGCATCGTGCTGGGACTCGATGAAGATCAGAAAGAGGACATGCACAGGAGCGTGGACTTTGCGCGCTCGATCCATGCCTACCAGCTGCAGCCGGCCATACTGACGCCTTATCCGGGGACACCGGTATATGAAGAATTCAAAAAAGATCACCGCATGCTGACTGACAAGTGGGACCATTTCGACATGATGAATGTCACCTTCAAGCCCAAGAATATGTCGCCATGGGAGCTGCAGGAGGAATTCTATCACGCGGCCAAACGCTTTTATGACTTTGCTTCAACAAAAGTGATCGGCAGGATCTTCGGTAAAGAATACGGATTACGGCGCTTTGGCCTCGCACTGGTGACCCGGCTGGGCTCCTTCGGCGCCCACCTGGCTTCGCACATAGCGCCGGGCACAGTATACTACGATCTGCGTCACTTCACACCCGGCAGCTCCGAGGCCTGAGCGGCTCTCACTGCTTTGGCCACGGAAAGCGGTCTCTGCTCTTGTTTGCGATGCTGACTAATATGAGCATCACAGGCACCTCTGTCAATACGCCGACCGTGGTCGCCAATGCGGCGGGCGAATCCGTGCCGAACAGAGCAATGGCAACGGCTACCGAGAGCTCAAAGAAATTCGAGGCCCCGATCATCGCGGCCGGGGCCGCGATATCATGAGGCAGCTTCAGGCGCCAGGCCGCACCATAAGCGATCGAAAAGATCAGGAATGTCTGTATTATCAGGGGCACAGCGATGAGCACAATGTGGAGTGGATGCGCTATGATCGTATTGCCCTGGAATGCGAACAGCAATATCAGTGTCAGCAAAAGACCGACTGTGGTCACTTTATCGAATTTGTGAACGAAAATATCGTTGAAATAATCCGTTCCCTTTCTGGAGATAACGGTTATCCTTGTGATGATTCCTCCAACCAGGGGGATGACTACAAATAAGACTACCGACAGGAACAGCGTTTCCCAGGGCACGGTGACCCTGGACACTCCCAGCAGAAACTTGACTATAGGAACAAAGGCGATCAATATGATGAGATCATTCGTAGCCACCTGGACAACAGTGTATGCGGGATTGCCTTTTGTCAGAGTGCTCCACACGAACACCATGGCAGTACAGGGCGCGGCTCCGAGGAGCACGGCTCCTGCAAGATACTGAGTCGCCAGCGTAGGGTCTATCAGATTTTTATACAAAACAAAGAAAAAGGCTGCCGCGATGCCATACATCGTGAACGGTTTTATCAGCCAGTTTACGATCCATGTCAAAAGGAGACCACGCGGGTTTCTGCCGACATCTTTCACGCTCTGAAAATCCACCTTTATCATCATCGGGTATATCATCACCCATATCAATACCGCCATGGGCAGTGAAACGTGAGCGTATTCAAGCTTCCCTAAAGTTTCAGGGATCCCCGGGATATATTTCCCAATGAGGACTCCGGCGACCATGCAGAGGATCACCCATATCGAGAGATATTTCTGGAAGGCTCCCATTTCTATTTTTTCCTTTTTCATCGGACTGCGTTCCTTTCTATTCTGTGCCGTCGCCTTGTTTCTGCAAAGCAGGCTCCCGTCCCCTGCAGGCTGATCCCCTCATCTGCAGGCGCACACGTTCTGGAGGCCCTTATTTGTATCATCAGTCTTCGATAGTTCAGTGATAAAATCTTTGAAATCGCCAAACTTGTCGCTGTCGACGGAGTAGTGACACCATTTTCCCTCTTTGCGGCAGTGTACCAGGCCCGCCTCACAGAGCAGCTTCATATGATGTGATAATGCAGGCTGTGTCATGCTGAATTCATCCAGTATATTACAGGCACACAGTTCGCCATGCCTCAGCATGCTGATGATTTTCAATCTTTTGCCGTCTCCGAGCGCTTTGCAGATCTTTGTTGCTTCGTTGAAATCCATTACCATGTCCTCCATGATCACACATAAATAGTTGTTTATGTGTTTATGTATACCACTTTCCTATGAAATTGTCAATCTTGAATTTTACATACGTCCCGCCGCATACAGCGTCGCGGCTCCCGCCCCCCAAGGCTGGAAAAAGCGCCTTGCTTTTACAAAGCAGGCGCTTCTCATTATTTTCCATATTGTGCACTTTCTACAGTGCCAGTTCAAACTACAGTGCCAGTTCAAAACCCTTGCAGCTCATCTCAAAGCCGTATTTTTCATAAAAGCGGTGAGCGTCTTTGCGCGGCAGGCCGGAATCCAGGGTGACCGCTTTACATCCGCGTTCCCGCGCCATCTCCACCGCATGATCCATCAGCTTGATGCCGTTCCCCATGCCGCGCTCATCCTCATTGGTGATGATGCTGGATACATAGCATGTCAGGCCGGACATCCAGAAGGTGATGAAATAATCTCCGTGACAAAAACCGTGGTATCCGCCCTCATCGTCTACAAGGAAAAAAGCAAAGCTGTTGTCGTCATTGATCACCTCTCGGTAAACTTCCCTGATCTCTTCCTTGTCGTAAGTATTGTAAGTCCAGAGTTTTTCTATGTAGTCGAAGGCGGCATCATAATCTTCCATTGCCGCTGTCTTGAATCTCATCATATCATTTCTCCTCTGCTCCCTCTTTGGCCGCCAGCGTATAGACCTTCCACAGAAGATCGGTCTGCAGCTTGAGGTAATCCTCATCTTCGAACAGTGCGAAATGTACACACGCCCGCACAAATCCGTATATCATGCCCTGCAGGGTCTCTCTGGGCACTCCCAGTACCGGCGTCAGTTCTTCCGCATATGCGGTGAAGCGGACACTGAGGCGTTCAAAAAACTTTTTGCCGCTTTCAAGGTACTTCGGCGAAGTGTACACCTGGTACATAAAGCGATATTTTTTGCCGTGCTTTTTCGCCGTCCAGTACGGGATCTCATCGATGAACTTTTTCACCTCGCTCAAATTGTGCGGGGCCTTGGCCATGAATTCTTCTTCCACCTGGGTCATACAGTGTTCTGTAGATTCCACTATCAGCTGATCCAGGTTGTCAAAATAAAAATAAAGCATCGCTGAAGTCATCCCGCAGGATTCCGCCAGTGCTCTGATCCCGGTATCGTTCAAACCACCTTCACAAAAGCGTTCAAAACTCTTTTCCATAATTTCGTTTTTCTTGATCTGACGTCTTTCTGCTTGTTTCATACTCCACCTCTCACGCATTCCCTACCCACCAACTATATTTTACTAGCTTACACTTTTACAGTCAACCGGAATGCGTGCGCCGGGCCCGTGCAAATCCCCCGATTTTATTGATTTATGAACAGTTTTCTGAGATAATGAAACCCTATACAAGAGTTTTCACACATTACGG
The DNA here is from genome assembly GCA_050953405.1 of Anaerovoracaceae bacterium. Lineage (GTDB taxonomy): Bacteria > Bacillota > Clostridia > Peptostreptococcales > Anaerovoracaceae > RUG100. The sequence goes on along the minus strand of JBMNMP010000001.1, from coordinate 575,008 downwards.
AGATAAAAAATGAACAGAGTACCATCTTCACTGGAGAGCAGGATCATGTCGGCAGAGAGCGCGGCTCAGCTGATCAGGAGCGGAATGACCATAGGCATGAACGGTTTCACCATAGTCGGCTATCCGAAGGCCATACCCGCAGCGCTGGTCAGCAGCGGCCATGCAAGGGAGCTCACCATCTGCATCGGCGCGTCTGTGGGCGACAGTCTCGACGGAGCACTGACGCGGGCCGGCCTCGTGGGCAGGCGCTACGGTTACCAGTCCAACAGGGATATGCGCAGGGCCATCAACGCTGGTGAAGTCGCTTACAGCGACATCCACATCTCACACTTTCCAATGTTCGTCGACTACCGCACGGGACCCGGAATAGATATCGCAGTAGTCGAATGTGCCGCCATTACGGAAGATGGCCTGATTCCCACGGCCAGCGTGGGCTGCATGGATGCCATAGTCCGCGCTGCCGGCAAAGTCATCGTGGAGATCAACCGTACAGTGCCTCCGGAGATCCGCGGCATGCACGACTTTTTTGACATCGGCGTGCCCCCGGAGGCTAAGATCCTCGAGATCACCAGGGCCGACAGCCGCATAGGTACCGAATATCTGCCCTGCCCGCCGGAGAAGATCGCTGCCATCGTTTTCAGCGATGAGGAGGATCAGCCGGCGAAGTTCAAGGCACTGAACGACTCTACGCGGGAGATAGGAAAGAACGTGGTCAGCTTCCTCAAGAACGAGATCGCAGCCGGGCGCCTGCCGCAGGATCCGGGGCCGCTGCAGTCCGGCGTCGGCAGCGTCGGCAACTCCGTGCTCCAGTCACTGGCCACTAGCGGCTTCCGCGGACTCCAAATGTATACCGAGGTCATGCAGGATGCCGCACTGGGGCTGCTCGAGCATGGTGTTCTGGATACGGTTTCTGCGAGCGCGATTTCTCTGGGAGCCGGCAGCAGGCGTCATTTTTATGAAAATATCGAAGATTTCAAACGCAGGATCTTGCTGCGGCCGCAGGGCATTTCCAATCACCCGGAACCGATCCGCAGGCTCGGCGTCATCGCTATCAATACGCCCATCGAGGCCGACATCTACGGCAACGTGAATTCCACGCACATCTGCGGCAGCCGCATCATGAACGGCATCGGCGGCAGCGGCGACTTTACGCGCAATGCCCGCATCAGCATCTTTGCGACGGAGTCCACTGCAAAGGGCGGCGACATTTCCTGCCTTGTGCCCATGGTGAGCCATGTCGACCACACCGAGCACGATGTGCAGGTGCTGATAACAGAACAGGGCATCGCCGACCTGCGCTGGAAGACTCCGCAGGAACGCGCTGAATCAATAATAGAGAACTGCGCCCATCCCGACTACAGGCCCCTGCTGCGCGAGTACTTCGAGCACGCCGGGAAAGTGGCCCCCGGGCAGCAGACGCCGCACGATCTCACGCAGGCGCTCAGCTGGCACCAGAGGTTCCTGGAGACGGGCACCATGAAAAGCTGATCTCACCGGTAACCGGAGACGACGCCATCCAGGCCCAGATCGACGGCTGGGATGGATGTCTCGCAGAAATCGTAAAAGCAAGTAAGGAGTGATAGAAATGAAACCATTCATAGAATTCAAAGACAAAATATGCCTGGTGACCGGCGCGGGCAGTCCCGCCGGCATCGGCTTTGAAACAGCAAAGATACTGGCCGAACTGGGCGGCACCGTCATCCTGGTGGCCACCACCGACCGCATCTATCAGCGCGTCGAGGAGCTGAAAAATGAATTCGGTGCCCCGGCGAAAGGGTATATCGCCAACCTCATTGACCGTGAGCAGGTAGAGAACCTGATCGCGGATATCATCAAAGATTTCGGCCGCATCGATGTACTGATCAACAACGCAGGCATGGTCCAGGTCGGCATGGAAGAGGATTTTTCCTCCTTCAGCGACATGAGCTATGACAGCTGGGATGACTCCATCGCCAGGAATCTGGGCATCCCGTTCAATGTGACCAAGCAGGTGCTCCCCTACATGGTGAAGAATAACTATGGCAGGATCGTGAACACTTCCTCGGTCACCGGGCCCGTGGTCAGCAACCCGGGCGAAGCTTCCTACAGCGCAGCCAAGGCGGCGATCATCGGCATGAGCCGTGCCATCGCCATCGAAGTCGGCAAGAACAACGTCATGATCAACAACGTGCTCCCCGGCTGGATCGGAACGGCTTCGCAGACCGAAGCGGAAGCCGCCGGCGGCAGGAACACGCCGCTGGGCCGCAGTGCCGAAGCCAGAGAAGTTGCCAACATGAACATCTTCCTGGCTTCCGACAAAGCTTCCTACATCACCGGTCAGGCCTTTATAGTAGACGGTGGCAACACCATCCAGGAATACAAAGGCCCTCAGGAACTATATTATTAAAGATCAAAAAGCAGCTCCAAGCGGGCTGCTTTTCTTCAGTCAAGCGACAGGATGCGATCGCTGATATGCATCGCCATGGGCAGGTCGTGCGCGATCAGTATCATGGTGAGATCGCGCTGGTCGCGGATCTCCCGCAGCAGGTGGATGATCTGCGCCTGGATGGATACATCCAGAGACGAGGTCGGTTCGTCCGCTATGATAAAGTCGGGATCCGTTATCAGCGCTCTGGCGATCGCCGCCCGCTGGCGCTGGCCCCCAGAGAGCTCGTAAGGGTGCCGCCCGGAGATTTCCGGTGAAAGATGCACTTGTTCCATGACTTCGCGCACTCTTTTCTTTACTTCAGTGCGGCTGACAGTTCTCCTGCGCAGGCGGAGCGGTTCGGCGATGATGCTGCCGATCGTCATCCGCGGGTTCAGGGCTTCTGCAGAATCCTGAAAAATCATCTGCGGGTTTTTTACTTTGCTGCGGTCTATAACGCCTGCGTCAGGGCGTTCAATGCCCATGATGCATCTGGCCAGAGTCGATTTCCCACAGCCGGACGGACCTATGATCCCCAGGATCTCGCCTTTCATGACATCCAGATCGAAATCACGGAGCACCGTATCGATCTGTCTTTTGCCCAGCCGGAAACTCTTTCGCAGACCGCGGATACTGACCAGCGGCTCTGTTCGTGCACTCCTGACATCCGCTTCACCGAGGTGGCGGTGGCTGCGCCGCGTGCCGTATTCAGCATAGCGTATCAGATCGCGCGTGTAATCGTTCTCCGGATGCTCGAATATTTTTTCCGCAGTGCCCTCTTCAACTATGCGTCCCTCCTTCATCACAAGGATGCGGTCAGCCAGCCGCCTTGCAAGAACCAGGTCATGGGTGACGAAGATCATGCCCATACCCCGCTCCTCCTCCACGGCGACGAGTCGACGCAGCAGATCCGTTATCTCATCGCGTATATCCGCATCCAGCGCCGTCGTCGGCTCATCCGCTATCAGCAGCCTGGGTCTGCAGGCGAGGGCCGTCGCTATGGCCACCCTCTGGCGCATCCCTCCGGAAAACTGGTGCGGATACTGAGCAAAGCGGGTCTCCGCCTTTCCGATACCCACGCGACGCAACAGCTCTATGGCCCTGTCCCGCGCCTCAGCGCGGGTCGCTCCATGGATCAGCATCGGCTCCATGATCTGCTCGCCGACAGAGAACACCGGATCCAGAGAAAACATGGGATCCTGAAAGATCATGGCAGCCTCGCTGCCACGGACGCTCTGCATCTCGGTCTCTGAAAGGCGCAGCACATCGCGCCCGCAGAGCATAATGCTGCTGTCACCGGAGATCTCCGCATGAGCACTGTGCAGGCGAAGGACCGCCCTGCAAAGGGCGGTCTTGCCGCAGCCCGATTCACCTACGAGGGCCAGGATCTCGCCGTGCCGGACAGCAAAGCTTACGCCCCGCACTGCCGGCACCTGACCGTGCGGCCCGTTGAAAGTGAGCCGTAAATTTTCAATTTTCAGTAGCTCATCCCTGCTCATTTCTTCTTGATCTGCCAGTCCGCGATATTCCAGAAGACCCCGACTCCGTGATGGCCGAGCACCGTCTTCGGAGTGATGCCGGTGATTCCCTTCTTGATGACGTAATCAGCATCGACATAAGTGATGAAAGTATACGGCATCTGCTTTGTCAGTTCTTCCTGGAACTGCCTGTACAGCTGTCCACGCACAGCATCGTTCTCTTCGCTCCTGGCCTGTGTCAGCGTTCTGTCTACCGCCTTGTTCGAGTAATATGTATAATTGTCCCCCGCGCCCGTGGTGAAGATCTTGTAAGTATGATCGTCGGCATCGAAGGGGCTGCCCCAGCCGATGATGCAGCTGTCCTGATTCTCCCAGTCCATCTCCTGCTGTGCCTTGGCCTCGACATCGGCTCCGATCTTTCGCAGCTGCTCGGCGCACATCTTTGCCATATCGACCCTCAGCTGGTCGTCCTCCATCGCATTGATGGTGAAAGCCAGCTTGTCTCCATCCTTCTCATAGATGCCGTCCTTATCCTTCTTCCAGCCGTTCTGCTGCAGCAGCTTTTCGCAGCGCTGCGGATCATAGGAGAATTTTTCCATATCCGGGTCGTTGTATTTGTTCTTTTGGAGCGGGGAATAAGCCACCTGCCCCTGACCGAGCTGGACGCTGTTGAGGATAGCCTTGCGATCCAGCGCATAGCTGAGGATATTCGGCAGCTCCCGGTGCTTTTTGAAGAAAGCACTGTTGTAATTGTAAGCTATAGCCCTGTAGTCGGCAGTCTTCATGTCGTACACGTTGAACTTGTCGTTCTTGCGGAAGTTCTTCGCATCCTTCGGAGTTACCTGTGCCATGTCCAGATCACCGGATTCCAGCTGTGCGGCGCGCGCATCGCTGTCCTCTACGATCTTGAAAATGATCTTTTTGATCTTGGCCCTGCCTGCATAGTAATTATCGAACGGCTCCAGAGTGATGCTCTGTCCCTGATCCCATTTGGCCAGCTTGTAGGGGCCGGCGCCGACGGGGTCCTGGTTGAACTTTGCTTCTGCGAGGTTCTTTCCCTTCAGGAGGTGCTGCGGCAGGATGCCGATGGTCATGTAATCAGGGAAAGCCACGTTTGCTCTCTTGAGCCTGATGTTGACCGTCAGTTCGTCCGGGCATTCGATCCCTGCGATATCCCTGTAGTTGGAGATGATCTCCGACTGGTTGTCCTTGTCCAAGATAGCATCCAGCGTGAATTTCACATCTTTGGAGGTCAGCTTTTTGCCGTCCTGGAAGGTGAGTCCCTTTCTCAGGTGGAAGGTATAAGTCTTGCTGTCATCGTTCCATTCCCACGACTTTGCCAGTCCCGGCACTACTTTGTCGTTCTTGTCGTGCGCTGTCAGCCCGGCAAATATCAGGGCGTTGATCTCGCCGTGCTCGTAGAGGGCAGGATTTATGGCCGTGTAGTCACCGCTGCCATATACGAGTGTGTCTTCATCGTTAGCACTTTTGCCACATCCGGCCATACCTATCATGGAAAAGGCGACCACCGCGCACAATACGATCATGAGAATTTTCTTTTTCATTTGCTTGTCTCCTTCATCATTGTTTACACTACAGATTGCTGAAAAGCCTGTTGTTTTTCTTTCTTATATAATCACCGATATCAGTGATGCACACCAGCATGGTCACCAGGAATACGCCCGGCAGCAGTATTATCCACCAGCAGCCGGAGAGCATTGCTTCCTGCGACATGGACATCAGGCTGCCCCAGGACACTTTTGTCAGCGGCAGGCCGAGTCCGAGGAAGCTCAGCGTGGCTTCTGTGGCTATGGCGGAACCGATATTGGAGACCACCATGAACATTATCGATGAGATAAAGTTGGGCATCAGGTGCCGCCACAATATGTAGAAAAATCTGCCTCCCATGGTCCTCGCCGCCAGCACGTAATCCGTATTCCTGATCTGCCTCACTTCGCTGCGAACGATCTTGGAAATGTTCATCCAGCTGGTGATCCCGATCACCAGCGAGATCGAGAATATGGTAGGCTCACCCAGCATGGCCTGCAGGAATATGATCAGCAGGATCCCCGGGATCGACAGCAGCAGTTCGACAAAACGCATCATCACATCGCCGGCGACGCGCGGTGCCAGGCCGCTGACACAGCCGTAGACTACGGCGATCAACGTAGAGATGCAGGTCGCCAGGCATCCTATCAGCAGAGAGTCCCGGCCCCCGTAAAGGATCATGGAAAAGAGATCCCGGCCCAGGGTGTCTGTGCCGAATATATGGGATGCATCCGGTGCGGCATCGAGCGCACCGGCGTCCATATCGGTCACCCCGTATGGAGCGATCAGATTCGCAAGTACGCATGCAGCTGCGATCGCGAATACGATGCAGATGGACACCATCGGCGGCTGCATATCGAGCGTGATCTTCCTCCGCTTACCGATCATTTACAGCCATCTCCTCCCGGTAATCCATGCGCGGGTCGATGACCTCGCTGATGATCTGAGCGACGAGGTTGGCGATGAGCACCGCGGCGCCAGTCAGGAGGCAGAGCGCCATCAGCATGTTGTAATCCTGGTATTTGGCGCTTTCCAGGCTCAGCAATCCGAGCCCGGGATAAGAGAACACCATCTCCACAACGTACGTCCCCCCGAGTATGTGGGGCACCTGCACCGCCATCAGCGTGAGAAAAGACGGCATGATGTTCTTCATGCAGTGCCGCCGTATGATCTCTTTGTTCGACATTCCTTTGACCTTGCAGAGCAGCACATAGTCTTTACGCGTTTCTTCGGTGAGCTTGTTGCGCACCATGTAAGCAAAATACCAGAGGTGTGAGATCATGATCGCGGACACCGGCAGAACCAGATGCCACATACGGTCGAGCACATCTGCGCCCTCACCATAGGAGTAAGCGTTTCCGGTGGGGAACAGCGGCAGTTTGACCGCCAGCAGCATGAGCAGCAGTATTGCCAGAAAGAACTCCGGCATACTGCTGGTCACCACGCCTATCTTGCAGATCACGCGGTCCGCGGGGCTTCCTTCCCGCCGCGCACAGTACTGCGCCAGCCGTGCCGAAAGGAAGAATATCAAGGCAAGCGATATCCCGCCCAGCAGTACAGTGTTCAGCCAGAAGTTTCCGATTACCTCGCGCACCGGCCTCTTGTATTTATATGAGATCCCCCAGTTTCCCTGCAGAGCATTTCCCGCCCAGCGAAAATACTGCGCCGGCAGCGGGTCATTAAGGCCCAGGTGTTCCCTGGCCTGATATTTCTGCTCCGTACTCATGCGTTCCACGCCGTCGCCGTAATACGACTTGAGCGGATCACCGGGACAGGCCCTGGAAACAGCGAAAACGATGACCGACAACACTATCAGCATGACGATCATCTGCACAACCTTATTCATGATAGAACGCATCAGTTTTGCTTTCATTTCCCGGCTTCTTTCCTGTTGACCTTTCCCCGCCGATGGCGGCAGCATGCCCGGCTCTTCCGTTCTGCGGCGCCGGTCACGTTTGATTTTACATGATGCGTCCGCGGGATATAAGCCCGCCGGGGGGTCATTTTTTTATCCAATATCAATATTTTAAAAGGCAAAGCGGATGACGCGTGATTGCTATTGCCCTCTTCGATGTGATATCCTGTCATCAGGAGGCTTTATGCGAATAAAATTATCGGATCATTTCACTTACTCGAGGACGATCCGGTTCGTTCTCCCGTCCATAGCGATGATGATCTTTACCTCGATCTACTATATTGTCGACGGCCTTTTCGTGTCCAACATCGTTGGCAAAACGCCTTTTGCCGCCGTGAATCTCATCATGCCCTTCCTCATGATACTGGGTGCGCTGGGCTTCATGATCGGTGCCGGCGGCAGCGCCGTGATCGCAAAAACTCTCGGCGAAAGAAAGCCGGAACTGGCCAATGAATATTTTTCCATGCTCGTATATATCACTGCGGCCATCGGCATCCTGATCACCGTACTGGGCCTGGTATTCATGCACCCGATTGCTGTTTTCCTGGGTGCCAGGGGACAGCTGCTGGACGATTGTATCCTCTACGGCAATATCAACATGATCTCCATGGCTCCCTACATGCTGCAGTGCGTTTTCCAGAGTTTCTTCATCGCGGCCGAAAAACCAAAGCTGGGGCTCGGGGTCACCGTGGCCGCCGGGATCACCAATATGGTGCTCGACTTCCTCTTCATCGCAGTCTTCGGCTTCGGCCTGGCCGGAGCCGCGTCGGCGACGGTTACCAGTGAATTTGTAGGCGGCATTTCGGCGCTGATTTACTTCGGGCACAAGAATAACAGCCTGCTGCAGCTGACCCGCTCCGGATTCCACGGGCGCATCTTTCTGCAGACCTGCTTTAACGGCTCCTCGGAACTGGTCAGCGAGATATCGGTCTCCTTCGTCGGCATGATATACAACTGGCAGCTGCTGAAGTTCGCCGGTCAGGACGGTGTAGCCGCTTTCGGCGTCATGATGTATGTAAATATGATCTTCATGGCGATATTCTTCGGGTACGGCATGGGTATCGCACCCGTGGTAAGCTACAACTACGGTGCCCGTACGCACGCAGAGCTGCAGAACCTTTTCCGTCAGAGCATACGCCTCATGCTGGGATCGGGCATCGCACTGACCCTTCTGGCAGAACTTCTGGCAAAGCCGCTCTGCAGTATATTCGTAGGCTACGACAAGGACCTGCTGCAACTGACGCTGCACGGATTTCACATACTCGTCTTCTGCTTTATACTCATGGGATTCAACGTCTTCGGATCCAACTTTTTCACCGCCCTGAACAACGGACCCGTCTCCGCCGTCATCGCCCTGTCGCGGTCGTTTCTCTTCCGTGCGGGACTGGTAATGCTGCTGCCGATATGGCTCGGGCTCGACGGCATCTGGATTTCCGCCATCGTCGCCGAACTGCTCTCAGCGATAGTGACCTTCGCATTTATATACAGCAAAAGAGAGCGCTACCACTACTGGCCCTGATGCGCTCTCTCTGATTTTATGCCGCTGTCATGCAGGCGTAGTTGTTCAGTGGCTTTCCGCCCTTTCCCCTGCGGGATCCCAGGCAAAGATTTTTTTGAACGGCTTCAGCACTCCGTATATTCCTGTCATGAACTTCACTATCTTCTCCACGTTCTTCTTTTCGCGGATCTTCGCCAGCAGCCTGCCGGCATATTCACATCCATCTTCATTTATCGAATAGTAGTTCCACTTTCCTGCCTTCCTGCTCTTGACGATGCCCGAATCGCACAATATTTTCATGTGGTGTGATAAAGTCGGCTGTGAGATCTTGAGATCATCGAGCAGAACGCAGGCACATTCTTCACCGTTGCACAGGATCTCCAGGACGCGTATCCTGCTCTCATTCGTAAACGCCTTGAAGACTCTCATATATTCAGAATCCATGACCAGTTACCTCCATGTTATCAAGTGATCAGATGCTGACTGCAGTGTCATCTCCGAGAATGATTTTACTAAATCCGGCCTCTTTCAGCAACTCTCTGCACCTGACAACGTCCCAGCCTCTGTTGTCCTTGGTGTCTGCGGCGACATCTCTCGGGTTGACGCCGGATTCGGCACACACCATGTTGGCTCCGGACATGTAGCTCATGATGTTCGGTTCGTGGATAGCCATTATCGGCATCCTCTTCATGGATGCGAACACCAGTACCTATACGGCGATCGCCTTCGAGAGTGTGAAATTCGAGATCTCCGGCGTCCCCTCAAAAGGTGTCCCCGGAACGGCGATGCGCTTCATCGCTCCGCACTGAAAGCTCTCGATCTCCTTGCTGAAGAAAATGTGCTCCGCCATTTCCTCAGGCGTATGCTCGGGAGCGATGGGTTCCAATGCATCCAGCACTTCCAGCCCGGCTTTTTTCGCGTTATACAAGGTATTCTTTCTCTGCTGTGGATCAATTCTGGTGTCCTTGCCTTCTCCCAGCCTCCAGCAGTGATAAACACCGTCGACGCCGGCTTTCTTCATCTCCACAAAGGCCTCGTACGGAGTATCCCCGACATTGGAGTATATCTTCGTAGGCCCGTTGAGGTGCGCCTTCGCAGTCTCCACCGATCTCAGGAAATGGTCGAGATCGTATTTATGCATGGCCATCAGGTACAATCCATACAAATCTCCGTTGTATGTAAATTCCCTGGTTTTCTCTATCAGGGTGGCCTCGTCGATCTGCATGGTCCCTAACTGAGTGTGATCCTCAGCAAAGGAACAGAATGAACAATTCGCTTCGCACGGCGAACATGCGAGGCCTATCTGTCCGAAAATATATCCGGCGTTGTCATTCCGCGCCCTGATGATGCCTGCGGCCGCAGCCCGCAGTTCAAAAGCTTCCCTGGATGCATCTTCGAGCGACAGCAGCTGGATGCACTCGTCTCTGGTAACTTCCTCACCCGCCCAGGCCTTTTCAATGATTGCACTCACTTTCATATTATCTTCCTCCTTTTTTCGACCGTATCCAACAGTAAGAACATTATATCGAACATATCGATTTTTTTCAATATGTATCCGGGGCCGGGCGTCCCTTGCGTCTTCGCTCTTTTCTCAACGCCAAAAAGAAGGTATACTGGTGTTATCTATGGTAAGCAAGGAGGACTACGATGACGGCAGCCGAAAATTTGAACTGGAACGAAATGTGGCAGGAGAGCATGCGCCACGAAGAATTCGGAGGCAGCGATTTCTGGGACAAGTTCGCGCCCCACTTCCGCAAAAAGAACCCCGGTGAAAAAGATGAATACGTAGAGGGCTTCCTGCGCTGCACCGGACTGCGCGAGGGAGAGACCGTGTTTGATATGGGCTGCGGCGCGGGCACACTGGCCATTCCCATCGCCCTGCAGGGACACCAGGTCTATGCCGCCGACTTTTCCCGCGGCATGCTGAAACAGCTGATGCTGGAAGCCGCGGACTCCGGAGTCGACCACCTCATCCACCCGATCCATCTCAGCTGGGACGAAGACTGGGATGACAAAGACCTGCCCCTCTGCGATGTGGCCATCTCATCACGCTCACTCTTCTGCAAAGACCTCACCAGCTCCCTTCTGAAACTGGAATCGGTCAGCAGCCGGCGCAGCTGCATCAGTTTGTTCGATACCCCGACCTCAGGATACGACCGCTATGCCGCCAGAGCAATCGGCTACGAGCGCACCGGCATCGGGCCTTTTGCCATCGTGCTCAACGAACTGCTGGCACTGGACCGCTTCCCGCAGCTGATGTTCTTCAGCAACCACTTCCGGCTGCCGAAATACCACAGCTACGAGGAGGGATACAACAATCTGCGCGCTTCCTTCGTACACCCGCTGAGCGGGGAACAGGAACAAAAGCTGCGGGATTATTACGATGAACACATCGTGCACCACGTCGACGCAGTCGCCGGTCTCCGGAGTCCGCGCGGCGACGCGGCCGGCTCCAGCGAATTCTGGCAGCTCGACCACAACGACGAGATCTTCACGTCATTCATACGCTGGGATCGGGAGACCGCCTACACGAAGTAGATCATTCATATTCCCCGACGTATTCCTCGAGGCACAGGTTGTCCGCCTTCATGGCCCGGGCTGCATCGACGCCCACGTACCGGTAGTGCCAGGGTTCATAGATGACCCCTGTTATTTCCGTTTTATCCGCAGGGTATCTCAAGATGAACCCGAACCTGGCGGCGTTGTTCTGCAGCCAGCTGTACAGCGCCCCCTCGTCTGTATCCCCGGCCCTGTTGATATCTACGGCAAGTCCCGTCTGATGCTCGCTGAGGCCGGGCCGCTGCACTGACAAGACCCCGTTTTCATCCCCATCCATTCCGGCCCCGCCTTCATTCCAGAGGGCTTCCTGCTCGCCATAGGAACGGTACCCCGACCTCACGATCAGGTGAAAGCCATGGGCACGGGCTGCATCGAACATGGCCTGCAAATGCGGGTAGATCCTGGAATCGACCTTTTCCCCGTTGGACAGCTCTGTCAGTTCCGGCTTGTAATCTCTGCCCACATAGTGCCTGCTGTTCACGAGCACTACCTCCCAGTCTTTGTCCATCTCCGCTCTGGCGACGAAGATGCTCCCAAAGGATACATATTTGTAAGCACACCACGCGAGGCCCATGATGACTACGGCGGTGAGCGCGAAAAAGAAGACCCTCCTTCTCATAGCTTATCCCCCTTTTCTTTGAGATCCAACGCAGGACTAACGGTATCTGTATCTCTTGTACGAGAAATATGTCAGTGGTATCAGCAGAATCGTCACCGCGGCATACACGGCCATCAGCAGCGGTATCTGCGTGACGACATGGTCGCCGACCTGGTAAGTCAGAGGCAGCTTGATGCAGTTATACACGTTGGTCAACTGGTCCGGCGTCATCTCAAATATCTTCCTGAAGGGCACCACTCTGCCGACGAACGGAGAGCACAAAGGGTATGCAGATCGCAAGCAGCGCCGAATGAGTCTTTGCGGACACCAGCATGGCTGCCATCGCCGCGAGCAGACTCCCTATATAACCCGCCAGGATGATAACCAGGTATCTCTGCATGAAAGTCAGCGCGTAGATGCAATAGCTGTACTCCATTTGCACAGGGACCGCTCCTCCGCTGACTCCCATGACCGCAAAAGAAAGCAGCGACAATATCATCATAAATACCCAATACACGGCGGTGGCCATGACCAGGCCGGCAGCGATCCTGGCTCTCGTACCCCGGGTGCGGCCCCATTTTGTCGTAAAGAAGACGGCATCCGCCTGCAGCCGGAAATCATCGGAGAAGATCCCGGCCGCAAAGAATGAGATCACGATTATCAGTAATATGGCATAGGTGGTCGCGTACAAGCCCATGGTATCCCACGAATCAAACGGCGCATAGCTGAACGGCGTGCGGACTTTGGCAGACTGCCTCTCCAGAAAGGCTCTCTTTGCCGGCGTTGTCCCGTATTCTTTTACTTCCCGGGCGATGTTCTCTGCCCTGATCTTATAGATGTCTCTTGCACGATCGGCATCTATGCCGTCGAGGACCGCTTCATCGAAATCCCTGTCGTAACAAAGTGCACTGACGATCATATCCTTGATGTCCGCATAAGCCTGTTCGGTCCCCGCATACACCTTATCGGGAAGATCTGCGCCATAGACGCTCTGGTTCTTTTCATATCCACGCATAACATCGGCGGCGACCTGCGGGGTCACTTTACCGCTCCATCTGCTCTTTACTTCTATCAGCTTCCCCGGTGACGAGAGCCCTGCATGCTGGACACCGTTTTCATCTACGTAATGTATGCTCCATACTGCGAACATGCTGAAAACTATCGCCAATACCAGCAGCACTAACAACAGCAGCCTGTTGATGCGCCTGCTCTGCAGCAAGATCAATTCATATCTGAGCATTGCCTCTATCCTCGCTTTCCCCAAAATGATATATGAAGACATCTTCCAGAGTCACTTCAGAAGGCATCGCATTTTCACACGGCTTATCGCCGCAGAGGATGCGGTATTCCATGGAGCTCCCCTCGCTCCTCATGGTGACCACCAGAGTATCCTGCCTGTTGATTACTTCCATGGCTTCCTTCTTGTCGCTGCGGCATATCCAGGACTTGCCGCTGATCTCATCGCACAGAGCCGCGATGCTGCCCTGACTGATGATGCGGCCCTGCTTCATGAGGAAGACCTCTTTTGCTATAGCTTCGATATCGGATACGATATGCATCGACAGCAGCACGGTCCTCTCTTCTCCCAGCTGCCCTATCAGATCCCGGAAACGGATCCGCTCCATGGGGTCCAGTCCGCTCGTAGGTTCATCGAGGATCAGCACCCGCGGGTCGTTCAGCAGCGACTATGCGATGCCCACCCTTCTCTTCATACCGCCGGAAAGCTGCTTCATCTTTTTGTGCGCGTTGTCTGCCATGCCGACCACGGCCAGCAGATCTGAGATCCTTTCAGCGGCCGCTCCTCTCCTGAGGCCCTTCAACGCCGCTATGTATTTTAAATAGTCGACGACCGTCAGCTCCGGATAAAATCCGAATTCCTGCGGCAGGTAGCCGAGCAGGTCACGGTAGCGCCGGTCCATCTCGAATATGTCCTCGCCGCGGTATACGATGCTCCCCTCGTCAGGCCGCAAAATCGTGCAGATCATGCGCATCAGGGTCGTCTTCCCCGCTCCGTTCGCGCCCAGCAGTCCATACACTCCCGATGCCATTTCCATGGAGACATCATCGACCGCAGTGCAGCCTTTGAACCGCTTGCTTACCTTATCCAATATCAAATCCATTTCCTTCTACCTCCCAATATCTGCTGTTTCTGCATAGTGACTTGTGAACAAAATATATGATCAGGGCAGCCCCTGTCGCGAAGATCACGCCCCAGATCACAGGTGTTATCCTGTAATAGATCGGCTCGTTGACTACGAGCACCATCCAGGCGACGTTGGCAACCATACATATGATCACCGTCGCTATCTCCCCCAGCTGCCGGCCGCGCGAAAACGCCATGAGGCAGATCGCCGCCGCTATGATAACGGGGAAGACGAATTGTTTCAGCAAATCGCTGAAGATCACGTCCGTCCACTGTGTGCTCAGCAGGCAGAACAGCGTCAGCAGCACTGTATCCACGATGCCGAAAGCTATGAATTTAGCGGCGTATACCATGCGCAGTCCGAACAGCGAGGCTTCTTCGATCTCCAGCGACCTGGCGGCGCTGTTCTTCCAGATCTCCGGTATCGCGAAGATGACAAACAAGGCGGCCACGATACTCATACCGCGCTGTGTATAATCGACGCTGCCGGAGCCATGGATCCAGATCCCCGCAAAGAGCAGCAAAGCGCACTGGAAGAGCCACCACTTTTTCTGCATCACCTTCAGCTGCATCAGCACAAACTCAAGGAAACCGATCCTCTCCCCCGCGTTTGAGAGCGACTCTCTGACGGCAAATGCTGTTCTCTCAACCGCGCTCTCCTGCGGCCGGTAAAGCCGCTTTCCCTTATAGCCGCCCAGGAGCTCATCTACTTTTTCCTCAGAATATCTTCTATCCGGCATCTCTCAAACATCTCCTTCCAAATACTTTTTTATCTTCTCTTTTGCCTGCCTGATCCTGTACTTCACCAGCGGCAGTCCTATGCCGCAGATCCCGGCGATCTCCCTTTGCTTTACATCCATGAAGAAATAGAGGATGGTCACCTCACGCAGCTCTTCGGGCAGGCTGTTGACAGCCTGTTCGACAAGAATCTGATCCTCCGTCTTCGGTGTCTCCGCGCAGCCCGAAAGCGCTCCCGCAGCGACAAAATCAATGGACACGTTGGTATTGCGTTTCTTTTTGATCTCTTCACTGCACTTGTTTCTGGCGATCGTAAACAGGCAGTTCAACAGCTTCCCCCTGTGCCGATAACTTGCGAGCGAAGAAAAGAAACTCAGGAAAGTATCCTGCGTCAGATCTTCTGCGGTGTGCACCTCAAGGGTGTGACATCTGCAGTAAGCAAAAATATCATCATAGTATTTGTGAACTATGGCATCCGCAGCCTGCAGATCGCCCTGCCTGACCCTTCGGATCAGTGCGTGATCCTCTTTTGATCCCATGCTTCCTCCTTTGTTAAAAGCCCCTATATTATATATAACGTTTCTGACGGGGAAAAAGATAGTGGGATTTGTAATTTTTATGGCACAGATGTTATTATTAAGAAAAAATGATGCAAAGGAGATTGAAATATGAGATTCGAAGTGATCGTTGCCGGCGGCAGCGATTTTGAAAATGCCATCTACACACCGGTTACCGGTGCTGTCGAATTCGGCAGCAAATATAAGGAACTGCTGGCAAAGGCAGCCGCAGAAAAATGTGAACAGCTCGACATTCGCGAGATAGATGCCCAGGAGAAAACATCAGGAGACTTCCAGTTCATTGGCATCGCGGAGAGGGTCATCCAGGGATTCCTGAAGACAAATAAATATCCGAAAACTGTCAGGATCCTGTGCACTTCCGAAAAAAGAGCCGCCCTGTACAAGTCCGTATATAACTTCTGGTTCGCGGCTGAAAAGATCGACCGTATGCAGGACGACCGCTGGGATTAAGGTTCCGTGACCAGGGCCGCTCCTCGGGCACCAGAAAGCAGCACCTGCAGCAGTCTGCCGTGAGGAGACCCGGGAGTCTCCCTGACACTCAGCCGCCGAAGGCCGCCGATTTTCTGAATTCTATCAGATCCCCCTCTTCAAGTATCGGATCGTCGAAGGTATCCGGCATAACGTAAGCACCGTTTCTGAGAACAAAGAGATTTTCACCTTCCATCTCGACAGCTTTCAGCAGCTCCCTGATCGTTGCAAACTGCGGGATACTGTATTCGCTGGTAACATTGTACTTGCGTATGCGTATAGATATCTCCCTGTCAGCAAAGATGCGCTCTCCGGGATCGCTGATATTCATGGCCACCGTCTTCAGGTCCATCACCATCATCCTGTCTTTGAGGGCGGGTTCCTCTCCGCAGAGTACCTTCAGCGCCTCTGATACCTGGACTGCCGCACAGGCGCCCGGTACAAATGAAAGCGTGGATTTTGACGGTGAGCAGACATTATTGTCGTAGAATTTCCGGAGGCTCCCGCTGCCCGGGGTGACCGTCATCACCTGAAACTGCACTCCGGTCAGGGCGCCATGAATCAGTGTCAGCCCGGCTTCACCGCAGACATTTTCCAGCATCAGCCTGTCGGCGACACTATCGAGGCAGTCGATCACCAGATCCTTTCCCTTGAGTGCTGTCTCCGCCGTAGATTCCCTTAGACGCGACATCCAGACATCGGCTTCGACCAGTGGATTCACCTTCTGCAGCCGCTCTTTAATTTCCACGACCTTGCTCTTTCCTATATTCTCTTCTGTGGCGTACAACTGCCGGTTGAGATTCGTTTTCTCAAAAGTGTCGCTGTCCGCTAAGGTCAGTTTGCCTATGCCCAGACGGGCCAGGTATTCGGCGACATATCCTCCGATGCCGCCGCACCCGGCGACCAGGACATGCTTTGTGCCGATCACCTTCTGCTGCTGTTCACTCAGCGACGGTATGTTTCTCGTGTATCTCTGTTCCATAACATTCATCCCTTTCCGTTCATTCAAATGGATATTTTACTCCCATACCCCGACGGATCAAATCCAATATTTTCATCCTGAGCACGATTTCCCTGTGAGTCAGTTCTTCGCATTCAAGCTTCTTTTCTTCTATTGCCTTCCGGCAGGCTTCCAGGGCAAACGAAAAAGCTGTTTCCTCGTATTGCGGCGCTTCTATGTCCTCAGTAAGCCGGCCCTTGCTGTCATATATCTTTATGGAGCTTATTTCTGACAGATCCCCGACAACGATATATCCCCCGCTTCCATAAACCGTTGCCGTGTTTTCCGCGGCTCCGATCACAGACGCATAGATCATACACCTTACCTCTTCATCGCCTTCTCTGAAGGACAGTATGATATTATCTTCAAAATCTATGCCCTTCCTGGAAAGGCGGGCTTCCGATGTGATATCCGCTATCTTCAGATCCACCAGCTGCATTATCAGATCGATAGCGCAGACGCCCTTTTCCAGGAGCGCTCCCCCGCCAAATGCGGGATCAGTGACCCTCTGCAGCGTCCGCATATCCTCGCCGCACCTGATGGAGATGGAATTTATCTTTCCGATCCTCCCATCGCTTATTAACGATTTCAATTTCCGGGCCATCGGCGTGAACCTGCTCCACATGGCTTCTGTGATGAAGACCTTTTCACTCTCCGCCTTTGCGATCAGCGCTTCGGCCTGGTCCGCATTTACGGCAAAACTCTTTTCAACGAGCACAGGCTTGCCCTTGCTGATACAGTCACTCGAATACAGTGCATGATAAGACTGCGGCGCCGGTATATATACCAGATCCACCTCTTCATCCTGCAGCAGTCCCTCGTACTTTCCAAAGACTCTCCGTATGTCATGCTTCAGTCCGAAAGTGCATGCATCCTCCAGATTCCTGGAAGCTGCGGCAGCAACTTCCACGTTCTTCATCTTGGCGACGGCTGCGGCAACTCTTCCTGCCATTTCTCCCGTTCCCAGGATTCCCAGTTTCATGATTCCATCCTTCCTGTTTCGCATCCCTGATTCCAGACACATTATATTATACAGGGTGCAATCAATATCATCACACCCTGTATATATAGACAAATAACTATGAGGGATTATTATTTCGCCGCCAGTATACTGTCTTTGACGAGACTCCTCAGGATCTGTACTTTGTAAGCATTGTACTGAAGAGTTTCCGCATCCCTGACTGCTATATCAGCAGCAGCCCAGGCTACACCTTCCGTTATTTCTTTGCCCTTGAGGAATTCTTCCACATCCCTGTCGTGCCTCGGCATGGGCGATACTCCTCCGTAAACGAATCTTGCATCTCCGATCACGCCTCCGGTGACTTTGATGCTCGAGGCTACGCTAACGATTGCAAAGTCCACAGAATCCCTGAGTCTGAACTTCATATATTTCGATTTCCAGCCGTCTTTGACCGGGATCTCTATTCTGGTCACGATCTCGTCACGGCCCAGCTGTTCGCTCATCTTTGGGGTAGTGCACATGAATTCTTCCGCGCTCAGCTTCCTGTCAGTGGTCACCACATCTGCATCCAGTGAAATGAGTACCGGAGCCATGTCAGACGGGCTGACGGCATAGCAGCCGCAGTCCATACAGCGGGAAGCTTCTGCCCTGGCTTCTTCCAGTGTGAAGCTCTGGGAATCTTCGCGGTCGAGGGCTCTTTCCTCTACAGGGAGCTCCTTGTCCGCCCTGCCTTCTCTGTCTTCAACACCTTCTTTATCAAAGCTGATGACCTTGCGCTCATCGCCCTTTCTCTCGGCAGGTGTTCCCAGCGCTGCGCATATCGATCTGGCTGCGGTCATCCCGCCTGCGATCGCCTGTATCGCAATGTTCGGTCCGGTCACCGCATCACCGGCGCCGTATACCTTGTTCGAAGATGTCTTGAAGGATTCTTTGTCGACGTCGAGCAGACCTCTGTCGCTCGTTATCTCAGCAGCGAATTTGTCGCCCAGGAAGTCCAGGTCGACTTTCTGTCCCGTGGCCAGGATGATGGTGTCTGCATCGATAACAGTCTTATCATCTTCGTCGTATACAGGAGCGAACTTTCCCTCTTCATCAAATACCGAGAGGCACTTTTTGGTCTCCAGTCCGGAGATCCGGCCACCATCCTCAACGATGCTGCTGAGGCCTCTTCCATTGATGATGACGACACCTTCTTCTTTAGCTCTCTCGATTTCCTCCCTGGCCGCCGGCATTTCCGCTTCCTGTTCGAGGCAGCAGAGGGTCACCTTTCTGGCTCCCAGTCTCACGGCTGTCAGGGCAACATCCATGGCCACGTTGCCGCCGCCACAGACTATTATGTTTTCACCGAAGGAAGCCACCGTCTTCAGGTAGGTGTTCACTTCGACGAGGAAGTTGAGACCGAACCGGGTCATTTCTTCGCCGTGGATACCGAGTATGGGCTGCTTCCATGCGCCTGTGCCGATGAATACATAGTCATAGGTGCCGACAACGTCTTCCATTGTGATGTCTTTGCCGACTGCTGTATTCATCCTGAACTTGATGCCCATCCCCTCCAGCGCGGATGTAAAGGCTTCAACTATTGTTTTCGGAAGGCGATAATGTGGGATACCGTACATGAGAACGCCGCCCGGCTTTTCCATCTTGTCGATGACGGTGACCTCATGGCCTTCCTTTCTGAGCGTGAATGCCGCCGCCAGTCCTGCAGGGCCGGCGCCGATAACGGCCACCTTCCTGCCGGTTTCCTGCTGCGGCTTTTTGTAGAACTTGTCGGCATGCTCCAACACATAGTCACCCACAGCACGCTCTACGGCGTGGATGTTGACGCAGCCTCCGTGCTTGCCCTGGTTGCAGTCATCCTGACACGGATGTGGACATATCCTCGCAGTGATCATCGGCATCGGATTCACCCTGAAAACGACTTCTGCAGCCTTGTCCCAATCATCCTTTCTGATGCACTCCATGTATTCGGAAATATTCGTCCCTGCGGGGCACGCCAGCGTGCACTGATTGTGTGCGATCCTGTAGCCGCCGAAAATAGAATGATATCTGTTTTCCCCGTGGATCGCGTAGCATTCCTGACCGCATTTTCTCGCGCAGTCCAGTCTGCCGGCTGCCTCGTTGGGGTAACGATAGAACCAGCATCTCACATCCTGGCAGATATTGCCGCCGATGGTACCCGTGTTTCTGAGTACAGGTGTCGCGATGCTGTGTGCCGCTTCCGATAACGACGGGAACAGTTTGTTTATTTCTTTGTGTTCTACGATATCGACCAGCCTCGTCATCGAACCTATAGACATCACGCCGTCATTCACGCCGATGCCTTTGGCCTCTTCGAGGTCCTTGATATCGATCACCATGGACGGCTGCTCCGGAAGAATCTCTGTTTTTATCTTTCCGATGAGATCTGTGCCGCCTGCCTTGAATTCAGCATTTTCGTTGTCCCTCTTTAGGCTTTTGGCAACCTGCAAATTCTCAGCTATTTCATAATCAAAATTTTTCATGAAACCCTGCCTCCTTTCTTACAGCTTACCCAGTGCCTTGAGAATGACATCCGGTGTAGCAGGATATGTGGATACGTCAGTACCTATTGCGTTCGAGATCGCCAGCATTGCCGCCGATGCAGCGCCGCCTCCTGAGATCTCACCTATGCCGGTAGCATGGTACTGCCATGTGTCCCATTGCGATTCTTCAATGTTGTAGTCGAACTCGGGGAATTCGTTGAACGGCCTGGTCTTGTATTCGATCATGTCATAAGTCATCGTCCTTCCCGTTTCTTTGTCGACAACGTGTTCTTCGAAGAATGCTGTATCCAGACAAGCTGATCCGATGCCGCCCTGCAGCTGCATTTCTATCGTAGTCGGGTCGATGACCTGTCCCGGATCGGTTCCTACTACCATTTTGATGACCTTGGTTTTGCCGGTCTCCGTGTCCACTTCTACCTCGACAAAGACGCATACGCATGACGGCGTCGAGAATTCTTCTACGTGCTTTCCGTAGCCGGTCACTGTCGTCCAGTAGTTTACCAGTGCTCCCAGGGGGATCTTTTGACCCGGATGGAGTTTGGAGCAGACAAAATTGTCTCTGATCTCCATGTTCTGCCACGAACATCTGAGCGGTACTTCCGCCGCCTTGAATATCTTCTCCAGAGCATCGTCGCACGCATTGGCTATGGCGTGACCCAGAGTCATGGTCCCTCTTGATCCTCCGAGGGATACTCCCGTCGGACTGAATATGGTACCCGAAGGCACCATGACTACGTTTTCATACGGAATACCGAGTCTCTCGGCGCATACTTTCTGCGCGTTGGATCTCTGGCCGTTTCCGTTTTCTGTGATGTCTGCATGCAGCGTGGCTATGATGGTGTTGTCCAGGAGTCCCGGTGCCAGCCTTACATAAGCTTCACAGCAATCCTCTCCAACGTCTGCATTTCCTATTGCAGAACAGCCTACGCCGCGGACGTAGCGTCCGTCTTCAGACTTCCACGTGGGAACGCCCCAGCCCTTCCATTTGTCCTGCCAGCCGAATTTTCTGGCAGTATTCTTGATCATCTGTTCATACTGGATAGAGTGTGCTCTCCAGGGGAGGTCGTCCCTCCAGATATATGAATCTCCGTCAGATACATAGTTCTTGGCGAATACATCTACAGGGTCGAAATTCCCCGCTCTGGCGACCCTGGTCACCAGCATCGAGAGACAGGAGTTCAGTTCCTGACCGCCGTATCCTCTTACGATACCTGCAGGCTGCTTGTTGGTGACACAGATATCGGTGTTCAGATCCCAGTCGTGACACTTGCCCATGATGAGCTGTGTCTCTCCGAGTCCCACGCCGATATTGCCCTGAAGGTTATCGTTGAAAGCTCCGGCTACTATCTTCCAGTCGCCCTTGAAAGCTCTGATTATTCCATCCTTGTCTATACCCATCCTGGCGTGGACCTGAGTCCCCAGACGCGTCTGATAGTTTGTCATCTGTTCTATTCTTGTCTGATATACCTTGACAGGATGCTTGGTCACATATGCCAGCGCCGTCGCCGCAGTAGTCTGGAACGTCATCGACTGCTTGTTTCCGTATGACCCGCCGGTGTGGAACGTGTACGGCTCGTACTTGATCCCCGGGAGTACCGATTCGTTAACAAGCTTGAGGAGGAACGCCGACTGGCTGGTTCCCCAGAGGCTGAATTTCATGCCGCCTTCCCACTTTACGATAACGCCGGGCGGCTCCGGTGCATTCGGGGCACACATGCCCATGAATTCTATCGTATCTTCCGCTTCATAAACGCATTTTTCTTCAAAAGCCTTGTCGACATCGCCTCTGACCAGATGCCAGAACTTGCCGTCCAGCTGCATCAGTTCCAGGCCGCCGGGGCAGATATTGTTTTCGAACTGATCGTACAGCTGCGGTGCTCCTTCTTTGATCGCGGAGAATCCGTCATATACTGCGGGGAGCACTTCGTACTCCACTTCGATGAGGTCGCAGGCTTCCTGGGCAATGTCCAGTGTGTCTGCAGCCACCAGAGCTACCGCATCTCCCACATAGCGCAGATGCTTGTCGAGCAGCGGTTTGTGCGGCGGCCATCCCATCATGGGGTTCATTTGCATCTCGTTGAGATCCTCATAAGTCAGCACTGCACGAACACCTTCGAGCTCCTTGGCCCTGCTGACATCTATAGACTGGATAATAGCGTGGGGATAGGGGCTCTTCTTGACCGTTCCGTAGATCATACCAGTCATCTTGTAGTCGTCGGTATATACGGCTTCACCGGTCATTATCTCTCTTGCATCTTTACGGACACAATTCTTTCCGATGTATTTATATTCTTTAGGATCCTTTTCCAGCGGAAAGAACCTCTTGGTACTCGGTTCCCATCCGTCATCCGGGATAGGGTTGTTGATACCGTTCAGTAATGGCTTTCCCATTTAAGCATCCTCCCTTCCTGCAAGTTTTTCTATGGCTTCAATCACATGGTACTGACTGATGCACCTGCAATAATTGCCCGACAGGAGCATCTTCTATTTCCGCCCTGGTGGGATGCGGGTTCTTGTCCAGCAGCGCCTGGGTCACCATGAGAACTCCCGGTGTGCAGAAACCGCACTGGAATGCGTATTCATCGATGAACATCTGCTGGAGATCCGACAGCTCCCCGGTCCTCTGATCGGCAAGACCCTCTACTGTTGTGATATGTTTTCCATCACATTCAACTACGAGTAGGTTAGGCTCTGTCTACTTCACCGACGGTGCTTAATATCCGTGTAATCCTACCATGGAGAGGATTATCTGACCGCTTCCCATTTTTGGGCTAGAGCCTATCAGCATCTTTGACTCGTTGGACGTTACGATGTTTTAAATGACAGTTTCACATTTGTTAGCCATACTACTCAAGCCTTGCTCCCTAACCGCATTGATGCTCGCAGATTCGCTTCCACCTCACGGTTTCTGCTTTACCACTTACGTGGAGGGCTACGTTGTCATGCCAGCTTCCAAACATTGTCATCACTGACAGAGCTGGTTGGGCACTAGGCTACCGCTAACGGAATAGCGGGTTTAATCTTTATTTAGTTAAACAATTATCTATGCGACTTCAAGTCGCACCCACGGACAATCCACATCATGAAGAGCAATCAATCGCTCCCTGAACATTCGTGCCAGCTCCCATCCTTCTGAGTAGAGCCAAGTAGCACTCGGACTTCACCTTTACGCGTCTTTTGAAATAATTCTTTCTTCTTCATATCCGTATCTGCTTCGTGGATAAATCGTACTTCGCTTTCAGGAACTCCACGTTCAATTAACTTTTTTCGGATATCATTGTAGACAGAAAATGTTCCGTCATTCTTTGGTGTCGATAAGTCGCAGAACACTAATTGTGCTGACTTTTTATCTTTGTTTTCTTCCCATATGCGGTACACATTATCAACGCAGGCATTGATTTTGCTGTTCTCGAAGTCCGGCAGCATAGCATTTAGCATTCGCTGGTCAAGTGCAAGTTTTCTTCCATCGTTTGTGATTTTAAGCATATTATCTACGCTTGAATCTACACCTCCGCCACGAACTTTCTCGGCTCGCTCTGCAAGGGAGGCAACCATTTCTTTCTGCATTTCGGACGGTTCAACCGACACATTATGATACTCTGCTTCCGGTACAGGAAGATTAAGCATATGCAAAAGTTGCACCTGTCAGTTTGTTATCCGGATAATCAGCGTCCACTTTGGTAAGTTCAATATTACCGTGAATATACTCGTCGGTAATTTCCACTTCGATGACCTGCTCATTCTCCCCGATATTTACTTCGTAAGAAGTATCATCAAGCACAAAGCCTTCAGGAGCTTCAATCTCTCTTACAATCCATTTTCCGTAAGGAACTTTGGCAAAAGAAAAACTGCCGTCCTTTTCAGATGTGGCAGTCATAATAGCGTGTTCTTTTGTATACTCGGTTTCATCTGCTTTGAAAATGCCGATTAAAGCACCGCCCAGTGCTTCTCCGTTCTCGTCAATCTTCTTACCAGATACAGAACCGTAAATGAGTTTGTTCTCAATCGGCTTACCGTCATTTACCTTGATTTCAACCGTTTCGGTAGACTTCCCAATTTCTTCATTGCTTCTCGACTTTGACACCAGTGGTGTCGAAGTTAAGTCTGTTCTTTGTCCCTGCCTATTCATCGCTTCAAGCCTCATCTTATATGCAAAGGCTTTCTCGCTAGGAAGAATAGTGGTCCTCTGAAAGTTCGATTCCACCATGAATATGGTAGCCTCGTCTCTTGTCATATCCACTACCTCTGAACGAAGCGTTTCAAGTCCCGCAAGCTCGCAGGCTCTCTTCCTTCTGTGCCCGGATATTATCTCGTATCTGCCGTCTTCCTTTTTTCTGAGAGTAGCAGGAGTGATTATCCCGTTTGCCTTTACGCTTTCCACGAGATTCATCATGTCCTCGTCATCCTTCACCTTGAAGGGATGCTCCGGGAACGGGTCTATCTGATCCAGAGGTATCTCATATATCTTCTTCAGTTTGGCTTCATCTCTTTCCGCCTGTGTTGAAAAGATATCATCTATCCCCGGAAGACCGAAGTCTATCGGTTCTCGCTTTTTCGCCATCCTTAAGCACCTCCCTTGTCAGCTCCGCATATGCCGCAGCAGGTTTGCTGTCCGCGTCATATGAATATATGCTCTCTCCTCTTCCACTTGCCTCGGCAGCTTTCACTCCTACCGGTATCTGAGCGCTGTATATCCTGATGCCTGCCCCATAGTTCTTTCTGATAGCCTCGATAGTTTCCTTTGCAAGGCTCGTCCTCTGATCTATGAGCGTCATCACGATACCGCCTATCTTCAGATCCGGATTGAGCTGTCTCTGCACCTTCGCTACGTTGTATAGCAGCTGCGTCATGCCCTTTGCCGGAAGATACTGTGCCTGCACCGGTATGATGACCTTGTCCGCTGCTGTAAGCGCATTGATGGTCATCATCCCCAGAGACGGCATGCAGTCGATCACGACATAGTCATAACCGCTCTTTACCTGTCTCAGGTAGTTCTTCAGTACGTTCTCCCTGCTCATGACATTCACAAGACTAAGCTCGAACTGGGAAAGCTCGATGTTTGATGGAAGAACGTCCATTCCTTCATCATGATGGAGTATCCCTTCCTTTGGATCGAACGGCTCATCGTTCCTCACTTTGCTCAGGACCGACACTATGGTCTCATCCAGTGCATCAGTGTTCTTCCATCCAAGGCACGCGCTAAGGTCTGCCTGTGGATCTGCATCGATAAGCAGTACCTTCTTGCCGCTCATAGCAAGTCCCGCTCCAAGGTTCACAGCTGTGGTAGTCTTTCCGACGCCGCCCTTCTGATTACATATAGCTATAACTTCTGCTTGTTTCATCTGGTTCTCCTCCCTTCGATTTGATCATCGCGGCACGCTTCGCTTTTGAACACGCCGGATGTATGCCTGCCTGTCGGCAGACTGAATGGATCATAACGGTAGCTGATCTCCTTTTGCTGCTCTTGCTTCCTCGGCCCTCGCTGCTTCTCTCAGATCTATCTCTGTGAGATACATGTCCACTTCATCTGAATCAAGGAATATCTCCATGAAATCGTCGAAAGCGTCACTTTCTACCTCGCCGCATACCCTGATCAGATCCATCTCTGTCACGATGTCTCTGCACCCTGCAGCAAAGAAAACATCTCTCAGCATATCGAATGCCGTCTCTGCACCTCCTTCAAAGCACAGGCTGTCCAGCATCCCTACATATGCAAGGCCTTTCTCATGCTCGATGCATCCGCGATCGATACACATCTCCAGGTTATCTGCTGCATCCTGCGCTGCCTGAAGGAGTACCGGGCAGTAAGCCTTCTCTCCTAATTCCTGCTCTATCATTTCTCTTGTCAGGCCTTCCACTATGATCTTCATCGTATTCTCCGTAGTCTTCATATTCTTTTCCTTTCCCCGGTGATGCCGGTCCAAAAATTACTAAAGCTCTGCATGTTTCAGCAGAGCAATGTAATATGCCTTAGGCATCATTATTCAGGAAAGGGCCTTATTTTTACTACCCAAACAGCTTCAGGATGAGATCATCCACGGCATCAGTATATCTGCCTTCTTTTATGAGGTTGTTTCTGAGTTCTACCAGGCTGAAGAGTATGAGCTGGCTCTCATCGTCTGTTACATTCATCTTTATCTTCTTATCGAACATCATCCTCACCTCCTGCGTGCTGACATTCTTTCTTTATATCAGCGTACTCCGACTACCCTTGATTTACAATTGTGCGAATCCGGGCACTAAAAAACCCCGCAAATGCTTGAAAACAAGCCATTTCCAGGGTTAGTCTGCATAAGTCTTGCATCGTTTGGTACACAATTGGTACACTGGCGCACTTTTTATGCGCGCTTACCGTTGAAATCCCAACGATTTTTACTCTATAGGCTTCATTGTCGGGAAGAGCAGCACGTCACGGATAGCTTCGGCGCCGGTCAGCAGCATCACCATGCGGTCGATGCCATATCCGATACCGCCAGTCGGCGGCATGCCGATCTCCAGTGCATTGAGGAAGTCCTCATCGGTGTGCTGTGCCTCTTCATCTCCCTGAGCGGCCAGCTCGTCCTGAGCCTTGAAACGCTCTCTCTGGTCGATCGGGTCGTTCAGCTCGGAATACGCGTTGCACATTTCCCATCCGTTCATGAACATCTCAAAACGCTCTACGTAATCGGGGTCTTCCGGCTTTTTCTTGGTCAGCGGGGAAATCTCGATTGGGTGATCCATTACAAATGTCGGTTGGATAATGTGATCTTCGCAGAATTCCTCGAAAAACAAGCTGAGGATGTCGCCCTTCTTGTGGCGCTCCTCGTACTCCACGCCCTTCTCGTCCGCCAGCTTTCTGGCAGCTTCCAGGTCGGGCACCTCATTCCAGTCGATCCCTGTATATTCCTTTACTGCATCGATCATCGTGACGCGCTTGAACGGCTTGCCCAGATCCATCTTGACGCCCTTGTACTCGATCATCGTTGTGCCCAGCACTTCCTGAGCTACGTGGCGGAACATGTTTTCCGTGAGGTCCATCATGCCGTTGTAGTCGGTGTAAGCCTGATAGAGCTCCATCAGGGTAAATTCCGGATTGTGTCTCGTGTCCAGACCTTCATTCCTGAACACGCGGCCGATCTCGTAGACTCTTTCCAGTCCGCCCACGATCAGCCTCTTGAGGTACAGTTCCAGTGAGATGCGCAGTTTGAAGTCGGTATCCAGTGCGTTGAAATGCGTTTCAAACGGTCTCGCAGCCGCACCGCCGGCGTTGCTGACCAGCATCGGAGTCTCCACTTCCATAAAGCCCTGAGCATCGAGATACTTTCTGATCGAGCTGATGATCTTCGATCTCTTGACGAATACATCCTTGGATTCTTCATTGGATATCAGATCGACATATCTCTGACGGTAGCGCATATCGACGTCAGTCAGGCCGTGATATTTCTCCGGTAGCACCTGCAGGCTCTTTGACAGCAGTACCAGCGACTGTGCATGCACGGTGATCTCGCCGGTCTTCGTCTTGAACACAAAGCCCTTGACGCCGATGATGTCGCCGATGTCCAGCTTTTTGAAAGCCTTGTACTCTTCCTGTCCGATGTCGTCTCTGGCTACATAGCACTGGATGTTTCCTTCTTTGTCCTGCACATTGCAGAAAGAAGCTTTGCCCATGACGCGCTTTGACATCATGCGTCCGGCTATGGAAACCTGCTGGTTTTCCAGAGTATCAAAGTTGTCCTTGATCTGCACACTGTGGTGTGTCTGATCGTATGTCGTAATTACGAAGGGGTCGTTGCCCGCGTTCTGCAGCTCTTTCAGCTTGTCACGGCGGATGCGGCTCTGTTCGCTGGCTGTCATCTCCGGCTTGCCGCCCTTGTTGCCCTTCTGGTTCTGATTCTTGTTATCACTCATTATTCCTCTCCGTTCGATCTAGTCTATGCTCAGTATTTCATAAGTAAGGCGATTGTCGCGTCCTTTCACTTCGACATCGACTTCGTCCCCCACTTTGTGCCCGATCACTGCCCTGCCGACAGCGGACTCGTTGGAAATCTTGGCTGCGAACGGATCTGCCTCGGTCGAGCCGACGATCGTGTACTCGCCTTCCCTGCCGCTGCCCAGTTCCTTGATTTTGATCTTGCTGCCGATATTGACCTTACCCTTGGTCGCTGTAGCTTCATCGATGATCTTGGCCTTGCGCATCATGTCTTCGAGTTTGTTGATGCGGGCTTCCACCTCTGCCTGCTCGTTCTTGGCTGCATCGTATTCCGCGTTCTCGGAAATATCGCCGAAAGCTCTCGCTTCCTTGATCCTCTCGGCAACTTCCCTTCTGGTCACGGAAACCAGCTGTTCATGTTCTTCCTTTATTTTCTCATAGCCTTCTTTAGTAAGCAGTACTTCTTCTGGCATATTTGTTCTCCTTTCAACCTATGGTCGTATCGATTTATTATATTGTAAAGCGTTGTTTTTGTCAATTTCAGCCGCCCGCGCCTCTCCGCCGCATGCGGCCGGCCCCATACGACCCTCAGTCGCGGAATATATGCGGCATATTCTGCGATGCGTGCAACAGCGTGCCGTACCCCAGCAGAAAGCTGAGATGGTCGCCCACGGTGATCTCCGGGGCTTCGGTCACATCCAGCAGCGTGTGATCGGAGCTCGCTCCGATGACCGTGATGCGCCCGTCGCAGGGAAAGACGTCCTCAGGGTAAGCGTAATCGCCCTTTCCCATGGCGACTATGGCCCGGCGCCGGATGCCGATATCGTGATATTCCTGTTTGTGGCCGAAGGCATCGCCGCCGATCTCGCCCACAGGATAGCTGGGTTTTTCCTTGACTTCGATGACCTCTGCGGTCGCTGTGAATACGTCGCGCTCGAGGAAATCGAATGCGTCATAACCGGAGGTACCGTTGATGATGCCTTCACCTATGCGCAGCATGTTGATGCGCGGCGGCATATTATCCTCCAGCACCCGGAAAAATGAAGTAGTCGCCCCGCCGCTGATGTAGTCAAGGCGGCGCCCGATGGCCGCCTCTATCATCTCCGCCTCCACGACCAGCTCCTGCAGCTTTTCGCGTGTGGGTATGATAGATCCGTAGCATCCGAGGTTGGTACCGATCCCGGAGAGCTCCAGGTGCGGCAGCTCTTTTTCAACGTGGAGCGCCGCCTGCAGCAGCTCGTCATCGTCCCACCAGCCTTCGCGCAGATCACCGAGATCGCTCATCAGGATCACATGATGGATCTTGTCCTGCCTGGCCGCTTCCTCTTCCAATGCCAGCAGCACAGCCGTCTCGCTCTCCAGCGAATAACCGGCCAGCCGCACCACGTCCGGCACCTCGCTCAGCATCGGCGTCCTGATCATCATCAAAGGTGTCTTCACCTGCAGGGCCGCCGCCTGCGCCAGATGATCTATGCGCGATGATGCGAGGAACTCGCAGCCGGCCTCATCGGCAACGAGGACGCATTCTTCGATGGCGTTGAATCCCTTGATGACTCCGGCCACGCAAATACCGGCGCGGTGACACCGCGCCAGCACCCGGCGGTAGTTTTCCGCCAGCTTACTCCTTCTTATTTCCAGCCTGGGGTAACCCGTCATTTCTTTTTGTTGCCCTCCGCGAATCTGATGATCTTGTTGGAAGTGTTCTTCACAAAGTCATCTTTCCTGATTATTATCTTCTTTATCCTCTTCCAGAACGGCTGCCGTTCGTTGATCTTTTCGATCTCCTCCCAGACGATCTGCTCTATCTTCGCCTCATCGGTCCCCTGCCCGCAGCGCTCCTGCACCTCTTCAGGATCCAGGCGCAGCGCTGCCACAATGGTATCGTCGCTGCCGTCTGAAGTCTCCTCGGAGAACACCATGCTCTCGCTGATGAGCGGTATCTCCTGCAGGTAATACTCCAGCTCTTCCGGAAAGACGTTCTTGCCGTTCTTGGTTATGATCACATTTTTCTTGCGCCCCGTTATTATCAGATATCCGTCCTCATCCAGGTATCCCAGGTCTCCCGAATGGAACCAGCCATCCTGCAGCACTTCGGCCGTCTCCTGCGGCATCTCATAATAGCCCAGCATCACGTTGCCGCCCCAGAGGCAGATCTCACCGATACCGTCTTCGTCTTTGTCGATGATCTTTACCTTGCAGGCCGGGAACGGATAGCCCACGGAAGTCGCCTTGGGCATCTTATCCGGGTTCAGGGCTCCCATAGGCGCACACTCAGTGAGGCCGTATCCCTGCAGCATGTTGATACCAAAGTCCCGGAAACCTTCCATGACCTCCGGACTGATGGCCGCGCCGCCGCTGATCAGCTCGCGCATCCGCCCGCCGAACACCGAAAGGACGTCCTTGAACAGCTTTGAGCTGAGATCTATATGCAGCTTTTTGAGAACCCGGTTGACGGATATCGCACGACGCAGGGTCTTTTCCTTGCCGGCTTTTCTCACCGTGCGCCAGATGCGCCGGTACATCGTCTCGAAAATGGCAGGCACGCCCAGAAACATCGTGGGCCTGACTTCCTGCATGTTTTTCATCAGATATTTGAGGCCCTCACAATAAGCTACAGCCGCGCCCTTGTACATTGGTATCAAAAATCCACTGGTACACTCGTAAGTGTGATGCAGCGGCAAAACTGAAAAGAAGATGTCCCAGTCGTTGACCTTGAGGACCGTCGGGGAAACCATCAGGTCGACTGCGATGTTGCGGTGACTGAGCATTACCCCCTTGGAAACCCCGGTAGTGCCCGAGGTGAACAGCAGGATGCTCATCGCCTGAGAATCTATCTGCGCATCCACGAAACGGCGGTCGCCGGCTTCGATCATTTCCTGCCCCCGCCAGACGGCTGCGGTCCATTCATCGGCGTCCATCCTAATCAGCCTGCGCAGGGCAGTGTGCCCGGAGTCCTTCATCTTCGTGAAGACTTCGCCCAGCTTCTTTCCTTTATATATCACGCAGCTTACATCGGCCTTGATCACAAGCTGCTCCAGCTCTTCCGCGTTCAGCTCTTTGTCAAGGGGCACCACCACGCCGGTGCCGTTGAGCACCGCCAGATAGCTGATTGCCCACTCGGAACAATTGGGACCGATCACCGCAATGCGCTCTCCCTGAAAGCCTTCGCCGATCAGATAAGTGCCCAGGCCGTTGACCCGGCGCAGCATCTCCCGGTAGGTGATGGTCTCGTAATGGCCGCCGCGTGCATACTTCTGATAGAAAGCCACGTTGTCTCCAAAGAGTTCGGCGCTGCTCTCTATCATATCCTTGACATCGGTGATCGGGCGCGATTCCTTGTACATCACGCCCGGCCTGTCATCGGCTTCTATAGCAGCAATAATGCTGTCGGCATAAGCTCTGTCCTGCTCTTTGGGATCCCGGTACTTTCCATCTTCCATCATTTCACGTCCTCCCCGCGGTCGTTGTTCATGTTTTCAGCGGTGTGCCTCTTGATCTTCCTCGTGGTCGTCTTCGTGAACTCCTCTTTCCTGATGGCAAAGCGCCGCACCTTCTTGTACAGCGGCATCAGTTCGTTGGCCTTGTCGATCTCCTCGTTGATGAGATCGTGTATCTCATCCTCGTCGAGGTCGCCCAGCTGCATCTCGATCTCGTTGTAAGCGGGCACGACTTCCGCCTTGATGACGGTATCCCCGCGGTCGTCAGGCACTCCGTGTACCAGGGTCTCCTCTATGAAATCGCTCTGCTCCAGGTAGAATTCGATCTCCTCCGGGAAAACATTCTTGCCGTTCTTCGTGATGATCACGTTTTTCTTGCGTCCCGAGATATATATGTAGCCCTCGTCGTCCAGGTATCCGTAGTCGCCGGTCTTCAGCCAGCCATCCTCCGTGAGCACCTTGGCCGTCTCCTCAGGGTCATCGTAATATCCGATCATGATGGACGGGCCGCGGAGGCAGATCTCGCCGATGCCGTCTTCGTCCTGGTCGATCACCTTGACCTCAGTGCCCACCAGCGGCTGGCCTGCTGAGGTCTGTTTTGCGTAGCGGTCGCGGTTGACGCTGATGATCGGTGAATTCTCTGTCATCCCGTAACCCTGTATGAAGGGGAATCCCATGGCTTCGAAGTCCTCGGCCACCTTGGGGTCCATAGCCGCTCCGCCGGCGATGAACTGTATGATGTGGTTCCCTGTCAGCTCGTGTATCGGTTTGAACAGTTTTCTGATCAGTTTCTGGTTGTTATACAGCTTCAGCTTTTTGGATATTGCTATCATCATGCGCAGCTTCTTGTACTGACCTGTCTTTTTGGCGTTCTGCATGATCTTTTTGTGCATATTCTCGTAGATCAGGGGGACCGCCAGCATGATGGAAACGTGAGCTTCCTGCATGTTCTTGATGATATACCGCAGGCCTTCACAGATCGCACAGGTGAATCCCATGAAGAGGCCCATGAAGATATGGCAGCTCATCTCGTAGCTGTGATGCATCGGCAGCACTGATAAGCCTACGTAATCGAGCACGTCTACGTATTTTGCGGTCGCGTATACATTGCTGGCGATGCTCTTGTGGCTGAGCATCACTCCCTTGGCCATGCCTGTAGTCCCTGACGTAAACAGCAGCGAGCACATCCTCTCCGGATCGATCTCCGCATCGATAAAGGTGCGGTCTCCGGCGGCAACAGCTTCCTTGCCCTTCTCCAGCAGGCGGTCCCAGGAGAGAGTCCCGTCCTCATCGTCGTCCTCAGCATCCATGTTGATGACTACTTCGAGCGGTTTGTCCAGCAGCGGGAGCACCTTCTTGATGACCTTTTTCATCTTCTGTGAATGGACTATCGCAGAGACCTCGGCACGATTCAGCAGATTCGCTATTTCCAGAGGCTTCAGCTCTCTGTCTATGGGTACGATGACGCCGGTACCGTTGGTGGTCGCCATATAGGAGACGACCCACTTGTAGCTGTTTTCTCCGGTCACCGCTATTTTCTTTCCCTTGAGCCCCAGATTGCAGAAAGCCGTGCCCATCGCATCGACCTCTGCATCCCAGCGTATATAGCTGATCGGCTGGAACGGCTGCTCGTGGTCTTTCTTTACCAGAAATGCCGGCTTGCTGCCGTAAAGCCTGCGGCTGCTCTTTATCAGATCCCTCAGATCACGCAGCGGTCTGGGATCGTACAATGCGTCTTTATATTTTCTGTTATTCATTTGTCTTCCCCGTCTTTTCTACTTGCTGTTGCTATTCACTCTCAATTGTTACATTATACCATATATCTCAAACGGGTGACCATTTTCAGCAGAATTGATATCGTGCCTTGACAAACAAAGAAAACATGATATTATTATACATGGGTTAGTTATTGCTAACCCTTTAACAGGCCGGGTGGTTAGCCTTTAATAACCACTGGCCATCCGAAAAATCAGCTACTAACAGACAATCATTGAAAGTGAGGACAAAATGAGCGTAGTTATCATAGGCGGCAACGAGCGCATGGAAGGCCGCTACAAAGATCTTTGCAGAAAGTACAACGGAAAGGCAAAGGTCTTCACAAAGACCAAAGGCGCACTCAAAAAGAAGATCGGGGAGCCGGACCTGATGGTCATGTTCACAAACACGGTTTCCCACAAAATGGTGATCAGTGCCACAGGCGAAGCCAGAGGAAAGCGCACCAAAATCGTGCATGCACCTTCGAGCTCGCTGGCATGTCTCAAAAGAATACTTGACGACTTTACGAACACCGGAGCAAGTGCATAGCACTCATGGCTCCGGGGCCGCGGCTGCAATAAAGTACTGGAAACTTTTTCAGATCATAGTATACTAGTATTCTGGAAGGGTTTTAACAATGAAAAAGCTAGGATTCGGCTGCATGAGGCTGCCGCTGACCGATCCGCAGCATCAGGACTCGGTCGACTTGACAAAGATGAAACAAATGGTGGATCTCTTTATTTCAAAGGGCTTCACCTATTTTGATACCGCCTGGATGTATCACGATTTCAAGAGCGAGATCTTCGTACGCCGGGCACTGGTCGAGAGGTATCAAAGGGATGCTTTTGTCCTCGCCGACAAGCTGCCGCTGTCCCTGATGAAGGAAGGCGCCGATGCCGATGAACTGTTCGACAAACAGAAGGAAAAATGCGGCGTCGACTACTTCGACGTCTACCTGCTGCACAACATCAACCGCGCCAACTACGAAAAGGCCACCGGAAACGGCTGGTTCGAGACCGTGAAGAGACGGAAGGCTAACGGCGAGATAAAGCGCCTCGGATTTTCCTTCCACTCCGATGCGGAATTACTCGACAAAGCGCTCCGCGAACATCCGGAGATAGAGATAGTACAGCTGCAGCTGAACTACCTGGATTGGAACAGCGACCGCATCCAGTCGGGCAAATGCTATCAGGTCGCCCGTGAACATGGCAGAGATATCGTGGTCATGGAGCCGGTGAAGGGCGGCATGCTGGCCCATCTTCCCCGGGAAGCCGGGCAAATACTGCAGGCAGCGGCACCTGGAAAGAGTGCCGCCAGCTGGGCCGTCAGATTTGCGGCCGGTCTTCCGGGCGTCATCGTGGTCCTCTCCGGGATGTCGGATCAGGAACAAATGGAAGACAATCTGTCATACATGGAGGATTTTCAGCCTCTGAGCGACTATGAGCACGAAGCCCTGAAGAAGGTGGTCTCCATCATAGACAAGGCTGTGGCCATCCCCTGCACGGCCTGCCGCTACTGCGTGGAAGGCTGTCCCCGGAAGATAGCGATACCCGAGTTTTTCAACCTCTTCAACCGCAGGGCACAGCAGCAAAAACAGGCGTGGTATTCAGAAGGAGCTTATTATAACGACTATACGCGGGAGCACAGCAAGGCCTCGGACTGCATCGCATGCGGGGCCTGTGAAAAGGCCTGCCCTCAGCATCTGCCGATTATCGAAGATCTCAAAAGAGTAGCGGAGGTGTTTGAAAAAGAATGATAGGACTAATAGACACCGGAGGCGGTCAGCGCGGCACATTTGGTGCCGGGGTACTGGACTGGTGCAGCAACAACGGGATCAGATTCGACCACTGCGTAGGCGTTTCCGCCGGCGCGGGGAACATGGTCTCCTACATAGCAGGGCAGCCGGGCAGGAACCTGCGTTTCTATCTCGACTATTCGCTGCGCAGCGAGTACATGAGCGTGCGCAATTACTTCAAAAAGAAAGCTTACATAGATATGGACTACGTCTATTCGGTGATCACCAACGAGGATGGCGAGGATCCACTGGATTACGATGCCTTCTGTGCAAATCCATGCGGTTTCACGGTCGTGGCCACCAACGCCGACAGCGGACTGCCGGTGTATTTCGACAAGGCGGACTTTGCCCGCAGCGACTATTTCCCGCTCAAAGCCAGCAGCTGCATACCTCTGCTGTGCAAGCCGGAGGAACGTGACGGTATCCGCTACTTTGACGGCGGACTTTCTGATCCCATACCTCTGAAGACAGCACTCGATGCCGGGTGCGACAAGGTCGTGGTTATCCTCAGCAGACCGCGCGATTTCAGACGCCTGGCGAAATCCGATGCGCCCTTTGCCCGCATGCTGCGGCGGCGCTTTCCAAAATCTGCAAACGCACTTCAGTACCGCTACAAGACTTACAACACTCAGATGGAAGACCTGACAGACGCCGAAAAAGACGGCGTGGCACTGATCCTGGCACCGGATACCATCGGCGACCTGAAGACTCTGTCACGAGACCCGGCCACGCTGCAGAAATTGTACTGGAAAGGTTACATTGAAGCTGATAAAATAAAGGAGTTCATAGAAAATTAGCGCCGCGGCCGAAAGGGGCGCGCCGCCGGAAGGAGAATATACAAATGGAAAAGAACGGAGCAGTTTTAACATTGTACGACGAACTGAAAAAGTACTTTGAGGAGACCCATCACCAGGGAGAACGTTATCTCTCGCTGGTGCCGGCTTTCAACACCTACACCGATAACAACGAGTACCGCTTTCGCTCCTTCGCTATCAAGGAAAACGACGATGTCGAATTCCTGAACGAAGAGCGCGAAGCACGCCAACCGCTCTATATGATCGAATGGGACATAGACGAGGACGCTCTCAACGAGATCGGATGGGATTTTTACG
Organism: Anaerovoracaceae bacterium; assembly: GCA_050953405.1. Taxonomy (GTDB): domain Bacteria; phylum Bacillota; class Clostridia; order Peptostreptococcales; family Anaerovoracaceae; genus RUG100. The sequence goes on along the minus strand of JBMNMP010000001.1, from coordinate 538,590 downwards.
TCAATGATTTCATCTGGAAGGAGATCGGATATGCCGAGGAGATCGGCTACTACGTGCTCAACACGGCTCGTGGATATTCACCGGAAGGTGAAGAACTCGACATCTCTTCACCTTATACACCGCCGGATTTCAAACTGCCGATCCTCTAAGCCGCGAAACCAAAAAGCCATGCAGCAGCGAAAACGCCTGCCGCATGGCCGTTTTTTTTGCCCAAAAATGCAAAGCAACCGGAACCGCTGCCATTCCAGCGTCTCCAGCTGTGCCTATTAGCTGTATTTCTTGGTCGGGACGACAGGATTTGAACCTGCGGCCTACTACTCCCGAAGCAGTCGCGCTACCAAGCTGCGCCACGTCCCGACAATTTTCCAGCGCCAGAGACTATTATAACCAAAGTCAATTAAATGTTCAACACTTTTTTCGCTATTTTTCAGTTATTTTTGGCTTTCTGTGCCCGAATACAGTTCACGGGCCTTTTCAAACACCATTTCCGGCTGTCCCTCTTCCATCAATCGATGCTCCGCGCCGGGCACCATCGTGATGGGTATCCCGAACATATCGGCAAAGCGCCGGGCCTCCGCCGGATCGATCGTGGAATCGCAGGAGCCGTGGATCATGGCGATCTGTGTACCGCCCACCTTGCCGCCGCCCGCTCCGGCGCGCTCACATATATCGAAGAGATCATGACTGTTCATGTCGTCCACAAACCCGCTGGTGATCACCAGCGGCGGTTCGTACCCTTCCAGCTGCACCCTGCCGTCGCGCCGCAGTGCTTCCTGCTGCTCAGGAGTCGGCTCACTGAAAAGGACCGGCATATTGACCGCCGCACTGCGCAGGAAAGCCTTCGTCCCCCGGTGCCGGCATCCTGCAAGATACTGGAGGGTGATGTAAGCTCCAAAGCTGGACGCGAAATAGCAGATCTCTGCCTGCGGCCAGTTCTCCGCCACGAATTCCTCCACGCTGCCAAGATCGGAGATACACTTGTCTATGCGCAGGCCCTCGGGGCCCGAAGCACTCTCGCCGTGGTTGGGATGATCGTATCCAAGGACCCCGATCCCCAGCGGCGGCATCTTCTCCAGCAGCATCAGCACAGTCGGACTGCCCTTGCTGCTGCCGAATCCGTGGGCTGCGATGATGATCTTCTTCGCATCCTGCGGCAAGTTGATATAGTACGGAATATCATATCCGTTCTTTCCTTTTATATATTCTGTCTCCATGATCTACCCCCTGTAGAAAGGGCATCTGCTCTCCGTGCACTCGTTGTTAATGTCCGGATAATCGCAGTTCACCCTGTGTGTCGGCATATCGACGTAAAAGTGCTCGCGGCTGAACCTGACCGCCGTCAGCACAGCCAGGCGCGAGTCTCTCTTGCAGCAGCGCGGGCCGCCCGGTGCCGCGATGCTGTTGAGGCACTGGGCAGTAAGCTGCTGCGGCAGCGACCAGGTCTCTCCTTTCAGAGGACTGCCGCCGAGCACGATAGAAGCGAATATACCTGCGCCTATCGCGGCACCACAACAGCCCCAGAATCCGCAGTATCCTCCGGGCACCTGACTGCCGCGTCCTATCGCTTCGGACAGAGCCGCGGGCAGATCCAGCCTGCCGCCATTGTTGGCAAAGGCCGTCAACAGAACCATCGGCACGATGGAATGATGCTCCGGCCCATGCATATGCACCCCGTCGGTGCGCATCGCCTGTTCCAGCAGCGTCAGCGGATCGCGTTCCCCGCTGTGCAGCATCATCTGTTCGATGCCGGCGACACCGTTTTCGTGGCACTGATCACAGATAAAATGCCCGTTTTCACATACTGCATTGGAAGGCTTCATCTGATGGCAGACACTGCACTCCCTCATGGTGGTTTTCCCGTCATATATCAGCTCGCCGCCGCATATCAGACAACCCGTCTCATGTGTACTCTTTTGCATAAATTCTCCTTTTCTTCAATATCATATCACAATTAGTAACTATATTCAGCCAATTTGCTGTATAATAGGGGTGAAAGATAATGTCAGGCAAGATGGAGGTATACGATGGACCTTAAGGATGTAATGGATCAAAAGAATTTTGTGGTTGTGGGAGATACGTTGAACAAAGACAAGTACGCTCACAAGATCAAAAGGAAGATGATCAAAAACGGATATCGGGTCAGTGCAGTAGGAAAAGAGCTGGCATCGATCAACGATGTCGAAGGCGATATCGATGTTATCGATCTGTGCATCAATCCTGTGAGAGGTCTGCAACTGATGAAAGAATGCAAGAAGGACTTCAAAACAGTTGTCATCCAGCCCGGCGCGGAAAACGACGAGCTGACGGACTACTTCAAAGCTAACGACATCCCCTATATGGAAGGCTGCCTTCTGGTAGGCCTCAAACAATACAAAAAGTGATCATACTGTCATGGATCGACTTGAACATCAGCACTGGATGAACGCCAGTGCTTTTGTATTTGCGGTGAAATCAATCACTGCATTAACGGTTGACAGCTGTTTTAGATTATGGGAAAATTATAGGTGTTTTTTTAATTAAGTCCGCTCAAGAAGTGATCGGACGATATGTTTATTTGTTTTTTTGGAGGAATTATGGAATCGTTTTTCAAACTCAGGGAAAACGGTACAGATGTAAAAACGGAAGTCGTCGGTGGCGTGACCACCTTCCTTTCGATGGTTTACATTCTGGCTGTTAACCCCTCAATTTTGTCAGCTTCCGGCATGAACGCCACGGCAGTCTTTACGGCCACCGCCGTATCGGCAGCCTTTGCTACCATCCTGATGGCTTTTCTGGCCAACTACCCGGTGGCACTGGCTTCCGGAATGGGCCTCAACGCCTACTTTGCTTACAAAGTCTGCGGAGACCTGGCCAAGATGGGCATTCAGGATCCGTACAAGATCGCGCTGACGGCAGTACTGGTAGAAGGTATTATTTTCATTCTGCTCACATTCTGCAAATTCAGAGAAGCGCTGGTCAACGATGTACCGGCCAATCTGAAGCTGGGCATAACCGCCGGTATCGGCCTCTTCATTGCCATCGTGGGTCTCAAAGGTGCCGGCATTGTAGTTGCAGACTCCAGCACCCTGGTAGCCCTGGGTGACATGGGATCCGCACCGGTAGCTCTGGCACTGATCGGTCTGCTGATTGTTGTAGTTCTGTACCACTTCCGGGTCCCCGGCTACATCCTCTGGGGCATCCTGATCACCTGGATCCTGGGTATGATCGCCCAGGCTGGCGGATGGTATCAGGTGGATGTCGACGCGGGTCAGTATTCTCTGTTCCCGGATATGTCTCACGGCATCAAACCGGCGGCGCCGACCACATTTGCTTTTGACTTCCACTTTGCAGCCACTCATATTATTGATTTTGTAGTCATCGTATTCTCTTTCCTGTTTGTAGATCTGTTCGACACAGCAGGCACCCTGATTGGTGTTGCTTCCAAGGGCAATCTGCTGGACAGGGACGGCAATCTGCCCAGAGCCGGCAGAGCGCTGATGTCCGATGCTGTGGGTACTGTATTCGGTGCTTTCATGGGTACTTCCACGGTTACCAGTTATGTGGAATCCAGTGCCGGTGTTGCCGCCGGAGCCCGCACAGGTCTGGCTTCTCTGGTTACCGGCGGACTGTTCCTGGTAGCCCTGCCGCTGTCTCCAATCTTCACAGCCATTCCCGGCTTTGCCACGGCGCCGGCCCTGTTGTTCGTCGGTTTGCTGATGGTCAGCTCCGTCAAGAAAATGGACTTTGAAGATGATGCGGCCAGTGCCATCAGCGGATACCTGGCACTGATCATGATGCCGTTCACCTACTCTATTGCCAACGGTATTATGTTCGGCATGCTGTCCTATGTCATCATTCGTATCGTGCAGGGCAGAGTCAAGGAGGTCGACTGGGTCGTCTGGATTGCAGCCATCCTGTTTGTACTGAGAATTATTTCTCTGGTGGTGTAATCAAAGGAGCGTAGCAGTATGTACTATGAAATGGAAATTGCAGGATTGCGCAGAAAACTGCCCCTGTTTCCTGTCAACAAAGACACGATGATCGCTGCCTTCATCATTTTCGGAGATGTGGAAATGACAGAAGCAGCCGCAGCCGCTTTGCTGGAAAAAGCGCCTGAATTTGATATCATCCTGACGGCAGAGGCAAAGAGCATTCCCCTGGCGTATGAAATGGCCAAACAGGCCGGACGAAACGATTATGTCATCGCCCGCAAGTCCCCCAAGGTCTATTTAAAGAATATGATCTCTACGGTGGTCAATTCCATTACGACAGAACACGTGCAGCAGCTCTTCCTGGGAGAGGATGACATCGCCAGGGTAAAGGACAAAAAAGTGCTCATCATCGATGATGTCATCAGCACAGGAGATTCCCTGCGGGCCATGAACAATCTGGTCAAACAGGCGGGGGGAGAGATCGTCGGACAGATGGCCATCCTTGCCGAGGGAGACTCCATGTACCGCGAAGATGTGACCGCTTTAAAGCAGCTGCCGCTGTTCAATGCAGACGGCACCATCAAGGAAGACTAAACCCTCTCACGGGCAGGTATACCCTTGAATGAAAGAGGGGCTGCGGGGAAATGAACATTCATTCCCCTGTAAGCCCCTTTTTTTATGCTGCCATTGATCCGGCGACTCTCAAAGTCAGCAAATTTTCCTTGACGAAGATGATCAAAACAGTTACAATCATTACAGGTTTGCTACTGTAGCTCATCCGGTAGAGCAGCACATTCGTAACGTGCAGGTGGCCGGTTCGACTCCGGCCAGTAGCTCCAAAAACAACTGTGAAAAAAGATCCGCAGCCACTTGGTTCGGATCTTTTTGCTTAGATTTTTTATTAAAGCCTGCTCGCTTGGATCGCAGGTTGATTACCAGTGTACTTCACGGTAAGCTTTCTCGGCCAGCCTGAAGTATTTTGCCCAGGTCTTCTTCAGCTTTTCAGACTTGTAGTTCCTGGCAGATCTGTTTTCTTTCTTCATTACTGTCACCTCCTTCGACACGACTAAGATATCAGAATCGCATCCGGGAAACAATGGGAAGCCATATGTACTACGTGCATAGCTCTATTCGTCTGGCTGATACCATTGAAATTTCAGCCTTTTCGCAATTTTCTACTCATATCGTGAGGGGGATTGATTTTTATCCCCGCATGCTTTATCTTAATATATATGAGGAGTGATAAGATTTGGATATTTTACATTTAAGATACGCTGTGGAGGTCGCGCACACAGGTTCGATAAACAAGGCGGCTTCCAATTTGTTCATGGGGCAGCCGAATCTCAGCCGGGCAATCAAAGAGCTGGAGAGCGAACTCGGCTTTCAGCTGTTTTCCCGCACCACACGCGGTGTGGAACCGACAACACGCGGTGAAACGTTCCTGCAGTACGCCGCCAGTCTGGTGACCCAGATGAACGAACTGGAGCGCATGTACAAACCCGGCTCCAGCAGCCACGTCAAGATGAGCATGTCCGTTCCGCGCGCCAGCTACATCAGCTGGTCTTTTGCCCACTTCGTCGACAAGCTGGACCTGGATGTGCCGATGACCCTGGATTACCAGGAAACCAACACCATGAAGATCATCCAGCGTGTAAAAAACGGAGAGAACGAAGCCGGCATCATCAGATATCCGGCCAAGTACGCCGACTATATCAGGCAGACCCTGAACCTCGATCATCTGCAGTACAAGCCGATGTTCGACTTTGTTTACCTGGCCGCCATGTCCACAGATCACCCTCTGGCGAAAAAGGAAAATGTCTATTTGAAGGATTTTGAACCCTATATCGAAATCGCCCATGGTGATTTTGCTGTCTCAAACCGCTCTGATCTTTCGGGCATAGCCATGGAACCCTCGGCTAATCAGGCGGAAAAAAAGATTTTCGTCTATGAGCGCGGCAGTCAGTTCGACCTTCTCTGCGATGTGCATGGAGCTTATATGTGGATATCACCCCTGCCCAACGAACTGCTCCATCGCTACAAACTGGTCACCCGAAAACCCGTGGATGCAACCATGGTCTACCATGATACATTCATTTTCAATCCCGCGTTCGAGCACAACGAGATACTCACTTCATTCCTCACAGCACTGCGCCGCACCATAGAAACGCTCAAACTGAAAACGTATCACTAACCGAAGTCCACGCTGCTGACAGGGTGCATTTCGGCCGCGAAAAAACGAGCGCACATAATATTCAATTCCCATCTTGAATCGAACTTTCTCATGTGGTATTATATGATTCATGTAGGGTGAAAACATCTGCAGCCACCGCGATCCGGCATAACACGGAACGCAGAAACATTGATAAGACAACCAGGGGCATTAGCGCAGCTGGGAGCGCGTTTGACTGGCAGTCAAGAGGTCACGGGTTCGAGCCCCGTATGCTCCACCATTGAAAGAACCGCCGCAAAGGCTTGAGATCAAGGTCTACGGCGGTTTTTTGGTTCTTATTATTCTGCGCGTCCCGTTCCTTTTTTACCTATATTTTCCGTTGCATAGTGGAAAAAGCGATAACTTTTTGGGCCGTCGATGGTTATTTCCAATGATGATACCTGCTTCAGCGCCGGATGCGAACAGGAAGATGCTGCCACTAAAACATCAATGGCTCCTTTTAGAATCCTATTTGTGTCCAGGTTTTGGCCCGCACCCTCTCTCATTTCACACGCTCCATTCCAACAAAAAACGCTGCAGTTTCGCAGCGTTCCCGTTTTATTCCTGTTGTTTAATCGTTTACAACTTCAATATCGCTTACATCTACATCAATTAAAAATTCATTTGAATCCTTAGTGTCCATAAAATCATAGCAATCAACAATATAATGCCCGACTTTAGAATCTGTATCATCACAAATATACCCATAGAGTCTCTTATCTTTTATTAACACTTTATCGCCTATGTTAAATTTCTTCATGCCGACCACCCCGCGTCTCATTAAATTCTGTGTACTGAAATAAATCTTGGAATGCCATTTATCATCTGTCAGATAGTTGCAAACTACTTTTCCTTAATATTCCCTAATATTATTTTAGCAGAGTATCGCGGCCTGGTACTGAAAAGTCGCTAGAAATTTCATGAGCCTTATTTTTTTTTACTTCATTTATAGTGTCACGATAAAGCATCTCTGCGGAATCACCCCCGCTTGCGCGGGTAAAACTTCTATAGGATAGATATATCCGCTATTTCGCTTTGTCCGAATCCGAAATATCCACCGTCGCGTCCAAAAAAACTAATCCCTATTTCACCCAGTTCGCTTTCTTCTTCATCGTCAACGCCGTCTATCCTTCCAACGATGCTGGTTCCATCTGTAAATGTAACTCTCACTTCAGAATCAATGCCTTGAAATTTTGTTAAATCAATCATAATTACTCTCCTTAATCGGCACGAGATGTGCCCCATGTTTTGAATAATGTATTGCCGCTTTTTTGTTGTTATCCATTTCCCCTACATCCTCGTTTTTTATAAAAGCCCAAATTCTCGTGCTATCTTATCGCATTCTTCGTCAAACTCTTTATCGATCTCGGTTGTGTCCGGGAAAGAAGCCACTTGTTCTGGCGTTGGCATCTTACTATCATCAATATAATAATCCCATATATCTTCAGGCTTTATCTTCTCTGGTTTTTGATTCGCCATATAATCACCTCTTATTCATCATCAGGTTCGAATCCAATTCCGTTATTACACTCTTGAACCTCTTTGGGGTTCCCTTTTAAAAACCACTCTGAAGGAATGCCTTCAGGGAAAGCTTTACAAGTGCACGAGAAATTTTTTCTATCAAAATTATTGTTTTTGCATTCGGCACAATCAGATAAAACTACCATTTTACATACTCCTTTCTATAATTATTTCGGAGTCAATAAGCTGTTTATTCCTATTAATTTCAGTATACCAATCCCGTAATATTTATCAACAAGAATCACCCCCTCCTGCGCGGATAAAACCTTTCCCGTCCAAGACAGATGCTAATAATCAGATTTACGCCAGTTTCACTCGGAAGAGTTGCCAGATCTGTTCAGCTTCTTCTCATATATTTTGTACAAAGCAATACCGATGAAGAAGCCGCCATAATTGAGGATAATATCCGTGATATCAAACGACCTGTTTTCCATTGAAAAATTAAATTTAATCTCGATATACTGCAAAAATTCAATGGATAATATAATCAATAGAGTAATAATAGAAAGCCTTTTGGTTTTTTCAAATAAGGAAAAGTTGTTGATTTTTCCTAAAATGAACCATGGAACAAACAGCAGCAAATTACCTGAAATGTTGATAATCAGGAGTTTTGTCGTAAATGTTGTCCAGCCATAAAAAGGAATAATATTGATACCCGGAGACAAAAAGCTCCCTTCTTGAGGAGGGATGAAAACAGGGAGCAAAGTAATTCCTGTTAGTAACGTCAGATAGCCCCAAAAAGCCGTTTTCAAGAAAAATTCAAGAAAAGTTGTCTTTGTCAGTCGGCCCCTTTTTTTCAACTGAATAACGGTTTTTAAGAGTAGAGCCCCGGCAATTATAAAAAACAAAATTATAATTGTGTCTACATCAATAACATACGAAACAGGCATAGAATCTCCTTCCCCTTTAAACTGATTGTATTACTGTTCCCCTTGTCGAACGTTGTACAAAGTATGCGCCGGCTCAATAGTTTGATCGACATCTGCCGCATCTGCTTCATAATCACTGAAGACCTTTATTTTGTCCCCCTATAGAAGTAAAGATCTGCATTTGCGTTCCCCCAACGTCAACAAGTAGTTCAGATCATGCAATCCCCCAATGCTTCGCCGCCCACTTCAACTGTGATAAGATAGGCCCACAGTTCCGACGACGGGATCACCGCCGCCCGCGCGGGGGCAAAAAAAACCGCCCCGGAAGGCGGCTATTGAACAAACACCCGGACTCGCACACGAGGTCTCCTCCATCAAGGCGTGCTTCTCTTGCACCATCATCTGTCCCTTCTGATATTATGTCACGTTCTGCACACATTATCAATCATTTTTTTCGGCTTGGGCCCGCAGCAGCTAACTTTATTCCAAATTTCACATGAGGCCTTGCTCTTCAGCGACAAGATGCTTACTGACATAATACGACTAAATCAAAACAGGCGGCTTTTCGTAACAAAAGTTACCGACTTTGGACTGCATCTCTGCTAATATAAAGTCAAAACAGAGCGATATGCATCAGATGAACTTGAAGTCACAGCGATGCGATGGTCGCCTCGAAGAATCGAAGCAACAAGGATCAAGCCGGACACAGCACGCTGCAAACGCGAATGCTGATCGATCCTTTCGCGGCACGGAAATATTAAAGGAGGCAGCAAAATGGCAGATAAAATGAAGAATATTGCAAAGAAGGAAGTCCTGCAGCTGAAAGAACAGGTAGCTTATCAGGAGGGGCAGGTCGTCAGCCGCACGCTGGCTCAGAACGACGCTGTCAGTGTGACCCTGTTCGCTTTCGACAAGGATGAAGAAATCAGCACACACGAATCCGGCGGCGATGCCATGGTGACCTGTCTGGACGGGGTAGGAAAGATCACCATCGACGGAACGGAGTACGAACTGTCTACCGGAGACAGCATCGTGATGCCGGCCGGACACCCGCATGCGGTTTACGGCAAGGAGCGCTTCAAAATGCTGCTGGTAGTAGTATTCTGATCACAAACAATACGATTATTCGATCCCGGCTCGTACCAGATGTACAATCATGTATTGTCTGGTGCCGCCGGGATTTTTCATTGATGTGAGCAAACCGGGGGATGCGCGACCCGGCCCGCCCGGTAAGCCGCTATGCCTTCATCCCGGCGCTGCTGGTGGAAACAGTTTCTTGGCCGTGCCCGGCGCGACGGCCGCCACTGATCCAGAACCTGAACATATTGTGCTCGTTTCCCTTGCGTACATCAATATGCAGTAGTATAATGCTTTTTGTCAACACATCGATAAAATATGATTTCAAATAACGGAGGGAGTATAATGGCGATTTCTGATATAGGTAAAAACGCTCTGGCAGTGCTGTCACGCAGATATCTTGGAAAAGATGAAGAAGGAAAAGTAGTCGAGAGCGTCGAAGGCATGTTCCGCCGCGTGGCTGATGCCATAGCAGCTGCGGACAGGAACTACAACAGTAATGCGGACACGGAGAGGCTCAGCGCAGATTTTTTTGAGTTGATGACCAGCCTCAGGTTCATGCCGAACTCACCGACACTGATGAATGCGGGCAGACCTCTGGGTCAGTTGTCAGCCTGTTTCGTTCTTCCCGTCGGCGACAGCATGGAAGAGATTTTTGATGCCGTGAAAAATGCAGCCCTGATACACAAATCAGGCGGCGGTACCGGTTTTGCATTTTCACGTCTCCGGCCGAGCGGAGCGACCGTCAGATCAACGGGCGGCGTTGCCAGCGGTCCGGTCAGCTTCATGAAAGTATTCAATGCGGCCACGGAAGCCGTCAAGCAGGGCGGCACCAGACGCGGAGCCAACATGGGCATCCTGCGCATCGACCACCCGGACATCATGGAATTCATCAAGTGCAAGCAGGACAACAACGAAATCACCAACTTCAATATATCAGTCGGGATCACCGAAGAATTCATGAAAGCGGCTGAAAACCGCGAGGATTATGACCTGATCGATCCCAGGACCGGCATCGCTGTCGACCACCTCAACGCGGGGCAGGTCTTCGACACCATCGTAGACGCGGCCTGGTCCAACGGCGAACCGGGAATAATCTTTCTCGACAGACTCAACAAAGACAACATCGTACCCGGTGTCGGCGAAATAGAGAGCACCAATCCGTGCGGCGAACAGCCGCTGCTCCCCTATGAGAGCTGCAACCTGGGTTCTATCAACCTGACCAGAATGGTCAAGCGCGCCGCAGGCGGCTACCAGGTCGACTACGATCTTCTGAAGACGACCGTCGAAGAAGCAGTCCACTTCCTGGACAACGTCATCGACGTCAACAACTATCCGCTGGAGAAAATCGACGAGATGACCAAGTCGACGAGAAAGATCGGCCTCGGCATCATGGGCTTTGCAGACCTGCTGCTGATCCTCGGGATCCCGTACAATTCACAGGCGGCGGTGGACCTCGCGGACAAAATCATGGCTTTCATCAACAACGTTGGTCACGCAGCTTCCAGTAAGCTTGCCAAAGAGCGCGGAGCTTTCCCGCTCTTCTCACAGAGCATCTATGCCGGAGGAGAAGAACTGAGAAACGGGACTATTACCACCATTGCACCTACGGGTACCATATCCATGATCGCAGGATGTTCATCCGGCGTGGAACCGGTCTTTGCTTTCGTATATATACGCAATGTCATGGACGGCACCGAGCTGATCGAGGTCAACCCCATACTGATGCAGAAGCTGAAAGATGCAGGTATCTACAGCGAGGAGCTGATGCGCAAGATCGCCAAAGAGGGAACCATCGCCCACTGCACCGAGATCCCCGAAGAGATCAGGCGGGTATTCGTCTGTGCCCACGATATCAGTCCGGCAGATCACATCAACATGCAGGCTGCATTCCAGAGACACGTAGACAACGCGGTTTCCAAGACTGTCAATTTCGAGAGCTCGGCTACCAGAGAAGATGTCGCCAGGGTTTATCGTCTTGCTTATGAGACCGGATGCAAGGGAGTCACCATATACCGCGACGGCAGCCGTGACAGCCAGGTATTGAATATCGGAGAGGTCAAGGATAAAGAAAAGACAGCCACCAAACAGAAATTCGGTGAGATAGAACCGAGACCGCGTTCGGCGGTGACCCGCGGCTTTACAGAAAAGATGAAGATCGGCTGCGGCAACCTTTACATCACCACAAACTACGATGAAAACGGTATCTGCGAGGTCTTCACGAGCACCGGAAAGGCGGGCGGATGCCCCAGCCAGAGCGAAGCAACCGCCAGGCTGGCGTCGGTAGCCCTGAGGAGCGGCATTTCTGTCAACGAAGTTTACGACCAGCTGAAAGGCATCAGATGTCCCTCAACGATCAGACAGCAGGGTATGAACTGCACATCCTGCCCTGATGCGATCGCCAAGGTCCTCATGAAAGTCTCCAAGTACATCGAAGAAGAACCACAGAGCGGCAATTCTCCGTTTGACAAACCCGAAGGCTTCAAACCGTTCCCGCAGCCTGCGAACGATACCCCTGCCGACCCGGTGATCCCGGCCACCGCAGGCGAGATACACAAGTGTCCGGAATGCGGCAGCGCAGTAGAACACGAAGGCGGCTGCGTCATCTGCCGCAACTGCGGATTCAGCAAATGCGGCTGAGGAGAGCTATCAGAATCACGCTAACGAAAAACGACCCCCGCGAAGGGGTCGTTTTTGAATGCTATTTTATGTCCCTGTACCTGCATCCGCTGAAGGTGACATCGAATTTGCAGATGCCCTTGTAGCGGCAGTAACGGCAGGCCTTCATATCTTTGATGCTCGCCGGCAATATCCGGATATCGCCATCCGCGAGGCGGCGCACCATATCGTCCATGTTCTTGTTGACCTCATTCATCAGATCGTTCATCGCATCGCGGGACATCACCTTTCCGCTTCCGCTTACACTTCCTGCCTTGAGGCGCCTTGCCGGGATTATCATTGACGGCCCCCCATCCATGCTGCTGTCCATGCATTCGACGACATCCTCCTCATTCACCATGAAGCCGTCCATCCGGAATGCTGTCCTGATCTCATCGGCCACCTTTTTTTCCAGCTCACTGTTGCTCACTGAACTGGCTTTCAGTTCCGGTGACGTTATATGGAAATAGAAAGCTCCCGCGGGATCACGCCTTCCTTCGCAGGCGGCACGAAGATATACTAACAGCTGCAGCTTCCAGCCGCCCAGGGCCTCCGCGCTGCTATACTTGTCATTGCCGGACTTGTAATCTATGACCTTGACATTATCGCCCGGCAGATAGTCCACCCTGTCGATGATGCCCTCGATGAGGATCTCTTCGCCCGTAGAAGTCTCGATGCTGATCGGTGCGATCGGCTTGCGGCGACCAAAGCCCACTTCCTGCTGCATGGAGTCGATGCGGCCGCAGCGCACGTGTTCCACCATCATCCATACGGCTTCGCTGCAGATCTCCTTTGCACGGCGGCCGCGATAGCTCTCCGCGCGGTCGCTGCCGAAGAGTCCCTCACGATAGCTGCCGAGCTCTTCATCGATGATCCCGGCAGTCTTTTCTTCGCAATCCTCACGGGTGACCGTCATCCACGGGGACTCAACGTCGGTGATGGCAACGCCGTCCTGTGTAAGCTCGCGCGCCATGCGCATGAGACAGCGATGATAGATGTCTCCCATATCTGCGGGGCCCACGTGGAACTCCCGCGGTTCGTCAGGCCGCAGTCCGTAGCGAACGAAGTGTGAGAAGGGGCACTTGCCGAACAGTTCCAGCCTCGAAGGACTCAGCGAAAGGACATCCCTGTTGCGCTTGTAGAGCTCCACAACCTCTTCGCGGCTGATCTGCCCCACCTGGTTGCTGAACAGCAGGCCGTCCCTCATGTTCTCCGCCATCTGCGGCCGGTTTTCCCGGTACCATGCCAGCGTCTCCTGCCAGCAGGGATCCACTTCACCGCTGGACATCCCATCGCGCAGAGCGCCGGTCAGGTGATCGATTCCTATCTCAGGCGCCGATATCATGGCCAGCTTGTCTTCGGCGGTGATGGAGTCCACCTGCCGCGGCGCATCCGGGCAGATCGCCTCCAGAGCACTGAAAATACGCGAAGGCCTGATGGCCTTTCCATCTTCATCGGATGCCGAACAACTGATCCACAGCTCTTCGGCGGGCCTTGCAAGATTGCGGTAGATGGCGAGGTTTTCCTCCTGCACACGCAGCCGGTCCAGCTTGCAGATGCGCAGCTTGCCGTCATCAAAATCCGCCAGCTCCATCTTCTCCTCTTCACTCAGAAGGCCATCATCGCCGGACTCGGCGGGAAGCACCCCTTCGTTGGCGCCCATCACCAGCAGCGCGCGGACACTGCCGGTACGCGTGCGCTGCATGGTCCCCATGAGGACACCGTCCAGCGCCGGCGGAATCAGACCGATCTCCACAGCCTCAAATCCGGAACGGAACATAGCGGCAAAGTCCTTCTGCGAAATGCCGCTGTCACCGGTCACCTCCACCATTTGATCGAAGACGCCTACGATCACATTCCAGATCTGCGCGCTCTCGGCCGCCAGCTCCAGCTCGTCATCTTCTATGTAGGCATCGATCTGCGCCTCCGTCTTCTCATCCAGATGGCAGACCCCGGTAATGTGTTCATAGAGGCAGCGCACCTTGCTCTCAACATCATCGGCTTCCTTGTAAGCCGCCGCAAAGTCCATGATGGGTCCGATGACTCTGCGCCTGCAGTCCTCCATCCCGGCAACAGCTTCCTGCCCCAGGTCCCCTGCACCGCGCGTGAATTCCTCACGAAAGCGCGGTCCTCTGATCGCATAGGTTTTCACGTAATTCTCAAACTTCTCCGCCTCTTCACGGTCCAGCTCCGTGAGTCCGGTCTTCACGAGGCGCAGCACGTCCTCCGCCCGATAAGCCCCGGCCACCACATCGATCAGCGATAGAATATAGTTCACCGATGGGTGGTTCATGATACCGCGCTTTTCATCGACAAATATCTCTATGCCATACTGTGAAAAGACCCTCTTGTATATCCTGCCGCGGGTATCCAGGTCGTTGCAGATGATGGCTATATCGCGGTAACGCATGCCTTTGTCGCGTACCAGCTGCAGCACCTTGGCCGCCGCGGTCTCCGCTTCCGCGTAGTATCCGGCAGCCCGCACCAGCGTCATTCCCCGGCTCTCCCCGCTGATTCCCGGCGGTATGGCAAAAAGGTTCTTTTCCAGAGCTGCAATGGCGCCCGGCCGGCTCTCCTCGTATTCACTGCCGATCTGTACCCTGGTATGTGCAATGCCCTGCTCTTCCGCCTGCTGTTCGAGGTCGTCCATGATGCCGCCTGTTATCGAAAACAGATCGCGGTCCGCACAATTTTCGTCCCATGTCATTACCAGATTCACCTGCTGCGCCTCCGCGATCAGGGCCAGGATCGTCTCCCGGTTCTTGGGCGCAAAATAATCGAACCCGTAGATCCAGAACGTATTCCCGGCTGCCAGCTGCGAGCCCCTGATGCGGTCTATCATCATGGAGACACGATCCTCGGTGTCGATGTATTTGCCGTCGATCTGCTCCTCATAAGCTGCAAAAATGCGGCTGATATCCTCGAGCTTTCTGCGCAGATAGCGGTTTTCAGGCAGGCGTTCAGTTATCTGCAGCAGATCCTGAGGCGTCTTTCCGTACTGCTTGGTCTCCGAGATGAAGTCATTGACCATGTCTATGAAAGAGCTGTCGGCACCGTAACCGGCATATACTCCGAGCTCCTTCCGGAGGCGGTTCATGATGCGTGTCAGCAGCATGTGCCTTCCCTGACGGTCTATCATGGGCGTGCGTCCGCCGCCCTGCTCGGAAAATATGCGGTCCGCCAGGCGCGAAAAGCTGAGCACTTCGACCTCCATAATGCCCTTGCTGCGCATATAAAAAAAGGCATCCCGCTCCGCCTGCACCGTGAACTGGTCAGGTACAATGACGATGGTACTGCCCTTTATATTTTCGTATATAAATCTGTCTCTGTTAAGGTTCTCGCGGCCGTAATAAATGTTCAGCATCCGTGCTTCCTTCCTCAAACGAATTCTCTGAAGACCTCCTGCACATTCCCGGCGTGCTTCATGCGATATGCCATACTGCCGCAGAAGAAGAGGCCATGCTCTCTGTCACCCTTTACGGCACGGATCAGCGCTGCCCGCTCTTCCTCAGCCGTGATCGCGTGATCGAGCCCTTTCACGAACTCGTTGTTGATCACCTGGCACGGCATGCCCTGTGGGTTCCTGATGATTGTAACATCATTTTCCTGCAAGTTCAAATAGGCCTTCTTGAATCCTTCGCTGGCATCGCACTCCTCGGTGATGATAAAGCTGCTGCCCAGCTGCAGTCCGTCCGCTCCGAAGGCATAAGCCCGCATGGCATCCTTCCTGCTCATTATGCCGCCTCCGGCAATCAGCGGGATGTCACCTATTTCTTCCCGTATTTCCAGTATCGTGCGGTAGAATTCGTCCTTGCCGGATTCCATCTGCGTTTCCTTGTAGCCGAGATAGCCGCCGGCATAAGAGCTCTCGAAAATGAAGGCATCCGGTATGCGATCGTGCTTTTTCTTCCAGTTCTTCATGATCAGCCTCGCCGCCCTGGCCGATGAAACGATGGGGATCAGAGCCACCCCGGAACCTCTGCCGCTCTGCTCGGCGAATCCCGGCAGAGTCATCGGCAGACCGCCTCCGGATACGATGACCTGCGCTCCGGCATCTATCGATGCGCGCACCAGATCGCCGTAATGCTCGCGGCTGGCAGTCACATTGACGCCTACCAGGCCGCCGTTTCCGGCCTCCCGGGCCGTCTTCAGCGCTTTCCTGATCTCGCGCCGCAGCGCCCGCAGATTTGCCGTCAGGGGGTCGGCTTCAAAGTCGGCTTCTCTATATCCCGGCTCTACTGCGGAGACCACGCCGAGTCCACCGCAGGCGGCTACGGCACCCGCCAGTCCGCCCAGGGACACGCCTATGCCCATGCCTCCCTGAAAGAGAGGCACAGCAAGACGATTCCCGGCCAGCTCCAGCGGCGCCAGATGATAATCGCTGCGGTCGCGCAGCGGCTGATACTGCTGCATGGCAAAAAAGCGGCTGATGTTTTCGATGCCGAGCACAAAGCTGTTGACATCGTCCTCATCCATCTCGGAGATGGCTTCCTTGACCATGTTCTCCTGGAACGTCTTGTGCTCCAGAAGGGCGCCGGCGCCTTTTTCGGTCAGCTTGAGCTTTACGATGCGGCGGTCCTCCGGGATGCGAAAGCGCTCCAAATAGCCCTTTTTCACCAGCTTGTTGATGGCCGTGGTCAGGGTGCTCACCTGGATATCGAGTTTCCAGGCCACCTGACTCATGGTGCGGGAATCCCTGGGCCCGATGGCATCCAGGGTATGTATCTCGGTAATGGAAAGATCCCGGGAAGACGATTCCTTTATGGCCCGCTCTTCCAGCTTCATTACCACGCGGGACATGCCGGTCATTATCTCGTTTATCTTCTTTATTTGATCCATTTCATTCCCCTTTTCGCCGGTCTCTAACCGATGGCGAACAGGATCTCACACTTGCAGGCCAGCTTGTTACCCACATAAGCCTCGCACACCCCGGTGCCCGCACGCTTGCGCATGCGGTCGAGGGTGACGGTCATCACCAGGTCGTCGCCCGGAGTCACCTTCTGGCGGAATTTTGCGTTCTTGATGCCACCAAAATAAGCTATCTTGCCTTTGTTTTCCGGCATCGAGAGCACGGCTACCGCGCCTGCCTGTGCCATGGTCTCCACGATGAGCACGCCCGGCATTATCGGTTCTCCCGGAAAGTGCCCCTTAAAGTAGTACTCATCGGCACTCACGTGCTTTACCGCTTTGATGCTCTTGCCAACTTCCATCTCCAGGATCTCATCCACGAGCAGGAAGGGTTCCCTGTGAGGTATGATCTCTTTTATCTGTTCTTTGTTCAGCAACATCGGCTCACTCCTCATATCTCTTTACGATCAGGCTGCCATTGTGTCCGCCGAATCCCAGATTGTTGGACATCGTGTAGTCGAGGTGCTTTTCTCTGCCCACGTTCGGTACATAGTCCAGATCCAGTTCGGGGTCGGGCACCTTGTAGTTGATGGTCGGCGGCACAAAGCTGTCCTCGATCGCCTTGAGGCAGAAGATAGCTTCGATCGAACCGGCAGCACCCAGCAAGTGGCCTATATTGCCCTTTGTGGAACTGATCGGGATCGTGGTATGCTCGCCGAAAACGCTCTTCATGGAGCGGGTCTCATAGAGGTCGTTGAGCGGTGTGCCCGTACCGTGCGCGTTGATGTAATCGATGGTATCCGGTTCGATGCCGGCTTCCTGCAGCGCCAGCTCCATGGCCTTTGCTGCGCCGGAGCCGTCCGGTGCCGGGCTGGTGATGTGGTAAGCGTCGCACGTGCTGCCGTAGCCGACGACTTCTCCCAGGATCTTAGCGCCCCTGGCTTTGGCGTGCTCCAGATCCTCGAGGATAAAGTAAGCTGCGCCTTCGCCCATTACAAATCCGTCTCTCTCAGCGTCGAACGGCGTGGAACATCTGTCCTTGTCGGTCCTGGTGCTGGTGGCCGTCATGTTCTCGAATCCCGAGAAGCAGATCGGTGCGAATGCGGATTCTGCTCCGCCGGCGATCATTACATCTGAATATCCGTGTTTGATATTGCGGAAAGCCTCGCCGATAGCGTGTGTTCCCGAAGCGCAGGCAGTGACGATGCCGAGGCAGCTGCCCTTGGCCTGGAAGTGGATCGCCAGGTTGCCGGAGATCAGGTTTATGATGCTCATCGGTATCATCAGTGCGGATACCAGACGAACTTTTTCTTTCACTCGGGCCTTGCAGATCTGGCTCTCGAGGGTCTCGATGCCGCCGATGCCGGAAGCCGCCATGATACCGAATCTGTACGGATCTACATTTTCACCGCTCTTGATGCCTGACTGCTCCATAGCTTCCTGCACCGCGATGATCGACAACTGCGAAGTACGGTCCAGGCGCTTGGACTCTCTCTTGTCCGGGTACACGAAGTCTTTGACCTCGCCGCCCATGATGCACTTGTGGCCGCCAAGGTCATCTGTATCGAACAGCGTGATGTGATCGATGCCGTTCTTTCCGTCCTTGATTCCCTGCCATGATTCTTCAACTGAATGTCCCAGAGGAGTCACCGCTCCCATACCTGTGATTACTACTCTCTTTGTATCGCTCATATTATCAGACCTCCGTCTACTCCTATTATTTGTCCAGTTATATATGATCCCAGATCCGATGCCAGGAACAATGCCAGTCCCGCTACATCTTCCGGTTTGCCTGTTCTCCTCAGGCTGATATTCTCTGCCGCCGCTTTCTTCTGATCGTCGGTCAGCACGTTGGTCATATCAGTCTCGATGAATCCCGGTGCCATTGCGTTGACCCTGATGCCGCGGCGTCCCAATTCCTTGGCAGCCGCCTTGGTCATCCCGGCGACACCCGCCTTGGATGCGCTGTAGTTGATCTGACCCGGATTGCCCATGATGCCTGAGATGGAAGACATATTGATGATGCAGCCCGAGCGCTGTTTCATCATGATGGCTCCTGCATACTTCATGAAGTTAAAGCTGCCCTTGAGGTTCACATCGATGACTTTGCCGAAATCGTCCGGCGTCATCTTGAGCATCAGCTTGTCGTTGGTGATCCCCGCATTATTGACCAGGATGTCTATCTTGCCGAAGGCTTCCTTCGCCTTGCTGCAGGCCTCTTCAGCGCAGGCGGGATCCGCCACATCGCCCTTGAACAGTTCCACTCTGGTGCCCAGCTGCTTCAGTTCCCCGGCCGCAGCCCCGGCGCTTTCATCGTTGCTCCTGTATACCAGCATGACGTCGGCACCGTTTTCACAGTACATCCTGGCAATGGCCGCGCCTATGCCCCGTACACCTCCGGTGATTATTGCCGATTTTCCTTTCAGCATTTACTTCTCCTCCTTATATATCTCTTCCAGTTCTTCTATCGTCTTCTCCAGGCTTTCCTGGTCCTCGACGTGCAGCGTCTTAAGATTTTTGTCTATCTTCTTTGCCAGACCCGAAAGCGTCTTTCCAGGTCCCACTTCGATGACCAGTTCCACGCCGTCCTTGACCATGTTTTCTATCGTTTCCTGCCAGTAGACCGGGCTCATGGCCTGTCTGCTCATGAGGTCGGCCACATATTCCACGATGTCGCCGCCGTCGTAATTCTCCATCATGTCACGGCCGGTGACGTTCGAATATATCTTGTGATCCGGCTTTCTGATCTCGCTCTCCAGCAGCAGCTGTTTCAGTTTTTTCGCAGCCGGTATCATCAGCGGGCTGTGAAAAGCTGTGCTCACTGAGAGCATCTTGGCCTTCACCTTCTTTTCCTTGGCGACTTCTATGAAACGCTCCAGAGCGGGTTTGGTCCCCGCCACTACGGTCTGCACCGGCGAGTTGAAGTTCACCGCTTCCAGGATGTCGTCGCCTCTGGCTTCCTCGACTACGGCACAGATGTCCTCGCGCCTGCCAAAGCCGGCGACCATGCCGCCGCGCTGTTCGCCGTTTTCGTCCATTCCGGCTTCATTCATCCAGTTGCCGCGCTTGGTCACGATGCTCTGTCCGGCCGCGATATCGGTCAGCGCGCCCGCCGCCGTCAGCGCCGAATATTCACCCAGGCTGAAGCCCGCATATCCGACGATCTCAAAGGCCGGGCCCAGTTCCGGATGTGCATCCAGCTTTTCCCGCAGCGCCTTATAAGCCGCCATGGTCACCGTGTAGATGCTGGGCTGTGTGATGTGCGTCTGGCGCAGCATTTCCTTGGTTCCGTTAAAGCACCAGTCCTTCACCTGCTCTCCGGCCGCATCGAAGACTTCCCTGGCCGCATTTGAGTTTTCATAGAGGTCCTTCCCCATGCCGGGATACTGAGCTCCCTGACCCGCAAACATTATTCCTGCTTTCATTGTATTGTCCTCCTTCGCACTAGGCGTCTCTGACCTCAGGCGTTACAGATGTCCTTTCTGTCGCCGTATATCTTTGCTGTTTCCGCAAATATTTCCTTTATTATTTCTGCTGCCGGCTGTTCTTTGTTCACGAGACCGGCTATTTGACCGCTCATCACAGAACCGTAGTCCACATCGCCGTCGAACACGGCTGCTCCCAGGGTTCCGGTGCAGAGCTCGTTTATCTCATCTATGCTGGCGTTCTGCTTTTCCAGTTTCAGGATCCTGTTGGAGAGCTTGTTCTTGATCACGCGCACCGGGTGCCCCGTGATGTGTCCCGTCTCCACGGTCGAAGAATCCTTTGCCTTGAGGATCGCCTTCTTGTAACTGTCAGCAACCGTGCACTCCGTAGCCACCAGAAAGCGGGTACCGATCTGCACGCCCTTGGCGCCCAGCATGTAAGCTGCAGCCACGCCTCTTCCGTCGGCTATGCCTCCGGCTGCGATCACCGGGATCTTCAGTGCATCTGCCATCTGCGGCACCAGAGCCATTGTCGTGGTCTCCCCGATATGGCCGCCGGCCTCTCTTCCTTCGGCTACTACTGCGTCTGCTCCGGCTCTCTCCACTCTCCTGGCCAGAGTCACATTGGAAACCACGGGCACTACCTTGATCCCCGCTTCCTTGAGGCGCGGTATGTACTTGCCCGGGTTGCCGGCTCCTGTGGTCACCACGGGAACCTTTTCCTCACAGACTACATCCAGCAGCTCCTCCACATTGGGAGCAAGCAGCATGAGGTTGACTCCGAACGGTTTGTCCGTCTTCTCCCTCACTTCTTTTATCTGCTGGCGCAGCCACTCCGCAGTCTCGCCGCCGCTGGCGATGATGCCGAGGCCGCCGCCCATGCTGACAGCCGATGCCAGCGAGCTGTTGGCTATTCTGGCCATCGCACCCTGAATGACCGGATATTCAGTTCCTAATACTTCGCTTACATTTAACATGCTGTTTCTCCTAACCATTTCGCTTTATTGCATTTGTTTTCAACTATGATTTGTGATACCCTTTCAAAGCGTTTACTTGTTTTCACAAACACTTTGATTATCAAACTGTTTTACTTTAACACTTTTTAGCTCGCATGTCAACTTGAATCGCAGACAGCAAAAGAGCCCCGCGGACTTTCATCCACAAGGCTCTTCGATAGTATCTCTACTGTACAGGTATCTCTGCTGTCGCGGTGCAGGTGTTTCCATCTGCATCTGTATAACTGAGGGACACGTTCACAGTCTCTCCCGCTGTCAGGCCGGCGACATTTTCAAGGCCCGAAACCTGCAGGTGCTTTGCATTTGTGATGGCGGTCCCTCCGGCTCCGGTCACTGTTGTATGACTGCGCACCAGCTTCTCAGCCCCGGCAGCAGTGGTGCCCGCCGGTATCTTCAGCGAACTGTCCACCGCGATCTGCGACGGATCGTTGATATACGATTCGATCCTGATCGTCCTGCTCGCCGTGCGCTTTGCATAGTAGACGTTCTTCACCGAGTAGGTCACTGTATAGGTCCCCTCCTGAGTGAAGCGGTATGCCTTTGCCTGAGTGTAGTTCAGGCTGCTCTTCGTTCCGTCAGGAGCGGTGATCGACGCCGTGATGCGGCTCGTCAGCGATCTTGATCTCTGGCGCGCGCTCACGCTGCCGATAGCATTTGCCGTACCGATATTAACTCTGCGGTTTGCCGCGCTGCTGATCGTCGGTCTCGAGCTGTCTGTGACTCTCACGATGAGGATCTTTTTCCTGCTCTTTCTGCAGTAGCCGTTCTTTGCCGTATATGTTACCCGGTACTGCCCCACTCTCTTCGTGGAGAATTTCGCCTTTTTGTACCTGGTGCCTGATTTGATCTGCACACTGTACTTGAGGAGCGGCGTTATATTCTCGTTGGCGTTCGGGTTGACCGCCCTGACTCCGGACTTCAGTGAATACGAACTGCCGTACTGCACAGTCCTCTTTTTCTTCTTGCTGATGGTCACCACGGCGCGGCGCAGCTTGAAATGCGGGTTGCTGCGCGCAGGATCAGTCGGATCCCAGCCGCTGCTTGAGGTCAGCCTCCGTGGCTTGCCCAGCGGGCCCGCCTTCCTGCTTTTATATATCGTGATCTTGGTGCCCTTCCTGCAGTGATCATATACCCACTTGGCGTCGATCACAGCCAGGCGAACACATCCGTGGCTGGCCGCCCGACCCAGCTTGTTGAATTCAGCGGTCGCCTGATTCCCGTGGCTGGGCGTATAATACCAGACCGAATGGAAGAGATAGTCTCTTGTGATCTGGCAGACATACTGTCCCCAGCATCCATCCAGCGGACCCCAGCGCTGCTTGTATCCCATGTGATAAGTCCCTCCCGGTGTCGGTGTCGAGGGTTTGCCTACCGAACACAGCATCGCGCGGATCGGCTTCCACCTGCCGTTCATTCTCTTGTAAGCGGTAACCACATTGCGGGTCTTGTTGACTTTCAGCCAGTACCTGGTACTCGCCTTTGCCTGAGCAGAATCCGTGTTTGCCAGCATGCTCGTGGAACACATCGTCAGTGCGAGCACGACTGCCAGCAGTATCGGCAGCATCCGCTTTGTTGCTTTCTTTTCCATATTCTTTCCTTTCCATGATATCAGAGTGCACAGTGTGTGCCCCTTCATTCTACCCGATTTCAGCGAGTCCGTCAAAAGGATTTCGATATCCAAAAAACCGGAAGACGGGCATCTCCGTCCTCCGGCCTGTTATCTTTTGATTTCGTTGCCGTTGCTGCATCATCGCCTATTTGCTATTCGCAATATACGGCATGTGCCGGCTTACCGGCCCACTCAGCGCAGTTCTGTGCGCCTGATTTTTCCGCTGATCGTCTTCGGCAGTTCGTCCACAAATTCAATGATGCGCGGGCACTTGTAGTTCGCCATATGCGACTTGGCAAAAGCCGTGATCTCGCCCCGCAGTTCTGCATTGATTTCCGTCCCCTCGGTTAGTACGATGGTCGCCTTGACCCTCTGTCCGCGGTTCTTGTCGGGCACGCCGGTGACCGCACATTCCAGAACGTACGGCAGCTGCATGAGCACCGATTCCACCTCGAAAGGTCCCACACGGTAACCGGTGGACTTGATCACATCATCGGCGCGGCCCACGTACCAGTAATATCCATCCTGGTCGCGGTAAGCGGTATCCCCTGTGTGATAGTAGCCGTCGTGCCATACATCGCTCTTGACGCCGGTGCCTCCGAAATAATCGCAGAACAGGCCTTCAGGAACACGATCAGTGGTGCGCACGACGATCTCGCCGGTCTCCCCGTCGGGTACAGGATTTCCGTCCTCATCGAGCAGGTCGATGTCGTACATCGGGCTCGGCTTTCCCATGGAACCCGGCTTGGGCTCGGTCCCCCAGAGCGTCGCCAGCGTCAGCGTGGTCTCCGTCTGGCCGAAACCCTCACATATCTGCAGCCCTGTCTTGTCATAGAACTGCTGCCATACCTCCGCGTTGAGCGCTTCGCCCGCCGTGGTCACGTGCTGCAGTGCATCGAGGTCATACTTTGAGAGGTCTCTCTTGACAAAGACCCTGTAAGCTGTAGGCGGTGCGCAGAACGTGGTGATCGGGTATCTGCCGAACAGTTCCAGAAAATCGTGGGGCACGAAGACCTGCATGTCATAAACGAAGATTGCAGCCTCGCAGAGCCACTGACCGTACAGCTTGCCCCACAGCGCCTTTCCCCAGCCGGTGTCGGCCACGGAAAAGTGGAGGCCGTCAGGATCCACATGCTGCCAGTACTTGGCAGTGATGTAATGGCCCAGAGCGTATTTGAAATTGTGAGTCACGATCTTCGGATATCCAGTCGTTCCCGAGGTGAAGAACATCAGCATCGGATCGTCGCCCTTAGTCTCCACACGGTCGAAAGCGTCGGAGTACTTGACCATATCGTGGTCAAAGCTTCTCCAGCCCTCCCTGGCTTCACCGGTCATCATCCTGATCATATCGAAATTGCCGTTCTTCATGGCCTTCTCAGCTTCGATCGCCGCATCATCCTCACAGGTGCACACGAAAGCCTTGAGGTCGCCCTTATCAAAGCGATAAGCAAAATCCGACTCTTTCAGCTGATGAGTCGCCGGTATGACAACTGCTCCCAGCTTGTGCAGAGCAAGGATAGCAAACCAGAACTGATAGTGCCTCTTGAGCACCAGCATCACGCGGTCTCCCCTGCCGATGCCCAGGTCGCGAAAATAGTTGGCTACCTGATTTGAGTAGCGAGCCATCTCGCCGAACGTAAAGCGGCGTTCCTTCTTTTCGCGGCTGACCCAGAGCATACAGAGCTTGTCGGGCTCCGCCTTTGCCATTTCATCGACTACGTCGTAGGCGAAATTGAAATTCTCCTCATTCTTGAACGATATCTCCTGCAGAGCTCCATTCTCGTCGACAACTTCATTTATATATTTCTTACTGATTCCTACCATTTCGTCTCCTTCATATCAAGTCCAGCAGTTCATCTGCCTTCTGTATCACGTGATCCGGCTTCAGGTCGGTGGCCTCCGCCTGGGCACCGAATGCCTGCGCCCAGCCGACCATCACAAACTCCACGCCGGCATTCCTCGCACTTCCGAGGTCATGCACTGAATCACCCAGCATGATGCTCTGCTGCGGCTCTGACTCCAGTCTGTCGAGTGCGATCTCCACCGGCTGCGGATCCGGTTTGTGCCGGCTGCAGTCCTCTACGGTCACCATGGTGTCAAAGAACGGTGCCAGGCCATACTTGGCCATGCCTCTCTTCGTGGTCGGCCGCAGCCTTGAAGTGACCAGCGCCGTCTTGTAACCGCGGTGCTTTACCCTCACCAGCAGATCCTTCATCCCCGGGAAGAGCCTTATCTCTTCTTCAAAGTGCGCATACTGATATTCCCTGTATACGGCAACGGAGCGCTCCGGCGGCACATCGGGGAACATATTCTCCATCGACATGATCAGCGGCTCTCCGAAGGTCTCCAGTATAGCCTCGCGGTCCCCGTCTTTTCCGGTGAGTTGATTGAAAGCGTACTGCCATGAATTATATATCAGGTCGTTGGTGTCCATGATCGTACCGTCAAAGTCAAAGAGCACCGTGTTCTTTTTACTCATCGTGTTTCTCCTATATACTCAAACTGCAATCATTCTATCACCGTGAGCGTTCTTTTGCAATGTTAATCATCCTGACAGCGGAAACGCCCGACTGATCTGACTAGCCGGGCGCCTCACAAAATTCGTTGTTTTTATGTATCCTGCAGTTGTAAAACCGCCTTTCTCATCCAAACATGGAGAGCATTACCGAAGCGGCTACCGCAGAGCCGATAACTCCGGCAACGTTGGGTCCCATTGCGTGCATCAGGAGGAAGTTGGAAGGATTTGCTTCCTGTCCTACCTTTTGCGACACTCTGGCCGCCATGGGCACCGCCGATACTCCGGCAGACCCGATCAGCGGGTTTATCTTTCCTCCGGTCAGCGCATTCATCAGCTTGCCGATAAGCACTCCGCCCAATGTTCCGAAGGCAAAAGCGATGACTCCGAGGATGACGATCTTGATGGTATCAAACACCAGGAATGTCGGTCCCTGTGCAGAGGCGCCTACTGCCAGCCCCAGGAAAATGGTGACGATATTGATCATCGCGTTAGAAGCTGCATCTGAAAGACGCAGAGTTCTGCCGGATTCTTTGAACATATTGCCCAGCATGAGGCATCCGACCAGCGGTGCTGCCGCCGGAAGGAGCAGTACGACTACGATGGTAACCATGATCGGGAAGAGGATCTTCTCTCTCTGGCTGACCGGACGCAGCTGTTCCATTTTGATGACACGTTCCTTCTTTGTGGTCACTGCCTTCATTATAGGCGGCTGGATGACCGGCACCAGCGCCATGTACGAATATGCGGCCACCGCGATCGCACCCAGCAATTCAGGTTTCAGCTGCTGCGTCAGATAGATCGCAGTCGGTCCGTCCGCGCCTCCTATGATACCTATAGAAGCCGCGCCCTGTGCATCGAATCCCAGCAGAATTGCCAGGAAGAAGGCTACGAAGATACCCAGCTGGGCGGCGGCTCCCATGACCAGTGATTTCGGATTCGCTATCAGCGGACCGAAGTCGGTCATCGCACCGATGCCCATGAATATCAATGATGGCAAGAGCGGTTTCAAGAAGTAAAATATACTGAACATCCCCCACTGGGAGAGATCCGTTCCCGCAGCTATGTGCGCATTGAACATCCCGGTCAGCGGAAGGTTTGACAGCAGCATGCCGAATCCAATGGGTACCAACAGCAGCGGTTCAAAGCCCTTGTTGATCGCGAGGTAGAGGAAGAGCACCGCCACGCAGATCATGATCAGCGATCTGATGTCCATGTGGAGGATACCCATATCCCCGCAAAAATCTACCAAAGTCTTGATTAGCATCTATTCATCTCCTTGTCTTTAGTTGTATTATTGCAAATGTCAGTCAATTCCGACATCCGACAGAATATTAACACAATAACCCGCAGAATACAACTGAATCGGGGGATAAATACTGTATACAACAGAGTGTCTGCTCCGCTCCGCCGGCCCTGGTTTCTAAAGGTCTTTCTGCTTCAGTTCTTCGTTGATAAAGTAGTCCAGATCGCCATCCATCACAGCCTGCACGTTGCCCACTTCGGCCCCCGTGCGGTGGTCCTTTACCATGGTATACGGATGGAAGACATACGACCTGATCTGGCTGCCCCAGGTGATCTGTGAATAGTCGCCCTTCAGCTCTTTCAGATTCTCCTTGTGTTCCTTTTCCTTCAGCTCCAGCAGTTTGCTCTTCAGCAGCTTCATGGCCGTGTCGCGGTTCTGATGCTGCGACCTTTCGTTCTGGCAGGAGACCACGATGTTGGTCGGTATGTGAGTGATCCTGATGGCGGAGTCCGTCTTGTTGACGTGCTGTCCGCCTGCGCCGCTGGATCTGAAGGTGTCTATCCTCAGATCGTCGGGATCTATCTCCACTTCGATATCGTCATCCAGTTCCGGGGTTACATCGACCGATGCAAACGAGGTGTGCCTGCGGCCTGAGGAGTCAAAGGGAGATATGCGCACCAGACGATGCACGCCCTTTTCGTTCTTCAGGTAGCCATAAGCGTTCTCGCCTTCGACCAGTATGGTGGCACTGTTGATGCCGCCCTCGTCGTCGTCCTGATAATCCATGACCTTGACTTTATAGCCTTTGCGTTCCGCCCAGCGCACGTACATGCGGTACAGCATTTCCGCCCAGTCCTTGGCATCGGTGCCGCCGCTGCCTCCGTGCATGGAAACAATGGCGTTGTTGGCGTCGTACTCACCGTCGAGCAATGTCTTGATGCGGAAGTCTTCCGCGTTCTTTACATACTCGCTGTAAGCCGTCTCCAGGTCGCCGGCCACGGCTTCCGGGTCCTCTTCCGCCAGCTCCAGCAGCACATCGATATCATCGAGAGCGTCCTGCAGCGAATGGTACTCGTTCAGCTTATCTTCAATACGCTTTTTTTCTTTTAATACTTTCTGGGCCGTCTCCTGATCGTTCCAGAAATCAGGAGCGCCGGCCTTTTCGTTCAGTTCCTTTAATTTCCCTTCCAGACCCGCCGGGTCAAAGGGACTCACCTACCTCTTGGAGGCTGCTTCTGAGCCCGGGCACCTGCCCTTTTATTTCTTCAATGTTCATGTTTTCTCCTTTTCTATCTATCAGCTGGCGTTCCTGCCGTGACAATACTTGTATTTTTTGCCGCTGCCGCAGGGGCAGGGGTCGTTTCTGCCGATTTTCGGATGATCACGGACGACAGTCTCCTGCTTCCATTCGCGTTCGGGGATCTCCTGGCCGTCAGGCGCGCCTTCGCCCGCCATTCCGGCACCGGCTTCCTCGTCCACGTACTCATCCTTTCTGCCTTCACCTTCGCCCATGACGCGGTGACGCTCGGTGTTCGTCTGGATAGTCACGTTGTAGCAGAACATCACGGTTTCTTCCTTGATGCTGCCGATCATATCCTCGAACATGTTGAATCCCTCTTCAGCATAAGCTCCGGCAGGATCCTGTCCGCCGAGGCCCCTGAGTCCGATACCGGTCTTCAGCTGATCCATGGCGTCTATGTGATCCATCCACTTGTTGTCAACTACTCTGATGAGGATCATGCGCTCCAGTTCACGCATGCGCTCCTCGCCGATCTCGGCTTCTTTCTCGTCATACAGCCTTCTGAATTCCTTTTCTATATCGTCCTTCAGCCAGTCTTCGTTCATCTCCATGAGGTCGTCTTCTGAATAGTGGACGCCCTCGAACCGGCTGCAGATCCCCTTCAGGCCCTTGTTCATGGTATCAAAGTCCCACTCTTCCGGATACTTGGATTCCACGACTATGGGGCCGGTGATCGCTTCGATCAGTTCGTCCGCCATTTGCAGGATGTATTCCTTGAGGTTCTCGCCCTGGAGTACTCTCTGGCGTTCTCCGTAGATGACTTCACGCTGCTTGTTCATGACATTGTCATACTGGAGCACGTACTTTCTGATGCCAAAGTTCCTGCCCTCAACCTTCTTCTGGGCGTTCTCGATGGACTTGGTTATCATCTTGGACTCGATGGCTTCATCTTCTTCGACGCCGAGTCTGTCGACGATACCCTTCATGCGCTCGCCGCCGAACAGCCTCATCAGATCGTCCTCGAGCGAGATGCAGAACTGCGTCATGCCCGGGTCTCCCTGACGGCCGGAACGTCCACGCAGCTGATTATCGATTCGCCTCGACTCGTGGCGCTCTGTTCCCACTATGAAGAGGCCTCCGTTGTCGATGACCCGCTGCTGCTCGTCTTTTCTCTCTTCCTTGAACTTTTCGTGCAGTTCCTTGAACTTTGCCCTGGCCTCGAGTATGGTCTCGTCCTCTACGGGGATGGCGCTGGCCGCATAAGCTATGGTCTCCGAGTCGTAGCCCTCCCTGGCGAGTTCCTTCCGGGCTTCGAATTCCGGGTTGCCTCCCAGGATGATATCGGTACCTCTGCCGGCCATGTTGGTCGCAATGGTGATCGCGCCCTCGCGTCCGGCTTCCGCGATGATAGCGGCTTCCTTCTCATGATACTTGGCGTTCAGAACGTTGAAATGCTTGATGCCGCGCTTCCTCAGCAGGTCCGCTATGATCTCCGATTTTTCTACCGAGATGGTACCTACGAGTACCGGCATGCCCTTCTCGTGAGCCGCGATGACTCTGTCGACGATGGCCTTGTACTTGCCCTTCTCGGTGGCGAACACGGCATCCTCGAGGTCCTTTCTGATGACTTCCTTGTTGGTCGGGATGACGACAACGTCCATATTGTAAATATCACGGAACTCGTCTTCCTCGGTCTTTGCGGTACCCGTCATGCCGGCCAGCTTCTGATACATCCTGAAGTAGTTCTGCAGGGTGATCGTCGCCAGTGTCTTCGACTCTGACTTGACGTGCACCTTTTCCTTGGCTTCGATAGCCTGGTGCAGGCCGTCGCTGTAACGCCGTCCATACATCAGTCGTCCGGTGAACTCGTCTACGATGACGACTTCATCGTCCTGCACGATGTAGTCTATGTCACGGTGCATGATGTAATGCGCCTTCAGGGCCTGCATTACATGATGGTTGATCTCCATGTGATCGGGGTCCGAGAAGTTCTCTATCCCGAAGAAAGCTTCACACTTGCGGACACCTTCATCGGTGAGCGAGATCTGTTTGTCCTTTTCCTCGATCTTGTAGTCCTCTTCATTGGTGAGGCCCTTGACGAACCTGTCCGCGGTCTGGTAGAGCTCTGTGGATTCTTCGCCCTGACCGGAAATGATCAGCGGCGTCCTCGCTTCATCTATGAGGATGGAGTCGACCTCATCCACGATAGCGTAGTTGAGTTCGCGCTGCATCATGTCTTCCTTGTAGATGACCATGTTGTCCCGCAGGTAGTCGAAACCGTATTCATTGTTGGTGCCGTAGGTGATGTCGGCCAGATAAGCGTCTCTGCGCTCGTCCTCGTCTATTCCGTGGATGACGCAGCCTACGGTCATCCCCAGAAAGTTGTAGCACTTGCCCATCCACTCGGCATCCCGCTTTGCCAGGTAGTCATTGACGGTGACTACGTGAACGCCCTTGCCTTCCAGCGCATTCAGGTAAACCGGCAGCGTAGCCACCAGCGTCTTTCCTTCGCCGGTCTTCATCTCAGCGATACGGCCCTGGTGCAGAGCCACGCCGCCGATCAGCTGTACGCGGAACGGCTTCATGCCCACCGCTCTCCAGTCGGCTTCACGGCAGACCGCGAAAGCTTCCGGCAGAATGTCGTCCAGAGTCTCCCCGTTGGCCAGCCTCTCCTTGAAGTAAGGTGTCTTTGCCTGCAGTTCCTCGTCAGAGAGTCCCTGCATCTCCTCGTCATAAGCTTCTATTTTATCTACGATCTTCGATATTTTCTTGACCTCTTTGGCATTCAGATCGCCAAATATTTTTTCCATGAATCCCATGGTTAAGATTCTCCCTTCTTTTGCTGATCCGCCTCTGATTCATCCGGCAGATCCTCTACTGTAAGATTTATTTCCAGAGCCTTCCTGGCCGTAGCCTTGGTGACTCTTCCCTTCAGTTTTTTCATACCATCGACATATTCGAAGGTATCGCCCTTTTTCGGCAGCTTACCAAGACAGATGACTACCCAGCCGTTGACGGTGTTCGCATTGATCTTTTCATCGTCCACGCCGAAAAAATCCATGACCTTGGCCAGCGAGGCACTCGCCATAACGCGGTAACTGCCGTTCTGCAGCTCGGTGACTTCCTGACTCATGATGGCATCGTGCTCGTCGTATATCTCACCGACCAGCTCTTCGATGATGTCCTCCATGGTGACCAGCCCCTGAGTGCCGCCGTACTCATCAACGATGATGGCGATGTGCGTCTTCAGGGTCTGCATTCTCTTGAGGAGAACGTTTATCTTGATGGATTCGGCGACGAAGACTACCGGTTTCACAAAGTCGGAAACGGTGTTCCCGTTGCCGTATATATAATTGTGGAAATCCTTCTGGTTCAGTACCCCCAGGATATGATCCAGGTCGTCCTCATATACCGGCATTCGCGAAAAGCCCGTGTTCTTGAACAGCATGGCCACTTCTTCCTCGCTGTCTTCGATATCGATCGCCTTTATTTCGGTGCGCGGGGTCATGACCTCCTCTGCAGTAAGCTCGTAGAATTCGATGGCGTTCTGTATCAGCTCACGCTGGTCAGATTCGATGCTGCCCTCGGTTTCCGCTTCCTCCACGATGGTCTTCAGTTCTTCCTCGGTTATATTGTTGTCACTGTCTATGCGGAACAGCTTGAGTACCAGAGAACGCCAGGCCGAGAACACAAAGTTCACCGGTGTCAGGATCACCATGAATACCTGTGCCAGGCCGGATGAGAACATAGAAAAGCTCTCCGCCGATTCCTTGGCCAGCACTTTCGGTGTTATCTCACCGAATATGAGTACAATGATCGTGATGGCCACGGTAGCCACGGTGGCTCCCATATCTCCGAACAACTCCACGCAGACCACAGTCGCGATAGCAGTCATCGTAACATTGACGATGTTGTTTCCTATCAATATCGTCGTCAGCAGTTTGTCATACTTGTCGGATAGTTTCAATACCCTTCGCGCGCGCCGGTCCCCATCCGTCGCCAGGTTCTTCATCTTCACCCTGTTCAGCGACGTGAAAGCTGTCTCCGTCGCCGAAAAATACGCCGAAAAAATCACAAGCAGGATAATGGCGATTATCGCCCCTGTAATGTGATGATCCATTTTTTCTTTTCCCTCCTTGGTGCGCCGCATCATGCCCGCATCCGGGATGAGCTTCACCAGAAAATATTATACCGCAGGGGTATGAAGAAGTAAACAGACATCAGGCCGCCGGGCCGCCGGGTGCGGCGTCCTCATCGTCCTGGATCTTGAGATCAAAAGTTTTGTTTCGTTTGAAAATAATATTAGATGAAAGCAGTGAATTTGCCCGCTTTATCATCTTGACGCTGCGGAAATCGCTCCTCCGCAGACATGCTGTGCGCGCCTTCAGCAATGCCGCATCTTGAGATGCCGGATCACTTGACAGACGGCTGCCCGGGGATTCCGCTTCTTTTTCGCCGTTTTCATCTGCTGCCGCCTGCGAGCCCTCGCCGCTGTAAAGTGCGAGTACCCTCTGGGCAGCAAGACCCTGCGCATCGACGTTTCCGCCCGGCAGGACCGACGGAGCAAAGCCCGTGATTACGACTGCAGTAGAAATCAGGACTGCGGTCACCAGTCGTTCAGTTCTTTTAGTCCCGATCATTGTTTCCTCCTCTTACAGTCTATCGTCCCCATTGTTTTCAGCTTACATCACGCCTTGAACTGCGTCAAGAAATTTTTCTGCTCTTTCATCTATCAATCACTTGTTGGATATGGTATAATTTTTTGTGATTTACTAAAATCAGCAAAAGGAAGGTATTGGAAGGATGACAAAGTACAGAATCAGAAGGGACCGGAGATCAGGCTGCTTTATAGCCGTGATCGTTGTTATCGTTGTGGCTGTTATCGCTTTTCTGGTGATCAGGCACGTAATGACCGGAGACAGTTATCACAGTAAGGGCAGTTTTGAAAGGTACGCCAGCAAGTATTACGACTCGATCGGCGGTAACCACGATGTGGGGAGGGGTTACAGCAGGATCAGTTACGGCGAACCTCTCTCGGAGGCCATCAAGTATCCAAAACTGAACGACATCAGTGAAAAGCAGGCTGTCAAAAAGGTGATCACCAGCGACAGAAAGAATTTTGAGGCGCGCTACAGCGGGCTCTCAGCCGATGACAAGGCGGCGCTGCTGATCGGATATGAATCTTACAACACGCCGGAAAAAGCCGTGGGTGTTGCCATTCATGAAAAGCAGACGGTCAGCAGAGGCGACAGGGACAGCACACCGGTAGACAAAGTCTACACATTCAACTTTGCGACGAAGACCGGCGCCGAGCTGGATCCGCCGCAGATATTCCGCGGTGACTATCTCGATCCCATCGCAAAAAAAGTAAAAGAAAAATTATCAAAGAATCATGACGACCTGAAGAGCAAGGGGCTCGCGGCTACCGATGACAACTACTCGAAATTCATTCTGACCGACAAGGGCATCAAGTTCTTCTTCGATGCCGGCCGGGTCGCTCCGAAGAGCGATGGCGTCATCAGTACGGAGATCTCATACGACTCCCTGAAGAGCTGCATGCGGGACGATATCGGCGAACGCGTCATCGATCCAAAGAAGCCCATGGTAGCCATCACCTATGACGATGGTCCGGATGAAAAGTGCACCAACGAGATACTCGATGTCTATGACAAACACAATGCGGTCTGCACATTCTTCGAATTGGGGAAGAACGTGGATACTGTAAAAGGTGCCGACAAGATATTAAAGCGCGAACTGGATCTGGGATGCGAGGTAGGTACCCATTCCTATGACCACCCCAACCAATTGACCCTGAACAGCGCCCAGATAAGACAGCAGGCAGAAAAATCAAAGGCCGCAATAAAGAAAGCCTGCGGTCAGGAACCTACCATCGGCAGACCGCCGTATGGAAACGGCAGCACCAAAATCGCAAAGATATCTGATCTGCCGCTCATCAACTGGGATGTAGATACTCAGGACTGGAAATCCCGCAACGCCAAAGCGGTCATCAGCCGGGTAAAGGCGATACCGAACTACGACGGAGCTGTAATACTGATGCACAGCATCTATCAGTCATCAGCGGACGCTACCGCCACTATCGTACCTTACCTGCAAAAGAAGGGATACCAGCTGGTGACCGTATCCGAACTGCTCGAATATCACTACGGAGAAAAACCGCAGAAGGGCAAATGGTACGGTTACACATTTGAAACTCTCAACAAATAAAGCAAAGAGATCTTAGTAAATCAGCAATCAAAAAAGGAGCCCGGAGGCTCCTTTTGATTTGCCGCTGTTATTCTACGAATGCGTAGTATATAGCTTCTACAGATTTTTCAAAGTCATCGTTGCCGACTCCTACGATGATGTTCATCTCACTGGAGCCCTGGTCGATCATCCTGATATTGACGTTGTTGTCAGCCAGCGCCTTGAGCAGCCTGGCGGAAACGCCGGCCCTGCGGGACATCCCGCTGCCTACCGTCGCGATCAGTGCGATGTCATCGAAAGTCTCTATGGAATCCGGATGCAGCTGAGCCTTGCACTCGGCTACGATATCGTCGGTCTTGCCGTCGAGGTACTCGTTGCTGACGACTACAGAAACTGTATCCACACCGCTGGGGATGTGTTCGATAGGTACATCAAAGTCCTCGAATATGCCGGCTATGCGCCTGATGAATCCGCGTTCGGTGCTCATCCTGTTCTTGTACAGCGCGAAGACGGTGAAGTCCTTGCTGCCCGCGATGCCCTTGATGATGTGCTTTGAATCAACTTCGGGCTCTGAAGTTATGATGGTGCCCGGATCCTGCGGTTCGTTTGTGTTCCTGATATTGATGGGGATGCCCGATGACCTTGCCGGATAAATGGCATCCTCGTGGAGCACGCTGGCTCCCATGTATGACAGCTCGCGCAGTTCCATGTATGAGATGTTGCTGATGGGCTCTGGATTATCAACGATCCTGGGGTCCGCCATCAGGAATCCGGACACATCTGTCCAGTTCTCATAAACGTCCGCGTTGACCGCTCTGGCCACGATAGCTCCTGTGATGTCGGAACCGCCGCGGGAGAAGGTCTTGATGGAGCCGTCCGGCATAGCGCCGTAAAAGCCGGGGATCACAGCACGTTCGTGCTTTTTCAGTTCTGCCCCGATAGCGTCGTTGGTCTCTTCTTCGAGGAACTTGCCGTTCTGGTCGAACTTCACCATGCAGGCGGCGTCCACAAAGTCATATCCCATGTAAGCCGCGATGACCATGGCATTGAGGTATTCGCCGCGGCTGGCAATGTAGTCTTCCGAAGCGCCGTCCTTCATGGCCGTGAGTATCTTGTCGTATTCCTGCGACATATCGACCTGGACACCGAGGTTCAGCTCCATAGCGTTGTACCTGTCTGTGATGACCTGGAACAGCTGCTCGCACGGCAGGTTGTGATCGATGTGCATCTTGCAGGAGTACAGCAAATCAGTTATCTTGCTGTCCTTGTCGAAACGCTTGCCCGGCGCCGAAACCACGACATACTTGATGTCCTGGTCACTGTCTATGATTTTTCTGGTCTTTTCGACCTGTATGGCATCGGCTACAGATGATCCGCCGAATTTTGCTACCTTGATACCCAACTTACTTCGCCTCTGCTTTCAGCGCGTCTACCTTGTCAGTGTGCTCCCAGGGAACATCGATGTCTGTTCTGCCGAAGTGGCCGTAAGCGGCGACCTGTCTGTAGATAGGTCTTCTCAGGTCGAGCTCTTTGATGAGAGCTGCCGGTCTCAGATCGAAGACGCGATTTACGATCTCAGCCAGCTTGTCGTCAGCGATGGTTCCTGTTCCGAAAGTGTCCACCAGTACAGAAATCGGTCTGGCAACGCCGATAGCATAAGCCAGCTGTACTTCGCACTTCTTTGCCAGTCCTGCGGCAACTATGTTCTTGGCGACCCATCTGGCAGCATATGTAGCCGAACGGTCTACCTTTGTAGGATCCTTGCCGGAGAAAGCGCCGCCGCCGTGACGGGCATATCCGCCGTAAGTATCTACGATTATTTTTCTTCCGGTCAGTCCGGAATCGCCGTGCGGTCCGCCGATAACGAATCTGCCTGTCGGGTTCACGAACAGCTTGGTCTCACTGTCGAGCAGGTCATCGGGAACGACCGGTGCGATCACGTATTTCTTCAGATCCTCTCTGATCTGCTGCAGGGTAACATCGGGGGCATGCTGTGTTGAAATGAGGATAGTGTCGATTCTCTTCACTTCATCGCCGTCATACTCAACAGTTACCTGAGTCTTTCCATCCGGTCTCAGATAAGTGAGCTGTCCGCTCTTTCTCACGTCAGCCAGCTGTTTTGCCAGTTTGTGTGCCAGAGAGATCGGCAGCGGCATCAGCTCGGGAGTCTCATCGCAGGCGTATCCGAACATGATACCCTGGTCTCCTGCGCCGATAGCTTCCAGATCGTCATCCATCTCTCCTTCTTTGTGCTCCAGCGCATCGTCTACACCCATAGCTATATCCGCTGACTGTTCATCGATGGATGTCATTATCGCGCAGGTTTTTCCGTCATATCCATAATCGCCGGTGTCATATCCGATGTCGCAGATGACCTCTCTTGCGATCTTTGGTATGTCGATGTTGGCGGTAGTGGATACTTCGCCCATGACCATTGCATAGCCGGTGTTGACTGTCGTCTCCGCGGCTACTCTGCCATTCTTGTCCTGCTCGAGAATCGCATCCACGATGGCGTCAGAAATCTGATCGCACACCTTGTCAGGATGTCCTTCGGTTACCGATTCTGATGTGAATAATTTCTTCATTTGGTCCTCCATAAAATTCAAAAGCCTCTTCACGAGAAGAGGCTGATATTCGTAGCTCTCCTCATCTTTCAGCGATCAGTTTTCATGTGATTCGCTGTAGGATTTAGCACCTTTGATCACGCAGACTTTCCGACGAAATCAAGGTTGCCGGGCGTCACTGGGCCTATTCCCTCAGCCACTCTTAATAAGGTAATATTTTATATAGCTGTTCTCTATTATAGCCCAACTGGTTGAAATGTCAAGAATAGAGAATGTGGACAAGCAGGCAGTGACCATGTATACTTTAGTTATGAATGAATTACGCTTGATCGAAGGCGGTATCCTTCCGAAAGAAAAATGCGCGCGGCGCTTTATTTCATCTACAGTGACCAACACGCGCCTCATGGGTGCCATGGGACTTTACATACACTGGGAAGTTCTCGGGTCCACGGAGACCAGCGATCTGCACCAGTTTTTTTACCTGGACAGTGAAGAATTCGGTCTGGAATCGTACACCGGCATCTGGCACAACGACTACACTGAAATAGATGCCGTGGCCCATACAATGATGAGCTGCCTCGGAGGCAGGAACACACAGCTTACTGAAAAGGAAGCCCGTGTTTTGCTGTGCAGCTTTGCCGGCTTCAACAGGGCGCACGGTCTGCAGCTGCCGGAAAAGACGTCTGAATACAGGCAGCTGATTGAGGAAGCACCCGCCATGGACGATCAGGAGCGCAATGTCCTCTGGAATAAAATGTGCGGCGATATCGTCAGCGATTATCAGCTGATCAACTACTTCCTGATGAGCTACTTCGGAGGGGACTTCTCTGCCGCAGCTTATCTGGCCGCCGACGGAGTGGATACAGATCAATTTCCCGGTCTGCCGCCGCTGACCCTCTGCAAGAACACAATCGACGAAAGGGACGGAGTCTACCTCTGCGAATCGCTGATCGAGAACGACGGTAAGTACCACATCGCGGTCAGCGAGATATCGGTGTCCGCCAGGAAGGTCACCGGATTCGCACGGCGTTCCGGCTTTGACATCACGCCGCAGGAAGCCGCTATGCAGCTGGTACGCCCAGAGTTCATCACGGTCTATGAGATCATGGACAGTCCCCAGGGTATCGAAAACGAGGAACTGGAGATGGAGTTCAACACCATGGTCACCATACACGAGAACGGCAAGCTGTTCCTGGTCTTCAAGGACAACAACGATCATGTCAACAAGCGCGTCTACCGCCTCGGCGAAGACGTCTTCGGGCTCTATTACATCACGGATTTCGGGCAGTTCATCGCCGCCGCTTACAGCGCACCGGAGATCGAGGATCTGGAGCGGCGCCTGATGCGCACTTCCATGGGCTCCTACCTCTTTCCCACAGCAAAGTACGAGTTCAAAGAACCCGTACTCTATGCCTTCATACAGAGCGATTATTTCGATTTCGAGGAATTCCTGCGCGACATCCGCAGCGAGTGACCTCTGCGCTATTCCATCAGCAGGTCGAAGACCTGCCTGTTTATCTTTTTGACCGGGGCACCGGAGAGATTTGAATTGACGAGAATAAAGAGATCCAGCCCGGGGCAGATCCAGAAGCTGGCGCGAAAGCCGTCATCAGTGCCTTCATGTCCCATCATTTGATATCCGCGCTGGCGCCTCATGAACCAGCCGAGACCCATCTTTTCACGATTGTTGGGTACTTCGGCATATTCCTTCCATATTATATCGTATGTTTCCGGCCTCAGGATCTCGCGCCGCAGGTTCGCACGCGCCCACACAGCCATGTCGCTGCCGCAGGAGGTCAGTGTGGATGACGGCCCGTGTTCCCTGTTGTAGGGATAAACAGCCAGCTTTACGATATGTTTTTGTTCGTCTTTGGCGTGTGGCCGCGGCATGTCTTCAAGGTTTCTCTCAAAAGTGAGAAATGTGGAATTTTCCATGCCCAGGGGCACGAATATATTGCGCCTGATATATTCCTCGAACGAAAGGCCGGAGACCTCAGCCACGAGACAGCCGAGTATCTCATAGGCCATGTTGCTGTAGCGAAATCGTCCTTCGAGCGGGCTCCACAGCATGCGGCTGTCGCTCACCTCGCTGGAGCGGCACCAGTTCCCGAGGGCATCTTCACCCGTCTGCGGCCGCTCCCAGTGGTAGTCCTCGACATCGGCGAGGCCTGAAGTATGCGTCAGCAGGTGACGGATCTCTATCAGTTCCACGCGGTCATCGGCGACGCTGATCCAGGGCAGTACCTCCAGCAGCCTGCTGTCGAGTGATATCTCTCCTTTTTCCACCAGCTGCAGCACTGCGGTGGCCGTAAACAGTTTGGAAACGCTGGCCATGTGGAACACTTCTCCCGTCTTCAGCGGCTCCCCGGTCTCTATATCGCGGTATCCGGCGGCTCCCTGCCAGCTGAAATCACCTGCCCGCAGTGAAACGGAAAGCCCCGGCAGGTCGAAATAGTACAGGGCGTCAGACAGATATTTATCCAGTTTTTCTTTCATATATATTCCTCCATCTGGTTTGACATTGCAGCGGTAGATACATTATAACGGAAAAACCGGTCCGCGCAAAGCGGACCGGTTTTCCAGCGATCATCTTTATGAATTAACACAATTGTTGTTATTTAACAGCTTCAGCAAATGCCTTTTCGTTCAGTGCATCCGAGTATTCGGAATCCATCTCCTTGATGCCGGCAGGGAAGTCATACGATGCCAGTCTCTCAACGAACGGATCCGGATCGAAGCTCTCAGGACCGTGTACTCCGTCCAGCTTCCAGATGCCCTTGGCAACCAGTTCCATCATGATGACCGGGTTAACTGCAGTCTGAGCAACTACGGAGTTCGTAGTGTACTTGGCAATGCACTCCTGGTTGTCGGCAACCTGATAGATATATACGGACCTTGTCTTTCCGTCCTTGGTTCCCTTTACCCATGTGCCTGCACAGCCTTTGCCCTGCATCTTCATGGTAGCATCTACCGGTGAAGGTATTACTTTGCAGAGGAAGTCACGAGGTGTGATCTCGCTGTCTCCTACCTTGTATTTCTTCCATGCTTCGGAGAGTCCCAGATCCTTCAGATAGAGCAGCATATCCTGAGTTTCCTTAGGTACGCCATACTTGAAGGTTACTCTGTTGCAGTCGATTACTCTGGGTACCAGCATTACTTCTTCGTGCTCTACATTGGCAACCTCTACGCCGCCGATGCCGCCCGGGAAGTTGAATATTTCAGGCTCTGAGAAGCATTCTGTTGCATACCAGCCTCTGTCCTTCTCCCAGATAACCGGTGGATTGAGGCATTCTTCCATAGTCGTCCACACACTGAATCCGAAATATCCTGTGTCTTCGCCGGAATAGTTATCTCCATCGCGAACGTTGATCTCGTCGATCGTATCAAAGAGGTGCTTTTCAGCGAATTTGGCAAATACATCTGCCATTCCAGGCTCAACTCCGGAGCCTACTATCGCCATATTGCCAGCCTTTGCCCACTCGTCGTTCTGAGCGAACTGGTAGTCACCCAGCTTTTCATATGTGATGTGATCATTGCCTACCTGGCTCTCATCAGGCTTTGATAATGTCATCGCGCAGTCTATATATCCCACTTTACACTTGAGGCAGGTATTAAAGATGCACTGGTTGAATTCAGGTTCGACAGCATTCATTACCCATGTAATGCCGTGTTCCTTGATCAAAGCTTCTATATTGTCAGCGTCTCTGGCGTTGACCTTGGCAGCCACGAATTTTCCGCCTCCGCAGATCTCTTCCGCGACTTTCTTTGCCCTTGCTTCATCGTAATCAGAAACTACTACTTTTTCAGCCCAATCCGCTTTGCTGCCCTGCAGCTGGATGATCTTTGCGGCTGATGTTCCTACTCCGCCTGCTCCAATGATCAAAATTTTCATATTAGCCACCTCCATAATGTAATATGTTGTTTATTGAACAAATTTACTGACAATTACAGTGTAGACTATATTTTCTGAATATTCAATTACATTTTTGCTCTAATCGAGTACAAACTTGCTGAAGTTCAATCGCTCGTTTCCTTCTTTTCAAGGAGTATCAATTCCGCACTGAAGCCATACATGGTGATCCGCAGAGAGAGCGTATCCCCGGCCTTTGACTCGCCGAATTCCACGCTCGGCAGCGATGCCCACTTGCGCACCAGTATCTCTCTCTCCGACTTTTCGACACCCTTTTCCAGCAGGCGCCGGAACGTCATCACGCTGTTCTCCTTGCTGACGCGATAGCGGCAGATCTTGAATTCACCGGAGAGCCCGGAACACCGGAACAGGAATTCCATGCTTTCATTGTAGTTCTTGATCAGCTCGGAAACCGTCTGCAGGCGATCGGCCCTGTCGAGGCTGCGGCCCATGACCCGGTCATAGTTGTAGACCAATATGCTCAGAGAAGTCACTTCCTCCCTGGGCGCGCATGAGGTGGTCACCAGATAATTCTCTCCCGCCTTGATGACTCTCTCGCCGAGGCTCTTGATGAGGACGTAGGGGCCGGCAACCGGTTTCAGCATCGGTTTGATCATCAGTTCATCGATGAACGCGCGTCCCTCATTCTGCTCTTCGCCGTTCATGTTCAGATCCACGATCACCGGAGCAGAGGCATGCCTGTTGTCCTGCTCGGTATAGATGCCCTGCACCCGGCTGCGGATCGCGTCTTCGATCTCCTGCGGGGAACAGCGCCGCATCCTGGCAGCACTCTCGCGGCTGATTATCTTGCCGGTGTATTTCTTCCTGTATTCCTGAGGATGCATGCCGTACCAGCGCTGGAAATGCTTTATATAGTAGCGCACCGCAGAAAATCCGGTCTCGCTCGAGATGACACCGATCTTCTTCTTGGTCCCCAGCAGCAGCTTTTCAGATTCCTCCACCCTTATAAAGCTCAGGAGATCCTGAAAGCTTAGCCCGGTAGCTTCCTTGATGACGTGGGAGAGATAGTAGATGCTGAGGTGCTCCCGTTCCGCGATCTCATTCAGAGTCAGCTTGCGGTAGTAATTGTCGTACATGTATACCGTGATCCTGTTGAGCCTCCCGGCGAGGACCTTGTTGCCTTTTTTCTTGGTCTCGTTGACAAACTTCCCGTCTTCCATGAGGAAGTACTGAAAATCCGACTGCAGACAGGCGATGAGGTTGTGTGTGTCCTCGATCACCTTCTGTTCGTAACGATATCCCTTGCGCAGAATGGTGATCATTATCTTTGAAAGCAGTCCGCGCAGCACCTCCAGGCTCTCGTCATCATCGTCTTCCATATCGGTGACAAAGAAACAGTTCTTAAGATTTTTGTAGTAAGCCGAGAAGTATCCCAGATCCAGCTGCAGCATCATCACGATGTTGTCCTCGTCGTCGATCCTCTCAAAGCTGTGGATCTCTCTGTCATTGAGGATGAAGATATCGCCCTGCTTGAGCTCGTAGTTATAGTAGCCGTTCCTCAGTTTTATCCTTCCCTTGAGCACATAAACTACCTCGAGTTCTTCATGGAAGTGTATCGGGTACTCATCGATTTCGGCCACCAGAAGGTTGACCGGTAAGCCATCCTTGTAAGCGATCTTTTCTTTTAACAATGTTCTCCTCCTGTAAAAGCTCGTGCCTTGATTATGTAAACCCAATGGCGGCCCACAACTTTTAATTATCAACAGACACAAATCCGAGAATTATCGTATTTTCTTAGATTATCCACAGCTCTTTCATAATTTCATACGATTTTATCCACTTTTACTTGTGTATAACTATTTTTCTGAATGCAAGTGATTTCAACGGTTCTACGCGTTTCACGTTTTGTCAATGGCAAGTTATCCACAGATTATCTATAGATTATTCTAAAGCAAATGCGTTAGCAAACTTATTAATGCAATGAACATTATATAACAAATTTGCTCCCTTGTGTTATAATATTTTAACTTAATGGAGGAAGTTATGACGACAACAAAACTATATCAGGAAGACGTATATATGAAGTCGGGCACGGCGACCGTGGTCCGCTGCCTGCCCGCCTCAAACGGCGCCGCAAATTTGTACCTCGACCGCACCATGTTCTTCCCCGAAGGGGGCGGACAGAGCTGCGACCTGGGTACCATAGACAGCATGAAAGTTATCGATGTCCAGGAGGAAGGCGACGAAGTAAGGCACACGGTGAAGCTGAACGGCAAAGCTCCCGAACCGGGAGATGAAGTAGCGCTGGCGATAGACTGGGAGCGCCGCTTTGATAACATGCAGCGGCACTGCGGCGAACACATCCTCTCCGGGATGTTCCACAGAGAATACGGCGGTGTCAACCGCGGCTTTCACATGGGCGATGAATACATGACCATAGACATCAGTCTCGAAGACGACCCGGCTTTTGCCGGCAAAGAGCTGACCATGGAGATAGCGCTGAACGCCGA
Source organism: Anaerovoracaceae bacterium (assembly GCA_050953405.1). Taxonomy (GTDB): domain Bacteria; phylum Bacillota; class Clostridia; order Peptostreptococcales; family Anaerovoracaceae; genus RUG100. Next base: position 495,297 of record JBMNMP010000001.1, on the reverse strand, counting down.
GCTGTGCACCAACCGGGCCATCTGGCAGGACCTGCCGGTGGTCACCCGCAGATTCAGGACAAAGGCGGAAGCGGAAGGCCTGCCGCTGAGAAAAAAGCTCACCATCGAAAAGGACATTTCCATAGTGAGCGTGGGCAGCATCGAGAATCCCTCGGACTGCGTTGCCTGCTGCGGTACCCACCCGTCGACCTCCGGCCAGGTCGGTCTGGTAAAGATCTTCCGGGTGGAGAAAAACAAAGACATGTACCGCGTCTACTTCGAAGCCGGACAGCGGGCCCTCGCGGATTACGATGCCAAGCACGAAATAGTGACCGAGCTGGGCAGCGAATTCTCTGCCGGCAGCGGCGATCTGCTGAAAAAGATCCGCAAGCAGAAAAAACAGGCCGATGATCTGCACGCACAGATGACCGCCCTGAAAAAGATGGTGTCCAACCAGAAGGCGAAAGAAATCTCCGCCGCCTCGGGCTGTTATTTTGTACTCGATCCGCTGACCGCCGACGACGGCATGCATATCGGCAAGCAGCTGGAGAGGCCGTTCACCGCCCTGCACGACAAATCTTCACATACCCTGCTGCTGTTCTCCGACGGCTCCGTAGACTGCGGCGCTCTTGTAAAAGCCAGCGGCCTCAAGGGCGGCGGCAGGCCCCGCATGGCCAGGATGATCGGAAACGATGAAGAACTGCTGGCCGCGATCAAAGAATATATCTGATACCGCATGGGAGCAGGATCAATCTTCGTCCTGCTCTATTTCCTGCTTTTCTACCTGCTGACTGTGATCCCTGGTCTTCTCCGGCGACTTTTTCTTCTGCCCGCCGTCTTGGCTGCGGCTGCCGCTGCTGTCAGCCGGCCGGGAACCATCCGACTCCACATGAGTCACTGCCGGCAGCGGCGCATCCTGATCATCGAGGATGTAGATCACCGTATCGCGCACGCCCCAGCTCTCACACTTGTTTTCATCAGGCAGCCAGATATCTATCTTCTTGCCCTTGATGGCACCTCCGGTATCCGCGCAGATGGCAAATCCGTATCCCTCAACAAAGACCTTGGTGCCCAGGGGGATCACATCGGGGTCCACGGCGATGATGCCGTCTCCGGCGGCCGGACCGCCGGCAGTATAGCCGCTGTCGCAGTAAGCCGTCGCCTTGACATCATATTTCCTGCTGATGTTGAATCTCTTTTCCGTTCCCTTGTAGTCGAGTCCTCTGTACATGGTGCCCACCGCGGTCACCTGAGCGACGGGCTTTTCGAGCACCCTGCGGTCGAGCTCTACCCGGTCGACTTCGTGTCCATCCGCGAGGATCTGATCGTATTTCACATAATCGAGTCCATTTTGGCCCTGCCTGAGGATGCGCTTTTCGCCGCGCAACATAGTCCTGTCTTTTACCGTCTTCTTTGGTATCCGCGATTTCTCCCTGACGGCAATCTTTCTGGTCGTGATATGATACAGCCTGATCTCCTGTCCGTCGGCGGCCACTTCATCAAGCGCGGGCTCGGTGCGGTCGTAGACTCCCACGGGGACCTCTTCAGCCGTCATGATGTCGCGCACCGACATCCTGCCGCAGCTTACCCAGCGCGAGAGGCCATAAGCCGTGATCTTCACTTTGATGTCACCCTGCTGCGCTTCCTGCGCGGCATTAACGCTATCCGGCTCCGCAGCCGTGAATATCAGCGCCGAACAGCAAAAGACCGCCGCCAGCACTATGGCTGCCAGCCGTCTTCTCATTCCTGTGAGCGATTTTCTTTCTTCCTTCATTTCCCCTCTTCCCGTTTTTATTACAAACTCTTCAGATAATCTATCTCCTGTCTCGTCAGTTTCCTATAGTGCCCCTCTTTCAGGCGCGATAGGTAAATATCGCCGATAGCCATGCGGTGCAGTTCCTGCACCGGGCAGCCCACCGCCTTGAACATGCGGCGCACCTGACGATTTTTGCCCTCGTGGATGGTTATGTCGACGATGGCCGATTTTCTGGTCTGTCTGACGACTTCGACCTGGGCCTCCCCGGTGACAAAGCCGCCTATATCCACGCCCTTGCGCAGCACGGCCAGTTTTTTGTCCGAAAGCACGCCGGCCACCTTGGCACGATAAGTCTTGCCGACCTTGTGACTGGGATGGGCCAGCTTGTTGGCCATCTCTCCGTCGTTGGTCATCAGGAGGAGTCCGGTCGTGTTGAAATCGAGACGCCCCACAGGGAACAGCCTCTCCGGGATGTCGCTGACCAGGTCGGCGACCACCGGCCTGTCCTTTTCATCCTTCATCGTGGTGACCACGCCCCGCGGCTTGTTGACCATGACGTAGACTTTCTTTTCCGCAGATCCAATGAGGCTGCCGTTCACTTCCACTTTGTCCTCAGGGAGCACATCATATCCCGGCTCTTTCATCACCTGCCCGTTTATCTTCACATTTCCGTTTCTGGTCAGCTCGTCGGCCTTGCGCCTGCTGGCATAGCCTGACTGAGCTATATATTTGTTCAGTCTCATGTTTTGTCCGCCTTTGAAACCAATAGTAACACGAACCACAAAATATTACAATTATATACGTCCATGTGATATAATCGTTTCATGAATCAGGTACAAAAGAGTGTGTTGAGGCTGGCCATCAGGGCCGGCGAAATAATGATGCAGAGCGGCGCCGAGATCTACAGGGTGGAAGACACCATCACCCGCATATGCACCGCCTGCCACATCCGTTACGTTGAGGTATTCGCGACCCCGACAGGTATCTTCGTTTCGCTCTACCCCAGCGACGAGGAGGGCGACGTGCTAACTTCGCTGAGCAGGATACATTACGCGAACACCAATCTCAAGAAGATATCCGATATCAACGAATTCTCGCGCGAATTCACCACGACCGACATGACGATCGAGGAAGGTCTCGCGAGACTGAACAAGATATCAAAGCAGGACCGGTATCCCATCCCGCTGCGCCTCCTGGGTGCGGGGCTGGTAGCCGGATTTTTCTGTGCCCTGCTGTCGGGGAATCCCCTGGATTCCTTCTGTTCGGGATGCATAGGAGTAGCCAGCTACGCGCTGAGCATATTCCTGCACAGATATGCCATCAACTATTTCATACGCGGGTTCTGCTGCTGTGCACTGTCTACGATACTGGCACTGATCAGCGTCAGCCTGTCTATTGGCGCGTCTCCGGGATCCATGGTCATCGGTTCCCTGATGATATACGTGCCCGGCGCTGCGCTGACGAATTCCATACGCGACTTCCTCTCGGGCGACATGCTCGCCGGAATAGCCCGCGCCGCGGAGGCGCTGGTGGTCGCCGTTTCCCTGGCAACCGGAGCCGGTATCGTCATCAAACTGTGGGCGATCCACGGGCTGGGCATGGAAACAGCCGCCGAAGCCGACAACATGGGCATCGCCATGTTCATCGGATTCGCGGCAACTTTCGGTTTCTGTATCCTGATGAATGTTCCCAAAGAGAACCTGATAGCCGCCAGCGTCATCGGCGGAGCCGGATGGGTGGCTTACCAGCTCACTCAGAACGCGCTCGGCATGCTGGGTGCCATGTTCATCGCATCCTGCGTCGTCGGGCTCGCCAGCGACATCTGCTCGCGCATTTTCAAACAGGCTTCCACGGTGTTCACCATCCCCGGCATCATACCTCTGCTGCCGGGCTCCGGTATCTACTACACCATGCTGGCATTGATCAGCGGCAATCTCGGCGAAGCGGCAACGCTGGGCGCGCAGACATTGTTCAGTGCCGGCGCCATTGCTATCGGCCTCCTGGCGATCGGTTCCGCCATCAACATACTGCTGGCGCTCCACCGCAGGATCATGCGCGTCGTAAAATAAGCGGCTTATTTGTTCCCGGACATATCCTCCATGGAGATCTGATTCATGATAACGGCGTCCTCGTAACCATCGGGCGCCTCGATCGCGGCCCCGATATCTTCGATATCCGGCAGTTCTTTCAGCGTCTCCAGGCCGAAATTTTTGAGAAAGGCATCCGTCGTCCCGTAGAGTACGGGCCTGCCTATGGCGGTGGACTTTCCCTTCTCTTCCACGAGTTCCTTTTTGATCAGTCCCTCGAGCACGCGGTCGCTCTTGATGCCGCGCACCTCATCGATCTGGCCGCGGGTAACCGGCTGCTTGTAAGCTACGATGGCCAGCACTTCCAGCGCCGCCTGGCTCAGCCGCTTTTTCTTCACCGGCGTGCACAGGCGCTCGATGTATTCGGAGTTTTCCTCCGCGGTGACGAACTGATATCCATTGTTGACCTTCCTCACCCTGAGGCCGCGCCGCTGTTCCTCGAGCTCCTGCTGTAGCTCTTCAAAACATTCACAGGCTTCCTTCTCCGAGATGTTGAATATCTCGGCCGCCGTCTTCGCCTGCAGCGGTTCCCCCCAGATGAACATCATGGATTCAAATGCGGACTTTATGGATCTCCTACTGGTCATTATGTTCTTCCTCCCCGTTGTTTGCTTCATCGTCGTCGAGGTGCTCCGTGGCCCTGACATCTATGCGCCCGAACAGCCTCTTCTGATCGGCTTCCAGCCTGCGCTCCTTCACCATCTCCAGCAGTGAAGAGAACGAGAGCGCCACATCGTACTTGTCATCTTTGTCCTCAACGAGTTCACTGAAGGGCAGCACCCGGCTGCGGTCAGCCCTGAACAGGCTGCTGATAAAGTCGCGCCTGCGGCTCGCGGTTATCTTCTGCTGTTCCACGCGCTCGTACCTCTGCCTGATCTCATCGACCTTTTTCTTTCGCATCAGGAAGGCATCGAAAGCCTTGACGAACTGGTCGATGTCCATCACCAGATATTCATCAGGTTCCTCGGTAAAGCGTGAGATATCCTCCTGCGGCTTTTCATATATGCGCTGATTTTCCTCTTCGCGCTCTGCCAGCATTTCGGAGATGCTCTTGAATTTTTTGTACTCCAGGATCCGGCTTACCAGGCCTGCACGCGGGTCCTCGATGACTTCATCTTCACCCTCATGTCTCACTCGGGGCAGCAGCATCTTCGACTTCAGGTCTATGAGCTCCGCTGCGAGCACCATAAAATCGGAAGAAACGCCAACATCCATCTGCTGCATTTCATCCAGATACTGCAGGTACTGCGATGTGATCTCGGAGACCTGTATGTCATAGATATTCATGCGGGCGCTTTCGATCAGGTAAACCAGAAGATCGAAGGGGCCTTCGAATACATTCACTTTTACTTTGTATCCCATAGCTTCTTTAGATTTTCCCTGTACGGCGGTCTCACGATCCCCTTCTCAGTGACCACGGCCGTGATGTATCCGGCATCGGTAACATCGAACGACGGGTTGAAAGTACCTACGCCCTCCGGTGCCATGTCGTGCCGGTACCACATCTGATAAATCTCTTTTCCTTCTCTTTCTTCTATTACTATGTCATCTCCCGTGGGCGTGTTCATATCGATGGTCGAGCTGGGCACGAACATATAGAAGGGGATGCCGTACTCTTTGGCCATGATGGCGACCTGACTGGTCCCGATCTTGTTGGCACCGTCGCCGTTCGCCGCCATGCGGTCGCAGCCGACGACTACCGCATCGACCCAGCCCTTCTTCATGACAGAAGCCGCCATGTTGTCACAGATCAGGGTCACATCAACGCCGGCCTTCATCAGCTCCCAGGCTGTCAGGCGCGCACCCTGCAGCAGCGGCCTCGTCTCATCGGCGAACACCTTGAAATCATAGCCTCTCTCCTGACCGAGATGCACCGGCGCGAGACAGGTACCATACTTGGCTGTTGCCAGCGCCCCGGCATTGCAGTGAGTCAGTATCCCGGCATCCGGCATCAGCAGCTGCAGGCCGTACTCTCCCATCATGCGGCAGGATGCGACATCTTCATCGTAAATGTCCTGCGCTTCCTTCTGCAGCGCCTCCTTTATCTCCAGGGGACGGGCACCCTTCATCTGCTGCACTTTCGCCTTCATGCGGTCCAGCGCCCAGAAGAGGTTGACCGCCGTCGGCCGTGAAGTCGCGATATAGTCGGAGACATCACAATAAGCCCGGACAAAATCATCGTAGTTCTGCTCTTCGATCCCATCGGCGATGACACTCATACCGAAAGCCGCGGCCACACCGATAGCAGGTGCACCCCTCACTTTCAACTGGTTGATAGCTTCCCAGAGGTCCTCCGCGGTCTCTATTTCCAGCCATTCTTCTTTGAGCGGCAGCTGCGTCTGATCGAGGATCATGAACCTGCCGTCTTCATATTTCAGCGGTGATATTTCTAACATATTTTTCCTCCGCGAACATTATACCACAAGGCGTACACATAGAAAACCGAGAGGCAGGCACAATGGCCCGCCTCCCGGTACAACCTTATATTACATATGGTTATTTTTTGAAATTACAGATTGAATTCCTTCTTAACGTCAGCAAGTGCTTCGTCCAGCTTGGTGAGTACTGTGTTGATTGTCTCTTCTGTCTGGATTGCAGGCGGTTCGATACGAACTGTCTTAGCGTTAACCAGAGTACCAGCTGTCATGACCTGTCTTGAGAACAGACCCTTAGTTACAGCGTAGCCAACTTCTGCTTCTGGGAATTCCATGCAGATCAGCAGTCCAGCACCTCTGACTTCCTTCAGGATTGTCGGGTACTTGTTCTGCAGCTTCTTCAGTCCATCCATGTAGATCTTACCATTCTTAGCGCACTGGCCAGGAATGTCATGCTTCAGCATGTACTTGATTGTCGACAGTGCAGCCGAGCAAGCGAGCGGGTTTCCGCCGAATGTCGGGGATCCCAGGATCCACGGGTTATCGAACATCTTCTGTCCATACATCTTAGGTCTAGCAATGATACCAGTGATCGGCATGATGCCGCCGCCGAATGCCTTACCATAAGTCATGATATCAGGAGTTACTCCCTCGTGGTCAACTCTCCACATCGTACCGGTACGTCCCATACCAGTCTGGATCTCGTCGCAGATCATGGCAACACCATACTTGTCGCAGATGTCTCTAACAGCCTTGAGGTAACCTTCTGGCGGAATCTGTACTCCAGCTTCGCCCTGGATCGGCTCGATGATAACTCCGGCAACCTTTTCGCCTACTGTCTGCAGGTTCTTGATTGCAGCTTCCATAGCGTCAGCATTACCATATTCAACGTGCTGTACCTGCTGTACCATCGGAATGTAGTCTTCTCTGTAAGCGCCTTTGCCGCCCATGGAGATAGCTCCCATTGATTTTCCGTGGAATGCTCCAACAGTTGAGATGTACCATCTGCCGCCTGTTGCCAGTCTAGCCAGCTTCAGAGCCATTTCTACAGCCTCAGCACCACCGTTTGTGAAGAAGCAGTACTGCAGATCTCCCGGTGTGATCTGAGCCAGTGCGCTAGCCAGGTAACCTCTGAGCGGGTCAACCAGTTCCTGTGAATGCAGTGCATATCTGTCTAATTGGCACTTAACTGTCTTCAGAATTTCAGGGTTTCTGTGTCCGCAAGTGTAGATTCCGAATCCACCGAGGCAGTCGATGAACTTAACACCGTTCAGATCCTCAAAGCACTCAGCATTGTCAGTCCACTCGATGAACGCGGAGTCTGTGGATACAGACTTTCTGTATACCAGCCAGCCCGGGTTTACGTTCTCGTTGAAGTTTGCAATGGACTCATCATGGATAGCCTTTTTGTCAGCTTCTGTCAGCTCCGGCTTCTCAATGTAATCAACAACTCTCGTAGCCAATTCCAATGCTTTTTGTTCGTTTCTTGCAGTCATTTATTTGACCTCCTAATCTATGTGCCGCCCGATAAACGGCGGCCTATGATATAACGTTGTGCCCATATATAATGCAACCCCTGTGCCAAAGCTTGTGAAATATCTTTCAAATATTAGTTTGTTGGCGCTTACCTTTCGGAAATTTCAATGGGAGGAACAATTTCAAATTTTTTCTCAATTCTTTTTATGCACAAAGAGGTATTCAAAATTTGCAGACAATTCTCTTATTTCTAATACTTTTTCGCAATTTTAATTCTCATATTTGAGATTATATAGACTTTTTTTAGCGTCCGATATACAATAATAAGCAAATACTGGAAATACGATTGGGGTTAATTATGATTTCTTGGATAACATCAACAACATTGGGGAAAGCTATCTCTGTTTTTCTGATTTCTATGGCGCCCGTAGTCGAACTCCGGGGTGCCATTCCCTACGGGGTCGCCCAGGGGCTGCCGCTGTGGCTGGTATTCGTTCTGGGCGTTGCCGGCAACATGGTACCCGTTCCTTTTATAATCCTGTTTCTGCGCCACATCTTTGCCTGGCTGCAGAAGAACCCGCGCACCGCTCCCATAGTGGAAAAACTGATCAGAAAGGCGCATCTCAACGGGAAAAAAGTCGAAAAGTACCGCAGTCTCGGACTGTTCATACTGGTCGCCATACCCCTGCCGGGGACCGGCGCCTGGACCGGTTCGCTCGTAGCTTCGGTCCTCGACATCAGGCTCCGCAAGGCCTTCCCCGTGATCCTCGCAGGCGTAGCCACCGCGGGCATTATAATGATAGTTATTTCCTACGGTGTCAAATCCGCATTTTAACAGGTCAGACGGTCACCCTTATATGTATCTTTTGATGGTGACATATTCGCGTCCTTTCTTTGATCTGCCGCCGATCTCATCGATCACGATCTTGCCTTTGCCGCGGAGGACCACTTTGTCCTTTTCTTCTATGCGCCAGTCCGGTTTGTCCATTTCCACGCTGTTGACAAAGACGAGACCGCGCTGAACAGCCTCTGCCGCTTTGCTGCGCGACATGCCGAATCCTGCGCTGACTATGTTGTCCAGCCTCATGCTGGCCACGGTATCCCTGATCACCTTGACCGAAGCCTCGGGAACGATCAGCTGCGACAGCGGCAGGATCTGTGTTTTCAGGGCCGCCCTGCCGGCCTGAGTATAATTTAGCAGCAGAAAGTCTGCGATTTCCTTCAAGATGATGATGTCTGCGCCATCTCTGCGCACGAGTATGTCGCCTGCCAGATCTCTCCGGATACCGAGTCCGGTCAGCGCGCCCAGATAATCACGGTGTGTCAGCCCCGCATGGCCCGACGTATCCGCCCGCAGCACGGCCAGGATATCATCGCCGTTCAGTTCCGCATAGTCCGGCAGGCATACAAAGATGCGCCTCTCCGCATCTTCATAGCCTCCGTAAAAAAGGCACTCTGTACCCGCGGGGCGGCGTATGTTCCTCTGGACTATCGCCTGTTGATGCATGTCGAGAATGCCACTGTTTGTAGTGCTGTACTGCTGGTCACACATGCGCAGCAGATCCTGCGCCCTTGATATTATCAAATCATCCTGCTTCATAATTCCTCCCGTGTCTTATCTGTCGATTATACCATCCCGGCAGCTGTTTTTCCCGTTCAGGACCACAGAAAAATCTTCTATTTCACCAATTTGCTGTATACCGGCTTACCGCAATTTTGAACGTTTTAGTTTGTGCTCTTTCGGTTTTTCAACGTTTTTGTCATTTTTTAGGCAGCAAATTAATCAACTCGTTCCCCAAAATAGTATTTTTTACCGTCATATCGGCATTTTGGAGCTCGCATCAGTTACTAAATTGCTGTCTTTTTATCGTTTTCTTTCTATCTTGTTGACAGTTTTCAGAAATTTTGTTAATTTTGTGTCAATAAGTGTTATCTGTTTTTCATTGAAAGGAGCGTCTCAAATGGCACAGAACTGCGCTGAATGTCCCGACGCTAAGGCTAAAGCCGAAAAGCTGAACCAGATCATAGCCAAGTACAAGGACACCAAGGGTGCGCTGATTCCGGTCCTCCACGAGGCACAGGAAGTATACGGCTATCTTCCCATTGAAGTACAGCTGGAGATTTCAAACCAGCTGAACATTCCATTGGCCGAAGTGTATGGCGTAGTCAGCTTTTACACTCAATTCTCGATATATCCCAAAGGAAAATACCGCATCAACGTATGCATGGGTACAGCCTGCTATGTCAAGGGCTCTGGTGAGATCCTCGACAAATTCAGGACCCAGCTGTCGATTGACGTTGGCGAATGCACAGAAGACGGAAAGTTTTCCCTTGACGCCTGCCGCTGCATAGGCGCCTGCGGTCTGGCACCTGTAGTTACCATCAACGACAAGGTATACGGCAAATGCACACCTGATGAGGTAGAAGGCATTCTGAACGAATATGACAACGTTGGGAAAGGAGTGAGCGCAAAATGATCAAATCCATTGAAGATATACAAGATATACGCGACAAAGTCCTCGCAGACATGATGATCCGGCAGGACCGCAACGCCACACCTACCCCGGAAGGCGGCCGCATGCATGTAATGGTATGCGGAGGGACCGGATGCACATCTTCCGATTCCATGGTCATCAAGGACAATCTCGAAAAACTCATCGAGGCGGAAGGTCTCGGTGATGAAATCAAGGTAATCAAGACCGGCTGCTTCGGTCTCTGCGCGCAGGGTCCCATCATGATGATGTACCCGGAACACGTAATGTACACCACCGTGAAGCCGGAAGACGTAGATGAGATCTTCGAAAGCCACATCAAAGGCGGCAAGCCGGTAACCAGGCTGCTGGCCGGAGAGCAGGACGGAGAAAAAATAGAAAATGCATTGGAGAATGCTGATTTCTTCAAAAAGCAAATGCGGGTGGCCCTCAGAAACTGCGGCGCCATCGACCCGGAAAACATAGATGAATACATCGCACGTGACGGCTACAAAGCGCTGGAGACCGTGCTCACAAAGATGGAACCCGAGGATGTAATCGACACCATCAAGGCTTCCGGCCTGCGCGGACGCGGCGGAGCCGGATTCCCCACAGGCGTAAAATGGAGCTTTGCCGCCAAACAGCAGGTACACCAGAAATACGTCTGCTGCAACGCCGACGAGGGCGACCCCGGCGCGTTCATGGACCGTTCCGTACTCGAAGGCGATCCTCATTCGGTCATCGAAGCGATGGCCATTGCCGCTTATGCTATCGGAGCTAACCAGGGCTATGTATACGTAAGAGCCGAATACCCTATTGCTGTAAAGCGGCTGACCATTGCCATCGAGCAGGCGAGAAAATACGGGCTGCTCGGCAAGGACATCCTGGGGACCGGATTCGATTTCAACCTCGATGTAAGGCTCGGCGCGGGCGCATTCGTCTGCGGCGAGGAAACCGCACTGATGACCTCTGTCGAGGGCAAGCGCGGCGAGCCGCAGCCAAGGCCTCCGTTCCCGGCGGTCAAGGGTCTCTTCGACCAGCCGACGATCTTAAACAACGTGGAAACTTATGCCAATATCCCCGTCATCATACTGCGGGGGCCGGAGTGGTTTTCCTCGATCGGTACCGAAAAATCCAAGGGTACCAAGGTCTTCGCTGTAGGCGGCAAGATCAACAATACCGGCCTCGTGGAGATCCCCATGGGCACTACCATGAGAGAGATCATCTACGATATCGGCGGCGGTATACCAAACGGCAAAGAATTCAAGGCTGCCCAGACGGGCGGGCCTTCCGGCGGATGCATTCCGGCCAGCGAGCTGGACACCCCGATAGACTACGAATCGCTGATCGCACTGGGCTCCATGATGGGTTCCGGCGGACTGATCGTAATGGACGAAGATACCTGCATGGTAGATCTTGCAAAATTCTTCCTCGAATTCACGGTCGATGAATCATGCGGAAAATGTCCTCCATGCCGCATCGGCACCAAGAGGATGCTCGAAATAGTAACCAGGATCACCGAGGGCAAGGGCACTCTGGAGGATCTGGACAAGCTGGAGGTACTGGCGAGAAACATCAAGGCCAGCGCTCTCTGCGGACTGGGCCAGACAGCACCGAATCCGGTGCTCTCCACGATGAAGTACTTCCGCGATGAATACATCGCCCACGTGGTGGACAAAAAATGCCCCGCGGGCGTCTGCAAGTCGATGGTACGCTACATCATCGACCCGGATACATGCAAGAAGTGCGGTATCTGCGCGAGAAACTGCCCCAGCGCATGCATCAGCGGCGACAAGAACGAAGGCTACAGGATCGATCAGGACAAGTGCGTAAAGTGCGGCGTATGCGTTACCAAATGTCCGTTCAAGGCCGTACTCAACAATGCTTAGAGAAGGGAGCGTAAGCAATGAATAAAGTTAATATTACGATCGATGGTATTCCGCTTTACGTTCCGGAAAACTATACGATACTGGAAGCTGCCAAAGAAACAAATATACAGATCCCCACCCTCTGCTTCCTCAAAGACGTGAGCGAACTGGGATGCTGCCGCATGTGCGTGGTCGAAGTCAAGGGCAAAAAGGCTCTTCAGGCCAGCTGCGTGCACCCGGTTGAAGAGGGCATGGAAGTTCTGACACATACACCAAGGGTCATGGAAGCCAGGAAGGTCGATCTGGAGCTGATACTCTCCAATCACAACGCCAGCTGTCAGACATGTACCCGCAGCTGGATGGACTGCGAACTTCAGAGCCTGGCCAACAAGCTCTCGATCGACACGGTCCGCTTTGAGGACAATTCGCCCAAAAAACCGCTGGACATCGGAGTGTCCATTGTCAGGGATCCCAACAAATGCATACTTTGCAGGAGATGCATCAGCGCCTGCAAGAACATACAGACTGTGGGAGTCATCGATACCATGAACCGCGGTTTCAACACCGTGGTCGGTGCGGCATTCAACCGCACGCTCGACCAGACTCCGTGCGTCAACTGCGGACAGTGCATCAACGTATGTCCGGTGGGCGCACTTCACGAAAAGAGCGACGCCGACGAAGTGTGGAACGCTCTGCACGACCCCAGCAAGCATGTAGTCGTGCAGACAGCACCTGCTGTCAGGGCTGCACTGGGTGAAGAATTCGAGATGCCGATAGGTACCGCGGTCACCGGACAGATGGTCACCGCCCTGCGCATGCTGGGATTCGATAAAGTGTTCGACACGGACACCGGAGCCGACCTGACAATCATGGAAGAGAGCGCGGAGCTGATAGACAGGATCCGCGGAGGCGGCAAGCTGCCCCTGATCACTTCCTGCTCGCCGGGCTGGATCAAGTTCTGTGAACATAACTTCCCGGATCTGCTGGACAACGTGTCTTCATGCAAGTCGCCGCATCAGATGTTCGGCGCTGTGCTGAAGTCATATTATGCAGAGAAGGAAGGCCTGGATCCCCGCGACGTCGTCGTTGTTTCCATAATGCCGTGCACGGCGAAGAAATTCGAATCCAAGCGGCCCGAAATGGAAGTCAACGGCATCCGCGATGTGGATATAGTGCTGACCACGAGAGAACTGGCCAAGATGATATACGACGTAGGTATCGACTTTACAAATCTCGGCGACAGCGATTTCGACGATCCATTCGGTGAAGCTACCGGTGCCGGAGTCATCTTCGGAGCGACCGGCGGAGTCATGGAAGCAGCGCTGAGAACGACTGCCGATCTGTTGACAGGTACCTCGGCAGACAATATAGAATACGAAGCCGTACGCGGACTGGACGGCATCAAAGTCGCCAATATCGATGTGGCCAACGTACACATCAGGGCGGCGGCAGCCCACGGACTCGGTAATGCCCGCAAACTGCTTGAAAAAGTAAGGAGCGGCGAGGAGCAATTCGACTTTATCGAAATCATGGCCTGCCCCGGCGGATGCGTCAACGGAGGCGGACAGCCGCTGCAGATGGCCGAAGTAAGGAACTGGTGCGACATCAGGGAAGAAAGGGCCAAAGCTCTCTACAGAGAGGACCGCAATACCTTCATCCGCAAATCGCACAACAACCCGTCCATCAAGCGGCTCTACAAAGACTACCTGGGAATGGCCGGAGGCAGCAGAGCACATCAGCTGCTGCACACCGAATATCACGAACGGCCTAATTACGAGTAGTCCTCACTGAAACAGGAAATATCAAGAAACATATTGTTACCCTTTAAAGGGAAAACCCGAGGAACTTTCCTCGGGTTTTCCTTTATCGTAATTTTTTTATCCGGCTTACTGCTGATAATAGAGTCCGTTCTTGAGGCTCCTGCCATCGAAGATCGCGGAGTTGTAGCTGTACATCGCATCGTTGAACTCCTTGAGGATGGTGATGCCGCGGTTGGTATTGCTGTAGAACACCTGCTGACCCGGCTGCCTGGTCTTGTCGTTCGCTTTCTTGTAATCTTTAAGGAACACCCTGAGATCCGAATCGTGCTTCTCGGCGAATGACTTCTTTGCGATGACCACGTCCGTCGGTATATCCAGATTTGTATCCTCTTTGAAGCGTTCGTTGAGATCCATCAGCTTGACTACCTGGTCGTTCTTCTTCATGAGGTTTGTGGCGTACGGCTGCGAAGCTAGGGCGATGTTGCCATAGTCCGCCAGTGCCTTCCTGATCTCGCCATATGAATCCAGCACCTTCAGCTTGTACGAACTGCTGTCCATGCCCGCTTCACTCATCAGATATTCAAACACCCTGACTGCAGTGGAGTCCTCACCGCTGACATAAATGGTCTTTGTCGCCAGCGCGGAGATCTTTGCGTTCTCATCGAGGTAGTAATCGTTGGAAAGGAGGTAGATCCCGTTCATGCTGGCCGGGCTGATCTCTACCAGCTTGCGGCCGGTCTTGCCGTACATCCTTCCTGCGGAAGTCGTGGGCAAAACAGCCACATCGTAGTCTCCGCTCTTGATTTTTTTCTCGACATCCGGCAGCTGATCGTATGTCCTGACCTTATAGTCTCCATCGATATTCTTGAGAACATTGCTGCCAACGCCCTCATAAGCTACTACTTTCACCTGTCTGCTGAGCGTATCGGAGTCTCCGGTACCCTCTGAATCCTCATCGCTGCCGCCGCATGCCGTCAGCAGTCCCGCACATAGCACCATGCTGAGCAGCACGGCTGTAATAATCTTCTTTTTCATATCTTTTTCAAGCCCTTTCATGACAAAATATCGCAAACGCTTAGTGTATTATACACTTAACCGAATGCTAAAAGCAACCGGTGGCCTGTGAAAAGCCTGTGAGCATTAAAAAAGGATGCCGCGCAGGCAGCATCCCTGTTTTTCCTGTTTTCAGGCTTTCGAGTAGATTGTTTTCGTGGACACTCCTTCGATCGCGCCCAGCTTTCCGGACAGGGCATTGATGGTATCCTCATCAGCGTCTACCGCGATGCTGATGATGAAGATCCCCTTCTCCCTGTGTGGTATCCCCATGCGGCCGAATATGGTATCCGCGTATTCGTGCAGTAGATCGTTGAGCTCCGCAGCCGCCGAATTGTCCTCTACAATTACTCCAATAACTGCAACTCTGGTATTATCACTCATGTTATCTTCGTCTCCTCCTTCCTCCCTCGGCCACCTTCATTCTGGTGATGGCCTTGGCAATGGCGATCTGCGCCCTGGCGATTTCGTTCGGATCGTGTTTTTTCTCGGTTTTGAGCCACTGTTCCGCGTCTTCCTTCAGTTCCTGAGCGCGTTTTTTATCTATATCCTCCTGCCATTCGGCAGCGTCCGTATAGATGATGATACTGTCTTTGACATCTATGAAGCCGCCGGCAATCGCAGCCACACGGTATTCCGACTTTCCGGCTTCCCTGATCCAGAGCTCGTCCACCTCCAGCAGCTTCGTCGCCCAGCAGTGTCCCGCCATAAAGCCTTCGTCGCCTGAAGTGGTCCTCACGATCACCAGATCCACGTCTCCGCTGTAAAAGAGCTTTGACGGTGTTATCACTTCGACTTTTATGCTAGCCATCTACTTCTCTCCCTGATCGTCTCCATCGACAGCTGCAGCCGCCTTCTCGTCCTTGACCAGATTGGCCTTGCCGCCGTTGGCATCCTCGTATTTTTTCACCACTTCGTCAATGCCGCCGCAGAAGAGGAAATAGCTCTCGGGAATGTCATCGTACATTCCATCGAGGATCTCCTTGAACCCTCTTACAGTCTCACTGAGCGGCAGGTACTTGCCCGGCATCCCGGTGAACTGCTCGGCTACACTGAACGGCTGGCTCATGAAACGCTGGATCTTTCTGGCCCTGTTGACGATCAGCTTGTCTGAGTCTGACAGTTCGTCCATTCCCAGGATGGCTATGATATCCTGCAGATCTTTGTACTTCTGCAGGACTTCCTGCACGCCGCGGGCCGTATTGTAATGCTCTTCGCCCACGATCAGCGGATCCAGTATCCTCGATGTCGAATCCAGCGGATCCACTGCCGGGTAGATGCCCAGCTCCGTGATCGAACGCGAAAGAGTCGTCGTCGCGTCCAGATGTGCGAATGTCGTCGCCGGCGCCGGGTCGGTCAGGTCATCGGCGGGGACATATATAGCCTGCACGGATGTAATGGAGCCCTTCTTGGTCGAAGTGATCCTCTCCTGCAGGGCTCCCATTTCTGTCGCCAATGTGGGCTGGTAGCCTACAGCCGACGGCATACGTCCCAGCAGCGCGGATACTTCCGAACCCGCCTGTGTGAATCTGAATATATTGTCTATGAAGAGCAGTACATCCTGCCCCTCCTGATCACGGAAATATTCCGCCATGGTGAGGCCGGTCATGGCCACTCTCATCCTGGCGCCGGGCGGTTCGTTCATCTGCCCGAACACCATGGCTGTATTGTTGATAACGCCCGACTCTATCATTTCATAATAGAGGTCGTTGCCCTCTCTGGTGCGTTCCCCCACACCCGCAAAGACGGATATGCCGCCGTGCTCGCGGGCGATGTTGCTGATAAGCTCCTGTATGAGTACCGTCTTGCCAACTCCGGCACCGCCGAAGAGGCCGACTTTTCCGCCCCTGGTATAGGGAGCGATCAGATCGATTACCTTGATGCCCGTTTCGAATATCTGCGAGGAAGTGTCCTGCTCCTCGAATGAAGGAGCATCACGGTGGATAGGCATTTTCTTCACGCCCTCCAGGGGCCCCTTGTCATCGATGGTCTCCCCGGTCACATTGAACAGCCTTCCCAGCACTTCCTTGCCCACGGGAACCTCGATCGGGTGCCCGGTATCCACGGCTTCCATGCCGCGTTTGAGGCCGTCTGTCGACGAAAGCGCCACGCAGCGCACTACGTCATCGCCTATGTGCTGCGCCACCTCGGCCACGATCTTTTTGCCGTTCAGCTCTATGTTTATCGCGTTCAACAGTTCCGGCATATCGTCCGGAGCGAATTTGACGTCTATAACAGGTCCAATGATCTGATGTACGATTCCTTTGTTCATGTTAATCTCCTATTTCAATGCCTCGGAGCCGGACACGATCTCGATGATCTCGTCTGTTATCGCTGACTGTCTCGCCCTGTTGTAGTACTGCGACAGGTTGCTCAGCATGTCCCGGGCATTGTCCGTTGCATTCTCCATAGCCATTCGTCTGGCCGCGTGCTCGCAGGTGGCCGACTCGACTATGGCTCCGTATATCATAATTTCAACGTACTTGGGCACCAGATAGTTGAATACCTCCTCCACTGACGGTTCGTACTCGACTTCCTGCTGATGTCTGATAATATCGGGGTCCGGTGTGGCCTCGAAGGGCAGCAGGGTGACATTCTTCACCTCGTGCTCCAGCTGGCTGATATATGAAGTATATATCATGACCACCTCATCGATGGTCCCCTCGTTATACATCTCTATTATCGGCTTGCTCATCTCCTGCGTTTCCTGAAACGGTATCGTTTCCGCAGGAGCGGTGTATTTTTTATATATGTTGTAACCCTGCTTTTTGAAGTGCTCTTCACCTTTGGAGCCGATCGCTATCAGCAGCGGTTCTTCCCAGTCCGCTTCCATCTCCTGTTCAGCTTCCCTGATCACGTTTCCGTTGAAAGCTCCGCAGAGGCCGCGGCTGCCCGTTATGATAATATAGCAGGTGGTCTTTATTTCGCGGCTGCCCTTCAGATACTGCTGGGGAACTGAATCCGTGTTGTTGAAAATTTCCTCGATGGAATGCGTTATGTAGTTAAAATACGGGATGGTGCTTTCGTATGTCGCCTTCGCCTTTCTCAGCTTTGCGGCCGACACCAGCTTCATCGCATTAGTGATGTGCTCCATACTGGTGACGCTCCGGATACGGCGTTTGACATCCTGCATGTCGCTTCGTGCCATGCGATCAAGCCTCCTTCTTCGTATCGTCCGGTTTGTCCGGGGCCGCGATGCCCGTGGACTTGATCACCCGCTGGCTGTGCAGCAGGTAATTGCCGGCTTCATTCTTGATGAACTGCTCCAGTGCGTCCTTGAGGTCCTCCTCCATCTCATCCGACAGCTCGCCGGTCTCCAGGATGGAACGGCCGATCCTGTCGTAGTGGGTCTCCGCATATTCGAGAAAATCCCTTTCAAAGTCCGGCACATACTCCAGCTCTATGTTCTTCATATAGTCGTTCGCCGCCGCGTAAATGATCATTACCTGTTTGTCGACGCGCATCGGCTGATACTGCCTCTGCTTGAGGACTTCCATCAGTATAGCACCGTGGTCCAGTCTCGCCTTGGTCTCCGGATCGACATCCGATCCGAACTGCGAAAAGCTGGCCAGCTCCCTGTACTGCGCGAGCTCCAGCTTGATCTTTCCGGCGACCTGCTTCATGGCCTTGATCTGCGCGTTGCCGCCTACACGGGATACCGAAATACCCGCATTGATAGCCGGCCGCTGACCGGTGAAGAACAGCTCCGTCTCCAGGAATATCTGCCCGTCGGTGATCGATATGACATTTGTAGGTATATAAGCCGAAACGTCTCCCGCCTGGGTCTCAATGATGGGTAGCGCCGTCAGCGATCCTCCGCCCAGAGCATCCGAGAGTTTGGCTGCTCTTTCCAGCAGACGGGAATGCAGATAAAAGACATCGCCCGGGTAAGCTTCACGCCCCGGCGGTCTCCTCAGCAGCAGACTCATAGCTCTGTAAGCTACCGCATGCTTGGAAAGGTCATCGTATATGATCAGCACGTGCTGACCGTTGTACATGAATTCTTCACCCATCGCGCATCCCGCATACGGTGCGATATACTGCAGCGGGGCCACATCCGAAGCCGTGGCCGATACCACGATGGTGTATTTCATGGCGTCTTTATTTTCCAGTGTCTGCACCAGCTGAGCCACCGTGGACTTTTTCTGTCCGATGGCAACATATATGCAGATCACGTCTTCATCTTTCTGATTGATTATTGTATCTATAGCTATAGCGGTCTTTCCTGTCTGCCTGTCTCCGATGATCAGCTCCCGCTGACCCTTCCCGATAGGCACCATGGAGTCGATGGCTTTCAGTCCCGTCTGCAGCGGTTCCTTTACGGACTGCCTCTGCAGTACGCCAGGTGCCGGGCTCTCTACCGGCCTGCTCTTGGTCGCATTGATCGGGCCTTTGCCGTCAATAGGCTGTCCCAGCGCATTGACTACGCGGCCGACCAGTTCCTGTCCCACAGGCACTTCAACCACTCGTCCCGTCGGCTTTACAATATCGCCTTCCTTGATTTCAACATCAGAGCCGAATATTACGCAGCCCACGTTGTCTTCTTCCAGGTTCATCGCCATGCCGTAAGTCCCGTCGGCAAATTCCAGCAGTTCTCCCGACATGCAGTTTTCCAGACCATATACTCTGGCGATGCCGTCACCTACCTGGATGACGTTGCCAAAGTCCGAGATCTCCATCTCTTTTTCGTAATTTTTTATCTGTTCCTTGATGACCGCAGATATTTCTTCAGGTCTTAACTTCATATTCTTCTCCTTACGAGTTCAATGCCGCGCCGAGATCAGCGAGCCGCTTTTTCAGCGAAGCATCTATCATCTTTCCTCCAACCATCACCTTGAACCCCCCGATCAGGGATTTGTCTGTGAGATTTTCCAGTTTTATTCTGCGCTTTAGCAGATCAGATGTTTCTTCCTGCAGTCTGGCCATTTGTTCCTCAGTCAAAGGCTGCACCGAATAGACCGTGCCTGTTTCGAATCCCTCTTCTTCGTCGCGCAGCTTTCTGTACTCCCTGACGATCCGCTCGTAGTGTCCCCCGCGATTGTTATCCACCAGTATGTAAAGAAAGCTCAGCATTTCCTTGCTGATACGCCCCTCGAATACGTTTTTCAGTATGGTCTTTTTTTCTTCATTGGAAACTGTTGGATTACAGAGGAGGCGGTAGAAATCTTTCTCCTGCAGGAACACATCCAGCACCGCTTCGGCTTCCTCGTGCATTTCATCCACCCTTCCCAGGTCTTTCGCCGCCTGAAAGAGCGCGTTTCCATATGTCATATCAACAGTCAGTTCTGCCATACGTCAGTCCCCGCCTCTTCAATGACTTTGTCCACCATCTTGCGCTGTTCTTCACTGCCGGAGAGTTCGTGCTCCATGATCTTGGCAGCTGCCATCAGCGCCAGCGTGGTGACTTCTGTCTTCATTTCAGATATAGCCTTGACTTTTTCTCTGTCGATCTCCTTTTCAGCGTTGCTGATAATACTGGCAGCCCGCTGATTGGCATCGTCAAGGATGCGCTTGGTCTGCTGATCCGCTTTGGCCTTGGCCTTCCTGATGATATCCCGGCTCTCGTTCTCCACGTTAGCGATCCTGCGCTGATATTCCTCCATCTTTTTGTCGGCCTTTTTGTTTATTGCTTCGGCCTCCGCGATGGCGTCCTTCACACTGTCCTGCCTGGACTTCATGAAGTTGTGTATCTTTTCAAAGAAGAAACGCTTCATTATTAGGAACAGTATTACAACATTGGCCACGATCATCAGCGATGACCAGTCCAATTGAATGATTCCAAGACTCACGGCATTTCCTCCTTTCTTTCTCTTGCTCTACAGTAGTTACAGTTGTCCAATGAACGGGTTGGCGAACATCAGCATAATCGAAATGATCAGAGCAAATATACCCGCCGTCTCCGTCAGCGCCACGCCTACCAGCATCAGCTTGAGCAGGGTGCCCTGTGCTTCCGGCTGTCTTGCGGTTCCTTCCACTGTCTTGCCGGCATTGAATCCGATACCGATTCCTACGCCAGCCATAGCTATCATCGCCATTCCCGCTCCCAGTGCGGACATTCCCAATACGAATGCTTCCGGTGTAATATGTGACATATTGTTTTCCTCCTTGTATGAATATATATATTTAATCAGTCTTCCAGTTTGTCCATCGCATTGGACGTAAAGACCATAGTCAGCATAACGAATACGTATGTCTGCAGCACAGGCTCAAACATATCAAAGAAAAAGTTCAGCGGCAGTGGTATGAACAGCTGGAAGAAAGGCACTGCCGATCCCAGCGAAGCGGACAGCGAAGCCAGTCCGCCGTATACCAGTGTCATTACAATGACTCCGGCCAGCAGATTTCCGAACAGTCGCATCGCCAGAGTCACCGGGAAAAACAGATCGTCCAGCAGCGTCATCGGCATCATGGCCACATATGGCGAAGCCTTCTTCTTCAGATAGCCCCTGACGGTATTCGACCGGATACCATTGTAATGGATCATCACAAACGAGATTATCGCCAGCGGCACTGTGGTATTCAGGTCCGCGGTCACCGGTCTGCAGTCCAGCAGTCCCAGCATGCTGCCCAGTCCCAGAAAGCATATCAGCGTTCCGATCCAGGGTGCGAACTTCAGATTGTTCTTGCCCATGGTCTCTCCGACCATGTTGTAAACAGTTTCCACCAGCAGTTCAGCCACCGCCTGTGCCCCGTGCGGTACGCGCTCCATCTTTCTGGTCGCGAAATATACGAATATCAGTATCACTGCTGTTATTATCCAGCCCCAGATGACTGTCTCTGTTATGTTCAGAGCTCCAATTTTGAATATTATCTTCGGGCCCAGTTGCACGCAGGATCACCTCGCTTCCCTCTTTTAAAAGTCCTTAAAATCATCGTCATCATCTTCCCACTCGGATGGATCCCTCCATTTTTTAGGTTCCGTCCAGTCGTTCAGCGGATTCTTCTTTGCTCCGGGCATTCTGCTCTCAATGCCGTATATCAACATAATGGAAACGTGCAGGCTGAGAAAACCGATCACACATGCTATGGCGCAGTGGCCGCTGATCATCAGACAGAGATAGAAAATCACCCCGTAGATCGGCATACGTATAAAATAACCTCCTACGACAGGCCCTTTGCTCTGCCTCTCCAGCATTCTCTTTGCCGACCAAACCATTATATTAAAATTGATCATTGTGATGAAAGTCCCAATCGCGATACCCGCCAGAAATCCGATGTCCGCACCTATGATGGCCAGGGATATCAGTTCTGCTGCAATCGCAATGACGATGCAGTGGACAAATATCCGATTCCTGAATTCCGCCAAACCTTTCATACTTGATATTATAACCAATCCTGTCGAAAAGTAAACGGTTTGACCGGAAACATTCTGACAATATGTCTAGTGTTACAGTTTAACTGGAAACTTGTATATAAAACAAACACTCGAGTAAGCAACTGCTTTCACAGCGCGCTGATTCCCTCGACCGGCAGCCTCATTTCGAGCTGTCGCCCTTTATCTTCAGGTCGTCGATAACATTGCGCACCCATTTGCCGGAGAAAAATCTCACGGTCAGGAATATGCCCTTGACCACTTCTTCGCTCTTGACGGCGAGCACACAAAAGTACACCGGCCACTGGAATACCAGCGAGGAAAGAAATGCCATGGGTACTCCGATGAGCCAGACGGCGCCGACTTCGCTGAACATGGCGAATCTCGTATCCCCGCCGCAGCGCAGGGTCCCTGTGATGTTCACCGCATTGACGACCACCAGCCAGAGGGAACCGCCCATGACCACCAGGATCAGGAATGCCAGGTGACTGCCCTCAGGGGTAAAGTTGAACAGGGAAACCATCGGTTTCGCTATCGCTATCAGGAGCAACCCGAAGAGGATCCCGATCATGAGCGCGATCTTCACAAGGCGCTTCGCGAGGCCGAAAGCTTCCTCCAGAAGGCCCCTCCCCAGGCGCTGCCCCACGAGGATGAGCACAGCGTCGCCCATGCTGAAGGCCGCCATGGAGACGATGTTCTGTATTGTCGTCGCCGCCTGCACCGTTGCATACTCCGTGATGCCAATGCGCGCATAAGCGGCCACGTACATCGCCGTCCCCAGCCCCCAGAGAGATTCGTTCAGTGTCGTCGGTATGGAATTTTTCACGATGCGGCCCACAAAGCCTTTCTTCCATCCGAAGAAACGAAGGAAGTTGTCACTGATGATGTTCTTCCGCGCAAAGACTATCAGATATATGATCAGCATCTGCACGCCGCGCGAAATAACGGTCGCCAGCGCCGCACCGCGGATGCCCATGGCCGGTACGCCGAGATGGCCGAAGATAAATACGAAATTCAGGAATGTGTTGCTGGAAAATGCGAAAATGCTCGCAAACAGCGGATAGTGCGTCTGTTGTGTGGCCCGGAGCGCGCATTCAAATGGAAGCGTGAGCGCCACGAAGATGTAACATCCGGCAACGGTGGTCACATAACTCCTGCCGTCTTCGATGGCTGATGGTATATCGGTGAATATCCTCAGCAGCTGAGTCGGGAAGAATACCGAGGCCACAAAAAAAAACAAGACCCGCACAAAGGCACGCCGTCAATGTAAAGCCCACGGTCTTTCTGATGCTGGGCAGGTCTTTCGCTCCCCAGAACTGAGCCATGAATGTAGAACAGCCGCTGGAGAAACCGTAGCATATCATCCAGAAAACAAAGTATATCTGCACAGAGACCCCGACGGCCGCCAGCTCCTCCTCTCCCAGGCTGCCAACCATCAGATTGTCCACCAGATTCAAAGATGAGCCTATGAGACTCTGAAGAGCTATAGGCACGGCGACCTTTGCCAGCGTTCTATACAGCAGTGAACTGTTTTTATCCAGTCTTTCTTCGACCATAAAGAGATCTATTCCCCCATCAGTTCATCGAATTTGACGATCTTCAACCCCGCTTCATCCAGCATTTCCACCGCGAGATCATCCGGATAGCCTTCCTTGACAACGATTCTCTTGATGCCGGCATTGATTATCATCTTGGCGCATATGATGCAGGGCTGATTGGTAACGTACATGGTGGCTCCTTCGACGCTCTGCGCAAAGGTCGCCGCCTGTATGATGGCGTTCTGCTCCGCGTGCAGCGCCCGGCACAGCTCGTGCCTCTCGCCCGACGGGATACCGCGCTGTTCCCTGAGGCATCCGCCCTTTTCGCTGCAGTGAGGCACGCCCTTGGGAGCTCCGTTATAGCCGGTCGCGATGACCCTCTTATCCTTAACGATCACAGCACCCACATGCCTGCGCAGGCACGTGGATCTGGTCGCCACCAGCTCTGCCATCTCCATAAAATATGCATCCCAGGTAGGTCTTGTATCCATCTGTGATCCCTCCTCCGTCAATAGTATACTTCAGCCAGGTACAGTCCCCTCGCCGGAGCAGTATGCCCCGCACGGGTCCTGTCCCCGCTCTCGATTATATCCTTCATTTGCTGCGGCTCTATCTTTCCCAGGCCGACATCGACCAGGGTGCCGCTGATGATGCGCACCATATTGTACAGGAAACCGTCACCGCTGACGTGGATGCGGATACCGCGGCCTTCTGCAAGGGCCACTTCCTCAAGCGATATCCCGCTGATCGTGCGCACTGTCGTCTCCTTCTCCTCGCCCCCGGCCGCCTGAAAGCATTTGAAATCGTGCCTGCCTTCGATGAATCCGGCTGCCAGCCGCATCTTTTCGATGTCGAGCTCCCGCTCCACATAATAGCAGTAATTCCTGCGAAAGGGACTGCGGACACGGCTGTTGACGATCTGGTATATATACTTTTTCCCGCGGCAGTCAAACCTGGCGTGGAATCCGGCCGGTTTTTCCTCTGCGCGGACGATCCTGATACTGCCCGGCAACATGTCGTTCATGGCACGCTGCAGATTCTCCACCGGGATGGCAAAGTCCCCGCAAAAGCTGGCCCGCTGTGCCAGAGCATGCACTCCGGCATCCGTCCTGCTGGTGCCGTTCACCTGAACGGGCATGGCGCAGAGCACGCTGAGCACTCTCTCGATCTCACCCTGCACAGTCACCGCGTCGGGCTGGCGCTGCCATCCGTGAAACGGCGTTCCGTCATAGCTGATGGTCAAAAGTACATTCTTTTCCATCGTCGGTCGTCCTCATCGCGGGAGCTGGATGCGCTTTTCCTGAGGCAGCTTTTTCGAACTGCGGTAGAGCACGAACTTGTGGCCGATAGCCTGTACGAACTCGGCGCGCAGTTCCCGGGCGAGATAATTGCCCACATCGGCCGGCTTGAGGTCGCAGCCCTCCTGGAGCTTTACCTTTACCAGCTCCCTGCTCTCGAATCCGTTTTCAAGTTCCTTTTTTATGTTGTCGGTGACTCCGCTCTTTCCGATGTATACCGTCGGATCTGTTTCATGAGCCAGCTTTTTCAGATAGCTCCTCTGTTTTCCTGTGATCATCCTGCCTCCTATATCCATTTGTGTATCACAACTATGTATACCGCGGTCCCTATGCATAGAAACATGCCGAATGGCATCCGGCTCTCTTTTTTCCTGTGCATTATCTGCCAGGCCGCGAATATGCCTGCCATCAGTGCGGCCGCGATCACAGCGAACCCGGCGCCGCGGGGTCCTGATATCAGTCCCGAAGCCGCCGCGAATTTTGCTTCCTGCATCGCCAGACGTCCATGGGTCACCAGCCTGCGGGCAACGCATATCGCGGTCACCGCGACGAAGCCGGTAACCACGCCCAGCAGCATCTTCCCGACATCTGCTCCCGCCGGAATGAATCCAAAGCCCGTGATCGCCAGCATTATTATCAGCTGATCCGGTATGCGGCCGTACATGCGGTCTGCCATGGCGCAGAGCAGGATGATGAAGCAGGCTATGAAGCCGGCGATCGCATACTGCCAGTCGCTGATGCCCATGTATATCCCGATCACGATGAAAGAAGCCGTAAACACATACTTCCAGGGCACGCTTTTCACGCGCTGATCTCCGGGACGGCGCATCTCACTGATGTTCGCGGACCCGTATTTCAGCCAGGAATACGGTATTCTGTTGAAGGCATACACAGCGCCATTGCCCGCCAGTATGCCTCCTGCTATAGATGCCGCGCAGACCGCGGCGATCTCTATCAAATCATTCAATTTACTATTCTTCCCATGCTGTGGCTACCGCCTCGGCGACGATGTCGGCCACGCCCGGTTCAAAAGCGCTCGGTATGATGTTGTCCGGCGAAAGATCTTTCTTTCTGATGATGCCGGCCAGCGCATAAGCGGCAGCTTTCTTCATATCTTCGGTGATCCTTTTGGCGCGAACGCTGAGCGCTCCCTTGAATATACCCGGGAAAGCGAGAACGTTGTTGACCTGGTTCGGGAAGTCCGACCTGCCCGTGCCCATCACGGCGACGCCGGCCTTTTTGGCTGCATCCGGCAGGATCTCCGGTTCCGGATTCGCCATTGCGAATACGACCGGATCCTTTGCCATAGTCTTCACCATGGATTCAGTGAGCACGCCCGGTGCGGAGACGCCTATGAAGAGGTCTCTGCCGGCTACGGCCCTCTTCAGGTCGCCCGAAAGATTGTCGGGGTTGGTTATCTGTGCCAGCTTCATCTTCTCAGCATTGAGTTCGTAATTGGAAACGTTGAGGATCCCCTTGCTGTCACAGACTACGATGTCCCTGACGCCGAGGCTCATCAGCATCTTGGCTATCGCCGTGCCCGCTGAACCCGCGCCGTTGATAACGACTTTCGCATCCTCGAACTTTCTGTCTGTCAGCTTGAAAGCGTTGATGACTCCCGCAGAAACGACTACCGCCGTTCCGTGCTGGTCATCGTGGAAAACAGGGATATCGACCGCCGCCTGCAGCTTCTCCTCGATCTCAAAGCACCTGGGCGCCGAGATATCCTCCAGATTGATGCCGCCGAGCGTGGGCGCGATATTCTTGCAGATCATGACGATCTCGTCCACATCCTGCGTCTCCAGGCAGATCGGAAAAGCATCGATGCCGCCGAATTCCTTGAAGAGCAGCGACTTTCCGTCCATGACCGGTATCGCGGCCGAAGCCCCGATATTGCCCAGTCCCAGCACTGCAGACCCGTCAGAGATGACGGCCACAGTGTTGCTCTTGTTGGTATAGCGGAAGACGTCCTCCGGATCCTTGTTGATCCTGCGGCAGGGCTCCGCTACTCCCGGCGTATAAGCCGTAGAGAGATCATCTTTTGTCTTCAGTTCGCCCACCTTGGACTTCACTTCCATTTTGCCTCTGTATTTTTCATGCATCGCCAGCGATGCTGCGTAATAATCCATTTTACACTCCTGATTCCATCTATTTCTTCTTGATCTTAAAGCTGCTCTTCAGTCCTATGATGCTGTTGAAGACCTTTTCATCATCAGTAGTCAGCTTGCTGTCGGCCACATAGTATCCGTGCCTGAAGAACTGAAAGCGTTCTCCCGGCGCGGCCTCGCTGATCAGCGGCTCCGCATAGCACTCTATCTCCTTCAGCGAATCCGGATTCAGTTCCTGATTTCCGTCTTCATCTTCGTTGTAGAGGTAGCCGTACTCGCGCACCTTGATCTTCACTGCGGTCCCGGCATCGACCCAGTGGATGGTGCCCTTCACCTTGCGTCCTTCAAAGCCCTCGCCGGACCTGGTCGCCGGGTCATAGGTGCAGTGCAGTTCCCTGATGCTGCCGTCATCGTTCTTGACGACCTCCTCGCATTTGATGAAGTAAGCTCCCTTGAATCTCACTTCATTGCCGGGGAAGAGCCTGAAATATTTCTTGACGGGCACTTCCATAAAGTCAGCGCCGTCCACATAGAGCTCCCTGCTGAAGGGCACTTTGCGGCTGCCGAGTTCAGGAACATTCCTGTTGTTCTCCAGCTCCACTTCTTCTGTCTTGCCCTCCGGATAGTTGGTGATGATCACCTTTACGGGGTCAAAGACAACGTTGCGCGAAGGCACCTTGTTCTGCAGATCTTCACGGACACAGTGCTCCAGCAGACCTACTTCCACGGTGCTGTTGGCCTTGGCCACTCCGATGCGCTCACAGAAATCCCTGATGGATTCCGGTGTATATCCGCGCCTCCGGAGGCCGGCGATGGTAGGCATGCGCGGATCGTCCCATCCGTCGACTTTACCTTCATCAACCAGCTCCTTGAGCAGTCTCTTGCTCATCACCATATTGGTGATGTTGAGCCTTGCAAATTCTATCTGCTGCGGCTGCGGATCCCACCATCCCAGTTCGTTCAGCGACCAGTCGTAAAGCGGCCGGTGATCTTCGAACTCCAGTGTGCAGATCGAGTGTGTGATCCCTTCGATGGCATCCTCCAGCGGATGCGCAAAGTCATACATCGGGTAGATGCACCACTCGTCGCCAGTGTTGTGATGGGATACATGAGCTATACGATAGATGACCGGATCCCTCATGTTGATGTTGGGGCTGGCCATGTCTATCTTGGCGCGCAGCACTTTTTCACCGTCGGCGTACCTGCCCGCTTTCATTTCCTCGAACAGCTTCAGGTTTTCTTCCACAGACCTGTTGCGGTAAGGGCTCTCCTGGCCCGGTTCGGTCAGCGTTCCGCGCGTGGCCTTTATCTCCTCCGCCGAAAGGTCACAGACATAAGCTTTGCCCTTCTTTATCAGCTCGACCGCCGCCTCGTACATTTTGGGGAAATAGTCGGAAGCCCACAGCTTTTTCTCCCACTGGAACCCCAGCCACTTGATATCTTCCTCAATAGAATCGACGTACTCCACATCCTCCTTGACAGGGTTGGTGTCGTCATAACGCAGATTGCACTTTCCGTTGTATTTCTGCGCCGTAGTGAAATTGAGGCAGATCGATTTTGCGTGGCCGATGTGCAGATAGCCGTTGGGTTCCGGCGGGAATCTGGTGTAAACTTTGCCGCCGTATTTGCCGCTCTCGATATCGCTCTCTATTATATTATGAATAAAATTGGAACTTTTCTTTTCGCACTCCGACATGGTCATGTCTCCTTCTTGATTTTTTAATATTTAACCATAGCATTATATCATAATATGTTATAATAATCTATATTTCAGAAACGGGAGAAAGACAATGTTAGATGGAAAAACAGTAATCCTGGGCGTCAGCGGGAGCATCGCCGCTTATAAGACGGCAGCCCTTGCCAGCGCCCTGAAAAAACAGCACTGCGACGTGCACGTGATCATGACAGAAAACGCCTGCCAGTTCATCACGCCGCTCACCTTCGAAACATTGACCGGGCACAGGTGCATCACAGACACCTTCGACCGGAACTTTGAATTCAACGTGGCCCACGTCTCTCTGGCGCAGGCTGCGGATCTGATAATGATCGCCCCGGCTACGGCGAACGTGATCGCAAAACTGGCGCACGGTATCGCAGACGACATGCTGACGACCACCGTTCTGGCCGCTAGGTGTCCCGTGCTGGTGTCGCCGGCCATGAACACGGCGATGTATGAAAACGCGGTGACCCGGGCCAACCTGAACACGCTGGAAAACTACGGCTTTGAGATCATCGAGCCGGCGACCGGCCTGCTGGCATGCAACTACGAAGGCAAGGGCAAGATGCCGGAGCCGGCCGTGCTGCAGCAGCACATCGAAAAACACATCGCGCGCTACAAGGATCTTTCCGGCAGCAAGGTTCTGGTCACTGCGGGACCGACCATGGAACCAATCGACCCGGTGAGATATATCACCAACCACAGCAGCGGCCGCATGGGATTCGAGCTAGCCAGAGCCTGCATGCTGCGCGGCGCCCGTGTCACCCTAATCAGCGGCAGCACTTCGCTCGAGCCGCCTCTGTTCGTGGACCTGATCCGCGTGGGTTCCGCCGCCGAGATGTACGATGCCGTCATCGACAACTTTGATGATGCCGATTTCGTTTTCAAAGCGGCCGCAGTAGCCGACTACACCCCGGCAGCTTATCACGATGACAAGATCAAAAAGAGCGGCGGGGAAGCCACCATCAAACTGACACGCACGCGCGACATCCTTGCCGAACTGGGCAGAAGAAAGCGCGATGATCAGTTTATCTGCGGTTTTTCCATGGAAACAAAAGATTTGCTGCAGAATTCAACGGCAAAGCTCGAGGCCAAGAACGCCGACATGATCGTGGCCAACAATCTCAAAATAAAAGGTGCCGGCTTCGGGACCGACACCAACGTAGTCACTATTATCACTAAAGACGGCTGTGAAGAGCTGCCGACCATGAGCAAATTCGAAGTGGCCGACGCCATCATTGACCGCGCTCTTTGAACTCGGCCGTAAAAGTAGTACCTTCTCTTTTGGTGCTGGTGACCGAGATCTTTCCCTTGTGAGCATCCACTATAGCCTTTGCTATGGCCAGACCGAGACCGTATCCGCCCTGCTGGTTCTGCTGGGTGCGCGCCTTGTCCGCACGGTAAAAACGCTCGAACAGATGCGGCAGATCCTGCGCCGCTATGGGTTCACCGTCGTTGTGCACCTGCAGGCGCACGACTCCGCGTTCTTTGCGAAGACGGATCTCGACAGTCCCTCCCTTTACTCCGTACTTGCAGGCATTGTCGATCAGGATCTGTACCAGCTGATTGAGAGCTGTGGCATCGCCGATCATCTTCACTTCCGTATCCACATTTTCGTAATCCAGCATCACGCCGTTGTCGAAGGCGACCGGTTCCAGCTGCAGAGCGCTGTTGATGGTGATCTCACCGAAGGGCACCTCCGAAAATACGGGCTTGCCCTTGTTGGCATCCGAGCGCGCCAGATAGAGCAGGTTGTTGACCAGATTCTTCATGTGCGTGGCTTCCGCCTTGGTGCTCTCTACCCATTTGCTCTGGTTGCTGACGGAATCATTCTTGTGAGCCAGCAGGATATCGTTGTTTGCCAGGATCACCGTCAGCGGTGTCTTCAGTTCATGGCTCGCATCGGCCACGAACTGCTGCTGCTGGTTCCAGGCCCTGCGCACCGGCTTGATGGCCAGCCGCGAGAGCACATAGCTGATGATGAAGATGACCACCATCGAAGAAACGAACAGCAGTATCGAGTAAGTCACCGTGGACATTATATTTTTGTTCAGTGCAGTGGCACTGGTGAACGCGATTATCGTGGAGCCGTCAGCCTGCAGATGCTTTTTGTAGTACAGATTCCAGTTGTGCAGCTTGCCCTCGCTGGCGTTCACATGAAAGACCTGATTGCGCACCTCTTCAAGCGTGCTGTCCTGCATCGTGAAACTGCCCTGCGGCAGTCCGACCAGGTTGCCGTCCGCATCGACGATCATCGTCATCGTCGGCGTTATTTCATCGTTCGAATTGTCCCCCAGCTGCGGTCTGCCAAAGAGCGACTGGTCACTCTGCATCATGTTGATGGCCCGGTTCAGCGCCCGTTCCACATTCGCCTTCTGATGGACATAAGACGTAAAGACGACAGCACAAAAACCGATGAGCAGCACTGCGCCCACGAGGACCATGTTGATCAGTATGAATCTCTTTTGCAGTTTTTTCAGCATCAGCCCGCTACCTCTAATCTATAGCCGACTTTTCTCAGCGCCGTGATGCCCACCTTGGTCTTCAGGTGCTGGAATTTCTTCCTCAGGAATGATATATAAGCTTCCACGTTGTTGTCGGTGGCCTCGGAATCATATCCCCACACCTTGACGATCATATCCTCTTTGGTCACCGCCGTCTTCGGGTTGCTCATCAGCAATTTGAGGATCTCGAACTCCTTGAAGTTGAGGTGTATCGACTTGTCGCCGCACTTCAGATCGCACGTTGAAAGGTCCAGCACCAGGTCACCGAAAGTAGCCTCATCGAGCACGACCTCGCCCTGTCTCCGTGAGATCGCGCGTATCCTTGCCAGTAATTCCACCGGCTCGAACGGTTTCGTCATATAATCGTCCGCACCGCTGTCGAGTCCTTCCACCTTATCGTCGGTGCTGCTCTTGGCAGTCAGCATGATTATCGGCGTCTGGTTCTTGTCTTTTCTCAGCTGCTTGGCCACTTCATAGCCATTCATGCCCGGGAGCATCACATCCAGTACGATGCAGTCGTAAATTCCGGTGCTCGCATAATCGTATCCATCGTCACCGTTATAGACAACATCCGTCATATATTTTTCTTCAGAGAGGATCTGCGCCAGTGCTTCCGCCAGCCTGACCTCATCTTCCACTATCAGTACCCGCATACTTTCCTCCTGTACCTCATGATTATTATAACATACTCGCAGCAACTGAAAAAAGACTGAAACGGAGCCGCCGCACACAGTGCAGCGACTCCGCTTTCATTAGCTTGTTATATTCGATCTATGAGACTATCTTTCTACAACGAGAGCTGTTCCCATGCCGCCGCCTATGCAGAGCGTAGCCAGGCCCTTCTTAGCGTCTCTTCTGATCATCTCGTTGATCAGGGTGATGAAGATCCTGCATCCGGAAGCACCGATCGGGTGTCCCAGAGCGATAGCACCACCGTTTACGTTAACGATGTCCATGTTGAATCCCAGTTCCTTGGCAACTGCGCAGGACTGAGCAGCAAATGCTTCGTTAGCTTCGATCAGATCCATGTCTTCGATCGTCATGCCGGCCTTCTTCAGAGCCTTCTTGGAAGCCGGAACAGGTCCGATTCCCATGATCTTCGGATCTACACCTGCGGAAGCGTATCCCTTGATGGTGCACATCGGCTTGATTCCCAGCTCGTCAGCCTTTTCCCTGCTCATTACGACTACTGCAGCACCGGCATCGTTGATTCCGGAAGCGTTAGCAGCTGTAACTACGCCGTCTTCGTCATACTTGGGCTTTCTCTTGAATGCCGGCTTCAGCTTTGCAATGCTGTCTGCTGTTGTTCCCTCTCTCGGGTCTTCGTCTGTATCGAAGATGATCGGATCGCCCTTTCTCTGCGGTACCGGTACAGGAACGATCTCATCCTTGAATTTTCCGGACTTGATTGCTGCAATCGCCTTCTGCTGTGAAGCTGCTGCGAATTCATCGAGTTCGCGTCTTGTCAGTCCCCACTTTTCAGCAACGTTTTCAGCAGTGATTCCCATGTGATAGTCATTGAATGCATCCCAGAGACCATCGTTGACCATCATGTCTGTCATCTTGGTGTTGTTCATTCTTGCGCCCCATCTTGCGCTGTCGATGCAGTATCCTGTCTTGGACATGTTCTCTGCTCCTCCGGCAACTACGATGTCAGCGTCCTCAGCCTTGATGATCTGTGCAGCCAGCTCGATAGCTCTCAGTCCGGATCCGCATACCTTGTTGATGGTCATTGCCGGAACTTCGATAGGAATTCCTGCTTCGATCGCGATCTGTCTTGCTATGTTCTGACCCAGTCCGCCCTGGAGTACGCATCCCATGATGACTTCATCAATATCTGCGGGATCGATACCGGCTCTCTTGATAGCTTCCTTTGTCGGGATAGCTCCCAGCGTCGATGTCGGTATTGTCTTCAGGCTGCCACCGAACTTACCGATAGGTGTTCTTGCTGTGCTTACGATTACTACTTCTCTCATTTGGAAAAATCCTCCTTGAATAATTGTGTTCGATTACTAATTCATAAAGTTAGTCGTACTGCTTAGAATAATAACATATTGTCCTCTTTTTTTCAATCAAAAGTATCAAGAGTGTTGTTATTTGAACGACACAATATATTTTTCAACCAGCTTGCAGGGGTGATATGACAGTTTCGCCTTGCGCAGATTGGGCAGGCCCATATCCTCCTCGCGGTTGATGTACTTGGCCCAGCTGGCCACATCCTTGCAGTATTCATTATTGATGGCCTGGTAAAGCCCGCGGTATTCCACGTTGGCTTTCTCCACATGCTCGGTCACCGTATTTCTGTTCAACGTACCGCCGATGGCGATAGCTTCTATCTTACCGTCGATGCGGATGGCCCCCGCATCATAGCCCACAGCCTCGAGATTGTTCAATACATCTTCCATGGCACGCTGTTCATTCTCCAGCATGTCACGCTCGTGCTGCGAGACTTCCTTCCTGGCGTTGAACTCATCGAGAAAAGTCATCACCTCATCCGCCATGGCAGATGTAAGCTTGATGTATTCGTAATTGTAGTTTTTCTTGAAGTAATTCAGATGGTTCTTCTTGCCGTGGTAAGCTCTTCCTTTCAATTCGATCAGATCCTGAGTGCGATACACATAGTCGTAATTCGGCCGGTCATCGACTATCTTCAGCTCTCCCGGGCAGGCCTCTTCGAGCACGCTCAGCAGATGAAACGGTATCAGCCTCAGACTGAAGGGTTCCCCGGCATCCTCAAAGATCTTCTTTGCCTCGTACAGGGTCTCCCTCAGCGTTTTCGGATCGTAGTTGCCGTCCGCCGGCAGCGGCATGAGCATGAACGGCAGGATGATGCCTTCCTCCATCTCCAGGTGGGAGATGCCGGCCATGCAGAGATAATCTCCGATCATCCTCCAGCTGAACTGATTTTCCGTCTTCCACATATACATGGCGGAAAAAGACAGCCCTGAAGTCTGATGGTCCACAGCGCTCATATACTTGTCCAGCAGAGGCTTATCCTCTAATCTGATTCTGTTTTCAAACATATACATATTATTTTACTAGCCTCGATATCTCCTTGAACCCCTCTTCACGGCTGCCTCCCAGCAGTTCGAACAGCGCCGCTTCATATGTAGTTACATCTACTCCTGCGCTCATCATGCGCTCCACGGCAACTCTCTTGTCGTGCTTTTTCCTGCTGGAACAGCAGTCGGTCACCAGGACCACCTTGTATCCGGCATCCAGCAGTTCCATTGCCGTCTGCTCCACGCAGATATGGGTCTCCAGTCCGAGCAGCAGCACGGTCCTGGCTCCTGTTTCCTGCAGTGCATTGACGAAAGCTTCCTCTCTCATAGCGCTGAAAGTTGTTTTCTCTATGTGGTCAAAGTCGCCGATCGCCTGACTGATAGTCTCCGTCGTCGCCCCCAGACCTTTCGTATACTGCTGAGTCACCAGTATGGGCACTCTCAAAATCTTCAAGCCGGTCATCAGTTTGGCTACTGTGGCCTCCAGCACCCTGGAGTCCCTCATGGCGGGAACCAGCTTTTCCTGGAAGTCTAACGCGACCGCCACTACATCGTCCTTTTGCATCAGTCTTCTGCTCATTTGTATATCCTCCATTTCTTGATATCCTCCAGCAGTTCATAATTTGTCAGGTCACATTTGAGCGGAGTGATGCTGGCGTATTTCTCCTGGTCAGCGATCACATCGATGCCGCTGTTCCTGCTCTTATAAACAACTGGTTTACCCTGATATTTATACTGTGTTTCCCCCGAAACTGTATCCTCGGGCTGGAACCACTCATCGTATTCTCTTACCCCGAGGCGGGTATATTTAACGCCCCTGACCTCATCTCGCGGCAGGTCGGGCGCGTTTATGTTCATGATTATTATCCCCATGTCGTGTTCGACCATGGCGTGCAGGGTTTCTATTGCAAGCTCGCACGAATAGTCGAAATGGGTCGGATGCGTGCTGTTCACGGACACTGCCACCGACGGTTTTTTGCACAGAGCCCCCTCTATCGCAGCGGAGACCGTACCCGAATACAGGGTGTCCGTCCCCAGATTGCCTCCGTGATTTATGCCTGAAAATACGAAATCTATGTCGATCCCCTTGGCCTTGAAATATCTGATCCCCAGCTTGACGCAGTCTGCAGGCGTTCCCTTCACTTCGAGGGCACCGCTGGCCCGCTCGAAATCCACTTCCTTTATGGTGATCGGGTTGTGCACGGTTATTGAATGCGCCGCCGCACTCTTCTGCGAATCGGGTGCTGAAATATAGATGTCTCCCTCTCCCGCCAGAGCCGCCGCCAGTTCGTGGATGCCGCGTGCGTCTATGCCATCGTCATTGGATACTAGTATGTTCATGGATACCTCCGTCCTCCTGTTTACGATGGTATATTATAACACAACACGGGCGGTATGCCCATGTTGTATTTGCATCATAGATATGCGCTTTTTAAAGGTCCTTCATCACCTGAGCGAAGACCTTCCCGATGGCATCGCTGATCACCAGGTCCGCTCTTTCGTCGTACTGCGTGCTGCCCTTGTTGATGAGCACCAGGTTTTTCCCGCGGAAGTAATTGATCAGTCCGGCCGCCGGATAGACCACCAGCGACGTGCCTCCCACGATCAGGGTGTCCGCCTTCTGTATGGCATTCACGGCGCCTGTTATCTGTGCCTCGTCCAATGGCTCTTCATAGAGGACAACGTCCGGCTTCACGATGCCGCCGCACTTGCTGCACCTGGGCACGTGCCCGTCGCAGTTCCCGGGATCCATCACATAATCGAGGTCATAGGCGGCATGGCACTTCATGCAGAAGTTGCGGAGCACCGAGCCGTGCAGTTCGTAGACCGTCCTGCTGCCCGCCTTCTGGTGCAGCCCGTCGATGTTCTGGGTGACCACAGCCTTCAGCTTGCCCATTTCCTCCAGCTTTGCCAGCGCATAGTGCGCCGCGTTGGGCTCCGCATCCGGATAGACCATATTGTTCTTGTAGTAATCGAAGAAGGTCTCCGTATCCCGCATGAAAAAGCCGTGGGAAATCATCTGTTCCGGAGATCTGCCGTACTTTTCCTTCGCGTTGTAGAGACCCTGTTCCGATCTGAAGTCCGGTATATTGCTCTCCGTGGACACGCCGGCGCCGCCGAAGAACACAATGTTATTGCTTTCCTTTATTATCCTGGTTAATTCTTCATACATTTTCATCACCTCCGCATCCATTATACCATCACCGGCAGGCTAGTACAAAAAGACCGGGCACCAGGGCCCGGTCTGCCGCATTTATTCAACGCATGTCTTAATTGATATGATAAGCGAAAGCGCTGCGTGCAGGCGTCTTGTACAATGCGTGCGCCAGCAGTGTCGCGATCACGATGCCGACTCCGAACTGCAGGATGTTCATCGGAATAGCCAGCAGCGGCGTGAACCAGTTGCCGTAGAACAGGGACTCAGCCAGGTAGTATCCGCCGCACATGAATGCGCCGCCCAGCGCCATTCCCAGCACTTCCATCACTATGAACCTGCCGCCGGTGAATCCCTTCTTCACAGCTCTTTCAATGAAGAGTCCTACCAGCATAGCCATCACGAACTTGACCACCAGGGTCACCGGCGCATAGAAAGCATATCCTCCGATGAGGTCCGCCAGCGCAGAGCCTACGCCCGCGGCCACGGCGCCGCGCTTCCAGCCCAGCAGCAGTACCGCCATGAAGATCATGCAGTCTCCCAGATGGATGTATCCTTCAGAGGCCGGCACCGGTATTCTGATAATAAATGTCATCAGCATTATGAGTCCCATCATCAGGGCCGTCATCACCGTATTCTTAACATTGCTCTTCGTATTCATATATATTCCTCTTTTCTATGGTTTATTTTACTACTATCAAGTCGACTTTCCGGCTGTATATACATAATAACTCAATTGTGTTATTATATAAATAGGCAGATATTATTATTTTTATATATACAGATGGAGGCGGAACATGAAAGCCATAATACCAATGCTGGACGAAAACTCGGCTAAACCCCTGTACTTGCAGCTATATGAATACATCAAAGATCAGATACTGACCAAAGCTATTGTACCCGGAGAAAAGCTGCCTTCTCTGCGAAATCTATCATCCTCTTTAGATCTTAGCCTGACGACAGTGGAGGGAGCTTACAACCAGCTGGCCGTTGAAGGCTATATCGAGAGCCGGCCCAAGGCCGGCTATTTCGTCAACGATATGTTCTATCCCGACAGCCGCGCAAAGAGCAGGCCCGCCCCTGCGGTTCCGGAAAATCTCTCCATGGAGGCCCCGGCGTTCGAATACGATCTCTCCTGTTTTGACTTCAACAAATGGAAAAAGTGCACCAGCCGCGTGATCACCGAACACCCGCAGACACTGCTCTTCGAAGGTGATACCAGGGGCGAGATCTCACTGCGTTCCGAGATCGCAAAGTACGTCTACCGCTCGAGGGGCGTCATCTGCACTGCGGACCAGATCATCATCGCCGCGGGAACACAGCAGATAACATCTCTGCTGACCGCCATACTCGGCAGCATCGGCCTCACACTGGTGGCCGTGGAAGAGCCCGGTTATCTTCCGGTGCGCCGCGTATTCCGCGATCACGGCTTTACGCTGTCTCCGGTCCCCGTGGAAAAAGACGGCATCGATATCGACCACCTGCCCACCAACATCAGGTGCACCACATACGTGAACCCTTCCAACCAGTTCCCCACCGGAGCCGTGATGTCCGCCGGCAAGCGTTATCGCCTGCTGGACTGGGCAGAGAAGAACAACAGTTACATCATAGAAGATGATTACGACAGCGAACTGCGCTACTTCGGCAAGCCGATTCCCTCGCTCCAGAGCCTCGATCAGGGGGGCCGCGTGATCTACCTGGGATCGTTCTCTTCGACCCTCTTCGCCGCAGTCAAAATCAGTTACATGGTGCTCCCGGAATCGCTGTCCCTGATCTTCGACCGCCTCAGCAGCGACTATTCACAGACCTGCTCGAAGACGGAGCAGCTGGCACTGGCCCTCTTCATGTCGCAGGGCTATTATCAGACCGGCATCAAGAAACAGCGCCGCCTGTACTCCCAGAAGCTGCAGAAAGTCCTCAAGTGCCTGCCGCAGGACGGTTTCATAACTGTGGGCAACGCCAATTCTGGCATCAACATGATCATCAGCGTCAAGAGCCCCAAGCCGGCCAGCAAGCTGTGCCAGGAAGCCGCCGACCTCGGCATTTACACGGCGCCGGTCGAAAACTATACCGACGAACCGGCTTCCAGGGCACTGATCTTCTATTATAACCGCATACCCATGGAACGCATCGAAGAAGACCTTCAGAAACTCAACGCCAGATGGCGCGTGTGATTTTTCTCTGCTTGACCGGATAATTCAGCTTATTGTATTGACATCCATCCGAAAAGGGGCTATACTTCAGTTAACGATTAAATGATTGTTTAATCGTTGCCGAAGCACTTTTACCGAGGAGGAAATGAAATGGCTGACAGGATAAAACTTCCCCACGACCACGGGAACAACATGGAGGCTCTGCTGGAACGCATACCTGACGAAGACGCATTCAAAAATGTATCCGACACTTTCAGTCTCATCAGCGATGCCACCAGGCTGAAGATCCTATGGCTGCTCTGTCACAGCGAAGACTGCGTAGTCAACATCGCAGCTGCAGTGGG
Organism: Anaerovoracaceae bacterium; assembly: GCA_050953405.1. Lineage (GTDB taxonomy): Bacteria > Bacillota > Clostridia > Peptostreptococcales > Anaerovoracaceae > RUG100. The sequence goes on along the minus strand of JBMNMP010000001.1, from coordinate 456,341 downwards.
CATGAGTTCCCCGGCGGTATCCCATCACCTCAGGCTGCTGAAACAATCGGGTCTCATCGTGAGCCGCAAGGACGGCAAAGAAGTCTACTATACGCTTGCGGATACCGAGGAAGCCACACTGGTACACAAAGTCGTGGATGATGCATTCGATATGGATTGCTTCAAAGATAAATAATACCAAAAATAGAAACGAGGTACTTGAAATGAAAAGGTCATACAAACTTGACGGCCTCTGCTGCGCAAACTGTGCCGCGGAGATGGAAAGAGAAATCAACAAAATGGACGATGTCAAAGATTGCAGCATCGCATTCATGTCACAGCGCATGAACATCGAGATCGACGGTGATGATATGGATCCCGTTCTCGACAAGGCGCAGAAAATAATCAGCAAGGTAGAAGGCGACTGCGTTATCAAGCGATAGCAATGCATGGGATCCGGTGACTGAAAGGGGATGGCAGCATGACTAAGAGTCAGAAAACAAGACTTACAAAAATCATATGTGCAGGAGCACTGTTCGCCGCCGGGGAGGTGATCTCTCATAATGTGGGTGATATGGCGGGGCTGTGGTTTTTCATCGCAGCTTATATCATAGTCGGCTATCCGGTGCTCTGGACCGCCTGCAAAAACATCCGCAACGGACGCGTGTTCGACGAAAACTTCCTGATGACGATCGCCACCATTGGTGCCCTCTGCCTGCAGGAATTCGACGAAGCCACGGCAGTAATGCTCTTCTACAATGTGGGCGAGCTGTTCGAGGACCTCGCGGTCAACAAATCGCGCAACTCCATCTCGGCACTGATGGATCTGAGGCCGGATTCGGCGACGCTGCTGAAAGACGGAAAAGAGGTCCAGGTGGATCCCTATGATGTAGAAGTCGGAGACACCATAGTGGTAAAGCCCGGTGAACGCGTGCCGCTGGACGGCACGGTCATCGAGGGGGAAGCCACATTGGACACCTCTGCGCTGACAGGTGAATCCCTGCCGCAGGGCATCTCTCCCGGCGAGGAGATCATCAGCGGCTGCGTCAATATGTCGGGGCTCCTGAAGATAAAAGTCTCCAGCCGCTTTGAGGAATCGACGGTTTCCAGGATCCTGGACCTCGTTGAAAACGCAGGCAGCAAAAAGGCAAAGATCGAAAAATTCATCACCCGCTTTGCCAGATGGTATACCCCGGTCGTGGTATTCTCCGCTCTGGCAGCGGCCCTGATACCGCCTATCTTTGTCCCCGGGCAGACATTCAGCGTCTGGGTCTACAGAGCCATGATGTTCCTTGTCATCTCCTGCCCCTGTGCACTGGTGATCTCCGTGCCGCTGAGCTTCTTCGGAGGCATCGGCGCCTGCTCCAAAGCCGGAGTGCTCATAAAGGGCAGCAACTATCTGGAAGCTCTGGCCGACGCGGATACCGTCATTTTCGACAAGACGGGCACGCTGACCACGGGGACCTTCCAGGTGGTCAATATCGAAGGGCCCGATGACCTGCTGGAGCTGGCATCACTGGCGGAATACCATTCATCGCATCCTATATCCCTCTCCATCAGGAATGCCGCCCGCGAAAAGCTGGGACACGACCCCGACCCTTCGCGCGTGGAAGACATAGAGGAAATATCCGGCAAGGGTATCCGTGCGCTGGTAGACGGCAGAGAAATATATGCCGGCAACAGCAAGCTGATGGATTCGCTGGGTGCAGAATACCCCGAACCCGACCGGACGGCTACCATCATATATGTCGCCGTAGACGGAAAATACTATGGCAGCATCGCCATCGCAGACACTCTGAAACCGGATACTGTTGAGGCCATCAGAAAGCTGAAAGCCGCCGGTATCCAGCGCACCATCATGCTGACCGGCGACCGCAGGGCGATCGCGGACAAAATCGCCTCCGAGGCCGGACTGGACTCCTATCGCGCGGAACTGCTCCCTGCGGACAAAGTCGCCGCCGCCGAAAAGATCATCGAAAGCGACAAAAAGAAAGTCGCTTATGTGGGCGACGGCATCAACGACGCCCCGGTGCTCGCCCGCGCCGATATAGGAGTGGCCATGGGCGGCATGGGCTCTCAGGCAGCCATAGAAGCGGCGGACATCGTCATCATGGACGACCAGCCCTCGCGCCTTGCCAGGATAATATCCATCGCCAAACAGACCCTGGCCATCGCAAAGCAGAATGTTGTCATCTCACTGGCAATAAAAATCGCGGTGCTCGTGCTGGCAGCTGTGGGCATTGCCAATATGTGGATGGCTATCTTCGCCGATGTAGGTGTTTGCGTCATTGCCGTGGGCAATGCCATGAGGACACTGCTGATAAAATAACGAAAAAACTCCGCTGCGGCGGAGTTTTTTGCTGCCCTCTTTTATCTGGAACGGAAGATGACGTTCTTCTCCCTCGCTATCTCACGGCACTTCAGCATGTCCTCTCTGCCGATACAGCCCACTGCGCTTACAGCGACTTCCGGCACGTGCCGCTTCAAATCGTCGATGTATTTGAGCACCGCCGGATAAGCCGCCTCTCCGTACCGGGAATGGCAGAGGTCCTGATATTTTTCCGCCGTGCACTGGTTGAGACTGACGGAGACCGCATCCACGAGCCCGTCCAGCTCTCCGCAGGTCTCCCGGCCGTTGATCAGGTCGGCCTGACCGTTCGTGTTGATCCTCGTTCTGACCGCGGAAAGATCACTGCTGCCCTTGATCCAGCGGCAGATATCGAGTACGGCATCCAGCCTCTCCGTAGGTTCGCCGTAACCGCAGAAAATGACCTCACCGCGTTCGGCCAGCGGCCACTCTTTCAGTTCTTCTATCACCTCGTCCACTGTCGGCTCGCGTTCCAGCCAGAGGCTGTCCGCGTCACCGAGCCCGTCCGTCATCGTGCGTATGCAGAACTCACATCGATTGCTGCAACGGTTTGTAAGATTGATGTAGATCCCGCCGCCGTAAGAATATATGATGCTGCTGTTTTCCATAGCTGCCGCCTCCTTACATACATATTTATACTATATTGTAGTCCCTTTACATCGCCGGCTCAAGTGATATAATCAATAACAATCAAGGTGGACAGGAGGTATCAAAATGAACGATATAATCAAAAATATGGAAACCAGGCGCAGCGTAAGGTCGTACAGCGACAGGGCCGTCTCCAAAGAGGATCTGCGCCTCATAATGGAAGCCGGTGAATATGCCCCCTCAGGCATGGGAGCTCAGGATCCGGTGATGGTGTGCATCACCGACAAAGATGTGATAAGCCGCATTTCAAAGCTGAATGCAGAAATCATGGGCACAGACAGCGATCCTTTCTACGGAGCACCCGCCCTCATCGTGGTCTTCGGCAGCAGAGACAGACGCACCCGCTGCTGCGACGGCAGCGCGGCGATAACAAACATGCTGAACGCAGCGCATTCGCTCGGCATCGACTCCTGCTGGATATTCCGGGCCCGGGAATCATTTGAAACCGAAGAAGGCAGAGCCATGATGGCTGCCTGGGGCCTTCCCCCGGAGCAGTACCAGGGCATCGGCAATGTCATCCTCGGCTACGGTGACCGGGAGTATCCAAAGGCCGCGGCGCGCAAAGACGGCCGCATATTCTGGGTAGAATAATGGCTCGCCGCACAGAAAAAGAAAAGCGTCTGCTGCTCCGGGAATACATCAAACTGGAACGGCAGGAATCCCGTTCACTGACGGGCAAACCGAAGAAGCCGGGACTGATGGACAAAGTGCGCAAGAAGGTCCCCGAAAAAGCCATGAAATCACTGCAGAAGGCTTTCGAAAAAGGGCTCTTCCTCATATTCGACAAGGGCGATGAAATAATAGGCAAGATCGGCGCTATGGACAAGGCCATGAAGGAAGCGGAAAAATACCGCCGTTCCCTGAACCTGATGGTCCACAAGGACACCCTCAAGGCTATCGACAACGCCGCCGTCAGCAGGATCAGGACCACCAAGGGCACGACCGTCCTCGAGGGCGCCGGCCTGGGAATTTTCGGCATCGGACTGCCGGACATCCCCATCTTTCTGGCCATGCTGCTGAAGACGGCTTATGAGATCGGCGCCAGCTACGGCTTTGATTACCGTGACGAGGACGAAAAGCCATACACGCTCGCCATGCTGAAGGTCGCCTTCTCAGACGGGGAAGAGCGCATCGCTTACAGCAAGGCCTGCGATGAGCTGGGCAAAAAGATCGACGATGACGAACTGATAGATAACGATGTCGATGAATCCGACCTCAAAGAAGTCGCCGAAGTGCTCTCCACCGACATGCTGGTGGGCAAATTCATACAGGGCATGACCTTTGTCGGCGTTGTCGGCGGTGTCATCAACTACAAGCTGGTCGACAAAATCGCAGAGGTCGCCAAAGTAAAATACAAAAAGCGGTTCCTATACCGCCTCATCAACGATAAAAGCGATGACTGACAGCCATCGCTTTTTACTTACTGAAAACAAAATCTTTATATAGGTTAATTATTCATCATAGTAATGGTTAAATCTTATTTGATAATCGACAAGCATAACCTCATTATTTTTATCAATATAAAATCTTATACATGTATTTGACTTATCTCTGCTTCTATATGCGATTATTTCTTTACAATTCCTCAGTTGCTTTTTTGCAGAAGGATATGCGGCCATTCCTTTGTATGATTTATCGTTTTTCGGAGAAAACAGTACTGTACTTCCAATACCATACTTTTTTATCACATCTTCCTTTGTTGACCCTACATGAATACCCCTGTTCGTAGTGATTGCACCTTTCTTGCTTTTATCAAATCTTTTATCATACCAATAAAATACCTCTACAGTATCCTCTTCTTTGATTTTTTTTAGCATATCGACCTTCTTCCCCTCAATTATTGCATTAAAGTCCTTGCGCGTTGTTGCCGGAATATCCTTGTTGCATTTATCGATATAACTCTTTCTCACCCACCTTTGCTCATCACCCTTTTCATATCCTCTGCTCGGCTCTGATACACTTATTTTAATTACATTCTCATTGTAATCAATTTTTGCTAATGCTAACACATAGCTGCCGGTTTCACCATCTTTAGTTAAATCCTCATACTTAAATGATGATTTGTCTAATATTTTCATATCATTCCATTTTATATCGTTTTTCTTAAAGCCAAACTCGTTATCGAGCATATTAGAGACACTTTCCAAAGTAGCCACGCCTGTATCGCCACTCCATTTAATATCTATTATTCCGCCGTCTAATTCAGTTAAATCACGACGGACCCATTCTCCTGACGTGAATGCTTTGACGCGATTTTTATACTTCTTTTCTAGCAACGCATGCAACATCTCTTTAGTCTCACTATTTTTTGCCTTGTTCAGGACTTTGTCCATGTAAACAAAATCTTCATAATCCTCACTATCACTTAAAGAATCGAAAGCATTTTTCAGGATTTCTTCTGATTTATCATTGCTGCACTCGTCTACCATCGAAGCCAAACTACTTACATTCCTATTCTCAATTGCCTCATTAACTTCATTTTTACTCAAGCCGCATGAGCATAGAACCAATAATCCCGCAATAACCAAAATAATTGCAATTGGATAATATATTTTCCTCACCATATCTTATTCTCCTAAAACAACATCGTTGCCATAACCCATTGTAAACAGATTAATTTTTATACTAATATCGATAAATACCGAAACAATTTCATGTTAATATTTATCATTTTCCGTTAATAGTCGGTATTTAACTTAAGTTCTTAATGCCATGATATATCTTTCGATAGCATTTAATCGCATAAAAAGCAGCAGCCACCTTCCTTTCATTAAAACTTGGCAGTTCTGTTATTACCCCTTTTCTTTTATCATTTCAATTTTTAGATAATGATGTTTTATGCGCAACTCTACCATCCAGTAAAGTTACATTATTTAATAATCCCATTCAACTCTGCCCAACGTGCAGATAGGAGTTTGCATATATCTTCTTTAGAATACGTGCAACACCTTATTGCTCTTTGTCTTCGCCAAACACGAGCTTGTAATGCTTTTTGGCATATTTTTCAATGCGCTTCCGCAGCTTTTCGTATTTTGCGATGTATTGCAGACCTTCTTCAGTCAAGGCGGAACCGCCCCCGTTCCTGCCGCCGGTCTGCTTTTCGATCAGAGGGAAACCCAGCTGTGATTCGGCATATTTCACCGACTTCCAGCCGCGGCTATAAGCCATCTCCAGCTCTTTGCAAGCTCTGTTCATGGACCCGGTCTCCTCGATTTTTTTGAGGAAGTATACCATTTCTTCATCGAAGAAGGCATCCGTCCTCCCCAGTCCCACGCGCACGGTCACCTCCATGGGATTGGCCACCAGCGTCTCCCGCAGATATTCGCGCGTTTTTGCCAGAGCTTTGCTGCTGTCGGCCTCCATCAATATCCCGGGATCTTCCACATCAACGATGTTGGTAGCCAGCTTGCCGCTTTCAATCAATCCGCGCATGCCGGAACGCCCGCGATAATTTATCAGTATGTCGGCTTTTGACATATCGAGACAGACAGGATGGCCAGTCTCTCCCTGATAAGCCGGGATCACCAGATCGCCGTCGGCCTCGGTGACCGCTTCAATAGTTTCCTTGCGGAAAGACGGTACATCGGCGGGTACGATGACCACCTTGTCGCACTGTCCACGCAGATCTTCAATCCCGAGACGTATAGATGTCATCATGCTGCTGTTCTTGTACCTGCTATTGTTGACAAAGGACACTTTGCGATGGACCAGTTCCTTCATCACATCGTCTTTTTCATGCCCGGTGACCACAGTGACCGGGCTGATGCCCGCTTCACGCAGGGTGTCCATTTCATTTTTCAGCATCGGTATGTTGGAAATCTGGCTCTTGCCCGCAGCCAGCACTACAGCTCCAGTTTTCATTTATCATTCTCCTCTTCCGAATCCACAGTTTGGATATGTACATATATCACAGTTGAGGCACAGTCCGCCGGCACCCAGATTGGTGATATCCGACAGTTCCAGCTTGACTCCAGCCATCACCTTGGGGAGGACCAGGTCAAAAATAGTCCTTTTGGCATACATGACACATCCCGGCAATCCCATGACAGGGATCTTGTCGTTCCAGTAAGCCATAAGGAACATGGCTCCCGGCAGCACCGGCGCCCCATATGTCAATATCTTTGCACCGCTGGCCTTTATAGCCGTGGGCGTAGTATCATCGGGATCCACACTCATTCCGCCGGTACATAATATCATGTCGGCACCCTGGCCGATGAACTTTTTTATGTTATCAGCGATCGTCTCCGGGTCATCGCCGACGATGACCTTTCCGATGATCTCAGTGTCATACTCAGCCAGCTTTCTCTCGATAGCGGGGCCGAATTTATCTTCGATCCTGCCGCTGTAGACTTCACTGCCGGTTATGATCATGGCCGCCCGGCGTTTGCCGAAAGGCTTGATCTGCAGCAGCGGCTCGTCACCGGCTGTCTTTCTGGCAGCTTCCATCTTTTCCTTTTCTATCACCAGAGGGATGACTCTGGTCCCCGCCAATTTGTCTCCCTTCCTTACAGGAAAATTGTTGCCGCGGGTGGCGATCATCATCTCGCCCAGTCCGTTGACTTTATTCAGTCTGGGAACATCTACGCAGAAAAGCCCGTCCGCGTCGGCAAAGAGTTCTATTTTACCCTCCTTCGCCTGACCGCGTGTCATATGCTCGTTGAGGCACATCCCGCAGAGTATCTCCGCCGCCTCATCTTCGTGAAGCATATTCTCATCCTTTTCCCATACGTAAAGATGCTCCTTGCCCATCGACAGCAGCATCGGAATGTCTTCCTCGGTCACAATATGGCCTTTGCGGAACTCGGCGTCTTTCTTGACACCGGGCACTATCCTGGTCATATCGTGACAGAGTACATGCCCTACCGCGTCCACAGTCTTGATCTTTTTCATAATAGTCTCCTTACTAGTTAGTTTTATTATTATACAGCAAAATGTGTATCCGAGGCAACAGGATACACATTTTACCGGTAACGTATCATTCAATCATTGTTCATTGTGAATATCATTATTCATAAATCCGAATAATGATATTATAGCCTCGGTCTCTCTTTGTGTCAATAAAAAACCGCGAAGTTTTTGAACTTCGCGGCATTGTTCCTATATACAGAGCCTATCTTACCAGTGTAACTGTGCAAGGTGCATGCTGCATGATCCTGTTGGATACAGAACCTACCAGGAATCTCTCCAGGTTGGATTTGCCCTTGGAACCCATTACGATGGTGTCATACTTGCCCTTTTCAGCAACGTTGACAACAACGTTTGCAGCACTGCTGCCAGCCTCGATGATCCTGCCCGGCTTGATGTTAGAATGCTTTGCAAATTCTGTCTCAGCATCTGTCAGTGCCTCATTAGCTGCTTTTTCGCCGAGGCTCTCAATGACCATGGCGGAGTCCATAAAGTTGGCCTCATAAACGATGACATAAATAATGTCGACCGTTGCTTCGAATTTCTCTGCTAATTTTGCTGCGTATTCTACGGCTCTCAGAGCATATCCGGAACCATCAATTGGAATCAATATTTTCATGTTTGACTGCCTCCCTCCATGATTTTACGTAGCGTCAATAATATCTATATCAACATTATAGCACATATTTACGGGATAATCACACGTATCTCACAATTTTTAATAGTCTGCCAATTATCCTGTACTCCCATACCGCACAGATTGTTTTCCAGCGCGCGCAGGACTCCCTTGTGGCTGACCACTATAATGTCACGGGACTCATCTTCCCTGAGGATCCCCTGCAGTGCACGCACAGCACGGTACTGCATATCGTAAAAGTTCTCGCTGTGATTGCCGACCTTGAAGGTGAACAGGTTTCGTCCCCGCATCTCGTACTGCACAGGGTACTTTTCACGGATCTCGCGAATGTACATGCCGTCCCAGTCACCCAGCGACATCTCCTGCAGGCCTTCGCGCTCCCGGATCTCCAGCGGCAGCCCAGCAAAATCCAGCATCAGCTCCGCCGTCTGCCTTGCACGCAGCAGCGGACTGCTGTACAGGACGTGCGTCTCCGGCTCCAGCTCCGCCAGCTTCTTCCCGGCCGCCAGCGCCTGCGCACAGCCTTCCTCACCCAGCGGCACGTCAGTACGGCCGAGGAATATCTTCTCCTTGTGCTGCTTTATCTTGCCGTGGCGCACCAGTATGATGCGTCGTCCCGCGGCCAGCTCCCGGAGAGACGGGCCGGGCCCGCGCTTTGCAAACGAAAGTATCTCGCTGTAAGCCTGCCGGTCATCCATGTCGAGGACCACGCCCTCGCTGTCCACCGGGATCCTCTTCATCTGCTCGAAATACCGGTCGGTGATCCCCTTGAGGCCCCCGGGACCCTCATAGTCCAGGATCTCCCGCCAGTGCGCCTGAGGCACAAAAAGAGGATGACCCTTTTTGCCCCGGAATGTGGGGACTGCAAAATCATCCTTCTTTTCTTTCATGTTTTTCAGCATCGTCTTCAGCGTCGCCGCGCCGCAGAGCGGGCAGTCCACCGGCATGATAAAGCATCCCGCCGGGCGTTCGCCTTCGCGATTGTCAAGAGCAGCGATCCCCGCTTTGATGGAAGTGAACATGCCGCCGTCAAATTCCGGGTTGAAAGCCGTGCGCACCGGGCTGCGGTCGCCGTAAGCTTCGGCGATGCGCTCTTCTATCAGCTCGCGCTGATACCCTGTCACCACGACTGCTTCCGTCGCTCCGGCTTCCAGAGCGGTATCCACAACTACTTCGAGCACCGTCTTCCCGCCCAGCGGCAGCAGCGGTTTGAAAGCGTGCATGCGCGAGGAATATCCTGCGGCCAGCACTACCGCCGCGAATCCTCTATTTAGAGCCATGACCCGCTCTCACTTTGATCATCTCTGCAGCGATGCTTACGCCTATCTCCTCCGGAGTCTCTGCATATATTTCCTCGCCTATAGGTGCATATACCTTGTCGATATCTTCCTGAGAAACGCCTTCCTTCTTGAGCTGCTTGTACAGCAGGAGATCCTTGCCGCGGCTGCCTATCATGCCTACGTATGCACAGTCCTGCTTGATCGCTTCGCGGAGCACATCAAGGTCTCCCATATGCCCGCGGGTGACGATGACGATGTAGCTGTCCTTGTCAAACTCCAGATCATCAAACGACTTCGTGAAGTTCTCCGGGACTACAATCTTCGCTTTGGGGAACCTGTCTTTGTTGGCATATTCGCTGCGCGGATCTATGACAACAGTATTGAAGTTGATATGGCGCAGTATCGGTTCCAGCGCCAGAGCCACATGGCCGGCACCGAAGATGAAAGCTGTGCACGGGTTGTCAAAGAGGCGCATGATGTCTCCCGGATCGTCCGCATGCACGTACTCCACCAGTATATCGGCTTCACCGCCGCAGCCCATGCCGAGAGCATCCTCGCCCTTGGTTTTCAATTTGTAGTGGAAGACCTTGCTGGGGCCCTTTTCGCGGAACATATTGACGCACTCTTCCTGGGCGACCGCTTCCACCTTGCCGCCGCCGACCGTACCCAGAAAATCTCCTTTGTCGGTCAGGATCATGATAGCCCCGCTCTTGCGCGGCGCCGATCCCAGAGTATCGATGACCCTGGCAACAACAAAGTCCCTTCCATTCTCAATAAAATCATTCACATGATAAGCTAATTTATCAGCCATCTCAGATCCATCCTTTCTTCATGTTTCTGTTCTTGACCCGATCCAGCCTGCGCAGTACACTGCCGCAGAGGCACGGTTCCTTTATTATTCTGCTGATATCGCCTGTCCGGTATCTTACCAGCGGCATACCTTTGCGGGTCAGCGTGGTGAAGACGATTTCTCCCCAGCGCCCGTCCGGCTGCAGCTCGCCGTTTGCGGGATCGATTATTTCTATGTAGAGATCCGCCTCCCGGATGTGATAGCCTTTCAGCCGCTCGCAGCTCACTGCGCATCCAAGACCCATCTCCGTCATCCCGTAATGCTCGAATACCTTGCAGCCCCAGACCTTTGTGAGGTCGTCGACCACCAGCGGCGATACATAATCGGCGCTGAGGAGCACCGTATCTATGTGCAGCTTTGTGGTGTATTTCATCAGGGTGTGTACCTGTGAGGGCAGTCCGACGATGGACGTTATCCCGGCACCGTATATCACGTCGAGCACCGTGTTGTACGACAGGTTCTCATCGATGAGACCCAGACAGTGGACTTCGGCCCCGAATCTTTCAACGCCTCTCCGTATCAGATCGCCCACCGAACCGGGGGTCCTGTATGGCATCAGCACCAGCAGCTTGTCCTCCGGGCCGATGAGGTTTCTAAATCCGTGAGCAAAAAAGTCCACGGTCAGCTCCTGATCGGCTTCGGTGAAATATACCCTCTTGGGTATGCCGCTGCTGCCGCCCGTCTCCAGACTGACAATGCGGCTGATCTCACTCTGGGGCACGCATAACATTTCCTGGCCCCTTGAGGAGAGCTCCTCGGGTGTCGTGAACGGCAGCCACGAAAATCCCTCTTCATCAACAAAATCCGCCTCATAGCCCGCCAGCTTTTCCCGGTAGAACGGGGACTCCTTTTTGACGAAAGAAACTGTCTTTCGGAGCATCTCCATCTGATAGTCAAACAGCGCCTGCCGCGTCAGTGACCCCTCGTCCAGTCCCAGCTTTTCTTCAGTCCATCTATCGAGATAAAGTTTCATCCTCTTCTTAGTCCCATTCCAGTATGTCCCCCAGTTCGGTCATCGCCGCTTCTATCATCATGGGGCACTTCTGCGCCTTGTTGATAGGGTTGCCTTCCAGCAGCTCGTTGCATTCGATGGAACCGAAGGTGCCTTCGAACCACTCGTAGAAATCGCGCGCCCGGCTCAACCTGGCTTCCTGCGGGTCATGAAGGAAAATCAGCATCATGGCCGCGGTCACGATGCCGCAGTTCTGCCCCTGGTTCAAACCAAAGCAGAGTCCGGCCGCCGCTTCCACCATATCCTGATTTTCACGTCCCATTTTCCTGAGTCCCATATCGATGACGATCTGGGAACAGCAGTATCCCCGGAGACTATATTCCAGTAATTCTTCTTCCATGATAACCCCCTTATATCATTCCGGTTTTTCAGCTACCAGCATGAAGTAGCCCGTTTTCTTTGGATTTCTCATCTTCGTAGTCAGCTGTTCACCGTCCATCGCTTTCTCGGCCACATAAGAAACGAGATCGTCCGATCGGTCTTCTTTCATAATGATCTTGTAGCCGATCTGCTTCATGCATTTGATCAGCGGATCGAGGAAGAATCTTCCGTCATAGAAGAATTCCAGCATTCTCACATCTTCCTCCTCGTTTTCACAATCCTGATATTCATGCGGACGGACGGCATCACGCGCAGCCCTCTCGGCCACCGCCGCCATGATGTCCGGGTCAGGATCCTTGTGATATAAATCGCTGATGAACAGCCTGCCGCCCTTTTTGAGGACACAATAAGCTTCGTGCAGCGCTTCATCGGGCTTGTGGATCAGCGAGAGCACGCATTCCATGATGACGCCGTCGAAAGTGTAAGACATAAAGCCGTCGAGGAATTCACCGTCTCCGAACTTGATGTCCGCCTTCAGGCCCCTTTCATTTGCCTTCTGCACCATGTCCAGTGACATGTCGATCCCCGTCATATCGTATCCATAGTCCTTCTCCAGATGCTCCAGCGTCTCGCCTTCCCCGCATCCTATTTCCAGTATCTTTGCGCCCTTTTCAAAGCCGCATACTTCCATTGCCTTGTCTGTAATATCAAAAGCACCCGGTCTTAACATTTATAATTCCTCTCCTCTATATATACTATTATATGCACAGAACGGCACCAGCTTGTCATCATCGGTCAGCTGGACCACTCTGCAGCGCTTCAGCCGCTCCGCATCCAGGTTGCTGCCGTCCATGAAGGCCATACCCGTCAGCGTAAAGCTATTTTTCTTATAATACTCGATAAATTCATCCAAGTCCATAGGCTCTTCTTCGCCTCCGCAGTAGCAGGATTCTTCTGTCTCCGGTTCCGGATCACCGCCGCAGCAGCACGGTTCTTCCGCCGGTTCCGGATCGCCTCCGCAGCAGCACGGTTCTTCCGCCGGTTCCGGATCACCGCCGCAGCAGCAGGATGGTGACTGGACCGGATCACCCATATCCCACTGATTGACGACGTAGTTCCTGTCCTTCTTGATGATCTCCATCGGATCCTGATCAACCGTTGTACAGCAGCAGCTGGCGCCGTTCTGCTTCGTCTCGCTGCTGACCTGGCATACGACCTTATCGCCCTGCTTGAGATATGTGCTGTAAAAGCAGCACAGAGTGTGTCCCGTGGTGATGGGGCAGAAATCTTCGTAGTGGAACCCTTCGGTCTGTTCTTCGATGGCATGCAGTACGTCGAACATGGTCACCCGTCCTTCCGTTTCCGCATCGCCTCCGGGATGTCTTCCGAAAAAGCTCACCGGCTGGAAGTGTATTCCCTTGACCACATCTACGTTGTCCAGGAGGAATCTCACCATATCACCAACCTGATCCAGGTTGACCCCGCGGACCACTGTGGGCACCAGGGTGACAGCCAGGCCGGCACGGCGGCAGTTGTCGATGGCCTTCTTTTTGATCTCCAGCAGCGGCTCGCTGCGCAGCTTTAGATAGACGTCATCCGTCACTCCGTCGAACTGCATGAAGGCGACCGATACACCGGCCTGCTTCAGCTTTTCCGCATATCCGGGTTCCTCAGCCAGCCTCCTGCCGTTGGTATTCAATTGAATATAGTTGAATCCTTTGCGCTTCGCCATGCTGACGATTTCAGGCAGGTCGTCCCTGACCGTAGGTTCTCCTCCCGACAGCTGTATGTTGTAGGGAAATTCCTTCTCACCGAGTTCGAGGAGCAGGTCGAATTTCCTCTCCATCTCCTCGAGGTCGGGCTCTCTGGCCTCACCATCTCCGGCAACTGCAAAGCAGTACGGGCAGTGCTGGTTGCATCGCTGAGTAACATCTATCAGCACGCAGCACGTAGTCTGCAAGTGATGCTGACATGGTCCGCAGTTCAGCGGGCACCGGCCTTCTTCGCCCTCGGTCAGAGCGACCGGCGGCGGAATGTTGATAACAGGTCTTTCCGTCCATTTGAGATAATCGTCTACCTTTTCGGCAACAGGAACACGAAAAAGGCCGTGGTCGGGGCACGTCTTTTCGATAAAGACCCTGCCGCCGTCCTCCACATAAGCCGCTTCCAGTATCTTCTTGCACTGCGGACAGATGCTCTGGACTTTTGCAAGCATTTCCATAGAAAATCAAGTCCTTTCTTTGATTCTTACCTGCTATTATCTCTTAATATTTCTTTCTTTTCAACCCCCAAAGGAAGCAAGCCGATTTCCTACCGCAACTCGATACCGTGATTTTGTTCTGCCGCCAACACACGGGTCATGATGGCAACGCTTGTCGACGTTCATTTGCAAGTACTCTTGCCATTTGAACATCATAGCAATTTTGACAGCAAATTAGTCTGTTGACCGGAAATGCGCAAACTGTTAGAATATTATAAAAGTAATCGCAATTTATCTTGCCGCTGTTGAGAGGAGGTTTGAAAACACCAGTAACGTATCACAATCCTTTCTATTACAACGGGAAGTTTTTTATTTTCCATATTTTTCATCTATGAATGTCCTGATCAAGGATATCAAAGGAGGCAACAACTAATGAATTTCAAGAAAATGACCCTGAACATCAACGGAGCTGACCGCATGTTCATCTGTGACCCCGCTAAGGATACCCTGGCAGATGTTATCAGGAGACTGGGTCTGACCGGCACCAAGATCGGATGCGGTACAGGCGTATGCGGTTCATGTTCAGTCATCCTCAACGGTAAAGTCGTCCGCTCATGTACCAGGAAGATTTCCAAGGTAGAAGAATACAGTGAAGTTCTGACAATAGAAGGCATCGGGCAGCCGCGCTTCCTGCATCCGCTGCAGGTAGCCTTCATGCACCATGGTGCTGTTCAGTGCGGATTCTGCACCCCCGGATTCATTGTTTCCGCTTATGCACTGCTGCAGGAGAACCCCGATCCTACCAGAGAAGAGGTACGTGACTGGTTCACAAAGCACAGGAACATCTGCCGCTGCACAGGATACAAGCAGATCGTAGATTCAGTCATGCTGGCTGCCAAATGCATGCGCGGCGAGTGTACTATCGACGATCTCAAGCAGCCGGAACCGGAGCCCGGCGAATACTACGGCAAGCCCACCCTGCGTCCGTCGGCGCTGGCGAGGGTCTGCGGAGTTGAGGATTACGGTGACGACATCGAACTCAAGATGCCGGACGGCACTCTTCATGCGGCACTGGTACAGCCCAGAGTCGCCAGCCATGCCAACATCAAGAATATAGATACTTCCGAAGCAGAAAAAGTGCCCGGAGTATATAAGATAGTGACCGCGAAAGACGTGCCTGGAGACAACCGGCTGGCATTCTTCTCCTTCACGCCGAGGACACTGGCGACAGAGAAATCGCACTTTGTAATCGCCGACAAGAAGATAATGAACTACGGCGATGTTGTAGCCGTAGCCGTAGCCGATACCAAGACGCACGCCCGCGAGGCCGCTGCCAAAGTGAAAGTTGAAATAGAACAGCTGCCGGAATACATGACTTACCTGGAAGCTGTCATGCCTGACGCCATCAGGATACACGATGACCACCCGAATATGTGGTGCGTCCAGCCGACCATCAAGGGAGCGGGACACGACTCCGACGAGCTGTTCGACGATGCCCCCTATGTAGTGGAAGGCAGCTTTTATTCACAGCGCGAACCGCACATGAACATCGAGGGCGATACCGTGCAGGCTTACTTTGACGAAAACGGCATTCTCACAGTACAGTGCAAGGCCATGGCCATCGGCGCGAACCTGACCGACATCGCAGAAGCCACGGGGCTGCCGATCGACAAGATCCGCGTCATCGAAAACCCGACGGGTGCCTCCTTCGGCTGGTCTACAGCCGGACTGAGCTTTGCCCTGGCGGCGATCGTATGCCAGGCATGCGACGGTATGCCGATAGCACTCTCTATGGACTATCAGGAGCACATCGCTTATACCGGCAAGAGGGCTCCATCGTTCTCCAACTCCAGACTGGCATGCGACGAGTATGGCAAGATCATCGCCGCCGAGTGGGACTTTGGACTGGACCACGGAGCTTACAACGAACTGGGTGATGACCTCACCTGGAGACCGGCGAGATTCACCTATTTCCCCTACAACGTGCCCAACGTCAAGGGACTCGCGCGCGTGGCCACCACGAACCACGCATACGGCTGTGCTTACAGAGGGTACGGTTCCCCGCAGTCCTACACCTGCTCGGAAGCCATGATGGATATGATGGCGGAGAAGATCGGCATGGATCCCTTTGAATTCAGGTACAAGAACATCGCACGCCCGGGTGACACCAGCGTCAACTCGCGGCCTTACCGTGAATACCCCATGGAAAAGATGATGGACAAGCTGAGACCGATCTACGAAGAAGCCAAAAAGCGTGCCGCGGCCGAAGATACTCCTGAAGTGAGAAGAGGCGTGGGCATTGCCTGGGGCGGATACAACGTTACCGAGGGATACGACGACCAGTGCACACTGGGGCTGGAGATCGCACCCGGCGGCAAATTCATCAAGTACGATACCTGGCAGGATGTAGGTCAGGGCGGTGACGCCGGTTCTCTTGTGGTAACTCTTGAATGCCTCAAAGAACTGGGTGTCAGGAAGGAAGACATCATTCTGCGCCAGAACGACAGTATCTACGGCGTGGATTCCGGCTCCTCGGCTTCCTCGAGGCAGCACTTTATGAACACCAAGGCCTGCAAGATGGCTGCCGACAAGCTGCTGAACGCCATGAGAAAGCCGGACGGCACTTACAGGACCTACGAAGAAATGGTTGCTGAGGGCATCCCCACGAGATACGACGCTCAGTACGAAAACCATACCGACCCGACGCTGTCCTACCTGGATCCCAATACGGGTGAAGGCGAACCTACACCGGCTTATACCTATGCTCTGTTCATGGCCGAGGTCGCTGTGGACACCAGGACCGGCAAGACTGAAGTGCTGCACTTCTACTGCGTCGATGATGTCGGCGTGATCGGAAATCCGGTATGCCTGGACGGTCAGGCTTACGGCGGCATCGCTCATTCCATCGGCTTCGCGCTCTATGAAGACTACGAAGACGTGAAAAAGCACAACAATATCGCCGGCGCAGGTGCGGCATCTGCCAACCAGCTACCCGATGACATACAGCTGATCCATGTGCAGACACCGCGCGACACCAGCCCGTTCGGATCTTCCGGCGGTTCTGAGGCCTTCCAGTCCGGCGACCACATGGCTGTCATCAATGCGATCTACAACGCATGCGGCGTTCGCGTATACGAGCTGCCCGCAAGACCGGCCAAGGTAAAGGAAGGATTGGAAAAACTGGCTCAGGGGATCAAGGATCCGCTCAAGCCGAAGAAATACTTCCTCGGATCCGATTTCGAAGAAGAAATGGAAAACATCAGGAACAATCCGGTATACTTTGAGGATTAGTGCCTGTACACACGGAGAAACGAGATTTGCGGAGATGCCTTCAGCGGGCATCTCCGCTGTGATATAATGAAGACTATGGAAACTGATATGGAAAAATATCTGCAGAACTTCTCTAACTGTCTGCAGCACGAAGCACCTTTTTGCTCTTCCGCCTGCCCCCTCGGAGTGGACGTCAACGATTTTATCAGCAGGCTCCAGGAAGGGCGCTTTAAGGCTGCTTATAAAAAGTTTCGCGACGCTGCCGGCTTTCCGCTGATCGCCGCCGAACTGTGCGACGGCCGCTGCCGCAGGGCATGCCCGCTCTCGGTCAGCGACAGCGACGCCATCGAGCTGAACCTGCTGGAAAAGGCGGCCATCGAATATACAGGGAACAAAGAGCCCAACAACTACAATCTGCCGGCGAAAAAACACAGCATAGCCATCATCGGGGCCGGCATCAGCGGCATGGCATGTGCACTCAGGCTGGCGACCAAGCGCTATAAGGTGACCGTATATGAAAAAGCGGACCGCAGCGGCGGGCGCCTGTGGGACATCATGGATCCCGCTGTATTCCGGGAGGATTTCGAGCTGCAGATGCAGTTCCTCGAATTCGACATCAAGTACGGCCATGAGGTCAAAGATATAGATGAGATCGCCGCCAGCGGCGTCGCCGCCATTTATGTGGCTACCGGTGAGGGAGGCCGTGATTTCGGCATCCACGGAGACGATCCAGTGGCCGTCGTCGGAGAGACCGGCGTCTTTCTCGGCGGTTCCCTGCTGGGACACGATATGATGGAAGCGCTCGGAGACGGCCTCGCCATGAGCACCGCGATCGACAATTTCATCATGACCAAAAATCCTCTCTACCCGCATCGCAGGCCTTCGGCAGTCACCATCGACGAGGAAGCCCTGAAACCAAGCAGGCGCGTGGTGCCCGCCAGGGGCGCATATTCCAAAGACGAAGCCGTTGAGGAAGCATCCCGCTGCCTCAAGTGTCAGTGCAACAGCTGCCGTCTGCACTGCGATCTGATCGAGCACGTGAACAAGATGCCCCTGAGGCTGCGCGACGAGATCATCGCTACAGCGGTAGAGGGCTCTGCCGACATCAAGGCGGCTCCGGCCAAGCGGCTCATCAGCTCTTGCGATTTCTGCGGACTCTGCAAACAGACCTGCCCCGAGGATATAGACCTGGGCGGACTGATACAGGCGGCCCGCTTCAAGATGCACAGCTTCAAGAAAATACCCTGGGCTTTCAACGACTTCTTCCTCCGCGATATGGAGCATTCCAACGGAGAAGATGCCTGTATCTGCCGCCGCTCCTCGAACACCGCTGAAGGCAAAGCGGCTCCGTACGCATTCTTCCCCGGCTGCCAGCTGGGAGCCAGCTCTCCCCGGGCTGTCAGCAAGGCTTACGGTTATCTGCTCTCGCAGGAACCGGACATGGGGCTCATGCTCGGGTGCTGCGGTATACCCGCAAAATGGGCGGGAGATGAAGACCTGAACAACAGTGAACTGGAGCGCATCAGGCGGGATTGGGAATCACTGGGCAAACCGGTCATCGTACTGGCATGTCCCACATGCCGCAACAACTTTCGCCGCTATCTGCCACAGATAGAAACCATCTTTCTCTATGATCTGATTGCCGCATGGGGCCTGGGATCAGAGGAGAAGGCAGCCATAGCAGAGCGGACCTCCGGCCGGACTTTCAGCGTCTTTGACCCCTGTGCAACCGATGGCGAAGAAAAGGTCCGCAGTTCAGTGCGCGATATACTGTCATCGGCCGGTGTACAGCTGGAACCGCTGCCGCGCCAGGAGAAGTGGACCAGCTGCTGCAGCTACGGCGGACACATCGCTGTCGCCAATCCCGAACTCGCGGGTGAGATAAAGCAGAAGAGGATCGCGGAGAGCGAGAACCCGTTCATAGCTTACTGTATCAACTGCCGCGATGCCTTCCTCAGCGAAGGCAAGGAAAGCTATCACCTTCTGGACCTGATGTTCGGTCTCCAGCCCCGCGTGGACACTTTGAC
Organism: Anaerovoracaceae bacterium; assembly: GCA_050953405.1. Lineage (GTDB taxonomy): Bacteria > Bacillota > Clostridia > Peptostreptococcales > Anaerovoracaceae > RUG100. Next base: position 436,844 of record JBMNMP010000001.1, on the reverse strand, counting down.
CCGCCGCCGGCTCAACCGTGCACAACTGAAGGACGATCTTCTGAGGCGCTACTGGAAGGAAGCCCCCGCCGGCAGTGCAGACGAGGCGACCGGCGGGATCAGACTAAAGATGAGCGCAGAGCTGCGCAGCAAGCTGAGCGCTGAATATATACTGGAAGAGGAAATCGCCGAGGTCGTGGCTTTCTGTGAGAAGAGCGGCCGCACGGTGTACGACCCTCAGAAGAAGACTTACAGCGGTTATCGCAAGATAGGCCACATGACTTACTGGGTGGAATACGCCAGGGGCGACGATGAAAACAGCTATCTCGTCAGCAACGCTTACGGCCACCGCATGGAAATCGAATTGGAGATGATTTGGAATGGAGAAAAAGCCGACATTGATCTGTAATAAATGCCAGGTCCCCCTGGAGGAGATCGAAGCGCACTTCAAGTATCTCGACCGCCAGTTCAGGCATCCCGTCATGCGGTGTCCCCGGTGCGGGCAGGTATATATTCCCGAAGATCTCGCAAAGGGCCGCATGGCGGAAGTCGAGAAGATACTGGAGGACAAGTAGCATGGACATCCTGATCCCGGGTGACGTAAAAGAAAAAATCGCCGCCGAGCACCTCTCGGTGGCCGATGTAAAGAACACAGTCAGCGCATGCCTTGACTCCGGTCGCTTCGTGTGCTCCGGAAACGGAATCTGCAGCGGTTACCGGCGCACAGGCTATGTCACCTGCTGGGTGGAGTTTTCGCGCCTTGATGATGTGGTCACCGTAAAAAATGCGTACTCCCACCGCATTGAAATAGTAGAGCGGTAATCATGCCCGCAGCCAGGAACGGTCCCAGCGCAAAGTGCTCCCGGAGCGTTCTTTTTTTTGCCGCCAGGAGGAAGACCGCCATGATCCCGCCGCCGGTAAAGCCGATGCAGGCCGCAGTCATTATCCCCTGCCAGCCGAGGAGCACTCCGCCGGATGCGCACATGAGGATATCCCCGCCACCAAAACTATCGCGAATGATGACGTTCATCAGCATCATGGGCAGCGAAATACATAGCGCGCCGAGCAGCCGTTCTCTCCAGCCAGGCCCCTCGAAAATGAAGGCCGCGGCCAGTCCCCATGCCAGCAGCATCAGATTGAGGCGATATGGTATCTCCTCTGTTTTCAGATCCACATACGCAATAGCCAAAAGCACGACTACGACCCCGCACACCACCAGGACAGCCATGATCTCTTCCATATTTTCCTCCCCTCATCGATATCCATATTTTACCATATACGCCCCCGGGGCCGCAACCGGAATAGAAAAAAACCGAGTAGACCCTCGGTTTTTCGTGAAAAAAATTGTTTCTCTAACTCCCAAAACGAGTCAATACCCGCTTTGTCTAATTGTTGGTTTGTGGTTGGTATTTGCGATATGAACTCTTATCGCTTACATTTAAAGTCTATCTGTAAGCATTTCCTTTGTCAAGAGTCATTTTTACTTTTAAGTTAATAAAATCGTTTATTTTAGATTTTTCATTTTATTTCTATGGTGATATCAGTATCTTCATCATAACCCTTGAGCGCTTTTACCATACCGAGCACCGCTCCCTTGATCATATCTTCAACAAAGGGCTTCAGCATTACTTCTTCATCATTGAACTTTAAGGTTATCTCTTTTTCGCCTGCTATTCTCATCTTATTTTTATCCTGACTCTCTTCCAACTCTGACCTGACCTTCATCGTTCAGGCCCACAACTTTGTATTTGCGTCCCCGCAGATCTCCGATATATGCGGCCATTTCCGCGGTGATTTCCTCTCCGGGGCACACGATAGGGATCCCCGGCGGATATGGTATCAGACTGGCTGCCGCGATCCTGCCCGCCGCCTCCTGAAGGGGCACATATTCCCATTCCTCCGGCATCCCGTGCAGCCGGCCCGGACGCGGGATCTGCAGGTTCTCAGGGTGCTCATCACCCGGCCGGAACTTCTTCAGCGCCCGCAGCAGCCTGCGGTAATCCGCACGTGTATTTCCGATTCCGCTCATGCACATGACAATGTTTCCGGTCACCAGCTCCGGTATGATGTCCTTCATCATCAGATGGTAAAGCAGCTCGCTGCCCGGCTGTCCCGCATCGATATTGATCTTGGTTCTGTCCATGCCGCCCGCCGTCAGCAGCTTGATGCCGTCCAGCGCCCCGGCTTCCTCATAAAAATCATCCAGCCACTTTCTCCAGTGACGGAAAATGCGCTTTCCCTGCGACTCAATGATGTCTGCGTTGATATCGAGGGAAGCCATCAGCAGATAAGAGGGGCTCGACGACTGTATAGCCTGCAGCTTGTCCTCCAGGAGGTACCTGTCGACCAGATCCGAGTTGAGGTTCAGGACCGCGCTCTGCGTAAAGCTGGCCAGCGTCTTGTGTATGCTGTTGACCGTGATATCCGCACCGCACCTTTCAGCCGGCAGCGGCAGGCCATCACCGCATCCGAACTTGTGGAAAAACTGCAGGTGCGCTCCGTGAGCCTGATCTACTATGAGCACCTTATCCATACGGTGGCATACTTCTGCAATCGCCTCGATATCGCTGCAGATACCGTAGTAATTGGGGCTCGCCAGGACTACCGCCGCGGCCTCAGGCGCCGACTTCAGGCAGCGCTCTATTTCCTCCGCCGTGATCTCTCCGGAGATCCCGTATTCATCTATCATTTTCGGCTGCGCATAAACCGGCTCTATACTGCCCAGCGTGAGCGCATTGAAGATGGCCTTGTGACTGTTGCGCGCCATGACCAGCCGGCCTCCCTGGGGCACAATCGCCAGTATGGCCGCGATCAGCCCGCCGCTGGTGCTGTTGATCAAAGCGTAAGAGCGTTCCACATCATAGAGCGCCGCATACCTCTGCTGCAGATCTTTGATGATGCCCTCCGCCTGAAAGAGGTTGTCCGCACCCGGTATCTCGGTTATGTCACAGTCCATGATACGATCCAGGAATTCTCCGTGACCACATTCCTTGTATATATCGGAGCCCTTGTGCCCCGGCATATGAAAGGACACCGCTCCCTGCACCGCGTGATTCAGTAAAAATTGTTCCATAGATGCCTCCTCGCCTTTGATTATAACAAAAAACGGCACAAGTCAAAAGAGAGCTTTTGAGAGCTCTCTTTTGTCCTTTTCGTTTTTCAGCTGCATCTGTCATATATGCCCGAAGTAACTTTGTTCACCCGGACAGTCCCGAGACCGGGATCTGCCCGGGATCCCTTAAGTCACTGCTACTACCTTACAGTTACGGTCACGAAGCTTCTGACTCCGTTGACTCCAAGTACATAGACCTTGACTGTTCCTTTTTTAACAGCTGTGATCCTGCCCTTGCTGTTGACTTTAGCGATCCTTGTATCTTCGCTCTTGTATCTCAGTTTCGCTGCATGGGTCTTCCAGAATACATACTTGCCTTTCTGATAACCATACGGCTTGGCCTTGATCGTTGAGGTCCTGCCTCTCTTCAGAGTGAGTGCCCTCTTCGACTTTATCTTTACGCTCTTCACATTGGTGTGATTCTTGTAAACGGTTTCCGCCATGGAGTGTGCAGACAAGCTCTTCTTGATGATCTTCGCCTTGCCGCCTACGTTCTTGTAAGCTGCTACGTAATACTTGTACTTCACGCCCCTCTTCAGTTTTCTTGTGTTCTTCCACTTGAATGTGGAGTTGCCCTTGATCGTCTTCACCTTCTTGAGCTTGTAAGTCCTCTTCGGGTTCAGCGTGTTGCACTTCGCGAAGTAGATGTAGTATCCATCCGCATCGGCGACCCTGGTCCAGTCGATAGTCTGTGTCCTGGTTCCCCTGGCAATAACTCTCGCCAGCAGCAGGCTCCTTTCAGAGTAAGTGTTTTTGAAGATGACTCCTTCTTCTCCTACCAGCTTGCCGTTCTTGGTCACTGTAACGTCGACGACTATCCTTCTTGACGGTCTCCCGTCATTGGCTGTCAACTTTATGGCATTGAGCGTATTTTCATTATAGCCGATCACCTCGTATACCGACTTGTCATAAGTATATCTGCCATACCCGTCGTCGCGCTCGCTGATGGTGTACTTCTCGGTGTCTCCGATCTGGCCGTATCTATCACCTCGCCTTTGGAGTTCTTCAGCACGAATGTGAACTGTCCCTCCTTCAGCTCTTGTCCGCTGAGCTTCTTCAGCGCCATCAATTTCAGTGTATACGGATCCACATCTGCGGCCTCGCTGGTGTAAGCTGCCTTGTATACCGCATCTTTGACTACTGTCTTTTCGACTTCAGGATCCCATTTGTCAAATGTGTAATCCGTCAGCGTGCCCTTTATGATCTCAGATTCTCTTGTTGGATCCTGAGGCACGTTCACCTCTGCTCCGTACCTGTAGTCGTCGCTGGAGATTTCCTTGCCGTCATAGTCATTGAAGGTCACTTTGTATATGTTCCTGTCATAGTACACCTTGAGTACCAGGCTGCCGTCTCCTGCGATGTTGCCGGTCAGCTTCGTGCCTGCCGCATCTTTGTTGAACGTGAATCCTTCATAGGTCTTCGGCGTCGCTGTCGCTTCGGTGTCCGTGGTGCCTGTGAGGCTTTCTGTATCCGCCAGGGTGTACCCGTCGTCGTTCACGTTCTGCTTGTAGTGCTCTACCTTGTATGCCGTGTCTTTATTCGCTGTGAAGGATCCCTTGATCTCCACGTCGTTGTCCGGCATCGTGAACTTGCCGTTCTCGATAGCTGCATCTTCTGTGCTCCAGCCGCTGAATGTGTATCCGAGTGCTGTCGCCGCATCGGCCACAGTCACCTCCTCGCCATATCTGTATGTGGCGCTCTTCGGCAATGTGGATGCGCCTGTGGGCACCTTGCCGTCGTAGCTGTAAGTCACATCTACGTTGTTCCTGTCGTAGTACACCTTGAGAACCAGACTGCCGTCTCCTGCGATGTTGCCGGTCAGCTTGGTGCCTGCCGCATCTTTGTTGAACGTGAATCCTTCATAGGTCTTCGGCGTCGCTGTCGCTTCGGTGTCCGTGGTGCCCGTGAGGTTTTCTGTATCTGCCAGGGTGTATCCGTTATCATTCAGGTTCTGCTTGTAGTGCTCTACCTTGTATGCCGTGTCTTTATTCGCTGTGAAGGATCCCTTGATCTCCACGTCGTTGTCCGGCATCGTGAACTTGCCGTTCTCGATGGCTGCATCATCTGTACTCCAGCCACTGAATGTGTATCCGGGTGCTGTTGCATTATCGGCCACAGTCACCTCGTCGCCGTATCTGTATGTGGCGGTCATCGGCAATGTGGATGCTCCTGCAGGTACATTGCCGTCATAGCTGTAAGTGACGTTGACGTTGTTTCTGTCGTAGTACACTTTGAGGACCAGGCTGCCGTCTCCAGCGATGTTGCCGGTCAGCTTCGTGCCTGCCGCATCCGGGTTGTGTGTGAATCCGGTGTACGCCTTTATCTCTGCGTTAGCTGTAGTGTCGGTCTTGCCCGTCAGCTTTGCTGTTTCATGCAGAGTGTAGTCATCATCCTTGATGTTCTGCCAGTAGTACTCTACCTTGTAAGGCGTGTCGCCCTTGGCTGTGAAGGCTCCTTTTACGATGACGTTGTTGTCCGGCATCGTGAACTTGCCGTTCTCGATGGCGGCATCCTCTGTGCTCCAGCCGCTGAATGTATATCCGGGCGCTGTCGCCTCAGCGGCTACATTTACTTCTTCCCCGTATTTGTAGCTTGCCTTGCCGGGAAGAGCCGAAGCTCCCGCAGGTACGCTGCCTTCATACTGATAGCTTACATCTTTGATGTTCCTCTTGTAGAACACTTTGAGTACCAGGCTGCCGTCTCCCGCGATGTTGCCGGAAAGCTTTGTGCCTGCTGCATTCGGATCATGGGTGAACCCTTCGATGTTCCTGACTACTGCATTTGCGGTAGTGTCTGTAGTGCCTGTCAAGGTCTCAATGTCATCCGCTGTCAGCTCGCTGCTGGTCGGATATGTTCCGTCCAGGTTCTGCTTGTAGTGCTCTACTTTGTAAGGAGTATCGCCATTAGCTGTGAACGATCCCGTGAAGACTACATCATTAGCCGGCATCGTGAACTTGCTGTTCTCAACGGCTGCATCTTCTGTGCTCCAGCCGCTGAATGTGTATCCGGGTGCCACGGCTGCAGGTTCTACTTCTAACGCAGCTCCATACTTCTGTGTCGTCTTTGACGGCAGCGGAGATGCTCCGCCCGGAGCCGGTCCGTAGTCATAGCTGACATCGTAGCTGTTCCTGTCGTAGTAAACCTTGAGGACCAGGCTGCCGTCTCCCGCGATGTTGCCGGAAAGCTTTGTGCCTGCAGCGTCCTTGTTGAACGTGAAGCCTTCATAGGTCTTCGGCGTCGCTGTCGCTTCGGTGTCCGTGGTGCCTGTGAGGTTTTCTGTATCCGCCAGCGTGTAGCCGCTGTCGTTCAGGTTCTGTTTGTAGTGCTCTACTTTGTATGCCGTGTCTTCATTCGCTGTATAGTAGAGTTTGAGGACCAGCCTGCCGTCTCCGGCTACCGTTCCCGTCTTTATCTCCTTGTTATTCCCGTTGTCATATCCCGGCTGGTAGGTATAGCCGTCAAACGTCGTCGGCTGCGCCTCTACTTCTGTGTCTGTCGTGCCCGTCAGTTCGTCTGTCTTTGCCAGTGTGGCACCGCCGTCAGCATCCACTTTGTAGTGCTCTACCTTGTATCCGGTATTGTCATTTGCTGTCCATCTGCCGGTGAACTGTACATCTTTGCCGGGCATCTTGAAAGCGCCGTTTTCTACGGTCACTCCTGCCGGCGCTGTCCATCCCTCGAAGGTGTATCCCGCGATTGCTGCAGGCCTGGGCTCTACATTCACGGTACTGCCTATGCGGTAGTCCTTTGCCGCGGGTACTGCCCCTGCTCCGGAAGGTACCGTCCCCTCATATTTGTAGGAGACGTTCTTATTCATGCACTTGTAGTATACCTTTATTATGTTCTGTGAGTTGTCGCTGCCGACTTCGAGATATGCTCCCTGATCATTGTTCCAGTCGACTCTGTCCAGCTCGTAATCCTCTATCGCTTCATCCGGATAGCTCGAGATCTTCTGTCCGGCTACCGCCGCGATCTGCTTTGTCTTTTGTGCATCCTGTACACCATCATAATAGTATTCTACGGTGTAGTTGTTCATCGTCAGTTCAGGACTGCCAAAGTCTACTGTCTTTGTGTTGCCGGACGGATCGATGTAAGTGATATCTGCATCGCCATTGGTCTTGATGACGGAGGGCAGGCCTTTGTTCACATCGATCTTTACATAGTAAGTCAAGGTGTATTTCCCGGCCTTGATCTTGCCCTGGTCGCTGCTGCTGATGTTCCAGATCATCTCTCCGTTGGCCGCATCGTAGCTGGCATTGGTGGTGACCCCCTGCTCGCTGCCTTCATAATTTGCAGTTATCGGGTACTTGCTGTCGTTCTGTATCGGATCGACCTTGTACTCATAGGTGACTGTGGACTCTCCGCCCATTTCATCATGAATGACACCCTGTGATCCGGCGTCCACGATCTGACTGTGTATGGAGTCGAATACGATGCTGAGATTGTCAGCAGTCAGGAACGCATCGCTGTCACTGCTTGCAAGTGACTGCATGAACGCGGTCTGATCATCATCGAGTCCGAAACCAATGCTGAACATGCGCGTCTTGTCATCACGCTTTGCCATCAGTGCCTCGGATACAGCGTTGCTTTCATCACTAATATCGGTTAACCAATGATCTGAATCATAGCTGTAATAATCGAACTGGGTAGTTATATCGGGATAGACATCGGTTTTGACGTTATAGCTGGCATCTTCGGCATTAGCCGCGCGATAATCCTCTGCGTAGTAGCTGTAATTAGGCAATCCGTCAGTGAGCACGATCATATATTCGTTATCGGCCTGTACACTGTCAAGCAGTCCTCTGGCCTGATGTATGCCCGCCTGTATGTTCGTGGAACCACTGGCACGCCAACTATTGATGCTGCTCTTCAGCGCAGACTTGCTGCTGCTGAAGCCCATGTCTGTAGATACATTTTTGTTGTAGGAAACCAACGCGACCTGCACATCGCCGTTATCCTGAACCAGAGTATCATCGACAAAGTCGCTGGCTGCTTTTTTCAGCATCTCCATCCTGGTTTCACGCGTGCCCCTGACATAGTAGTCCATACTGCCTGATCTATCGACTACCAGCACGATCCTGGTCGATAGATTTTGTGTTACTTGTGTATTGGCTGCGTTTACTGTTAACTGGATCTTGGCTATTTTCGAATCTTTATCCACCCATTCAGCTGTCTTGCTGGTCGTTAACTTGCTGTCAGGACTGCTGTCTTCTGCAAATGCCAGACTTGGGGTGAATGTCAGAACGACTGTGATTGCAAGGACCCAGGCAAGCCAAGATTTGGCTCGTCTTAAAAGACCTCTTCTCATTACAATTCCTCCTCTTCACTTAATTGAAGGTGGAAAGCAAAGAGAATCCACCAATCAATTATAGTAGCATAAAAATAACTTACGGTTTCATAGGTAACCGGCTGTCTGAATCGGATGCAGTAGCAGTACATCCGCCTGACCCCCGGTAAAGGGATCTCAAAGCCTTGGCTTTGCGTCGCGGTCTCACGGCCGTTTTGCCCTTTCGTTTCTTATGTACAGTTTAACGCAAAGATTTGGAAGTGTAAAGACAAAATATTCTGATTATTTGTGTCAAACGTTTGGCAGCGGTATTTATGCGCTCTGAAAAGCCCGGTCTCCTGGGAAACCGGGCTTTGATGCCGTTTGATATTGTTTTTATATTATCAGTAGCCTATTCTTTTTTCGATCTTGTCGCAGCCCATGTACTTTTGGAGAGCTTCCGGGATCCTGACCGATCCGTCTTCCTGCTGGTAATTCTCCAGGATGGCAGCAACGGTCCTGCCGACCGCCAGGCCGCTGCCGTTCAGTGTGTGTACGAATCTGGGCTTTTCTTTGCCGTCTCTGAACCTGATGTTTCCGCGTCTGGCCTGATAGTCTTCAAAGTTGCTGCATGAAGAAATCTCCACATATCTGCCGTAACTGGGCATCCAGACCTCTATATCACAGGTCTTCGCTGAAGAAAATCCCAGATCGCCCGTTGAGAGGTTTACAACTCTATATGGTATCTCCAGTATCTTCAATACGTCCTCCGCCGCTGAAATCAGGCTCTCCAGCTCATCGTAAGAAGTGTCCGGGTGCACGAACTTGACCATCTCAACTTTCTGGAACTGATGCTGTCTGATCAGGCCTCTGGTATCGCGTCCGGCCGATCCGGCTTCCTTTCTGAAGCATGGCGTGTAAGCTGTATAGTATATCGGAAGTTCTTCCGCGGGGATTATTTCCTTGTCCAGCATGTTGGTGACCGGTACTTCCGCAGTCGGAATGAGGAAGAAGTCGTTGGCCGGCACGTTGTACATGTCTTCTTCGAACTTTGGCAGCTGGCCGGTTCCGATCATCGCATCGCGGTTGACCATGAACGGCGGCAGGATCTCTGTGAATCCATGCTTCTCCGTGTGCAAATCGAGCATAAAGCTGATGACCGATCTTTCCAGTCTTGCGCCCATACCCTTGTAGATAGTGAAACGCGTGCCGGAGATCTTTCCCGCGCGTTCAAAATCCAGGATATCCAGATTTTCGCCTATATCCCAGTGCGCTTTGGGGTCAAAAGAGAATTCAGTAGGCGTGCCCACCTTTCGCAGCTCTACGTTGTCGCTGTCGTCCAGTCCGATCGGCACATCGCCGTGCGGTGTATTCGGCACATTGAGGAGTGCGTTGTGCAGATCTTCCTCGACCTCAGCCACCTCGGCGTCCATATCCTTGATCTCCCTGGACAGCGTCTTCATCGCCGCCATGACTTCACTGGCATCCCTGCCCTCTTTTTTCAGCCTGGGGATCTGCTTGGAAGTTTTGTTCTGCTCGTTCTTTTTGGCTTCTACCACACTGAGCAGTTCCCTTCTCTTCTTGTCCAGTTCCAGCACATTGTCGATGCCGAAGTCGCCTTTTCCGCGCGACTCCACGGCTTTCTTGATGCCATCAAAGTCCTCTCTGATTCTCTTAATGTCTAACATGTGATTTCATCTCCTAAAATAAATTTTTCTTGTATATGGTGTACAGCTCGGTCAGCTCATCTACCTTCTTCTGTGCTTCTACCTGCTTTTTGCTGGCGGTGTCGTAATCGCCCGCATCCAGCGCGCGGTTGATCTGTGTCAGAAGGCACTGCTCTGAAAGAGTGTCCCTCCCCAGCTCGTTGCGCAGCTTGGCGATCTTCGACCAGTAAGCTACATCGTAATCCACGCAGTCACTTTCATCATGGATCTTGACCGTCTTGCGGATCAGATTCATGGTGCTGGGGATGATCCTGTTGTGGAGTTCCATCTTCCACTGGGCGACCGTAGCCTCACGATAGGAGTCCAGCGATGTTTTATTCATCACATCGTGCACTTCGAATATCTTCAGCTTTTTCCGCTGCTCATCGAAAGCGCAGATGTTTTCCCACACGGTGCGCGGCACACGTCCGAACAGTCTGTCGCGTTCCTCGGGTGTATATTCATCGAATACATCGCGTTCACTGCGATATACCCGGTCTTTCTCCAGATAAAAGTCTTCCTCTCCGGCTTCTTTGGAAATCGACTTTTCGAGTTCGCTGCTGCTCTTCCCGGCCTCGAGAGCCGCGCGGATACCGTCGAGCATAGCCATATAAGAAGCTGCAATCACCAGGTAGGTATTGCTCTTGGGATTCGGTGATCTCAGCTCGAACCTGGTCGCCATGGGGTTCTTCTGATCCCTGACAAGGCCTACCAGTACGGTCCTGTTCCTTGAGGGACTGCTGACCGAATGGCCCAGCGAAGTAACCACACATACAGGAGCTTCGTATCCCGGTTTCAGCCTGTTGAACGCATCGTTAGTAGACGATACGAACGGGCTTACCACATCGTAGTTTTTCAGGAGGCCCATGAGAGCACCAAAGCCTACAGGGCTGAGGAAATCGCTGCCCATGTTCCCGGGGCTGAACAGGTTGACTGTCTTGCCGTTCTTGAGTCTGGCGGCAACGCCCAGATGAGTGTGTTCACCGCTGCCGGCAATGCCCGGCATCGGCTTGGCCATAAAGGTAACATCCAGCCCGTAGAGACGATAGACATCGCGGACCACGTACTTGACCTGGTTCTCATTATCTGCCGCCTGCATAGCCGTGGAGTATTTCCAGTCTATCTCCAGCTGCTCCATGATGTGATCGTAGTGTCCCGAGTTTCCAAGGCGCGCCTTGACGCCGCCGACTTCCTTGTGGCCCATCTCCATATCAAAGCCATACTGGTCGAGGATCATCATGGTCTTTTCCAGAGCCGTCCTCACCGGACCAATGGTCCGCTTCCAGTACTGTTCCTTCAGCTCCTGAGCCGTGAACAGCTGGTCTCTTTCCGACTGATCGTCAGGAGTCTTCACCCAGAACTCCAGCTCTGTCGCACTGGTCAGTATCAGTTCATCTATGTCCTCGACACCGTCCAGCGGTAGGTTCTCGAATACATACGGATTCTCCTCCAGCAGCCTCATCAGCTCAGCTTTGAAGGCGTTGATGCTGTCGCGCAGGATGACGCGCGATCCAACTTCGACCCAGTCGTTGTGCAGCAGGAACGAAGGTATGCGCAGCGTTCCCACAGGGAGACCCGTCTCCAGATCGATGTGCTTCAGGTTATGATCGACGTACCAGTTGACCGTCAGGTCAGGGATGATATCCACTTTGGCGTTGTTGAGGTTCGCGATCTTCGGCAGCACGACCGATGATCCGTCCGTCTGCACTCCGTGCTCCAGCATCTTGTCCATATCGTCAAGAAAGACGCTTACCGGGATCTTCTCATCCGTATCGTGACCGCCGATGTCGATGCCCACGAAGGAAACGAACTTCACTTCCGGATGCTTCATCAGCGTTTCCGTTATCTTTTCCCTGTCGTGATCCTGCGGTGGTATGGTGTATAGCATTCTATTGATATCGTAATCAAGCAAATTTATCTACTTCCTTCCTACTGTAATTGGTTGAGGATATTTTCAAGCTCATCCATCTTCTTGCCGTACTCGGCCCAGTCGCCGTTCTTCTGTGCCTGTGTGGCATCATCATAAGCATCCTGAGCATCCTGTATCAGTTCGGCCTGTGACGGTTCCTTTGTCTTTTCCTTGTCGTTGCTGTTCTTCTTGTCGGCATCATTTTCAAACTTGGTGCCTGCGCCCTCACCGAACAGGGAGTTGAGTGCCTCAGCCAGCGTCGGTTCATAGGCGATCTGATCGCCATAAGCCACAATGACCCTCTTTACTTCCGGTATCGACGAGTTCTTGGCTTCCAGATATACCGGTTCCACATAGAGTATGGAATCATCTATCGGGATAACGAACATATTGCCCCGGCTGTATGTAGATCCGGCCTGCGACCACAGCGAGAATTCCTTGGAGATCTCGGTGCTCTGGTCTATCTGGGCTTCGATCTGCATGGGGCCGTAAATGACCCTGTTCTTCGGCAGCTTGTAGAGTACCAGCTTGCCGTAATTGTCACCGTCGTTCCTGGCCACCAGCAGACCTGTCATGTTCTTCTTGTCCTTCGGCGTGTAAGGTATGGAGTTCACGAACTCTTCCTGCTTTTCGCCCGGCAGGTTGAGGATGTAATAGTTAGGCTCCATATCGACTTCGTCGGTGCCGTAGATTTCCTTGGAAATATCCCAGTAATCTTCGTTCTGATAGAACACCTTGACGTCGTTCATGTGATATCTCCTGTAAACGCGCGCCTGGATGTCGAACATGGTATTCGGATATCTGATGTGCTTGCGGATACCAGCCGGCATCTGCGAATAATCCTTGAACAGTGCCGGATATATCTTCTTCATGGTCTGCGCCACGGGATCGGTGTCATCCACGATATAGTAGGTGGTGTCGCCGTTGTAAGCGTCGATAACGACCTTGACTGAATTTCGTACGTAGTTGGTTCCTGCCTCGGCCACATTTTCAGTGTCGTAGGGCTCGGAATACGGGAACCTGCTGCTGTGGGTATAAGCATCGACGATCCAGTAGAGTTTGCCGTTGACGGTGCACATGTACGGATCCTGGTCGTATTCCAGATACGGCATGATCTTGTGTACTCTTTCCTCTATGTTCCTGTTGATCACGATCTTGGAGTCTCTGTTGATATTTGAGGATACCAGCAGCTTGAGACTGCGCTCGCGGACGGCAAACATGAAACGCGCCAGAGGCGACATCCTGATGCCTGCGGAACCCTCATACTGATTGTACTTGTTGGCATCGCCGTCCGGATAGTCGAATTCATCCTCATCGGCATCTACCATGATATAGTCATTGGTCGATTCACCAAAGTATATCTCCAGCCTCGTGATTTCAGTTTCCTTGATCTCCGATACCGGAGGTACGTCGCTGACTATCATGTCCGGCTGCCCGCTGGCAGTGATCTTGTTTACCTGCGACATGGTGAGCCCGTATCCATGGGTATATTTCAGATGCGTATTCAGCCAGGTGCTGGAAATCCTGTTTTCGTCCAGCTCTCTGGCAGAGAGGAATGTCTGGGTGTACTTGCCGTTGACCATGTAGCGGTCTACGTCAACGTCGTTGAAGTTGTAGTACTGCCTGATGGCCTGTGTCTGGTTGTAGAACGTCTTCGCCGGTTTGTAGTCGTTGATCCTGATGTTGGATATGGTAGGTTCATTGTCCTCGATATCCTGTGCGGATAGATTATTGTCCGCCTTGAAGGATTTGACGGAAACGTTCTGCAGGTTATAAGCGTACTGAGTAGACTTGATGTTTCTCTCCAGGTACTTTGTCTCTTTGTTGATCTCGTCCGGGGATACCACAAAGTTCTGTACGATGGCACCGGTGATGCCGCCGACGATACCTACAGCTATCATCAGCAGCGGAATAGCAACCAGCGGTTTGATCTTTTTCCTGAGAACGCTGTATATGGTTGCCGCCACGCCGGCCAGTGCGAGCACAGTTATTATCCTGTATATCCACAGCGTGATCTTGATGTCGGTGTATCCGGCACCGTAAACCACGCCCGTGTGATTGTAAAGCAGATTGTACTGCGCCAGGAAAAAGTGCGCAGCCACCGCCGCAAAGAATATGGAGCCCACTATAATGATCTGAGTCCTTCCTATAGTGAACAGACGCTTTACATTGGAAACGCCCTTCCCTGACGACGCCTGCCACGAAGGTCTCTGACCCGCGTTGAAATTAATGTTCAGCCGCTCGAACAGGTCTGCAAACGGATTGTTTGCAGCACCGCCGCTGCCGCTGAAGCGCTGTCTCTGACGTTCGAATTCCGCCTGCTCGAAAGCATCCCGGTCACCGAAATCGGCCCCGCTGGTTTCGGTGTCCACGCGGTCGAAATCCTCAGGCTTGTGCAGGCTCAGGAGCACTGCATAGTAGATGACCGTCATTATCAGCAGGACCACCGTGAGTCCGATGATCATATTGGTCGTCTTGCTGAGAAAATCCAGCTTGAACACATAGAATCCAACATCGTTGTGGAATAATCCGTCTTTGATGTTGAAATCCGTCGCATTAGTCAGCTCCAGCAGATTGAACCACAATCTGCTGACCGCCATGTAAGTTACAATCAGGCCAAAGAGCGCCGCCAGCGCCCAGCTGGAATAGTTGATCGCCTTTCCATGGTCAGGAGATGTGGAAATGATCTTTCTGTAATAACTCCTCTTCAGGAACTTGAAGTAGATATAGGTCACCAGTGTTATTACTATGAATACCGGTATGCCGATCTTCAGCTGAGTGAACAGCTTGGTGAAGAACACGCTGACGTATCCAAGTTCCTTGAACCACATCCAGTCCGTAAAGAAATTAATCAATGCAAAAAACACTATCACCACAATGATGATCGTTAATATTACTCCCCTTCGACCAAAACCGATTTTCTTCCTGGTGGTTTTCTTATTTTCGTTTTCCAAAACGATTTCCTCCTCACGCTTCGTAAACTTCAGTTACCTCCATCCTGTGACCCTTTGCAGTCACACGATAAATCTCCCTCACATCATTTTCCGATACCCAGATATAATATCCTTTTTCACCTTTTCTTATTTCTCCAAGTTCAAAAGAATCCAGGTAATCTCCCTTATTTACATTCGAAGACGCATATTTGATGGCTGCTCCCACTATCGCGTCATCCAGATAGTACTTTTTGCTGCCATCCTTATAGAACAAATTATTCTCCAGCGGTTTGCTCTTTTTGATATCTTTTTCCTTGTACGGCTCTATACTGTCATACCGCAGTGCGGCATTGTATCTGATCTCGAGTATGGCTTCTTTTTCGTTGTTCCCGAGCTGATCCTGGATCACGCCGGTCAGATCCTCTGCAGGCTGGCTGCGATCGGTATCCACCGCCTGTGGTTCCTTCTGCTCTCCCGAAAAGAATGCCGGGATCCTGTCAACGCCTCTGGCGGCGCTGCTGTCAGGGGCTATCAGTCTGACAGCCACCAGTATCAATACGATAATAATTATTACGGCCAGTATAGTCAAGCCGGCTTTCTTTCCCCTGCTCATACGCTTTCTTTCTCTTACCGGAGGCTGCCCGGGCTGTTCCTGCCCGATCTTATCCCCGGTCTCTTCTCCCTTTTGTCCCTTTTGCTCCTGCGGTTTTTCAGCTTCCTCCGCGGGCTGTGCCGGTCCGGATGCCGCTTCTTCTGCAGCAGCCGGCTCTGCAGCCGCTTCCACGGCAGGCTGCTCCTCAGCTGTCTCCTGTTCCTGCGGTTCCTGCACCGGGATGCTCTTTTCTTCAAAGAAACTGTGATCCAGTTCCTCGTCCTTCTCCGGCAGCTCCACATCGGGCACTCCGCGGGATCCCATCACCTCGCTGCGGTCTTCCGCTTCATCCATTGCTTCGCCGGAGCGGTATTTTTCATACTCCCTGTCCAGCAGATCCTGAAACTCCTCATTCTTGCGGTTGAAAGTATAAAACTTGTCGATCTTGGCCGTCTGCCTCTTCAGAATCTCGTCGTCGATACCCTTCTGCCGGTTTTCCTCGCGTTCCTTTTCCATCTCGCCAAAGAGCTCTCTCTCCAGCTCCTTGCCTGTGATGTCTCCCTCTCGCGGCTGCAGCTCCTCCGCCGCAGATTTCTCCGGCGCCGGCTCTTCCGCGCTGTCGGATTCAAATGCGGCAGTATCCCCTTTTCTGCTCCAGGGACTGGGCACCTCGGTGTACTTGTGCCCGGTTTTCTCCTCCGGCTCCGGCGCGAATGCTATCTCATCGCCCTCTGAATGGACATTGCGATGAAATTCATCCGCCGTATTCCAATCAAAGTTCACTTCCTCCGTCGGCTTGCCGCCGCGGTGAAATTCGGTGACCTTCCAGTCAAATTCCTCTTCAGGAGGCGTATATCCCGTATATTTAGTGGAAGCTTCTTCTTCCGGTTCTTTGCTTTTATTTTCCTGCGTCGTGCGGTAGACCTCCGCACTCGCCAGCGGTTCTCTGATCACCCTCGCTCCGCACCTGCTGCAGAACTGATCGTCCTCTCCCAGAGTATGTCCGCATTTTCTACACTTCATTGATTCCTCCGTCTCAGTCCTTGATCTGTGCCTCAAGTTCGGCTTTACTGTATGCTCTGCCGCTCCTGCCCACATTGTAGGACATGTCGGCTATATCCCCGTAATCTTCACGGACGCTCTCGTTGGCTGCTGCAGAGTTCCCGGCCACCTGTTCCATGATGTCCTCATGTATGCCGTCTTCCTCAACGGTTTCCGATCCTTCAGTTTTCTGCTGCGTCACCGCAGCCGGCTGCATCGCAGTCCCCGCAATAGTGACCGACGCATTGATCGTATGTTCCGCGGCTGCACCCGGTGTTCCTTCTTTCAGCCTGTCATCTATACTGCGGAGAGCTCTTGCCTGTTCCCCCGCGGTATGCGTGTAGACAAATATAGCGACAACGATGAGTACCGCTATCACTGCGCCAATTATCAACATCAACTGCATGCCATCCATACCATACATAAACATCTTCTTCCTCTGCCTTCTGCCAGTTTTTACAATTTTGCATAAACTAAATATTATTATACAACAGTCGGCCCGTGTGTGCAATTAACGGCGGCTTTGAATTATAGCTTCTTTGGTGTACAATATTTCAGGAAGGGAGTATCGATTTCCATTATGATAATTTCTAAACTGAACGACTGGATAATTCACCTTCAGGGCAAGCTGTACGGACGGCACAATCCGGTGACTTCTATCCTGGTCACCATAGCCGCAGCCATCCTGACGGGCCTCATGAAGCTGCTGACCAAAGTGGCTGCTCACACCGGCAGGCGTTAGTGTGCCATGACAGCGTTGACGCAGGCCATACCGATCAGCGCCAGTATCAGAGGAACCATGCCCACATAATATCCCGTTCTTTCAGGCAGACCGTAATACTTCAGATAACACAGGAGACTGATCACAGCCATGGCCAGGATCAGCACCGCCAGTGCCAGGGCACTGCCGCGTCCGATCCCGCCGGCCCTGTAAGCTGCGCAGATGATGCAGATCTGGAGCACTCCCCAGGCCACTATCAGCAGCAGTTCGGTGGTCACCTGCCTGTGCAGCAGGCGTGAACTGACGAGCAGCAGGACTGCGTATATCACCACGCCGGCGAGACCGATCATCCACCCGTGCGGCGCTCTGTTCACCGCTTCACCTGCGGGATGCATCAGGGCGCGCACGCTCATAATGGTCCCCGCGAGGCCGGCGATAAGGGCGCATACCAGCAGCACGGCCGTCCCCGCGCTGCCGTGATAGCCGCCGGGCGGGCGAAAGGCGATCCCCCACCACAGCAGATAAAAAACTATGCATATTATGAACACGATGTTGCCCGCAAAGAGGGCCCTGATTTGTGTATCCATTGTGATCTCCTATTGAAAAAGCAGGAGCGCTGAGGCTCCTGCTGTTCTTTCTTTCAGCTTACAGGTCGAAGTACATGTCGTATTCTACCGGTGTCGGCATTTCGATATGCTTTTGCAGATCGTCTCTCTTGTTCTTGACCCAGATCTCTATCAGCTTTTCCGGGAACACGCCGCCCTCTGTGAGGAAGTCGTGGTCTTTTTCCAGCGCCTTGAGCGAGGAGCCCAGCGACTTTGGCAGACCCTTGATGTTCTTTTTCTCTTCATCGGAGAGCTCGAACAGGTTGAAGTCGTACGGTCCGTTGCCGTCGGCCACCGGGTCGATCTTGTTCTTGATGCCGTCCAGTCCCGCCATGAGGATCGCGGAATAAGCGTAGTACGGGTTGCAGGTGCCGTCCGGGTTCCTGATCTCGAACCTCTTCTTGTCAGGCTCCTTGGCATAAGCCGGGATCCTGATGACAGAGCTCCTGTTGGCTGTGGCGAATCCCACGGTTACCGGCGCTTCGAATCCCGGGATCAGTCTCTTGAAAGAGTTGGTGCTCGGGTTTGTGAACGCGCACAGAGCTCCGATATGTCTCAGCACTCCGCCTATGAAATACAGCGCCGTGTCCGACAGCTGTGAATATCCGTTTTCATCGTAGAAGAGAGGCTTGCCGTCCTTGAACATGATGATGTGTACATGCATGCCGTTGCCCGCTTCGTTGAATACCGGCTTTGGCATGAAGGTCGCCGTCTTGCCCTCTTTGATGGCTTCGTTCTTTACTATATATTTTGTCAGCATCGTCTTGTCGGCCATCTCAGTCAGTCCGCCGAACTCGACCTCGATCTCCAGCTGTCCGGGTCCGCCGACTTCGTGGTGGTGGTACTTGACATCTATTCCCTGTTCCTCCATCTGCATGGTGACTCTGCTGCGGAAGTCATAGAGTACATCCGAAGGCGGTGCCATGTGATATCCGGCTTCATGATCCATCTTGTAAGCCAGATTCTGCTGGTCATCGATCTTCTTGTTCCATTCGGCTTCCTGAGTGTCTATGTGGAACATCGCCCTGTCGGGTTCGTTGCAGTAAGCTACATGATTGAACACATGGAACTCGAATTCGGGTCCCAGCATGATCTGGTCGGCAATGCCGGTGTCCTTCATGTACTGCTCCGCGTGCTTGGCTACGTTTCTCGGATCCTGATCGAACGGGCGGTTATCCGGCTGATCGATCACCATTACATCGCCAATCATCGCCATGGTCTTGATCTCCATGAACTTGTCGATATATGCGCTGGTCACATCCGGTATGAATACCATATCGCTCTTCTCAACAGGCGCAAAACCATAGTTGCTGCCGTCGAATCCAATGCCGCTGGTCATGATGTCTTCAGTGAATCTTCCCGCCGGAATAGTCAGGTGTCTCCACCTTCCGTTCAGGTCGATCATCATGAAGTCGACCATCTTTACATCATTATCATGGATATATTTTCTAGCTTCCTTAAAAGTCTTGAACATATACTTCTCCCTTCGACTTTTTTAGTTAAACACACAATTCAGTATATCCATGGCAGGATTCAAAGTCAACCGGCTTCCTGTGTTTCAGCCTTGTCCACAGCCTGCAATGATCCCAATAGAAAAGCCGCGGACTGCTTGCTGATCCGCGGCTTTCTAAAATGTAATATAAGGTCAGCCACCTGATACGGTCGACCAGGCCTTCAACTCATCGCCCTCCTGCAGTCGGTCATCGATCATACAGCGCATTCCATTGCGCACCACGAACCCGAATCGAGGGATCTCCTTATAATTCATTCCAATGCACTGCAACGCTTCGTCACATGTGCAGTTATCCGGTACTTCGACTACACGCTCTTCTTCCCCGGGCATGTATTTTTTCAAAGAACCACGCATTTTAATGGTAACTTTCATTGCTCTATCACTCCTTTACTAAAGGCTATCATATCACCACCCGAACGGCTCTTCAAGCATTTGCTGAGCCGCGAGCGGCGCCAGCCATTACAGAGTGTCCAGCAGTTCCTGAGGCAGGCAGCCGTTCTCGTCCCAGCCCATGATTTCATAGTACTGGCTGAGCATATCCTGGAAAGCTTCCTCCGGGATCGACTGTCCGGCACCCGGACCATGCTTCAATTTTTCCTGAGTCAGCTTCTTCGGCATTGTGTCATCCTTACGCGTGAAGCCTTCGCGCTGGTTGAATGCACGTCCGATGTTGAGGACCCTGCGTCCGACTGTGCTCATATCTTCTACGGTCCACTCTTTGCCGGTGATCAGAGTCAGCAGCTCTGACATGTACTCGTAGTTCACTGTGCCCCAGAGGTCGCAGAGGCAGCAGGAGAACTTGATAGCATTGAATTCACCGAGGTCATAGAGCACCTGACCTTTGCCCTCAGCCGTGTACGGCGGTACTGACGCCTCGAAGACCTCCGAGTTAGCTGTGTAAGATCTCATGTGGCATGCACCTCTGTCGGAAACCGCATAAGAAGCAGCCATGCCCCAGGAGCCGCGCGGTTCATACTGCGGGTACTCCAGGCCCTTGCTCTGCATTGCGAAATCCATGCCGCCCCACTTTTCAGCAGCCTTCTTGCAGCCGTCGGTGAGTTCCGCACCGTCGCCCCTGCGATAAGCAATGTCTGCGACCGTCTTCAGCATTTCTTCCTTGTTTCCGAAGTGAACCCCGAAATCGTGGATGCCGCGCTCAGCCATTTCCATAGCCCATGCGATAGTAACACCTGTACTGATGGTATCCAGACCCATGTCATCACAGATCTGATTATATCTGACATTGTGTTCGATGCTGATGATGTCCGCCTGCGGACCGGAAACCGCTGTGGTCTCGTACTCGGGTCCTTCAACGATGGCATCCCCGATCTGCATGAAGTTGCCGCAGCCCAGGCCGCAGCTGCCGCAGCCTCTCTTTCCTTTACGGTATTCCTTCATTACACTGCCGTTGTACTGTTCCCAGTTGGGGTCGGTCGTATCGGAGAAGTTGTGAGCCGGCAGTATGCCGCCGTCGTTACATGCTTCCAGGAAGGCATAAGTTCCTTCATCGAATACGAAAGCGTTATCCTCACTCATTACATCTTCATGCATTATCTCGATGATGCGGTCGGTGACCTTTTCTATGTTGGGGACTTTGACACCCTTGGTCCCCTTTACAAGGATGGCCTTGATGTTCTTGCTGCCCATCACAGCACCTATGCCGCCGCGGCCCGCCTGTCTGTAATAGTCGCAGTTGATGCAGGCCAGATTCGACAGTTTTTCGCCTGCCGGGCCTATGCTCATGATGCTGTATTCAGTTCCGTATGTCTTCGCGAGGATGCCCTCTGCAGTGTGTGAAGTCAGACCCCACAGATCACCTGCATCCTCAAACGATATTTTCTCGTCTTCGATAACTATGTATCCGGGCTTGTCCAGCTTGCCCTCGAATACGATCATATCGTATCCGGCAAACTTCACCCTGATACCTATGTGGCCGCCTATGGAGCAGTCATTCATAGTTCCCGTCGCCGGGGACTTGGCGGCTACCGACAGCTTTCCGGAACACGGTATCGGCGTGCCCGTCATCGGTCCGGTCGTCAGATACAGCTTGTTATCCGGTCCCAGCGGATCGATCCCCGGTTCCATATCTTCATACATGTATCTGATAACAAGGCCTTTCGAGCCTACATATTTTTCCGCGAATTCCATATTCAGCGGCTCGTTCTTCGCGGTTTTTTCTGTGCAGTTGATGCGCAGAACGTTGTTCTGATATCCTGACATAATCATTGAAGCCACCTCCTATCTAAACTCCAGAGCACCGTGCGGACATATCTGTACACACTTGGGGTCTCCCTTGCATGTGTCGCATATATACGCCAGATTGTCTCTGATCTGAACTACGTGTTTAGGACATTTTTGAGCACACATGCCGCAGCCAATGCAGACATCGTGATCCACATGGATATAGTCGTTGTCCATGTCAATGGCTTCGACCGGACATGCCTTCATGCACTGACCACAGAGGATACAGTAATTATCCCTGTACTTCAGCTGGCCCTCGTCATAGTAAGTCTCAATGGCGATGCGCGCTTTCGAAGGTATATACTGTCCTTCTTTATAAGCAGAGCACACCTGTGCGCAGAGTTGGCATCCTATGCAGGGCAGTTTGTTGAATTTTAGTCTTTTCATATTTCTGCTACTCCTTACATTACACTTGGTCGACTTTAGAATATAAAAAAAGCAAAGTCAACCTAACGGTCTCCTTCGCGTACTGGCGGGCATCGGAATCACTCCCGATACCTATCGTTCCCACCGGCATGCCCTGCATGTCAAATGGAAATCGGAGCTTGTATGTTTATTATACAAGCTCCGGTAATATAAATCAACCCCTTTGAATCGAATCGCAGACGGCGTTTACAGCATTGCCAGCGCGTCCTTCATCTTCATTTTCTGTTCAAATGCCTTCATCATATTAGCACCCTGCTCCGGCGCTCCGATCAGTATGCCCCCGCTGAACCGGTCGTTCGTGAAGTACAGCTTTTTGTAAATGCCCTTGGCCGGCTCCGAGAGCTCCACTTCCTTGTAGTGGAGGTCGGGATTCTTTCCGTTGTCGCCGATCGCGAAGAGATCCAGTCCAAAGCCCGAGAAGGCGTTGGAAGGGGTGACCGGCTTGTAAGCCGCCTGGTCACCGACCGCGTTCATGCCGGCAACTTTTCCCATCTCCTGAGCCTGCGGCCAGATGGCCACGCAGGTACCCTGGAAAGCGGCAACATCGCCCGCCGCGTATACATCGGGATCGCTGGTGAGCATCTTTTCATCGACATCTATCCAGCGGCCGCCGGATTTCTCCCCCGACAGTCCCGCATCAAAGCCCACCTGCGTATTTGGTCTCACACCTGCTGAAATGACCACGATATCCCCGGGTACCGTTTCCTCAGCAGCCACTGGACCTCCAGCCGCGGATTTCCTCGTTCCCGCAGACAGCTTGACGCCTCCGGCGACGATGCCGTCTATCTTGGCCCCGGTTATCACACGGACTCCGGCTTTTTCAGCCGCCTCTCCCAGCAGTGCAGATCCCTTTGCATCGAGTTGCTTTGCCATCACTCCGTCCGAGAGTTCTATGACAGAGACCTCCTTGCCCGCGCGGGCGAATTCCCAGGCTGCTTCCAGTCCCAGAACTCCGCCGCCGATGACGGCCACCGTTTTGATGGAGTCCAGCTGGTCACGGATCTCGTTGGCATCGGCCAGCTTGCGGATCACGTGAACATGGCTGCCTTCATGACCCGGTATCGGCGGGACATTGCACTCGGCGCCCAGAGCGTAGATCAGCTTGTCATAAGCTCTTTCACTGCCGTCGTCGAGGACTACCTTCCTGCCCTTGAGATCTATCGATTTCACGGCGTGCCCCAGCGTGCACTTGATCTTGTTCTCCTCATACCAGTCCATCTGGTGCGTGAAGAAGTTGATGGCATCGAACTGAGACAGCAGGCCCTTCGTCAACATGGGACGATTGTAGCAGAAGACCTCTTCATCGGAAATGATTTCGATATCAGCCGCGCTGCTGCGCTTGCGGATGGCTTCCGCGGCCGACAGGCCCGCGATACCGCCGCCCAGGATGACGACTTTCATCTTTTCATCTGAAGTGAAGCCGGTCTCGTCAGGGAATATCTCCACGAACTGGTCGGGACCTACTCCGCATACCGGACAGCTTTCCGGCGGCTTTGGCCCTTCGACGACCTCGCCGCAGACGAGGCACTTCCAGTAACGCTTGGCGGCACGCTCAGGCTCGGGTTCAACAACCTTGCCGGCGAGCACCGACTGCCCGAATCCGTAACCGAACTCATAAGCCTCTTCAAGCTGCGCTGGCGACGGTTTGAAGTGGACCTTCAGGCCTTCCCCGTAGATCTTCAGCTTCAGCTGCCCCAGGCGCTGCATCAGATGGGGCACCGCTTCGCCGCTCCAGCCGTAGGAACCGAAAGCCGAAGCGATCTTGCCGCCGTGCACTCCACCAAACATGGCCGTGGTCAGATCCCAGATCGGCCTCAGGGCTTCGCCGACTATGGTCGGCGAACCGAACAGCAGTCCGTCAGTCCAGTATATCTCGTTCATCACGGCATCGTGATCGGCTTCCACCATATCGAACTGCTTTACATCTATATCGCCGGCAGCCCTGATCCCCTCACTGATCTTGTCCGCGAGGATCTTTGTATAGCCATAAGCGGATACATACGGCATGACGACAGTCTTCTTTTCGTTGGGGTTCACTTCCGTGGCCCATTCTTTGTAAGCTTCCACGACCTTCCACGGGTCCTTGTCGAGCACCGGTCCGTGTCCCGGACAGATCATGTCCACGTCCAGATCCTTGATCTTATCTATGGCCTTCAATACATAGGGCTTGAAGGGACCCATTATATTGTCAAAGTAATAGCGCAGTGCGCGGTCATATCCTTCCCGGTCCTGCAGACGGCTGATCAGCATCTCTTCCAGGCTGTAGTGGCAGCCGAACGAATCGCAGGTGATCAGTGTCTTGTCCTCTTCGATATACGTGTACATGGCATCCGGCCAGTGCAGGTTCACAGCCGAAATGAAGTGCAGCGTCTTGTCCCCCAGACTGATGGTGTCGCCATCCTTCACGACAATGGAAGTGAAGTCCATATTCGTGATCTCCTTCATGAACCTTATGGCCATGCCGCTGCCTACCAGCTTGATTGCCGGATTCCGCCTGATGATTTCCACTGCCGACCCGGCGTGGTCCGGCTCCGTGTGGTCTACGATCAGATAATCTATATCCTTTATATCTACTACGTCGGTGACCTTCTGCAGGTAGTCATCCAGGCACTTGGCCTTAGCCGTCTCGAATAAAGCCGTCTTTTCGCTGCCCTTGATCAGGTACGAATTGTATGTAGTTCCGAACTCGGTATTCATCACGATATCGAACACCCGCAGGCCCGGATCCAGACAGCCTGTCCAGTAAAAATTCTTTTTTAACTCCATTGCATTCATTGCTAACCTCCTATAGTTACAAGGCCTACAGTATTGTCGGCCGGCAAGTTTTTTATTCTCTGCCTAATAACATTAAAACGCTAATGAGAACAATTATCAACAGAAAATCCAAAATCAGTGCTGCCTTACTTCGCCGCCGGCCCGGTGACCTCTAGCCGAGCAGCTTCCTTTTGACCGCGGTGTATTTCTTTTCCGGCACAGGCAGTACCGCACCGTCGCTCATGAGGACGCGAAAGCGCACGATACGATCTACATAAAGCGGGTTCACAATATAGCTGGCGTGTATGCGCAGGAACATTTCGGGGTCTCTTTCAAGAAATACGGACAGGGGCTCGTTCACTTTCAGGGTCCTCTCGCGGGTGTGAATGACGCAATGCCTGCCGCGGTCTGCGCTCTCAGCCCACATCACAGTGCCGCTCAGCAGATAATAAGCCGCTTTGTCGACTCCGTTCACCATGATGTGTCTGCCGCTGATGAATGTCGATGAGTTGTTTTCGGCCACGCCCTCGTAATGCACCGGGTATATCGAGTCCCTGGAATCCCGCTGCTGCAGATTATATACATGCAGCATGAGTATTTTTTCTTCGAGCGGACGCCCTCCGCTATCGTCCTTGCGGCGGCACCTGACCCATGTAAAATGAAGCCTCTGATCGTGCTGCAGATTATTCCCGCTCGGGAAATGAGTGTATATCTTGTAGGACAGCACTACTTCGCAGTAGCTGGCGCTGTTGGAAGCAGTCTGCACATCTATATCCCCCATAGTAAAAGTCAGGTTATGGTTGCCCGATTCCCATGCCCGTATCATCTGGTCCCTGCCCTGCAGGAACTGTCCCTTCGCCGGTCCGTACCAGAGGACATCGTCGTGCAGCGCATCAAAATAGGGCTCGAGATTGTCTTTGTAGTATACGGTAATGATCAATATAGATCTGGCTGCCAGTTTTTTTGTGTTCAAAAGGCACCTCCGCCAGACATGACATCTAGCACACGTTCGAGTGTTTTACGCATATAAACAAGTTATTTTCTCCTATTATATTGACAATCCGCTTGATTGTCCAGTAAAATAACGTCGGATAATAGAAAGCCGGACGCGGCACCAATTGCTACGTTATGTTTGCCGGGTCCGGGTGTACTGTTCTTTACCCTTAAGTCAGCGCGCATTATAGGTGCGTCAAGTTAGAATCAGAAACGGCCCCGCATTGACGGGGTCTTTTCTTTTGTTTCCGTTGCCCCGATGACTGCAAATAAAAACCGGGGAAACAATTGATGCTTCCTCCGGTCGCTGCGTCAGCAGGAAACGCTCAGCAGCAGCCACCGCCGCTGGCTCTCCTGATGATGACCTGGTCGCCATCGCTGAGTCCGGTGTTCTTGGCCTCTGACTGACGCAACTGTCTGTCGTTGAGCCAGATCTTCAGTCGGCCCAGGTGGCCGCGAGTCAGATCATATACCTTCATACCGCTTTCGACTTCACATTCTCTGTCATTGAACATTATCTTCATGGGGGCACCTCCTCTTTGCTACTAAGGGTTTTTATACACCTCAGACGCGGATCTAATCACACCTTTTTGCAAGGAAATCCTTCAAAGCAGTCTATTTTCCGATATGATCGATCATGCTGCGCCAGGCGGGACTCTCCTCAACGTCATCCGCATGCCAGATCGGATTGAAAAAGCAGCTCTCGGAACCCGTGTGGCAGGCCGGTCCTGCCTTGATCACTTCCACCACCAGAGCATCGCGGTCACAGTCGGCGGTTATGGAAACCACCTTCTGGGTGTTGCCGCTGGTCTCACCCTTGCGCCACAGCTCCTGACGGCTGCGGCTCCAAAAGCAGGTCCTGCCTTCTTTTTTGGTGATCTCCAGGCTCTCCGCATTCATATACGCCAGAGTCAGTACCTGTTTGGTGTAATGATCGATCACGATAGCCGGTATGAGACCTTTTTCGTCAAAACGCACTTCCTGTGTGCTCTTCTCCATGGTGCTCATATCCTCATCTCCACGCCTTCGCTACGAAGATATTTTTTCAGATCTCCGATGGCCACTTCCTTGAAGTGGAATATGCTGGCTGCCAGACCCGCGTCCACGCACGGATGCTCGCGGAAGAGCACCGAAAAGTCCTCCATCCTGCCCGCTCCACCGCTGGCTATGATTGGCACGTTGACCCTTTTGCCGATCTCGTCCAGCATTTCGAGGTCAAAGCCGTCTTTGACACCATCGGTATCTATGCTGTTGACGACCAGTTCGCCCGCACCGCGGCTGACACCGTCGGCCGCCCACTGCAGAGCATCTATGCCGGTATCTTCACGGCCGCCATTCCTGAAGAGATGGAACTCGCCATCCACCCTCTTGATGTCCATGGAGAGGACCACGCACTGATCACCGTACTTTTTGGCACCCTGCTCGATGATGTCGGGGTTCTTGATGGCTCCCGTGTTTACGCTGACCTTGTCTGCGCCACACTTGAGCACACGGTCGAAATCGTCCAGCGTATTGATGCCGCCGCCCACCGTGAGCGGAATGAAGATCTCGCTGGCCACCTTTGTCAGTATATCCGTGAACAAGGTCCTGCCCTCCACGCTGGCTGTAATGTCATAAAAGACCAGCTCGTCGGCTCCGCTCCGGTTGTAAAAGCGGGCCATCTCCACCGGATCGGCCACATCGCGCACGCCCTCAAAGTTGACGCCCTTTACCACTTTCCCGTCCCGCACATCGAGACACGGTATTATTCTCTTTGTTATCATTTCAGTTCTCCTATCATTGCTATCCCAGCATTTTGACGCACTCGGCCAGATCCAGCGCCCCGCTGTAGAGCGCCTTGCCCAGGATCGCCGCGTCCACGACATCCTGCAGCTCCAACAGCTCTTCTCTGGTGCTGATGCCGCCGCTGGCAGTTATCTCCATGCCGCTGCCGCCGACCGCTTCCTGCAGCTGCCTGTAAGCTTCCATGTTGGTTCCCTGCATGCTGCCGTCGCGGGAAATGTCCGTATATATCACTGCGCCCGCGCCGATCTCCGCCAGATAAGTGCAGAATCCAAAGCTGTCTACGTCGGTGATCTCCTTCCAGCCGTTGACGGCCACCTTGCCGTCGCGCGCATCCACGCCGACCGCTATCCTGCGGCCGTACTTGTGCACCATTTTTTCGAGGAAGGCACGGTCCTTTACCGCGATGGTGCCCAGGATGACGCGGCCTGCGCCGACTTCCAGGTACTGCCGGATGCGTTCCTCATCGCGGATGCCGCCGCCGACTTCCACGTACATGCCGGCTTCACCGGTTATCGCCCTGATGGTGTCAAAGTTGACCAGTCTGCCATCTCTGGCTCCGTCCAGATCCACGATGTGCAGGTACTGCGCACCCGCATCTCTGAATCCCCGGGCGACCTCCACCGGGCTGTCGCTGTATACTGTTTCCTGATCGTAATCTCCCTGATAAAGGCGCACGGCTCTGCCGCCGCGCAGATCTATGGCAGGAAATAATTTCATCTCTTGCTCTCCTTTAAAGTTCGTTGAATGCCCGCAGAATATTGAGGCCGGTCTCCCCGCTCTTTTCCGGGTGGAACTGAGTCCCGTAGACCGAGCCGCTGCGCACCGCTCCGGTCACCGTGATATCGTACTCCGATGTGGCGATGGTGCTCTCCCGGCACTCCTTTGCGTAATAGCTGTGCACATAGTAGACGTATTCGCCGTCGCTGATGTACTTGAACAGCGGATCATCCTTCAATATCCTGAGGCTGTTCCAGCCGATGTGCGGCACCTTGAGATCCTTTGTCAGATCCTTGTGCATGTCATCCACGATCCCGGGCACCAGACCGAGACCTTCGTGCTCGCCGTATTCGTAGCTCTTGTCGAAGAGGAGCTGCATTCCGAGGCAGATGCCCAGCATCGGCTTGCCGCCGGCGACCTGTGCACGGATGGTGTCCACGAGGCCGGTGTCATCGAGCTTTTTCCTGGCATCTGCGAAGGCTCCTACTCCCGGCAGGATGATGCGGTCGGCCTTCTCCAGATCTGACGCATCCCGGGTAACTTTGGCTTCGGCGCCGATGTAGCGCAGCGAAGCTGTGAGGGAAAACAGGTTTCCTACTCCATAATCGATAACTGCAATCATTTATAGTACTCCTTTTGTTGATGGTATTTCGTCTGCGTATTTTTCATCTATGGCGACCGCAGCAGCGAGCGCCCGGGCCATCCCCTTGAACGCCGCCTCGATAATGTGATGCGTATTGCTGCCGTCCAGCTGCCTGACGTGGATGGTGAGACCCAGCTCGCGTGCAAATGCGGTGATGAATTCCTCCACCAGCTCGGTGTCAAAGTCACCTACCCGCGCATTCAGCCGCATGTCGCAGACCACCGTAGTGCGTCCGCTGATATCCAGCGAAGTCATCACCAGCGCCTCGTCCATTGGCAGCATCATGTTGCCATAGCGCACGATGCCCTTCTTGTCGCCCAGCGCCTGCCGGAAGGCCTGCCCCAGTGCGATCCCCATGTCCTCCACGCTGTGGTGAAAATCCACCTCGCTATCGCCGTCGCAGACGAGCTCCAGATCGAAGCGCCCGTGACGCGCGAACAGTTCCAGCATGTGCTTCATGAACCCGCAGTCCGTTTGGATACTGTACTTTCCACTGCCGTCGAGATCCAGCCTGACGCTGATATCGGTCTCGCCGGTCTTTCTCCTGACTTCTGCCGTTCTACCCATTCCTGATTTCCTCCATTGCAGCCACCAGCTTGTCCATCTCCTCGTCCTTGCCGATAGTGACCCTGATGTAGTCTTTGATCTGGTCGATGTCCCAGTGACGGACCAGTATATTGCGCTTCCTCAGCTCGTCGAAGTACTCGGCGCCGGTCTTCACAAAGACAAAATTGGCCGCCGAAGGAAGGACCTTGAATCCCATATCCTTCAGTCTGGCTACGAACTCATCGCGCGTCTTCATGACCTTGGATCTCTGCAGCTGAAAGTACTCATCGTCCTCCAGTGCCGCCTTCGCCGCCATGATGGCTTCCTGGCTGAGATTGTACGGGTTAAAGCTGAACTTTACCCGGTTGATATCATCTATCAGAGCCTCATCGGCGATGGCAAAGCCGATCCTCATGCCGGCCAGCGATCTCGACTTGCTGAAAGTCTGCACGATGAGGAGGTTCTCATATTCATTGATCAGCGGGATGCAGGTCTCCGCCCCGAAATCAACATAAGCTTCATCGACGACAACGACCTGATCGGGGTTTCCCTTCAGGATCGATTCGATCTCTTTCCTGCTGAGCGCGATGCCCGTCGGTGCATTGGGGTTTGCCAGTACGATCATACCGTCGTTGTTCATGTAATCCTGCGGCACGATCTTAAGATCATCTCCCATGGCCACCGGAGAGGCCTCGCATTCGAACATATCGCCGAACACAGGATAGAACCCGTAGCTGGTGGAAGGAAAATACACCTTGCCGCCGTAAGCCATATAAGCAAAGGCCAGTATCTCATCGGAACCGTTGCCCATGGCCACCTGAGATTCCTTGAGCCCGTAATATTCGGCGACCGCCCTGATGGCGATGCTGGTATCCGGATCGGGATACAGCCTGTAGTCGTCCTTGTTGATCATCGAGAGCACTTCCTTCACGTGCGGTGAAGGAGGATAAGGATTCTCGTTGGTGTTCAGCTTGATAAGATCCTCTGTCTGCGGTTGTTCTCCGGGCGTGTAGGGCGCCAGATTCCGCATCCTGCTGTTTATAAATCTGCTCAAAACATTTCTCCTTTCAGCGGTTCGGGCCGCGCCGGTCATTCACCCAGCTTGCTGACCATTTCGTTGATCATATCGGTCTTGAACCTGTAACTGGTCTTGTTGGCAATGAAACGCGCGCTGATGTCTTTGAATTCATCGATCACCTCGAGGCCGTTCTCCCTGATGGTGTTTCCCGTCTCCACGATATCCACGATAACGTCAGACAGCCCTACGATGGGGCCCAGCTCTATGCTGCCGTTCAGTTTGATGATCTCGATCTCGCGGTTCTGCTCCTGAAAGTGCTTTTTGGCTACATTGACGAAAGTCGTACAGACCCTCAATGTCTTTTCCGGATCGTCGACATATCCCTTGGGAGCGGCGACAGACATCCGGCACTTCCCGATACCGAGGTCCTTCAGCTCGTAGACGTCCGGCTCGTTTTCCAGGAGGATATCCTTGCCCACGATGCCGACATCGGCCGCACGGTGCTCTACATATACGGCGACGTCGCTCGGCTTGACCAGTATATATCTCACATTTTTTTCTTCGTTTTCGACGACCAGCTTTCTGTTTTTCTCATCATAAGCCTTGCAGTCGTAGCCGCCTTTACTAAGTATATCATAAACCTGATCTCCCAGTCTCCCCTTGGGGAGCGCTATGGTCAGTTTGTCATCCTCTTTCTCGGCCTCGGTCTCCTCGTCGATTTTGGCCACCTCGTTGAGGTAGAGCGCGAAACCGATCGCGCCTGCCCTGCGTCCGAAGAGCTCCATCGCCCTGTCGTACTGTCCCCCGGAAAGCACGCTGGTGGGCACGCTGCGCAGATATCCCTTGAAGATGACGCCGTTGTAGTAATCGATGTCGTTGACCATCGAGAGGTCGAGGACCACGTTGTCTGCATTGTCATGCTCTTTGAGGTCATCGTATATAGCGGCGAGCTCGTCGAGCGCCTGCATCATGGTCTTATTGACGGCCACCTTCCTGGCTTTTTCTATCGTTTCTTCTACTCCGCCGGAGAGCTCGGTCACTGCGCAGAGGTTCTCGACCGCCGATGGCGGCAGACCCTCCTCCGCGGCCACCTTGCGGATGCCGTCAGGGTTCTTCGCCCTGATGAGGCGGATGATGTGCATATACACGCCTTCATCGAGATCCATAGTGTGCAGCAGTTCCTCGGTAAAGCTCATGTGAGAGAGCTCCAGTATGTAATCCCTGCTCACAGTGCGCAGGCTCTGCGCCGCCAGTCCGACTACTTCGGCGACCTCACGCCCGCCGAAATCCCCTATCATCTCGAGGCCCATCTGGCCGATCTCCTTGAAGCTGTTGCTCTCACGGCTCTCACGGTAGATGTTCTCGTTGTAATAGAGCTTTTCAACGCCGCTCTCTGACAGCTTGGTGTTCTTGATGATGGACAGGGTGACGTCCGGCTTCAGAGCCATCAGCCTGCCGTCCAGGTCGGTGAACGTCAGTACATGGTCACCGACCAGGAAATCCCGGTTGTTGGCATAGAGGCTGTACTCCTCGAACTTGCTCATCTTGTATTTCTTATATCCGTTCTCCTCGTACAAGCCGCGCAGCTCCAGCGTCGCGATCTCCTCCGGCCTCAGATTCGCTCTGCGGTAAATCTTTTCATCTCTTATATCATCTGTCATCCTTGCCACTTCGATTCCTCTCCTGCATTTCATTCAGAACTGATTTTTTCCTGTTCAAACTTGCTGTTTTCCGCGCCGCTTTCAGAGGGTTCCAGACCCTCGTTTTTCGCTTTATCGCATTAAAGCGGTGTCGCGGTCAAGTGCTATTATAACCTGACAACAGTTTGCATGTCAAGCCCTGTTCTTATCTTACCATTCTCACAGTGATCCTGTCTCCCTTTTCCGGTGGTTCTGCGCCGATTTTCGTGATGTAGATGGCGTTGGCATCCGGCTGTACCGCCTGAAAACGCCCCGGGCCCTTCACCGGACCTCCGCCCGGCGCGGCGTGCAGTTCGCCGTCTTCTCCTCTGGTGACTGTGAGGCGCACGATCATCGACATCGGCGGCGTATGCAGATCAGTGTCCAGGATGACCTCTGTATCTGCTCCCCAGCGCACCTTGATGCCGAACCAGTCGCTCAGCAGTTCGCGCACGCACCAGTCGATCCCGTAGTAAGCACCCAGGGTCGGACCTGCGAGGTTGATGACCAGCCTGCCGTCTATCATAGAAGCATTCATGGGTCTCCCGGGCACCGCACGCACCCAGTGGAACAACTGCCTGCCGCGCTCCTCTATTATATGGTTGTTGAAGTCCTCCTCCCCCTTTGAAGAACCGCCGTTGATGAGAACGATATCGCTCTTGGCCAGAGCTTCATCCAGAATATCACCGATGGATCCCTTCTCATCCCGCAGGATCCCGAAATTCAATACTTCAGCGCCCAGTTCCTGCAGCATGGCCCCTGCCATCAGGCTGTTGGCATCAAAGTTCTGCCCGCGGCCGGGCACCTCTCCCGCAGGGATCAGCTCGCTGCCCGTAGGGATGAAAGAAATGACCGGCTTTTTGATGACTTTTGCACTGCCGTGACCGCCGGTGGCCAGGGCTGCGATCTCCAGCGGAGAGATGCGCGTATTCGCTCTCAGCAGCAGATCTCCCTTCCTGATGGTGCTGCCGCAGGGGCGCACATTCATGCCGCGCCGCAGCCGGGGACCTCCCTGTCCGCCTCCGAGGCCCGGACCGCCTTTGGGTTCAATGCGGATACCGGAACCCTCCCTGCTGATCCACTCGATCGGCAGCACGGTATCATACCTGTCATCAAAGTCATCGCCGGTATCTGCACGTTCATACTCGAGGCCCTTTTTCCATCCCGAAGTATCCGGGATACCATCCTCCAAGAGATCGAAGTTGAGCGCGATGCCGTCCATTCCCAAAGCACGCACCACTGGCAGGTCATACTTCGCAAAGTGATCCTCCGCGGCAATGCGGCCGTTAGCTTCCTGCAGGCTGACCGTCTCCATCTGCGGCTCTGCGTGCCAGGCCGCCCGGATCCTCGCCAGTGCTTCCTCTTTTGTTATGTGATCCTCTAACATTGTACTCTCTTTCCTCACGATATTTTCGTGATAAAACAATACGGGGGCAGGTCGTGCCTGTCCCCGTCCTTGAAAAAACTTATCTTCTGACTCTTACTTTCTTGACTGAACTGTAAGGTCCATAGACCTTCTTGCCGCCGATCTTCTTGTAAGATCTGATCTTGACATAGTATGTCTTCTTCTTCAGCTTTTTGATAGTCTTTGTATACTTCTTGGCGCTGACGGTCACATACTTCCTGTTCTTGGTCATGCTCTTGTTAGTACCCAGTTTGATCTGCATACCGGAAGCCAGGGTGTCCTTTCTGTAGGTCACCTTGATACCGCGCGTTCTCACGTTTCTCAGCTTCTTGATGAGTCCCTTCTTAGGTGCGATGTTGAAAGTGATCGTCTTGGAGCCGGTGTAGCTGCCGATTCCTGAAATCTTTACGGTAGCCTTTCCGGGCTTCACGTTGTTTGTATATGCGATCACATAGTCAGTTCCATTGGCCAGGGTCTTTGATCCGTACTTCACGGTCACCGCCGGCTTGATTGCTTTTCCATTGTAGATCTTGGTGCCGATACGGGAAACGGATGCCGCGGAGACGTTTTTCTTGACAAATCCCGAGACGTCGATGTTGTCGGTCAGTTCCAGCTTGGTGCCCTTGAACTGGCTTTCGTGGTTTGCATAGTACTCCAGGCCCTGATCGATCTCTTTATCGATGCCGTCTTTAGTATAGCCGTCCGGAGTTGCGTTGGCCGGTGTGGAAGCTTCCTCGAAGTTGGCGTTTGCCAGAGATACCAGGTCGCTGTCCTGAGCAACATGCCAGAAGTTCTGATATCCATACATTGCTGCATGTATCGGGTTCAGGACTTCAGGATAAATGAATCCCTGATAGTAAGCGATACCCATGATGTTCTCGCAGGAGTTCATCCTGATGCCGAACATTCCTGCCGGATCGTTCATGTAGATCTTCGGGATACTTGTAGCTCCGGCAGCAACCAGATTGTCAACGAAGGCCTGCTCTGACTCCTGAGTCGTCTGTCCTGCGCTTGCCAGGATCACATCCGCCTTGCATAACTGATCCACTGTAGCATAATATGTATCGTCAGTCGGGCTGATATTCTCTGTATCTATGATATTGTTGGTAGTGTTCTCGCTGTATTCAGCAGCCCTTACTGATGCCGCTGTACCGATAGACTGATTGCTGGTGTATACCTTGTATCTGTCAGGAACGTAATCGCCGTTAGTGTCTTCTCCGCTCTCAGGATCGACTATGGCTACTGTCCTCTTCGGTATGGTCCCCTTTGCCTGTTCTGAAATGACATACAGCTGCAGTCCCTTGAGGAATTTCTCATACGTCTGCGCTATATCGAAGGAATTGTAGTCATCCTTATCATATCTGCCCTTCTTTCCGGTCTTCAGCATAGCTTCTGAGAGTCTGTACATATCGTTGACAAATGAGTTGAGGTTATTAGCTTCATATGTCAGCTGTATCGGGTCGTAGCTGTCGAAATCGTAGTCATTAGTGTTCTCAGGCAGCTGAGCAATCAGACTGTCATATCCGCCGGCAGTATCCATAGTTATATCAGGTCTTCTTGCCAGCGTGTATGATGTGCCCAGACTAGGTACTATAGTTGTGTCGGATGCCATCGGGCTTCCTACTGATGAAAGATATACCTCATCGTCCACCTTGTTGCCGCTGACTTCGCCTGCGTCAACGCCTCTGTTGTAAAGGTAGTTGAGCAGATACGGATCCGGGTTCGAGTTCAGTGCGGTACCGAAGACGCCCAGCTTTGTGAACGCCTTGGCCGCCTCGTACTTGGCCTCCGGCGTGGTCGCCGAAGTTATCGAACGGTAGTCGCTGGCTCTTTCGGCGACCAGGTTCGCGCCCAGATAGAGCGCTGTGGTGTTCGCCGCTGCATGCATACCTACCTTAACGATTTTATCGTTCACCCTGACAGGTTCGGTAGGAGCTTTCCAGGTTGTGGTCTCTTCTGCGCTTACTGTAGCCGGCACTAACATAGCGACTGCTACCAGAAAAGCTGTGATCAGAGACACTAGCTTCTTTTTGTTTTTCATGTTTTCCCTCGCTTTCATTTATAAAACAAAAAACTTATATATATATTTAAACTTCCCCAGATATTCCCTGCAGTTTCTGTAGAAATACCTGTGAAAATCCAAATATGCACTTTCTTCAGCCGCCGTGGGCTCTACGCCCCCGTACTGCGAACGTACGAAGAGGTCTGCGAGTTCACTGACCCCCAAGGATCCCTCCTTGAAGATCCACAGCTGCGGTTCCGCCCTGCGGGCAAACTCATACGGCGTCTCTTCAGGCGACTTTTTCACTCCCAGCTGCCGGAACTTTCTCAGATAGAACATGTACAGTATTTGTATCTGTTCTCTCCTGCTGTGCGTCTGCAGCCTCCGGAACCATCTTCTGCGCAGCCACAGCTTTATCAGTATGGCCGCGATGATCGCCGCTGCGATCAGTATCGCCAGCAGGAAGATCAGCTGGATCGTCTTCGAATAGTGGACGCTTTTGAATGCTTTGGGCCCGTGTTTGCTGAGGTGTTTCGGCTGCTGATTCTTTTTCTTGTTCTGTCTGGCCTTGTCCCGGCCGTAATTCTTATTATTATCTTCTTTCTTCTTGCCCTTCTGTTTGCTCGTCTTTGTATGATCGCTCGTGTTGCTGGTAGTCAGGTTGGGATCCCTGATGGTCTGTGTAGTGGCTACGCCGACCTTTTTGAGGACCTCAAGCGACATATATTTCGTTATTATCTTCAAGTCCTTTTTGGGCGGATCCATCGGCTTTACTATTCCGTAGAACAGCCCTCCGCCGATGATGATCGCCAGCAGGCAAACCAGCGTGGACACCCGTATGGAGCTGCCCTGAGCGACCCTTATGGTGCGCGAGTGCATGATGTTGTATATATAGTTCCTGTACATCTGCATCACGCCTCCGCTGAGAATGAAGAGCAGCATGCAGACAACGTGATTGGTCTCGTAGAGGAACTGCACCAGGCAGACCGCGATCAGTCCGGCCACGAACATGATGGCATTTCCTATCCTCGTCCTCGAGGGCAGGAATACCGCCAGAGCCACCAGCACCTGCAGCACTATGTGCAGATATGGATTGCTCTCCCTGTCTCGCAGGATGTTCATCCCCGTCGTATTGCTGAGCACCACTATCATCAGCAGGAAGACGATCACGAAGGCTGTCATTCCGATGAGGATGCTGCGCCGGTCGTAAAAGATCAGCGTCAGGATCACCGTGAGAATGATCGATATCACTATCGTCGTCCCATAGGAAGTCACCGTCTCCTGAGGTACGTGGAAGCCCGAAAATACCGTAGTGCTGATGGCGAAGATCATGACAGTCACCAGGATCATGTCCCAGATGCTGTTTCTGAGGTATCTGGCAAAACTCATGATTTTCTGCCTCCCTCCAGATCCTCGGCCGAGCCCAGGATATGATATGAGATCCTGGCATCGTCCAGCGCATGCAGCGGCTTTACAAATTCCGCCCTCTCATCATCCGTCAGCTTGTCCGGTACTATAGCGAAGAGCATGGGGTTCTTCCTCCTGTTCTTCACGCCCACCAGGGTCTCCACCAGGTCATATGTGATATTGGCAGTGCAGATGGCGATGTTTCCCTGTGAATAGAGGGCATTCCCCTCTTCCCTGAGGATATCCAGCGAGACATCCGCCTTCTCCCCGCTATGTATTTTGGGCATGCTTTCTACGATTGAAACAAAACTGTCTCTTGCGTAGGTGCTGAATTTGATTTTCTCTCCATATTTGTCGTAATAGGTCACCTCCGACTCCAGTCCATTGTCGACCGCATAAGTCCCTATCGAGAGCCCGGTCTCCACCACGCTGTCGAATATGCTCATCATGGTCTCCGGATCATATTCCGGCGACTGGAAATCGAGTATGATGCAGATCCCTGTATTGGTATAGCTCTCGTACAGCTTTGTCATATAGCTGTCGGTCCTCGCAGAGATCTTCCAGTGTATGTTCTTGATCGGGTCTCCGATCACGTATTCCCTGACTCCGTTGTAGTCCGTGCTGTCCATCGGATTGGGCACCAGCATCTTGTCACTCTCGGTGACCGCGGTGCGTGATATGGGCAGCTGCGCCACATCGTATATCTTCGGTGTCACGCTGACGGTGTACTGCTCGTTGTTCTCAATGGTCTTCGAAAACAATCCCAGCAGATCCTGGATGACGACCTTCCTCAGTCCGGCGCTGTATGTCCCGATATGGTCAAAGCGAACGTCAAAACTGAATCTGCGGTCTTCCCGCGGCGTCAGGGTGACGATATCGGAGGTCACCGTGTCCTCATCTCCGAACAGATCGGAGATGTAAAAGAACGGCTCCACCCTCGGGAAGAACAACAGAAAGCGATTCCGCAGCTCGACTGTGAAATCTATCCTGCTGCCCCTGACGCAGTTGGACAGATCGGACATCTCCTGAAACTCCAGCGTGCGCCTCAGTCCCAGCAGATACAGGTAGGATCCTCCGATCAGCAGCGCGATCACAAATACCGGCAGATATCCAAATATGGTGTTGATGAATATCGCAGGTATGGCAGCGACGACTATCAGTAGGGCACAGAATATTATTTTTCTTATACTGCTGATTTTCATCTGCTACGCTCTGTAATCCTCCGCTCCCATGGGTACTTTGATGCTGTTGAGTATCGTCTGCACGATGCCGCGCGGAGTCTTGCCGTCCACCTTGGCATCATGCGTCATCGCTATCCTGTGGCCCAGAATGAACGGTGCCAGGTATTTGACATCATCGGGGATGACGTAGTTCCTTTCCTTGTACATCGCGTACACTCTGCTCATGTTGTAGAGTGCCAGCGCGCCGCGCGGGCTGCTGCCCAGCTGCAGGTCGCTGAAATTCCTGGTAGCCGTTACGATCTCCACTATGTATCTGGCTACCGCATCGCTGACGATGATCTTGGTGGCATCCTCTTTCAGCTTGTTTATGTCACTGCCGGTGACCACCGGTTTGATTTCCTTCTTTGCTTTGTCGCCCAGCTCGATCATCTTTACTTCCTGATCGAAATCCGGATACCCTATGGCCAGCTTTATGAGAAAGCGGTCGATCTGCGCTTCCGGCAGAGGATAGGTACCGTAGGATTCCAGCGGATTCTGCGTGGCCAGCACCATGAAGGGCTCTTCCAGCGGATAAGTGTGTCCGTCCACGGTGACCTGACGTTCTTCCATGGCCTCCAGCAGCGAGGACTGCGTCTTCGCCGAAGCCCTGTTGATTTCGTCCGCGAGCACCATATTGCTCATCACGGCGCCCGGCCGGAATTCAAAATCACGCGTCTTCTGATTGAAGATCGAGAATCCCGTCACGTCAGACGGCATTATGTCCGGTGTGAACTGGATACGGCTAAAGCCGCAGTCTATAGACTTTGCCAGCGTCGATACAAGTGTGGTCTTGCCCACGCCGGGCACGTCCTCCAGCAGGATGTGTCCGCCGCACACCAGCGAGAGCACGGTCATTTCCACGACCTCCCTCTTGCCCAGCATTACGGTCTCGATATTGTCGATCACAGATGACATCATCTGCGAATTTCTCTGTGTTTCTTCTGTAGTCAAGCTCATTTCAGTTATCTTTCCCTTCGTTCTGTTATTCGCATTTTTCCGGCTTCCACCACATCACCAGCGATCTGGTCTTCGCTTCATAAGTCACTTTGCCGTCGCCGTCCTCTCTGAGGAATTTGTCCACGTTGGCCTTGAAAACGTCGTCTTTTGCCGGATCAAGGTCACGGCCCAGCTGGCGAAGATCATCATAAGCTTCTTCACGGGAGCCGTACTCTTTCCTGAACCCGTCAGCGACCACCTTCAGGTTCGGTTCGTATCCCTGGTCGTAGATCTTGTTGTACCAGAGATTGTTGCCCAGCCTGCGGTCCCTCTTGGGGAAGTGCGGACCGAACGGCATCCGGTCCTCATACTGCGCACCTTGGAACAGCTTTCCGGTGACCTCCGGTATGGAAGGCCATCCGTACGACCAGATCACGATGACGACCCACTTGCGTGCCAGCCGGCACAGCCTGTCTACGTCATGAAGGCCGAGACTGCGGCTCGCGAGCACGATATCGTGCATCGGCAGCCGGCTGCAGGCCTCTTCATCTTCCCAGTCCATGAGCACGGTCTCCAGGTTGGTGACCCCGGCAGCATCCGCGTTCCGGCGGCAATACTCCAGCATCTTCGGTGAAGCGTCCAGCGAGGTGACCTTGCGGACACGCCCTGCCATGGGTACCGAGATCCTCCCGGGTCCGCAGCACACATCGAGAAAAGTATCCTCGGCGCCCGCTTCAAAGCAGTTGATCTGGTTGAGGGTGCCCTCTTTTTCCATGGCCGCGATCTTATTGTAAAATGGCGCCTGATTATCCCAGCCTCCGATGCCTCTTCCCGGTGCACCCTTGGGGCGCGGCGCATCTTTCGGCGGCAGCGGCGGTCTGACCAGCTCTTCCAGCGCTGTCCAGTTTACAAAAGGTTTCTTCATTTTATTTTCCTCCTAAAACTCCGGAGCGCACACGCGGATGATCTTGCCGTTCCTGCCCGGGAACTCGACCACATTCACATCTACACCGTACGCCTCTTTGAGATTTTTTTCTGTTATTACATCAACAGTCGAGCCAAATTTTACAGGCGCATTGCGCTGCAGCAGCACTACCTTGGAATCACACATGAATGCCTGATCCGGGCTGTGAGTCGTCATGATCACACCATGACCCATATCCTGCAGCTGCTTTATCTTGCCCATGACCCTCACCATATTGCCGTAATCAAGGCTGGCAGTCGGCTCGTCGAGTACCAGCATCTGCGGTTCCTGCGCCAGGGCTCTGGCTATCATCACCAGCTGCCGTTCGCCGCCTGAAATATCTGTATATACCTTTTCCTTCAGATGGCTGATGCCCATGTCCTCCATCGCACGGTCGCAGATCGCATAGTCCTTCTCCGTCGGCTGTCCGAAATATCCTACGCTGCTGATCCTTCCCAGCAACACTACATCCTTCACGATGTACGGGAACGGCGGCACATGGTACTGAGAGACATATGCCATGTATCTGGCCAGCTTTGAAGGGTGCCAGTGCGCTATATCCTCACCGTCAATGACGACCTTGCCCTCAAGCGGCTTCATCAGCTTGAGTATCGTCTTGAAGAGGGTCGTCTTGCCCACGCCGTTGGGCCCCAGCAGGCAGCATATCTCTCCCGTTTCCACCTCGAAGTTTATATTGTTCAATATTGCTTTTTTGTTGTAGCCGCAGGCCACATTTCTCAGTTCAAGCTTCATTCCCAAACTCTCCTCTGCGAAGCAACTATGATAACGAATATGGGCAGGACCACAAAGTCCACTATCGTTCCCAGCGGAATGCCCTTTTCGCCAAACGGTATCAGTCCGATAACATCCTTGCATATCAGCAGTATGCCGCCGCCGACAACCAGATTGCCCCAGAACAGCTTGCGGAATTCGGCTCCGAATATAGCCCTGCTGATGAACGGCGCGATCAGGGATACCATGCCCGCACTGCCGCAGTGCACCATGGCGGCTGTGATCATGACCGTACCCAGCACCATGGTTATTATCTTCATGGCGTAGGCGTTGACGCCCAGGCTCCTGGAATCATCGTTCTCAAAGGCCACGGCGTTAAAACTGAAACGCATGAGTAACATGGGCACGATGCTGATGAGCGCCATGATGCCCAGTACCGCAAACGCACGGACCGAAGTGTCCATCTCCAGGGCTCCCGAGATCTCCTGATAAACCAGTATCTCATCATTTTCCATGCCGTACGTGTAAAAAGTGATCACTGCGCCCACCACCTGCGAGATGATGGCAGCTACTATCAGCAGATCGAAAACCGACATCTTGTTCCTGCCGCTGGACAACTTGCCCACCGCGAGCACGATGGCCAGCATGACCATGGCTCCCGTGTAACAGTAGACATACTTGGTGTCCATCATGTTGTAAGCCTGAGCTCCCGCCTGCAGCACCAGTATCAGTACGCCGACATTGACTCCCGTGGAGACTCCCAGCATTGTGGGTGCTGCCATGGGGTTGCGGAATACAGTCTGAAAGATGCTGCCTGAAAGCGCCATCAGTGCGCCGCATATGAATGTCATCGCCGACATCTTGATGCGTTCCAGCACGCTGCCGTAGTAAGGCATGCCGCCCGTCAGCTTTTCATTCATCGAAAGGCCGGAACCATCGGTCAGCTCTGCGAATTCTATGCGTATCCAGGTTCTGATGCTGTCCACTACCTGCATCGGCGTGTTGAATCCGTAAGGGAATCCCTTGACACAGAAGGAAAACATCACGATCACCAGCAATGCCAGCAGCAGGTAAATCATTTTATTCCGTTGTGAGATTTCTCTAAGCCCAGTCTGCATTGCTCCTGCTCCTGAATCTGACCAGCATCACGAGGAAGATCGTGCCTCCCACGAGACTGGTCATTAGGTTGATATTGTCCGCGTAATTCACCACAGTGGCGATATAGTATATGATCATCATGACACTCGCTCCCACCAGCGCCGATCCGGGCACCAGGTAGCGGAAATCCGGTCCCGTAAAGCGCCTCGTTATGTGGGGCACGATGAAGCCGATGAAGCCTATCATCCCGCAGAAGGAGATGACCACAGCAGTCAGCACGGTGACCACAGCAATCATGATGTTTCTCGTCAGCTCCACGCGTATGCCCATGGCCCTGGCTTCATCTTCACCGAACGTCAGCAGGTTCAATCTGCTCCTCAGCATCATCACGATCACGATACCTATGAGGATCGGCGTGCCTACCAGCAGCATGTGCTGAAAAGTGAACGTGCGCGAGAAGGTGCCCATCATCATGAAACGCAGCTCATATGTTTTGCTGCCATATGTGTCGTACATCAGCAGCCAGTAACGGATCAGACCCAGCACTCCGCCGACCACCGAACTCAAGATGAGCCCTGTCAGTATCAGGGTCACCGTGGAGATCTTTCCGCGTCCCGCCATCCTGGCTACACTGACCACAAAGATCACCGCCGTAAAGCAGCCGATGAGTATGAAAAAGCTTTCCTCATAACGCTGAAAGATATTCATCTCCATCATTTTGGCGTGAGTATCCGAATAATTAGTGATCCCCGTAGTGGTGGTCATAAAAAAGAGCACATATATAGAGCCGCCGAGCACTCCGCCCGTCTGCACACCCAGCGTCGTCGGCGATGCGAGACCGTTCTTCAGCGCACCCTGATAGACGGCCCCGGTGATTGCCAGGGCAGCGCCTACCAGTCCCACTATCACGTAGCGGCAGGTCACCATCTGCATGTATACCGGCTGCTGTCCTCCCAGCAGCCTCGCAAGATCCCGTATGGTGCCCTGCAGGGTGTCGCTCCACCAGGACAGAGAAATGTTCTCGTTGTTGGAATCCAGTCCGCTCGGCAGAATGATGGTGCAGCAATATACTGCGATCATTATCAGCGCCAGAGTGACCAGGATCCTGGTGCGGTGCTCCATGTGATAGCGCCTGTTGCGTTCATCTCTGAAGACGTTGCGTTCCTCCGCATCGATATGCATCTGTATCTTTGAATCCAGATTCTGCTTTTGCTCCTTGGTCATAGCTTACCTGATTCTCTTGATCTTCTTCACTTTGCTGTAACTGCCGTAATATTTCCTGCCCTTGACAGTTTTGTAGGCTCTGACCTTGACGTAATAAGCCTTTCTCCTCTTCAGTTTCTTGAAGGTGACTCCGCTCTTCCGGTACCTTGAGTACTTGACTCTCCTGCTCTTGCTGCAGCTCTTGTTCCTGCCGGTCACCACCTGATATCCGCTGGCTCCGCTGACCGCTTTCCAGGTGACTGTAAGCTGTCCCTTCCTCTTGCTCCTCAGCTTCCTGATGGCCGGTCTCGAGGGGGCTTTCACCTTGATATTGAAATATATCGTGCGCGTGCCGGTATAGTTGCCCATTCCCGTGAGCACGACCGAAGCCCTGCCCGGATATACATTGCTGTGCAGGCTGTAACTGAAATCGCTGTTGATCAGCAGGTCTTTGCCCCCATAGGACAGGAGCCCGCTGACAGTCGGATATATGGCCCTGC
The DNA here is from genome assembly GCA_050953405.1 of Anaerovoracaceae bacterium. Taxonomy (GTDB): domain Bacteria; phylum Bacillota; class Clostridia; order Peptostreptococcales; family Anaerovoracaceae; genus RUG100. The sequence goes on along the minus strand of JBMNMP010000001.1, from coordinate 393,198 downwards.
CGGTATAAGTGCGGTCCGCCAGCTTTCCGGCCACTACGCCGGACAACTGACAGGGGACCACGCTGTATTCCATTTTCTTTTCTCCGGAAAATTCTCCAAGGCCGCTCACGGTGAGCTCATAAGTCCCCACATCCGCGGTGCGGCTCTCATATTTCACCTTGTAATCACGGCCTTCCGTCAGCGCCTTGCCGTTCCTGAGCACGGCCACCTCCGGCTGTATGTCCTCGCCGGTGTAGACAACGCTGTCATTATCCAGCTTGAACTCTACTCCATCAGAGTTGATGTCGAGCCCCTGCAGCATGATGCTGTTATCTTCTGCGTTGAAGACCATGGGCCGCTCTCCTCTGTCATTGCTGAATGCGTCTTTGTCGGATTCACTCAGGGTATACTGAGCGCCTTTTGCGATAATTGCATCTCCGCTTTTCTCCGCGGTCACCCCGATGTGGCCGGTAGGCTTCGAGGTCAGCTCGATCACTGCGTCCATATCGGAAGATGTATTGTCACTGTCCAGCAGCAGGTCATCGCCGTGGTTCACGGTGATACTAGCCGCACCGCCGATCCTGATATTCGCCGCGCCCGGGAAATCTATCCCGTTGAGGCCGATAGAAAATGCATTGTTGTTATATGCTTCTTCTCCGCGGCTGACGAATACTCCGTCGCCCGTGCTGCTGGCACTGTTTCCGGTCACCGTACCGCCCGTCATCTCGAAGGTGCCCGGATATGCGGTATATTCCCCGGAGTCGTTATCGCCGCCGAGTACATACACTCCGCCGCCGTGTCCGGACTTCAACTTGCCCAGGTTGATATCGTTATATCCCTTTGCGGTGTTGCCGGATATGATGCCCCCATTCATAGTGAACACGCAGGGATCATCGCGGTCATTGGAAACGAACACCCCGCCGCCATTGCCCAGCGTCGAGTAGCATGTTGTACTGTCATAAGTGCTCCTGGCCGTATTGCCGCTGATCTCTCCGTCATTCATCTCCAGTTTTCCGGCAGCCAGGTAGATGCCGCCGCCGCAGGCGTTGGTCCTGAAGATCTGAGAGCTGTTCGCCGTGTTATCATCGATGGCCGTGCTGCTGCCCAGAGTCGTGCTGCCTTCTGTATATATGCCGCCTCCGTTCTCAGTGGTCCCGTTACCAGCGATCCTGGCATTGGATACTGTCAACGTGCCCAGGTTGTAGATGCCGCCGCCGCTCTCTGTTGCCGTATTCTGCAGCAGGCTGCCGCCCGTGATGCTGACCTTGCCATCCCTGGTGTTGAATATCGCACCTCCGTTGCCCGGGTACCCGCTGAGCCTGTCCCCGGAAGCGCTGTTCCCGGACAGTGTGCCGCCGGAAATAGAAACGGTCCCTCCGGCATTGTAGATACCGCCGCCGGAAATATTAAAGTTATTTTCTATCGTTCCTCCGCTCATCTCCAGGGCAGCTCCGGCTGCATTGTAGATGCCGCCGCCGTATGACAGGAACAGATTCACGCCCACCTTTTTGTTGTTGACGATATCAGCTCCCTCTATCTTGAGGTCCCCGGCGTTGTAGATACCGCTGCCCTGCAGAGCGTTGCCGCTGCTGACAATGGTATCCTCGCCCAGCAGAGCACTGCCGGCCGCATCAATCTTTATCACGCATCCAAGGTCATCAGCCGTATAATGATGTGCATCCAGCTTGACTCCCTCCGTGTAAAGTTCACCGTCATTCACAGTTATCATCGAGCTGTTGTCATCTCCAGTCAGCTGATCTCCTAAGATATCAGCCTCATCATCTGCGCCGATGAAGGTGATTTTCCTGCCTCCGGTTATGGTGATCGGTGCAGACAGATGGACATCACCCATGATATATATGGTCGCCGCATTGTCCGCACTGTCGATCGCATTCTGTATCCTGGCCGCCGCATCGGCATCACTGCTGCTGATGACTGTCTTTCCCTCGCTGCTGACTATGTTGAATGAGAGGCTCCTGGTACCGCTGTAGTTGCCCTTTCCGGTGACGATTACCTTCCCGGTGCCTGGATTTATATTGTTCTCATAGGCTGCCGTGTAGTCGGTACCGCTTTCCAACATGGTATCGCCGTTGTAAAGTTTGACCGCAGGCGTTACCGCACTGCCCGTTGCCAGCTTGTCCCTGATGGCATGTGCCGTTGTTTCTCCAATATCCTCAGGTTTGATGGTAAACCTGGCCTCCACCACGCCGTCATACTTTCCTGCTCCGATGACTCTTATCAGTGCACCGTTATCCGTGGCCCCGGTATTGTTCTCATACGCCAGCACGTAGTCCTCACCCTGTGTCAGTGTGGTGCCCTCGTACTTCACTGTTGCCTGCGGCTTTTGAGCCGTACCGTCGTAAGTAGGTGTGTCGTCAACAGTGACCGTTGTATTCTCCTGATCAAGCTTGATGTATTTATCGCTTTGTGGCTCTGTGATAACTATCCTGTTGTTGTCATCTGCTTTGTAGACCTTCTGTCCATCCGTGTTTTTCATCCTTCTGGCATCGGAAGGCAGTATTTCGTAATCTTTCCCTTCCGCTATCAGCGATCCGGTCTTCCTGTCTTCACTGTTTATTGTCAGTGAAGCATCCTGAGTCAGGTAGCCTTCGAGCATAAAGTAAGCTCCGGACGGGAGATAGAGTTCCCCGATCACCGGTGACCCTTCCAGGCTGAGGTTTCCCTGTTCCTGTATATAGTTGGTATCTTCGTTCCAGCCTCCGTAGTCCGTATATCTGCCCTCATCCAGGAGGACATCCTTTCCCTTGCCTGAGGCGCTGTTATTCGTGATCGTGCCTCCCTTGACAGTCGCGCTCGCCGGATATTCTCCACCGCATACCTTGAGGCCGCCGCCGTTTCCGGAACGCCCGCTGGATCTGTCTGCTGAAGTCGCCGTGTTTTCAGTGATGCTGCCGCCAGTCATCACAAACTCGCCTTCATCATAGACTCCGCCTCCCTGGGCGCGGTCGAGATTATGGCGGTTGGCACTGGCCATGCAGTTTGCAGTGTTGCCGCTGATGCTGCCTCCGGTCATTTCCATGCGTCCGCACTCATCATAGGTGGCTTCGATCGCAGTGGTGTCTGTTCCGTCGATATAGACACCGCCTCCGTTTCCATACGCGTTGCTGCTGATTTCATCGAGGTCAGCTTTCGTCAATACCTTATTGCCGCTGATGCTGCCGTCTTTTAAATTGATAGTTCCCGTCGTATATATGCCGCCGCCATGGGTATAAGTGGTGTTGCTGCTGATGGAGCCGCCGTTGATATTGACCGTTCCGTCATCAATGTAGATACCGCCGCCGTCATCCTTGGCCAGGTTATTGCTGATGCTGCCGCTGTTCATGTTGAGTACCGATGTGCTGCTGCCCAGGTATACACCGCCGCCGCTCGAGGCTACCCTGATGTTGACATCTGTGGTGTCCGTGTTGCCTGTGATACTACCTCCGTTGAGGTTCATGGTCGCATAACTGCCGAGGTATACGCCGACTCCGTTTACATGAAAAGTGTTGCCGCCTCCCGATGTCTTGTTGCCCTTTATCGAAGCTCCGCCGGCAACATTGATAGTGATCGGATTTGACTTTTTGCCATTATCAGCGCACACGCCGGCTCCATTGATCTGGGCCTTCTTTCCCAGCAGTCCGCCGGTTATCACGGCTCCGCTCTCAAGATCGAGTTTGCTGCCTCCGGTCAGGGAAACCACCCTCATCTTGCTGCATGCATTCACAGTCAGATTCTCGATAGTGAGGTCCCCGGATACGTTTATCATTCCCATGCTGGCTGAATCCTGAATCTCCCCTGTAGCAGAGGATACCGACAGCTGCCTGCCCGCAGTATTTCCCTTCAGCACGATATGTTTTCCGGCCGGTATATCCAGCATCCCGTGCTGTGTCCTGCCGTACTTATCCTTCGTTATTTTGTCGTGCACCGAAATGTTGGCTGCCAGCACGATCTGAGTGGGGTCAGACTCAGTGCCTGAGGCCTCATTGATTGCCTGGCGCAGCCCATCCTCAGTGGTCACTCTCACCGCAGCGGCCTGCGCTTTGTCAACCGATATCGCCGCAGGCACCGTCATAGATACCGCGAGGATCATTGCCAATAGTAATACTCTTATTTTTCTGCTTACTATATTCATGTTTTCTACCTCTTATAACTGCCGTTCAATATGTTGTCGATCTGGCTTTCGCTCAGATCATAGCCGTATATCTTGCTGTAAAAATCTTTGATCGTGCTCTTCACATCACCAACGCCGTTGAACTTGTCGCAGGCCCAGGCCGCTTCCAGCACGCTTTCCGCAGAGCCGTCCGCCCAGTCGCCGACGCCGCTCGGGTTGACCAGCACGTCGTAATTGCCGCTGATATAGCTGTGCACAAGCAGGCCGCCGCTCTCATAGCCGTTCTGGGACTTGCTGCCGACCATTATTTTCGGATAAACCCTCCAGAGGCCGTGCGTTTTGCTCTGCGAGTCGAGCACCGCATTCCTTGTGGCCTTGCTGTCGACCACCAGGTATTTGAACTTGCCGGCACCCAGATTGATATCTGTTTCACCGGCTTCATAGCTGACAAATGATCCCGTCTTGCTGTAAATATTGGCAGAGCTGCTGACATCCATGGTATCCATATAGAAAGGAATCACCGCATACGAGCCGATGGATGAAGGCCTGAACACCGCAGCATTGTTGAGCACGCCGCCAACGCTCATGTAATAACTGAGCGGGCTGCGGGAATAGCCGTTCTCCGTATAAGCCAGCCCCTGTTCCGCCGCCAGCTGCTTGCCGCCCTGGGAAAGAGATATGCTGGCATCGGGGTTCCACTGTGAAACATAGAGGGTATACTTGCCGCGGCTGGTAAGCTTGCCCTTGACAACCTTCCTGCGTCCCGTGGCCTCATAGTCGTTGTCGTAATCGATTTTGTTTTCTCCGAAGTATCCGAATGAATCCTGCACTTCATCGCGCAGATCTTCGCAGTAACTGATGTATTCTTTGGCTTTTTTCCCGGCATCATAACCGCCTTTGATATCGCTGCGGTCACCGATGATGTCCTTGCCGACTGCGCTGGCTGAATCCATGATGTTGCTGTGCGTGTTGAAGGCAAGCGGGCAGCTGCCGATGTTCTTCTTCTTGAGTTCGTTCAGCTGTGCCTGAGTAAAGCTGTTCGGATTTGAGTAGAGCACCACATCGGGCTTTTTCTTCGCGTTGATCATGCGATCAAAGGCCGCATCGCTCATCGGGCTGCTGCCGTCTCCATCCCACAGCGTCTCCGCATCCTGGAGGCCGTCATCGCCGAACACCTGCATTGTCAATGCATTATCTTTGACACTGGCTGAAGTCCCGATGACAGTGCCCTTGCCGCCCAGCATTTCCGCCATGACAGCAGACTCTCCGGGGGCGACTACGTATTTGACATTTTTGGGTATACTGTGCTTCTGATTGTCGGGGCCCATGATCTCCTTGTTTCCATTCGGCTGACCCGGACCGTCAGGGGTACCCGTATTATTGTTATCGCCGTTCGGCTTGCCAGGGCCCTTGGCCTTATTATCGTCCCCGGCGTCTTTATTGTTTTTCCTGGTATCTGCCTTGTCATTGCTGTTCGAGTCAGGATCCTGCTTTATCTTGCTGGCCTCGCCGGCATTCTTCTTGCTGCCCCTCTTAGAGGCGACTTTCTTGTAGCCCTGCTTCCGTGTCGAATCGCTGCTGTCCTTCTTTTTGCTCAGCTGATTATCCTCCACATTGCTCTGCTCGTCATTCTGGGCCACCTTCGTATCGTTCTCCTTATCGACCTCCTGGGCCTGCTGGTCGTGAATTATTTTTGCCAGCACAAGAGACTCGCGGCATCCGCTCATCGAAAGCGCTACCGCAAGCACCATGAAGATAAGAAAGCATATCTTCCATTTCCTGTTGATTTTCATATTGTCACTCTATCCATATCAAATTTTCAGGACCTGCCTTCCGCCGCTGACGGAAATCCTGAATGTTTACCGCTCTGGTTTCCTGGATAACCCCTCGATCACTCTCACCAACGCGTTTATTCTATTCTCTAAAAAGGACAATGTCAAGCAGGGTTTCAGATATGAAACCCTTGATTTTTCAATATGTATAGTATGATTTTATATTTTGTTGTTTGAACAACACTTATGTCGTTTTAGATATATCGGCTTATCATGCCGTTCATCTTTATATCCCACTCATCCTGAGGCATTTTCCCGTATTTGCGGCGTATGCTATCCACCTTTTCTTCATCCAGGAACGCTATATCGGAAGGTCTGACCACCCTGCCGAGGCGACGGAACAATTGAAAAACGCGCCTCTCCACTCCCGGCATAGAAAGATAACTGTCGATCATCGCCAGCATGGACGTCCGATCCCCGGGATCATCACCGCCGCCATAGCCGCAGCGGCCCTGGACATCCTGCAGCAGATTCACTATGTGATCACTGACGATCCGGCCCCCAAAGCGGGCTTCTTCTATCAGAAGGCGGATCTCCTTCACCTTATCATCATCGCCGGCCAGCGGGAATTTCCCTGTACGCCAGTCATCATACAGCTCCGTTCCCGGCTTTATGGCGCACGTCCTGATGCGCACAAAATCGGGATCGCAGGCACTGATCACTTGTGCCATGCCGATGGCATTTTCGCGGGAGAGATCCCTGCCGCCGAGTCCCGGCATGAAATAAACGGACAGCTCTATGCCGCCGGCGCGTATATTCGTGCCCGCCCTGACCAGCTGCTCCGCGGTGACCCCTTTGCTGACCCTCTGCAGCACGGCATCCGAACCGGACTCAAAACCCGAATGGATGCGGTCGAGTCCGGCCTCTTTCAGCTCTGCAAAGGCCTCAGCCGGAACGCGAGAGAGATTCTCAGCTCTGCCGTAAGAAGTGATGCGCCTGATCGTCGGCAGACGCTTTTTGAGATAGCGCAGTATCTCCGATAGCTTGCCGCCCGAAAGGACCACCGAATTGCCATCCTGCAGGAAGACGTTCTCTCCGCCATTGATCAGCCAGTTGGCTACCATTATATAGCAGCTCCTTTCTTCCTCGTCCCTCTTCAGCCCGGCTTCATAGTTGAGCGCCGCCAGGTCCCACGCGCCATCATAATGGCGGGCCACTTTCTCCGCGATATCGGCAATGTTGTCTATATCGCGGCAGATGTCCTCGACTTTGTACGCTCTGAACCCGGTGTGCCTGTAGAGGCTGCAGAACCGGCACCTGTTCCAGGTGCATCCGCTGGTCACCTGCAAAAGAAGGCTGTTGGCTTCCGACGGCGGTCTGATGGGTCCTATATGAAATGTACGGTTCACGTTTTCCTTCATTAAAATTCTCCTTGTATTGACATTCTTTTCGATAGATTATACAATGAGTCCATTATAGAAAAAAGGAGAATCTATGAGACCGATAGATCCAAAAAAGTTTTTCGGGATTTTTCTTCCCACACTGGTCGTCTTCGTGCTGGTCATCTGGCGAGTTGATTGGCTGAACGATCACATCTTCATCCGTGCCCTGATGGGCGGCGGCTATTTTGCTTTTGTCTGCTGGCTGAGGATGGTTTGTGTCAAGCCTTACAGGCGCAAGAGAACAAACCGGTAGTTTTTCTGTCCCCGCCCTATTCGTGAAATCCCTGATTTCCAGCAGTTAAGATAAATGCCATGTTGCTTCACCAACAGCAACGTTGTTTACCTAAATTTTCTCAATATTTATACGTCATTCTTGAAATTGAGCCACACTAAACGGTTGTCTTTTTTTATCTCTGCTGATAATATTGTTAGTACAATGACAATCAAATAAAAGATCCGAGACTTGTTGCCTACTACATCTGTATTCGCTTGCACAGTGGATGCTATGGCAGGAAGTACTATGGGTCCGGGTGGAAACAACCGGGCCTCCCGCGTTTGGAAAGGATCCAGAACCTGATATAAGGCACCCCTCTTTTGATGGATGCCGTGTATTGTGTATAAAGTGACTCTTTCGCGCGACGCGAAGGGGTTTTGTTTTTCTCTCCCGACAGATTGTGACGTATCATTTCTATCATTTAATATGTGGAGGTAAAATTTATATGACAAACTACAAGAAGTTCACATTGAACATCAATGGAGCTGACCGTATGTTCATCTGCGATCCGGAAAAGGATACTCTTTCGGATGTACTCCGTCGTATCGGACTGACCGGCACCAAGGTTGGCTGCGGCACAGGTGTCTGTGGTTCATGTACAGTTCTGCTGGACGGAAAACCGATCAGATCGTGCACACGCAAAATCAGCAAGATGGAGGAATACAGCGAAGTCCTCACAATCGAAGGTATCGGTACAGTCAGGAACCCGCATCCCCTGCAGTATGCATGGGTACACTGCGGCGCAGTACAGTGCGGATTCTGCGTACCCGGATTCATCGTTTCCGCTTACGCTCTTCTGCAGGAAAACCCAGATCCTACCAGAGAGGATGTCAGGGACTGGTTCCAGAAGAACAGAAACATCTGCAGATGCACAGGTTACATTCATATCGTAGACGCCGTCATGGAAGCAGCCGCTATCATGAGAGGCGAAAAGACATTTGAAGATATCACTTATGACTGGACAAAGGACATCGGCAACTTCTATGGCAAACCGCTCATCAGACCAAACGCTATGGCAAAGGCCTGCGGTGTTTGCGACTACGGTGATGATATAGAGCTGCACATGCCGGCAGAGACACTCAAGATCGAGCTGGTAATGCCGAGAAAGTACAGCCATGCCAAGATCAAGAATATCGATTACAGCGAAGCTGAAAAGATGCCCGGAGTATACAAGGTGGTTACCTGGGATGACATCAAAGATGCCAACAAGCTGATGACTTATGGTTTCTCAGCGAGAACAGTTGACCTGGTACAGGCACATCACATCCTGGCTGAAGATGAGATACTCTACTATGGCGATGTCGTAGCTATGGTACTCGCAGACACCAGAGATCACGCCAAGGCCGGCGCAGATGCCGTAAAGGTAGACCTGGAACCGCTGCCCGAATACATGAGCTACCTCGAAGCGGTAACTCCGGATTCCGAGCAGATCCACGACTGGATGGACGGTATTTCCAACTATCCGCCTAACGTTTATTCGCAGCAGCCTGTTCTTAAGGGCGACTGGGAAGAAGTCCCCGATATGATCGAAGATGCAGCTTACTCGGTAGAAGGCTCCTTCTATTCCTCGAGAGAACCGCACATGTCCATCGAGGGCGACGTAATGCAGGGTTACTACGATGAAGACGACAACCTCTGCGTACACTGCAAGACAATGACACTCTACTTCGACAGAGACGATATGGCAGAAGCCATCGGTATCCCTGTTGAAAAGCTGAGAGTAATAGAAAACCCGACTGGCGGATCCTTCGGCTGGGCAATGAGCGCACATACATATGCTATGGTAGGTATCGCGGTAAGAGTTACCGGCAAACCGTGCTCACTGTCGATGGATTACGCTCAGTTCATGGCGGTGTCCGGCAAGCGCTCACCGACTTACTGCAACGCCAAGCTGGCTTGCGACGAAAACGGCAAACTGGTTGCCGGCGAATTCGACGCAGGACTGGACCACGGTCCTTTCGCAGAGCTGGGTGATGACAAGCTGACAAAGATCCTCAGATTCATGTACTATCCGTACTATCTGCCGAACTGCGCCGGTCTGGCAAGAGTTGCCTTCACCAACCACTCGTTCGGAACAGCTTACCGTGGATACGGTGCACCTCAGGCTTACACAGCATCCGAAGCTATCGTCGACATGCTGGCCGAGAAGGCTGGAATCGACCCCTTCGACTTCCGCTATATCAATATAGCAAGACCGGGACAGACCAACCTGCAGCAGTATGAATATCTCCACTATCCTATGGAAGAGATGATGGACAAGCTGAGACCGCTGTACGAAGAAGCTAAGGAAAGAGTCAAGAAGGAATCGACTGACGAGATCAAGAAGGGCGTCGGCATCGCATGGGGCGGATACAACGTAGGCCTGGGCGCAGTTGACGAAGCTCACGTAGCTATCGAACTGATGCCCGGCGACAGACCGAAGTTCAGAAAGTACGACACCTGGCAGGATCAGGGACAGGGCGGAGACCAGGGTTCACTGATCTGCACACTGGAAGCTCTCAAGCCTTACTTCCCCGAAGTAACGCCTGACGACATCAAGCTGATTCAGACAGACTCCAAGTACTGCCCGAACACCGGTGAATCCGCTGGTTCCAGATCACACTACGCAAACGGTAAAGCTTCCATCGTAGCTGCCAAGAACATAGCCGATGCTATGAGAAAGCCGGATGGAACTTACAGGACATATGACGAGATGGTGGCCGAGGGACTGCCGACCAGATATGACGGAGACTGGGCTACTCAGGACGAGTATGACTACTTCTACGATCTGGACCCGAACGATGGATCCGGCAACCCGACTTACACTTACACCTACGCTCTCTTCATGGCAGAGGTAGAAGTAAATGTGAAGACAGGCAAGACCAAGTGCTCTGATATAACCTGCGTATACTGGATCGGACGTCCTGGCAACATCCAGGCTGTAGAAGGTCAGGTATACGGCGGTATGTCGCACGCTATCGGCTTCGCACTCACTGAGAACTACGAAGACGTACACAAGGATACCAACATGGCTAAGGGCGGAGTTCCGACGATCAAGGATATTCCGGATACCATGAAGGCTATCGATGTCGGTGGATACGACCCGCGTGGACCTTTCGGTTCCTCCGGCGCCAGCGAAGCGTTCCAGTCTGCTGACCACATGGCAGTCATCAACGCTATCAACAACGCTGTCGGCGTAAGGATCTACGAGATCCCGGCTACACCTGCCAAGGTAAAGGCTGGAATCGAAGCTAAGGCCAAGGGCGAACCTAACCCGAACAAGCCTGATCCGTATTTCCTCGGATCCGACCTCTACGATGCTCTGGAAGACATCAAGAACCATCCGCTCGATCCATCCAAGCCGGACAGTGTTACCTTCGGTGACCTGGGCAAGGAAGGCATCAGATGGAAGGCCGGTCAGGAAGACCAGGATGTAGCTAAATAAGCTGAAATGAAACGACTGCGGTCGTAAAATAACAAAACAACCTTATTGGGGAACTGTGCCACAGCGAGTATCGCTCTAGCCGGTTCCCCTATTGTAAATTAGATAAGAATTGCATTATAATTGAGATATGGATGATAATAGTATAATCAAGGAATTTTATGACCAGTTCGACAACTGCATACAGCACGAGATACCCATGTGCTCGGATGCCTGTCCATTCAAGATGGACATACTCGATCTGCAGCAGCGGGTGACCAAGGGAAGGCTGACCGCTGTCTACAAGAACATGCGCAACGCCATGGCATTCCCCGGGATCGTATCCCGCGTGTGCCCCGCTTACTGCGAACAGGAGTGCATCCGCAAGATCATAGATACGCCCGTTCAGATACGGCTGCTGGAACAGTCTGTGATCGCGGGCACCAAGCGCAAGACGCCTAACGCCTTCAACCTGCCTGCGAAGAAAGAACGCATCGCAGTAGTCGGTGCCGGCCTCTCGGGGCTGGGATTCACTATCAGGATGGCCTCGAAAAAATATCCGGTCACCGTCTTCGAGAAGAGCGGTGAGATCGGCGGCACTCTCTCCGAAGTGATGGAACGCGATGAGTATATGGCGGAATTTGAGCTGCAGATGCAGAATGAAGAATATCAGCTGGAGCTGAACCACGAGATCAGCGATCTCAGCGAGATCAGCGACGATTTTGATGTAATCTATGTGGCTACCGGCAAGGGCGGCAGAGATTTCGGCGTCCCCGTGCCTGACGGCGAGGAAGGCAGCGGTTGCTCGAAGATCGGCAACGCCGCGGTATTCCTCGGCGGCAGATTGTGCGGCCGCGATTTGATGTTCGCACTGGCGGACGGCCTGAATATGTCGAATGCGGCAGTCAATTACCTGAAGACCGGCAACCTGGAATATCCCGGTGATGTTCCTGCTACCCGCTGCATAGCCAACGAAGATCTGCTGGTGGAATCGCCGGCGATAAAGCCGGGCGCAGGGGATGTCCTCAGCAAGGAAGAGTGCGCACAGGAAGCTGCACGCTGCATCAGGTGCAAGTGCGATGCCTGCCGCGTCAACTGCAATCTGGTGGATTATCTCGACAAGTGGCCGCTGACCATGCGGGATGAGATCTTCGTATCCACCAAGGCCGGCGAATCACTGGTCTCCAAGAACCCTGCGAAACGGCTGATCAACACCTGTGAAATGTGCGGCCTCTGCGCGGAGACCTGCCCTTCCACGATCGAGCTCGGCAAAATGATAAAGAATGCCAGATACATACTGCATCGCCAGGGCAAGACCCCGGGCGGATACCACCAGTTCTGGATCAGGGATATGGAGTTTTCTAACGGCGAATATGCCGCACTGACCATCGCCCCGGAGGCCGCAGCAGCAAAACCACGGGCTTTCTTCCCCGGATGCTGGCTCGGCAGTGCCGATCCAGACTATGTGATCAAGCCCTATCTATGGCTGCAGGAAAACTTCCCCGGCACAGGTCTCCTGCTGCGGTGCTGCACCATACCCGCGGACTGGTCCGGCAACCAGGAGCTGCACCTCGCAGAGATCGAAAAGCTGAAAGAAGAGTGGGAATCGATCGGCTCGCCCGAGCTGATAACGGCGTGCCCTTCCTGCATGAAGCATTTGAACGAATACCTGCCGCAGATCCCGATCATCTCCATATATGAGATCATGGCACAGGAATTCGCCTCCTCTGGCCTCCCTGAGGGTGCCGGCGTAGATGGCGACTGGGCGGTCTTTGACCCCTGCCAGGCACGCCACTACGATGATATGAAGGATGCCGTGAGACAGCTCTCGGCTATGGCGGTAGGCGGCGAGATGACGCCCCTTGAGGATCCCGGATGCTGCGGTTACGGCGGGCTGGGACAGATCGCCGATCCGGGCTTCATAGAGCATGAAAACGCAAAACGCCGTGCTCTCTCTGAGGATCCCTATATAGTTTACTGTGTGAACTGCCGCGACATCTTCCGCGACCGCGGCAAGGAGGCGCGCCACATCCTCGATGTGCTCTTCAACATAGACTGCGGCCATCCGACGGAGACACAGCGCCGCAAGAACAAAGTCATTACCAAGGAACGTCTGATGAAGGAGGTGCTCGGTGAAGAAATGACTGAGAAACCGAAAGAAAACAGATACAAGCTGAAAATAGATCCCGAAGTGCAGCAGAAGATGGATTCGCTGCGCCTGCTGGAGTCTGACATCTGCGAAACGCTGGAAGCCGGCGAAGAACACGGCCGCCGCACAATCGATCCTGAGAGCGGCAATTACAAGTGCTACCGCGAGCTGGGCAACATCACCTGCTGGGTGGAGTATGCAGTGACCGAAGATGACGACGGCGGTAAGATCTATGACATCAGAAATCTTTACACCCACAGGATGAGCATCAAGCTGGAGGAGGTATGGAATGGCAAACGAACAGAAACTGATCTGTGATAAATGCAAAGTAGAATTGAAGGAACTGGATGCCCAGTTTTCATATCTGGGCAAATCATTTCGCCACAAAGTCCTCCGCTGTCCTGAATGTGGACAGATCAGCCTGCCTGAAGACCTGGTCAACGGCCGTATGGCAGACGTAGAGAAAAAACTGGAAGACAAATAAAGAAATCCCGGGCTCCACGCCCGGGATCTTTTAATCGATTTATGCGATAAAGCTCTCTTATTTGTTGTAGTTGTAAAAGCCTTCGCCGCTCTTTCTTCCGAGCTTTCCGGCTCTTACCATCTTTCTCAGCAGAGTGTGCGCCCTGTACTTCGGATCGCCAAACTCTGTGTAGAGTACGTCCATGATAGCCAGAACTACGTCGAGACCGATCAGATCGCCCAGTGCGAGGGGTCCCATCGGGTGGTTGGCACCCAGTTTCATAGCTGTATCGATACCCTCGGCATCAGCAACGCCCTCTGCGTAGATGCCGATAGCTTCGTTTATCATCGGGATCAGGATCCTGTTAACAACGAATCCGGGAGCCTCGGCAACTTCTACAGATGTCTTGTTCATCTTCGCTGCCAGGTCGAGAATGGTGTTCTTTGTTTCATCGGAAGTTGTCAGTCCCTGTATAACCTCAACCAGCTTCATTACCGGTACCGGGTTGAAGAAGTGCATGCCGATGACCTTGTCCGGTCTCTTGGTCGCCGATGCGATCTCGGTGATCGAAAGTGATGATGTGTTTGTAGCCAGGATCGTGTCCGGCTTGCAGATCTCATCCAGCTCTGCAAACAGAGCCTTCTTTGCCTCAGCGTTTTCAGTAGCTGCTTCGATGATCAGGTCAGCGTCCTTTACGATATCGATCTCAGTGGATCCATGCAGTCTGCCCAGCATAGCATCCTTATCTTCAGCTGTGATCTTTTCCTTAGCAACCAGTTTCTCCAGGTTCTTGGTAACTTTGGCTATTCCCTTGTCGACTGAGGTCTGTCTTCTTGCCCTCAGAACTACATCGTAGCCGCTCATTGCCAGCACCTGGATAATTCCTGCACCCATAGTACCGGTTCCTAATACGCCGATTTTTTTCATGATATGTATCCTCCTTAAAGATAAATCTTATAAATATTGCAATTGCAATGCTTGAAGTCTCTGTTATTATACCTTGTTAAAGCAAAAAAGTCCATAGGGGCGGCGTTATTCGCGCCCCTGCCGGCACCCTGCCGGCGGGCCTCCTGACTCCCTTTTTCAGCAGCCGCGCCCCGGCCCGAAAGGTCAGAAGAGCCACATCTGCAGCAGCTGCACAGAGAGAGGAATAGTGCCCATCGAGAGCACTGTGGTGAAGAAGAGGATACGGCTGGCGACCTCTTCATTCTGCTTTTCCTGCTGTGCCAGCATGGACACCGTAGCCGCCGCCGGGAAACAGCATCCCAGCACCAGGCTCGCCTTCATCAGAGCCGGTATCGGCAGGAAGGCCACGATCAGAGCAGTGATTGCCGGCAGCAGTATCAGCTTGATTATGGTGGATCCCCAGACTATGCGGTTCTTGAGCATCTCTGAGAATTTGCTGCCAACCAGCGACGAACCGATGAACACCATGGCCATGGGCGTGGATACATTGCCTATATCCGTGAGATATTCGCCGACCGGGTTGTCCAGTGGTATCTGGAGCAGGCTGACGGCAAATCCGACATAAACGGCTACCAGATTCGGGTTTATTATGATCTTGACCACGCGTTCCATCACCGATCTGAACGTGGGTCCGCTCTTCTGCGGGTTGTTGCGCCTGAGGCAGATCAGGCCGTACGAGAAGAGATAGATGTTCAGGGCCACGCTGTGTGCCATCATCAGCAAAAGACCCTGCTGCCCGAAGAATATCAGGGCCACCGGGAACCCCATAAAGCCGTTGTTCGGTGAAGACATGGAAAGCTCCGCCACGTTGGAGACCCTCCTCGGTATGTGCCTGAGCACCGAATAGAGGTGCGAGATCAGCGCGTAGAGCGCGAAAAGGGCACACGTCAGTACCAGCATGAGGATGAAATCAAAGACCATGTCTCTGCTCATTCTCAGCTCTCCGATGTTGACCACCAGAAGGCACGGATAAGCAAAATAAACGATGAATTTATTCAATCCATCGTTCATTGCATCGTTTATGAAATTTGTCTTCCGCATCACATAGCCGGTCAGCATGATCGCGAAGAGGACAAAATACTTTCCATACATACGTATTCAGTACGATCCTTTCTTTAGTTAAAATACAGGTTGTTGGTCACATACTCCGCATCGCATGTGACATCTATGCCCAGCGCCTTCAGCGTACGCTCGTCCTTGTCGGAGAGTATCGCCGTGCAGTGCGCCCGGCAGCCCGAGAGCTCCTTCAGCTTTTCGGCAGCGACTTCCGCACTGGGGTTTGTAGCCGCCGAGATGATCAGTGCCGTGAGGATCTCCTCCGCGTTGAGACTGCTGGTCTCCTGCCTCAGAATATCCGTCTTCAGGCTCTGTATATCCGAGAGTATGAACGGTGAGATCAGGTGCATATCGTCCGCCAGACCTGCCATCAGCTTGATGCCGTTCAGGAGCACAGCAGCAGCGGCCACCATGCGGTCCGAACTGCGCCCGGTCACTATGTGTCCGTTCGGCAGCTCCAGCGCTATAATGACCACGTTTTCATCGCACTCCTCAGACTCGCGCTTTTCCTCCGCATACCGGCGCGCAGGCTCAACGACAGCACGATCGGTCTCCAGAAGATCCAGCTCGTCCATCAGCAGCTTGCAGCGCTCCGCGATATCCGCGGTGACCTTTCCCTTTTTGTAGTCGACCTGAGCGATGAAATACCTGCGTATGACCTCCTGGCAGGCAGCTTCACGGCAGACCTCATCATCAGTGATGCAGAATCCCGCACGGTTGACGCCCATGTCGGTAGGCGATTTGTACTCGGCTTCCTCGCCGGTTATCTTTTCGATGATCCTCTTCATCACGGGGAACACTTCGAGGTCGCGGTTGTAGTTGACCGTGGTCTCCCCGTAAGCTTCCAGGTGGAAAGAGTCTATCATGTTTACGTCTTTCAGATCGGCCGTTGCCGCCTCATAAGCCACGTTGACCGGGTGCTTTAGAGGCAGGTTCCAGATCGGGAAGGTCTCGAATTTTGCGTAACGGGCCTTGGTCCCCCGCTTGTAGTCGTGGTACAGCTGCGACAGGCAGGTGGCCAGTTTGCCGCTGCCGCCGCCGGGGCCGTTCACGATCACCAGCGGTTTGGTGACCTCGATATAAGGGTTGGCACCGTATCCTTCATCGCTGACTATTGTCTCCACGTCCGTGGGGTAGCCCTTGGTGAATCTGTGCTTGTATGTACGGATACCTCTGCGTTCCAGACGGTTTATGAACATATCGACCGCAGTGTTGTCCTCATATCTGGTGACCACAACGCTGTTGATCTCAAGATCATACTTGCGGAACATGTCGATGATACGCAGTACTTCGAGGTCATAAGTGATCCCGAAATCCTGGCGCGTCTTGTTGGTCGCGATATCACCGGCGTACACGCAGATTATTATCTCCATGTCATCGCGCAGCCTGTGCAGCAGTTCAATCTTTGCATTTTCGTCGAATCCGGGCAACACGCGCATAGCGTGCTTGTCCTGCACCAGCTTGCCGCCGAACTCAAGATAGAGCCGCTCTCCATCGCCCTCATTGATCCTCTCTTTGATGTACTTCGACTGCTCTTCGAGGTACTTCTCAGCATCAAACCCGATCTTTTTCATTTTTCCTCCTCATCTCAGCTAAGAGTGAATCCGATATACAGGCCCATAGTCACCACGAGTGCCACGCACAACACGATGCAGATGACCCTGATCATTTTTTTGCTTACATGCATTTTTCTCGCCTCCTGCCGCATCCCATCTACTGCAGAATCTCAATGTTCAACCTGCTGCGGCTCTCGGAGACTCCCTTGAGACTGACATCGTAGTCGATTTCAACATTGCCCGTCCCCTCGGCAGTCACGTTGTTGTGCAGATCATTCGTCAGCACTTCCATCTCTACCGGGCCGTAAGGTGTATCGTAGTATCCGGAATATCTCTTGCCTTTTTCAAAATGTATCTCCGTGTCGATGCCCACAGAGGAACCGCGTCTGGTCATGCTCACTGTCTGGCCGTCCAGCGTGAGCCTCGTCTTGCAGCCCTTGAGCCCCGACATTTCGCTCTCATCATAAGTCAGATAGATCAGGTCGCCGTAGCTGTACAGCTTGCCCTCGGTCACCAGTTCCATCTGATCTTCTTCGGTGTCTTCATATATGTATGTGCCTTTTATCTTCAATCTTATCTTCTTCATGACATCATCTCCCTACATGTGACAGGATCTCCTGCAGCTCTTCCTTTGTGAAGTGGTACTTCGATCTGCAGAACTGACATCCGAGCTCTGCCTCTCCGTCTTCCTCTATGATGGCTTCCAGCTCGCTGCGGCCGATAGTCATCAGGGCTCTGGCCATGCGCTCCCTGCTGCAGTCGCACTCCCAGCGGATATCTCTGAATCCCAGCACTTCCGGAGCAAAGTCCTGCGGCATCACATCGAAGATGCCGTGCATCATGGTCTCCAGCAGCCCTTCCTGCGTCTTTCCCGCGCCGCTGAGGACCGTCTGCTCCACGTGGGTGGTGATCGGCTTCATATCCCTGAGCATGACTTCCAGCGCGTCCACGGATTCCGGATCCGCATCCGGCAGCATCTGGATGAACATGCCCCCCGCCGCGATGATCTTCTCCTGACGACCCACCTTCACGCCCAGAGCGATGGAGGTGTTCTGCTGCTCGCTGATGTAGTAATAAGCTGTGAGATCGTCGGCTATCTCGCCGTCCACCAGCGCTATGGTGCCTGAATAAGGTTCCTTGAGACCGATATCCCGGATAACCGTCAGTTCGCCTGTTCCCAGCGAGCCTCCCACATCCAGCTTGCCTTTGTCATTGGGCGGCAGATCGACATGCGGGTTTGCGATATAGCCGCGCACCCTGCCGTCGCCGTAAGCGCAGGCGATGATCTGCCGCGCAGGGCCGTCGCCCTTGAACTGCACGGTCAGCCTGTCGCTGTCGTTCTTCATCATTATACTCATCATGCCCGTCGCCGTCAGCACTCTTCCCAGTCCGGCCGAAGCCAGAGGCGACAGGTCGTGTATGCGTCTTGCTTCCTCTACGATATCCGTAGTAATCGTAAGGTAAAAGCGAAACGATTTGCTTTTGTCTATTCCAACCAGTACTTTGCTCATTTTATATATATTCCTGCATCTTCCTCATCACATGCGAAGAAATGCGCCTCCATTTTTGTTCTCTGTCTGAAGGCCTCATAACCATCCTCGATGCATCTGTGAACTAAAATTCTATGGTGTTTCTCTGCGTATTTCCATTTGCCGGATCCGCGCAAAACTTATCTCAATGCCCATCAACGATAATATACTGCGTACCCGCCGCATAGTCAATGACCGGGCACGCTTTTCCCCGAAAATGCCGGTTGCCGGCGACCGGCTGCTCTCCGGATCACCTGCCATTAATGATTGGGGATTTTTTCGTTATTTAAGGTAAATTTCAATATATAATTTTAACATACATTACATCAAAGATACAGTATGATATATTAGAGACGTTAGAAAGGGAGGTATTTATGAGGCCACGTAACCCATATGGAAGCAGCTCTGATTTCAATAATCCAAACTATAATAACTACAACAATTACGGATATAACTATCCGCCGCCGCAGAAGAAACCGCCAAAGATCATTCAGATGACCAAACGCTCGTTCATCCTGATGATCGTCATCATCTTAGCGCTCGCCAGCCTGATCAGCTTTGGAGGAATGACCCTGGCGAACTACTACACTGGCAGCGGGACTTCATCGAGCAGCAAGATCACCGGCACGGGATACAAACTGGAAAATGCTACAAACAGCAAGATGACGGTACAGGATATCAACGCCAAGGTAAAGGACTCTGTAGTCGAGATCACCACGGAAAGCAGCGAACAGGGCGGCTGGGTAGGTGAGTATGTCACTCAGGGTGCAGGCTCCGGCGTCGTCATCAAGAGCAACGGCTATATCATGACCAACAACCACGTGATATCCGGCGCCAGCAACATCACAGTAAAGGTCGATGGCAAGAGCTACAAGGCTAAGGTCGTCGGCGTTGATTCAGAAAACGATGTAGCCGTACTCAAGATCAACGCCACCAGGTTGAAGGCGGTGACTTATGGCAACTCCGATCAGATAGATGTAGGAGACATGGCGGTCGTCATCGGCAATCCGCTGGGAACACTGGGCGGCAGCGTTTCCGCAGGCATCATCAGTGCCACCAACAGGAAGATAACCCTGGAGAACCAGACCATGGAACTGATCCAGACCGACGCTTCGGTCAACCCGGGCAACTCGGGCGGCGGCATGTTCAACGGTGACGGCCAGCTGATAGGGCTCGTAGTAGCCAAATCCTCGGGCGAAAACGTTGAAGGTCTCGGCTTTGCCATCCCCATCAATGTAGCGGCGAAATCCGCCAGCAACATCATGAAGGGCAAGGGCGACTCCACCACCACTCAGGACCAGAACAACAGCACCGACAACAGCCAGCAGTATGATAACGGCAACGGCTACAATGACGGCGGTCTCGGCGACCTCTTCAACATGTTCGGCTGGTAGTGACCACCCGCGTATGAACGCGTATACATATATATAGTAAAAACGGAGGCTGGCAGCCTCCGTTTTTGAATGCCATATTTATCTATCATACCGGGAAATCCTCGCGGATCATCTGTTTGAGTCTTTCTATGTGTATGTCGGCCGCCTCCCGGGCTCCGTCCGCATCGCCCCTGTCGATGGCCTCCATGATCGCATGATGCTCCGTCGGCATCTTCTCACCGCGTTTGAAAGTATCGTAGTAGAGATATCTGAACCTGAGCACCATTTCCTGCAGCTGTTCCACCATGTGGACCAGGATCCTGTTGTCCGCGCCCTCAACTATCAGATGGTGGAATGTGGTATCGTTGCTGATCATCTCCACGGTGTTGCCTTCCTCGACCGCCTCATCGAATTTTCCGGCCGCCTCGTGCATCCGGTTCCGGTGCTCTTCATCCATCCTGGTAGCCGCATAGTAAGCCGCCAGGCCTTCCATGTTCTGCCTAACTTCCAGAGTCTCGATCATATCCTTGCGGGACACCTCCGAAGCATACGCTCCGCGCCGCGGCTCGATAGTCACCAGGCCTTCCTTTTCCAGCTTTCGGATCGCCTCCCTGATGGGAGTACGCGAAACGCCCATTTCCTCCGCCATCTCGACTTCCATCATCCGGGTGCCGGGGGAGATCTCACCTTTCAAGATCTGCATTTTCAGTTCTTCATACACGATTTCACGCAGTGGCCTGTGGTTCTTAATATCGAGGTTGAGCATATCGATTTCCTTTCATCCTGCAGTCTCTGTGCTGTAGGTCTCTTTATTGACTGACTTCAAGGCCTCAAAAATACGCTTTTTCTCCTCTGGGTCATCTGTCAAAGCGAACACTGTCGGGCCGCTGCCGCTCATGAGAACAGCCGCACTGTCAGCGACTTCCCGCATCTTGTTCTTTGTATACATGACTATATAATACCTTTTCAAAGTGTAATTTTCAAGTACATTGACCATATTCGAATACACCTGTTTTACATCTTTTTTTCGTATCGCCGCGACCTGTGCCGCGACGTCCGGGCGCTCCGTTATAGTGCACTCATCGACCCCCCGATAAGCTTCTGCCGTGGAGACGCTGATGGGCGGTTTTGAGAGCACCACTCCGCTCCGAAAAGCCGGCAGTGGTTCCAGTTCTGTGCCGCTGCCGGTGGCCCGGGCACAGGTGGCCGCCAGCGGATCATCGGAAAAGCCGAGCTCTTCGTTCAAGGCAGCGATCCCCATCACAGAAAAAGGCACGTCCGCACCCAGCCTGCTGCCGAGAGCGCACATTTCACTGAGGCTGTGCCCCAGCTGCCACAAGTGATTCAACCCCAGGAGCACGGCCGCTCCGTTGCCGCTGCCTCCGGCGAGACCGGCCGCTATCGGTATATTTTTTTCTATGCTGATGTGGAGACTGCCGTTGATGGCAGCAGCACGGCCGTCTTCCTTTCGCAGGAGGCTTACGGCACGCATCGCCAGATTTCCTTCATCGACCGGCAGGCCGGGATCACCGGCGTCCAGATGCACCTTGAGGCCTCCCTCTTCACCGGGCGTCCACAGGATTTCGACCACATCGTGAAGGTCCACCATATGCATCACCATGTCGAGGCGATGATATCCGTTTTCCATCAGACCCAGCACATCGAGGGAAAGATTTATTTTTGCGTAAGCTCTGATCTTCATTTGCCGCTGTTCCTTTCTATTAACAAAGGGAGCGGACCCATGTCCGCTCCCGCTCGTTTTATCTGTGTGAATTGCGATTTCTGTTCTGGTTTTTCTGCCTGCCGCTCTGCCCCTTGGGATTGGTGCTCTTCGATTTCCTGTGCGTCGTCTTCTTGACCGGATATTTGAAGGTGCTGCCGGCTGCGGAGATCGGTCTTGCTCCGGGGACCCTCATATGTCCGGCAGATGTCCAGCCGGTCTTCTGTTCCTCTCGTTCCTTGGCCTCTCTCTTGGCCTGCTCTCTGGCCAGCTTTTCTTTCTTCTTGTTTTCGCGGGCCACGATTTCTTCTACGGACTTGCCGGTCCGCTTTGCTTCCTTGTACGGATTGACCGGACCGTCACTATTATGAGTGCCCTCTTTCTGCTGCTTTTTCTGTTCTCTGACCGTCATGAAAATCATACCGACGACCATGACTCCCATCATAGCCATACTGATTCTCATGCTGGTTTTCGAATTCAACGTGCGGAAGGACAGCGTGTATCTGTCCATCGTCTGTCCGCTGGCCGACTTGAAGCCGGAGTCGATCACCAGTGTATACTTGGTCATGCTCTTTATCTTTGCCTTGTGCTTGGCATCCTTGCTGGTGTCCGCAACTACCAGCATCATTTTCTTATAGTCTTCACTGAATGCGACCCTGCTGGGGACTTTGTGTCCCTTGTTGTCCACCAGGTGGCATTTTCTGCTGTTCGCTTTCTGATTTTTCTTGCTGTAAACATTCTCATTGAAGAGGACCTTGACACCCATATTATCGATGGACTGTCCTGTGGCCCCGTTTTTAGGCGATGTGTCCTTCACGCCGAATGTGGCACCCATGGCCACACCACTGAAGGCCATGATCAGCATTATTGAAAGCACCAGGATGGCGCCTATTCGTTTCATTCTCAGCTTCCTCCGTTCCGCTTTCTCAGTTCCCTGAAAAAACTCTTCATAATGTCGCTGCATTCCCGCTGCAGTATCCCCTTTTCCACTTCCACAAAGTGATTGAGGCGCGGTTCCTGCACGATGTTGAACACCGAGCCGCAGGCACCCGCCTTGGGGTCGTCCGTGCCTATGTAGAGTTTTGAGATCCTCGACCAGACTATCGCTCCGGCGCACATACTGCACGGCTCCGCGGTGACGTACATTTCGCACCCGCTGAGCCTCCATCCTCCCAGACGCTTTGAAGCGGCCCTGATGGCTATCATCTCCGCATGAGCTGTGGGGTCTTTCTCCGTTTCGGTCAGGTTGTGCGCGGCAGCGATTACCTCGCCGTCTTTGACTATGACCGCCCCTACGGGGACCTCTCCCATGTCCTTCGCTTTTTCAGCTTCCTTCAAGGCTAATCTCATATACTTTTCCATACGCTTTACAATGTTATCACATTTTACTGCTGTATTCAAGTTAAATCAAGGGCTCTTTTAGTTGCACCAACGGGTATTTCTGTGGTATTATCTAAACTGGAATTTGGAAGGGGAACACCTTATGATACTAGACCTGATGATCATTGCCATATTGATAATATCGGCAATAGTAGGTTTTAAAACCGGATTTGTATATACACTGATACACACTGCTGGATGGCTGGTCGCCCTGCTGGCGGCTTTTTTCTGCACTCCGTATCTAAAGCCTGTAATACGGGCACACACGGGGTTCTACAACTGGCTGCTGGAAGGCTTTAACTTCCGCTTTGATTCGCTGACCGGCATCGAAGCGACGCAGCACAACATGCCTGATGCTCTGAGTTCTGTGATCGGAGACATCTCGGGCGGGGTCACCAACAGCATCGCACGCTCGTTTACGAACCTGGTATTCACAGTTGCCGTCTTCATGCTCATCTTCATCGTGGTCAAGATCATTCTCTGGATCATC
The DNA here is from genome assembly GCA_050953405.1 of Anaerovoracaceae bacterium. Taxonomy (GTDB): domain Bacteria; phylum Bacillota; class Clostridia; order Peptostreptococcales; family Anaerovoracaceae; genus RUG100. The sequence continues at coordinate 369,538 of JBMNMP010000001.1, read as the reverse complement.
CTGAGGGCGTTGTCAAAGGAATACAACGGGCGCGTCAGCGGCGTCGACGGCTTTTTCGGACTGCTGTTCGGACTGGTGAGAGGCATGGTGCTCGTTTACATCTTCCTGGCTCTCATGCTGCCGGCCATCAACCTCATGGCTCCGGACTTCACCGAAGGCGTGACCGCCAGCCTCAACAACTCCTACATTGCGAAGACGCTGTATGATAACAATCTGCTGCTCCTGTTCATGCAGGGACTGTTCAGCTAGTAGAGATAACAAGGCCATTGTCCTCTGCGGACAATGGCCTCTTTTTGTGTTTTCTTTTGTGTATGCGGTTGCGCTTAGATGCGGCAGGCAGCTACGAATTTGCTGTTCGCCGGGTATCCCAGATCTCTGTCCGGTTCCTCAAAGCTCCACTGTGAAGGCTTGTTTCTGACAGCGCTCAGTACGGCATAGAAATTGAACATGGCAATGCCGTAATTCAAATGCTCGTCAGCTTCGCATGTCATTTCATCCTGAAGACCGATCAGGCTGATCAAATCATCATCCACGATGACGCGATACGGCTGTCTGTTGAAGAATGACTGTGCACTGGCAATGGCGCGCAGGGCATCCACGACCTCGGTAGGCATGGAATCCACATTGGGAACACGTCCGTATTTCTTATCAAAGAGCAGCGTCGACAAATCGATTTTCGGTGCTGCCTTGGTGCCCACCTTGACGACCTTTACATCCGACGGCGTCTTGATATCCAGCCTGGTTTCCTCATTGTCCTTATCCCGGTAACCGAAAGCGATGACAGCGGCAACATTCTTGTCGGTGTCCGCCTTGACGGCATCTTTTACAGCCTTTGGATCATTGACAGTGAGCCAGCATGCCGCCAGTCCCAGCTGTGTCATCTTCAGCGTGATCCCCTGTCCGATAAAACCGGCGTTCTCAAGCGCGTGATCTCCGTCTCCGGAAAAGATCACCAGGTAATGCGGCGCAGCGATCAGGAAACCCTTGTATCCTGCTGCCTTGCCCACCGCCTCAAATGACGCCTTGTCATAGATCGCGATTTCTGTTTTTATATCCGGAAGAAGCCTGTCTTCCTCGTTGTAATAATCTTTGATTTCAGCCAGTATCGAGGCATCGACCTTTTCATCCTTAAAATTACGGCAAGACTCTCTCTTGCTGACAATTTCTTCATAATAAGAAATATATTCCATAGCAACTCTCCTTCCGATGATTACATATAATGGCTCTTATATAGTAATTTTACAACAAGAGCACAAGAAAAGCAAAAAATGTCTCCAGTTCCGGCCCGATGCCTTTTTTCGGTTGACATTTTATACGTTTCGGGTTATTGTATTAGTAAAGTAATACAATAATACAATATGAGGAAGTAATCTTATGGAATGGAACTTTAGAGAAGGGATCCCCATCTACTCACAGATAGTGGAGCAGGTGAAGATCCAGATCGCCAGCGGCGCTTACCGGCCCGGAGACAAGCTGCCCTCCGTCAGGGACCTGGCCGTGGACGCCGGTGTCAATCCAAACACCATGCAGAAGGCACTGGCTCAACTGGAGCAGGAGGGCCTGCTGCACGCCGTGAGGACCAGCGGCCGATTTATAACCGAGGAGGAGAGCACATTGAAAGATTTAAAGCAGGACCTGGGGAGAAAGTATATCAAAGCGCTGTTTGAAAGCCTGAGCAGACTGGGCATGTCCAAAGAAGAAATCATAGAGGCTATCGCAAACTACAAGGAGGAATCATAATATGGCTATTCTCACATGCAAGAACCTTACAAAGTACTACGGTCCCCTGTGTGCGGTCAATAACGTGAACCTGGAGCTGGATGCAGGTCAGATCACTGGTCTGCTGGGCCCAAACGGCAGCGGGAAGACCACCATCATCAAAATGCTCACCGGTCTTCTGCGACCGACTATGGGCAGTATCCTCATCGACGGCGAAGAGCCGGGCACCGTCACAAAATCCAAAGTCGCCTACCTGCCGGATCGGGACTTTCTGCCTTCATATATGAATGTGGAACAGCTCCTGGAATTCTACAGTGACTTCTATGCGGATTTTGACGAGAACAAGGCAGATGCCATGCTCAGGGACCTGGATTTTTCACGCTCGATGAAATTGAAAAAGATGTCCAAGGGCACCAAGGAGAAGATACAGCTCATCCTCACCATGAGCCGCAGCGCAATGATATACGTCCTTGACGAACCCATTGCCGGTGTGGATCCGGCGGCCAGGGACTATATACTGAAGACAATAATCAACAACTACAATCCGGAGGCTCTGGTGCTCCTTTCCACGCACCTGATCGCAGACGTGGAAAACATCCTCGATGATATCATCTTCATCGAAGAGGGACACATCCTCATGCACGACAAAGCAGACTCCATCAGGGAAAAAGAGGGACGCAGCATCGACAAACTGTTCAGGGAGGTATTCAGATGTTAGGGAAATTATTGAAGTACGAATTCCAGGCCATGGGGCGCATACTATTGCCCATATACGGGATATTGCTGGTGCTGGGAGCGCTCTTCGGGCTCTCCATGCGCTGGAGCGATGATTTCGGCCTGCGCAATATCACTCTCGGCAGCTTGTACGTATTCGGCGCTCTGGCGCTCATTATCATAACTCTGATAATGATAATCCAGCGGTTTTACAAGAACCTGCTGGGCAATGAAGGTTATCTGATGTTTTGCCTGCCGGCGACGACCGGGCAGCATGTAGCCAACAAAATCATTTCGGCCACAGCCTGGATCATCATCGGCGGGATCATAGGCATACTCTCCACCTTCATCTTTACCGCATGCAGTGGATTCGTCAGCCAGCCGTTCCATTTTGATTACCTTTACCAGTCCTTTGAAAAGGCCGGACTGGTATTCGTGGAACTCATATTGCTGATCATCGTTTCCTGCGCGGATTCAGTCGCCAAGATATTTGCTTCCATCGCCATCGGACATCAATGGCACAATCACCGGATCCTGGGTGCAGTGCTCTCATATGTGGGCCTTTCAGTTGCCGAGATGATCGTATCCAACATTATCATGCACAATATAACACACTTGACAGCGTATCTAAATCACCCAGCTTCGATCGCTGTCATGGAGACCTACCTGCTGCTCCTGTTAGTGGTTGTCTCCATCCTGCTGGCCGTATACTGGTTCGTCACCTGGTATCTGCTCAACAAAAAGCTGAATCTGGAATAAAGTCCGCTCACCATAGTCTGCACAGCAGACTTCACCAATGAAAAGAGGACCTCACGCTGCTGAGGTCCTCTTGAATTTCTATATTATAGCCGCTCACCCGGTCTCACTCGCTGATCCTGCGCCCGACAACCACAAAGCGGCCTTCGTCCGTGTGATAAGCGCACGTGGAAAGGGTGACCAGCTGCTCTCCCCAGACCGGTGTGATGCCCGTATCATAAGCCGACAGTGCCCGGATACCCTTCACATATTTGTCAAACGTCTTCTTGTCGCTGATCCCGGCATACTCGTAATACTTGAAGTTATCAGAGCCGGCGGGATATATCTGTGTGCGGAAGGCGGCGACCACCTGGTATTTTCCGTCCAGCTGCCTGCCGTCCCGATACTCGTCATATTCAAAGGTCTTGTGCTCGTTGTAGAAATCCCTGTCCTCATACTTCAGCAGCTGGTGGAACATGGTACCGTTTTTCATATTGTGGCCGTATATAATGTAGTTTTCCGATTTCTTCAGATCGCTGGCCGCGTCTACGAACAGGGTCCCCGCCAGCGAATATTTCTTTTCAAAGTTGCGGCGCAGATAGAATTCCGGATCATCCGGCGTCTGCATCACCGGATAATCTATCCGGGTGTCCTTTATCTCCAGCCAGCCGACCAGGTCGCTGTTCTTCTTGTGCAGAGCGACCAGATCATGCGTGCCGTTGACTTTCAGCTGATTAAAGTCATGCTGCACGATCGCTCCCTTGATATAATTCTGCAGCAACATACCCAGGGCGCCGCAAAAAACGATGATCGCTATTATCAGGATCACCTTTCTGGGCACACTCATCTTTTCTCTTTCTTTCGTCTTTGCCATTTCTGTCCCTCTCTTTTTCCCGATCCGGCCCCTTATCAACATCGATATTTTAATACAAACGCCCTCTTCATGCAACATGAAGAGGGCGCGATGTTCCTGTTTATGAAACTTTAGCGATTATTTCCACCTGAGGGTGTAAACTCCGCTGGAGCCTTTGGTCCTGGTGACCTTGATGTAGTAAGTCCCCTTCGCATAAGACTTCTTAGGCAGTTTTGCATACTGACCCTTCGAACGTGTCAGATACAGTGTGCCCTTGATGACGTGGCGTCCGTTTCTGTGGGTTATTTCCGCCTTAAGTTTGTTGTTTGTACCACCATTGAAGTAGATCCTGATGCCCTTTTTCCTGGTCGTGATCTTGTACCAGTCCGCCTCTTTGCTTCCGGCGGCGATATAGCCTTTTCTCAGCTTCTTTATCCTGATAGCCCTGGCCTTGCTCTTCCTGGTGCCGCTCTTCTCATACACCTTGTGATTGATGTAAGTGAATGCATAAACCTTTTGACCGGCATAATCACCTTCAGTCTGCGTCGGGACATATGTCGGCAGCATATTGACAGTGTAGGTCTTTCCCTTTTGGACACCGAAGTAAGTGCCCATCATCCAATTCGGAACAGTGCCCAGACTGTTACTGATGTAAGTCCTGCTGGATACTGCTGTTCCGCCTCTGTAGAGCTGAACATATCCGCCATAAGGGGCCGCTGATAAATCGACATATCCGCTGCTTCCGGCTCTGAAAGTCAGTTTGTCAAGGCTGGCACCATTATTGACCACGGTGACTACCTGTTTGGAGCGCGCGGTACCCACGTACTTCGGCGTTTTCGCTCCGCTGCTGACAGATTCCACAGATGCTCCCCCGGGGACCGCTGCTTTCACGGATCCCTTCTGAAAATCTGCGGTCTGTGCGCTCGCCGCTGCGGGGACCGACATCGCCAGTCCCATCAGTACAGCTACCGCTGTACACAATATGGATTTTTCATCTTCATAAGCTTATCTCCTCTTTCTGATTCACTACTTTACTCTAACCTCTAAACCAATTATTCTGTATGCCGCACCATATGTCAACAGCATTATTGTTAAATTTGCGTTATTTATTTACGGTGATCTCCAAAATATGAATGATACCGGATCCCTGTATCTTCGCCGGGAAACAGATATTCATACAAATCGAGGAAATAATCGTCTGTCATTGACGCCATGAAGTCGCACACTATCAGATCGGGCGGCTCCTGCGAGTAGTCGCTGAGCGGCGTATAGTACTGCTGCTGTTTTCTGACAAAGTCCAGGTGATGGCGGTAGATGACCGAATCCGCGTCACGGCGCAGAAGGTCGTCCAGCAGGTGTTCGTATACCCGCGCGAACATCGGCTTGACGTCGCCGTATTCCGGGTTGGTGCCCTCAGTCTTGTAGATATAGCGATAATTTTCCTCTTTGGCCTTCACCAGATCGGCAAAGGCGACCTCGCTCATGGAAATGTAATCCCTGCGGTAACTGTTCTCCACGATATCCACCACCAGGTTGTTGATGATCTCGGCATTTTTACTGCCGATCTGATCGCCGTCGAAAATGTCGTAGTCATCGATTATATGCGCCGTGATGGCGTCCTGCCTGTCTTTGCCAAGATAAGCTATCATATCGCTCACGCGCACGACACAGCCTTCCAGAGTCATGGGCACCAGCTTCCTGATGGCAGCCGCACCCTCTTCATAACTGGCTTTCACCTCGCGGTCAAGGTCATCGAACGTCTTGCCGGTCATCGGCCTGTATTCCTGCTGTTCCAGTTCCCCGTTGTGGCAGAGGATGCCGTCCAGGGTCTGCAGCATCATGTTGCGGCAGCAGATGGTATCCAGGACCCGCACGCTCTGCACGTTGTGGTTGAAGTAGAGGCCGGTCCGCCCGTGGAGCAGCTCGTTGAGATAAGCTTCGCCGCCGTGTCCAAACGGCGTGTGACCCAGATCGTGTCCCAGCGCGATGGCTTCGATGAGATCGAGATTGAGGCCCAGCAGGCGGCCGATATTGCGCGCGATACGGCTGACCAGCTGTACGTGCAGCGCTCTCCTGGTGATGTCATCGTTGTTGTAAAAGGAAAAAACCTGCGTCTTGTCCGCGTACCTGTTGTACAGCGGAAGATGCAGGATCTTCTCTATATCCCGGATCGAAGAAGGACGCAGCAGGGTATTTCTGTCCCTGTCCGGGTTCCTTCTCACAAAATCTTCTTCCTTAAAAGCGCCCGGATTCATCCAGCCGCTATCCATATCCGCTTTGATCTCTGCCGCCAGATCGCGCGGCAGTTCCCTGTATTTCAATTCATCTTTCATGTAATGAATTATATCAGAAATGCGGGCTCATTTACAGACTAGGCAGCGTGGCTGTCGAAAATCGCCGCCGCCCGTCTGACCACTTCACGGCGCGCGAACAGCGTTCTGGTGTATGGATGCATCACGCGGCAGAAGAATCTCGAAAGGTATCCCACCAGGAAGGCAGCGACTGCCGTTCCCTCGCGGATCCCTGCAATGCTGCCGAAGATGGCCAGCGAGATGATGATCGCACTCCCGGCCATGCTGGAGTCTACGCAGATCTTTATCAGTCCGAATTCCTTTCCGCTCTTCAGATGGATGGCGTTAGTCAGCGCTTCACCGGGCAGCATCAGCACATTGGCGGCCACCTCCATGAAGACTCCAAAGCCCAGTATCGCGCAGCCGGCCAGCAGGAAGACCACCTTCAGGAAGTAAACCTCAGGATGCATCCAGAAGAGGATGTGATCCATTGAAAAGTCTATGAAATAACCGAAGAGGAAAATCACCGGCAGCTGCATCAGCTGAAACAGCTGGAACTCTTTTCTCAGTATCAGTACCTGCAATGCGATGGTCAGCAGGTTGAAAGCAACGGTGAATTGTCCCAGAGTAAAGGGGAAACCCAGGCTGAGCACGTAGGGTACGCTCGATATAGGCGAGGTGCCCAGGTCAGCTTTTGTTATGAAGGCCACGCCCAGCGAATTTACGAACAAACCCGCCAGAAAAAACGCATACCTCTTGACTGTTTCCACTTTATCCATTATTTTACCATCCCTTCGTTATCAATTTGATTCTACATTACTTATTTTATAGGCGGATTTCATGGCTTGCAAGCGCGAAATACGGGAGGTATAATAAGTAATAGCTTATTAAAAGCGCGTTTTTTGATACTAATTTGCTATATACGTGCTGAAAAGGGGATCAAATGCAGATACAACAGCTCAAATATTTTCTCTCGGCGGCGAGGACGCTGAACTTCACGCGCACTGCGGAGAGCTTTTTTATTTCCCAGTCGGCAGTGACCCAGCAGATCCACAATCTCGAGGAGGAACTGCAGGTAAAACTGTTCTCGCGACACAACAGAAAGCTGGCGCTGACGGACGTCGGCCGGATGTTCATTCCCGAGGCCGAAGGCATCATAGCGAAGACCAGTGATGCCATACAGAGAGTACGCGCCGCCAGGGACGGGCGCACCGGCAGTTTGTCCATCGGCTACCTGCAATCCATGGAAATGAGCAGCTTCCCCAAATCGATACAGGATTTTCACAACGAATATCCCGGTGTGCACATCAGCCTGCACCGTGATGACGCCGTCTCCCTGCACGACAGATTCGTGGAAGGCGATTACGATGTCATCTTCAACATCGAAAACAACACCCTGCACTATCACAATGTGAGGAAGCGCAGGCTGGGAGCTTACCGCTACTTTGTGGTCATGCCGCCGGGACACCCGCTCACCAGGAACAAACTCATAAAGCAGGAGGAGCTGGAGTTCGAGGACCTCATCATCCACGATCTGCGCCACGACAAGTCCATCAGGAGCGCTCCCGTGCCCCGGAATTTTCTCGACCGCGAACTGATGCCGAACGTCAGGAACACGGAGGACGATGTGGAGACCATCCTCATAATGGTGGCCAGCGGCCTGGGCCTCGCTATCCTTCCGGAGTTCGAGGTGCACCAGCCTCAGATAAATCTCAACCTGATCTACGTGCCCCTGGACACCGGTGACGCCAGGGCCGTCATCAGTTCTTTCGTACAAAGAAACAACGGGAACCCGATCGTCCCCTTGTTCATGGATTATGTATGATCATTTGCTCAGCAGCATTATCTTGTCCGGCGGCAAAGAGATGTACTGCGGGACATGGTCGAGGTGGTCGCGCCTCCAGTCGTCACGCGCCAGCTTCCACCACAGCTCGCCCCTGCCGCTGGCGAAAATGACGTTTGTTTCAAACAATTCCTCGCGCACTTCGAGCACGCTCACCGGTACGCGATTCTTCCCGCCTCCAGCCTCGATATCGTGCGCTCTGATGCCGATGAATCCCAGGTCGTCGGGCACAGTCCTTTCTGTTTCCAGTTCCAGTCCCCAATCGAGCGCCTTCACGCGATGCGGTCCCATCTTTTGGGCGCCCGAAATATTCTTGCACCCCGAGAGACGCGCCGCAGTCACCTGACGCGGATCATCAAAGACCTCCTGCAGATCGCCGGCGGCAACCACATGACCGTCATCAAGGATGGCGATGCGCTTGCAAAAACGATAGACCTCATCGCGGTTGTGGCTCACGAGGATGACCTCGCCGGGGTAAGCTGAAAGTATCCTCTTGATATCCTGCTGCAGTCTCTCTTTGAGATATTCGTCCAGCGCTGAGAAAGGCTCGTCCAGCAGCATGGCTTCCGGTTTTCCGGCGAGGCAGCGCGCCAGAGCCGCCCTCTGCTGCTGTCCTCCTGACAGCTGTGAGGGGTAGCGTCCCGCCAGAGGCGCCAGTTCCAGGGTCTCCATCAGTTCATCTACCCGCTTCGTTTCCCCGTCGCGCACCCCGCAGAGGATGTTCTCGCGCACCGTCATGCTGGGAAACAATGCATAGTTCTGAAAGAGATAGCCCACGCTGCGCTGCTGCGGCCGCAGGTCTATCCTGCGTTCGGAATCGAACAGGATGCGGTCACCCAGCACTATGCGCCCCTCATCGGGAGTCACGATGCCGGCGATCATTTTCAGCGTCATACTCTTACCGCATCCGCTGGCTCCCAAAACGCCCTGCCACTCTCCCGCAGTGTCAAAGGAGACCTCGAGAGAAAAGCCCGGCAAATGTTTTCTTATATCTACTTGAAGACTCATGCCTCAGACCTCCTCTCCGCAGAGCGCTTCCTCGCCAGGGGATCCCGGCGCAGGGTGAAGAAATTCATTCCGATGACGACAACAAACGAAATGATGCAGAGGATCAGTACATAGGAATAAGCCGATTCCATGTCGCCTCCGGCCACATCGGAATAGATAGCCAGCGGCAGTGTCCTCGTGCGCCCGGCTATATTGCCCGCCAGCATGATGGTGGCTCCGAATTCTCCGAGACCGCGTGCAAACGCCAGCACGCCTCCGGTAGCAATTCCCGGCATGGCGACCGGGATGACCACCCTGCGGAATATCCGTCCCTCGGGCATTCCCAGCGTGCGCCCGGCATAGATCAGATTCTTGTCCACCTGCTCGAATGCGCCTCTGGCCGAGCGATACATCAGCGGAAAGGCAACCACTACCGCGGCGACGACCGTCGCCCACCAGGTAAATACGATAGTGACCCCGAAGGTCTCCAGAATGAAATGTCCGAACGGGCGCCGCACGCCGAAAATCAGCAGCAGGAAAAAGCCGAGTACGGTGGGCGGCAGTACCAGCGGCAGGGTGAGTATCCCGTCGATGATCATCTTCGCCCTCTGCGAGTGCATGAAGGCGACCCAGCGTGCACAGAGCACCCCGAGAAAGAAAGTTATCACTATTGAAACCGCCGCTGTCTTCAACGATATGAGGATCGGTGAAAATTCCATATATTCTCCTATAAATCAGGCTTATTGAAAAATGCCTCTTCATTATACTGTAAAACGCATACTCCAGGCAAACAGAGTATGCGTTTTGCTGTTGTTATCTCTTTAATTGCTTACAGATTTGATTTGAATCCATAATCTTCAAAGACCTTCATCGCGGCATCGCTCTGCAGATACTTCATGAATTTGTCTGCTGCTTTGCCTTTCTTGGTCGCACTGACCCTGCCGATGGGATAGATGCACTTGGATACGCTGTCTGCCGGGGCTGTAGCGATGACCTCTACCTTGTCCTTCATGGAGAGTGCATCTGATTTGTAAACTACGCCCACATCAGCACTGCCTTCAGCTACCCAGTTGAGTACTTCGGTAACGTTGGTGCCATAGCTGACATCCTTGGCCTTGACTGCATTCCAGATGCCCAGGTTTTTAAATGCTTCCTCTGCATACTGTCCTGCAGGTACGGACTTGGGGTCGCCGATGGCAATCTTGTCAGCCTTAGTGATATCCGCAAACTTGGTGATGTCTGTGTCGGAATCCTTGGCCTTGATGAGAACGATCTGGTTCTCCAGCAGGTCGACAACGCTGTCCTTGTCGATGAGATCCTGATCTACCAGTGCGTCCATCTGCTTGGTAGCGGCTGAGAAGAATACGTCTACATCAGCGCCTTCCTCGATCTGAGTCTGCAGCTTTCCGCTGGCGTCATAGGTACCGACAACTTTGATGCTCGGGTTTTCCTTTTCAAAAGCCGGGATGATTTCGTCCTTGAGGGCGTTTTCCAGGCTCGCAGCCGCAGCGATAGTTATCTTTGTCTTGTCCTTATCGCTGTTTCCATTGTTCGAATCTCCGGATCCGCCGCAGGCGGCAAGTGAGAGTGCCAGAACCAGAACAGCTACGATAGCGATCAGTCTTTTGGTGAATTTCATTTTGTCACTCCTAATACAACTATATAGATAATGATATATAACGGTTTATTAATTATATACTTACTCAGTCATTATTGTCAACACGGAATAACCTTAAAGGCGCAAAAACAGCGGGGTCCGGAGACTCCGCTGTCAAACATTCACATCGGCTGTCGCCCGCTCAGGACTTCTTTCCGAAACCGAAGAGCCCCTTCTTCTTTTCATACGGCTCGCTGATCACCGTGGTCACCGTATAGCCGGTGGGATCTATGGCCGCATGCAGCTGATCCTCTCCTACAGGCTCTTCAGAGATTATCACCGCCTCATTGTTCTTCGCCGATGCGGTGACTTTCTTTATACTGAAGTTCTTTCTGATGCAGTCCTTGATATGCGCTTCGCACATCCCGCACATCATGCCTTCAACGCCTACTGTAGTCTTTATCATGTCTTCTATCTCCTTTTGCTTGAATAACGCTTCACGGATATATATACACAGATATCACAGATTTATAACACCCTCAACGGCGGGACGCCATCAGGTGCTGCGCGGACGCACCACTTTGTCGCATGCCGCGAGGACGCCGGGCAGGATGAAGAGTATGAGGATCACCGCGCTGAGCGCACCGATCGATATGGTGCGGCAGATCTGCCTTATCATCGGCTCCGAGAAGGCAAAGCTGGCTGCCAGGGTGACCACGATCATGATGAGCCCCGATGTCATGATCGTGTGGATAGAGCCGTTGTAAGCGGCGACCACCGACTCGTCGCGCCCGCTGAACAGCCGGTGCTCCCGGTAATACGTGGTATATAGTATCGCATAGTCGATGGTGGCCCCCATCAGTATGCTCTGCACGATCAGGAGCGCCAGATAGTTGATAGTATAGCCCTGCAGGCCCATCGTTGTCATCATGATGAAGACCGCACCCTGTATGATCATGACCAGTATGGCAGGCACCGCTAAAGACCTGAATGTCAGCAGCACTACCAGGAAGATGGCGATGATGGTCAGCAGTGTGATCTTGTTCAGCTCGCCGCGGAAAGTCTGCGACATTTCATAAGCCATAGGCGTATTCCCCATCAGATAGTAATCTCCGCTGCCTATGGATGCCCGGGCACCGCTGCTGAGCCGATCCATGAATTTCGTGGTCTCGCTGCCTTCATCCGGCAAAGTAGTCTTTATCATTGCTATGGAATAATCCTTGCCGCGCAGCTGCTTTGCACCGTCATCGAGCCTCTTTTTCATCCCGGCGATGCTGTCCTTCTGCTTTTCATCTATGAGGCTGGAAAATCTCTGATCCTTCACCAGATCGTTTGCCAGCACATCGGCCAGCTGTACCATGGACATAGTCCATGCGTCATTGCTGCGGTGCATCCCTCCATAAGCAAAGTAGAGGATGTCCATAGTGTCCTTGTTCAAGCCGCTGTTTTCCGTCATCCCGGACAGCAGCCCGTACATTCTTTGAGAGGAACACTGTTCCCCGGCCACCACGGCATCCGTCAGACGTGAGAGCGATCGCAGCTGCTTTGCCTGCTGTGCGGATATCCCGCTTGAGATCGTGCTGTCCGACAATACGCTGGAAGTCATGAAATGCAGGAAGCTCTGCACCGAAAGACTCCAGCCGCTGTCGTCACCGCTCTTGTATTTGTGCAGCAGGTATATCATCCTCGCCTGAGACTGATCCATCCCCAGGAGATCGGCCATCTGCGCTGCCGTATAAGATTTGCCGCTCTGCGCCGCCGTCATCAGCCTGGCGGCTGCTCCCAGCTGGTCCTTCACATCGACCAGCGATAATTTCCATTTGCTGATATTGTTATCTGCATCGCGGTAAGCGTACAGTACTTTCATCTGCGATGCCTTCATGCCGAGGAACTGTGCCGCCTGCGACCAGCTCAGCTGCTGTCCGGAGACCGTCATATCCATGATGGCCTTCAAACGTCCCAGATTCTCGATCTGGACCTGATCAAAGCTGCCGCCGAATGCCGGATTAGGTACAATATCCGCGATCAGATAGGTCACGAAATCGTACTGCGACATGGTGGACACGCCTCTCATCGCCAGCAGCTGGTTCACGGCAACCTCGTCGAGAGAAAAGCTCGCGGCCAGTCCTCTCGCATCCATCGGTTTCGTGATGGCATCTTTGTCCGTATAAGCCGCCAGCATCTGCAGCTGTTTCTTCGCCGACGAATCGATCTTGCCCGCCAGCTGTTTGTTCTTGAGCACTTTATCATTGAGGAAAGTAACCAGCTGACTGAGAGTCATCTTCCGCAGCCTGGTCCCCTTCCCGGCCGCAAAGCGGTCCGCATACAAAAGCTTCATGGACTCGGTATCCGTGCCCAGCAGTGAAGCCATCTCGCGCCAGGTGCGCTTTTTATTGATGCTCTGCTCGTCGGTGAATGTTTTCAGCTGTCGCATGCGCTGCAGGGTGGCGGCATCAAAGTTCGCAGAGTAGCGCGGGTCAGCGGCCACATCGTTCAGCAGGAAATCCACAAACGAGGAGAGGGTCATACTGCCGCTGCGTCCGCCGCCGTTTTTCATGTAATAGTACATATATATCCGGCGGCACTGATCCTTGCTCATCCCGAAGAAGGAAGCCATCTCCGCCGGCGATCTTTCTGCTGTCAGCTGCGCGGGGCTTGAAAATTTCTCCAGCATAGCCGTCTCCCCGGCATCAGTCTTGCCCATCTGAGCGCTGAAAGTTTTGTTGTTGACGATTTCATGCGACAGGAATGATATGAAGCTGCCGGCTTCCACCACAGGCGTCTTCGCGTCCTTGAAATGGTAGTAGTATATCATCTTCATGGTATCTGTGTTCAGGTTGAAGCCGCCTGTCGAACCACTGTCCTCCCGGGCAGCGGCCTCCTGCACCTTATCGGCCATGCGGCCCGCGGTATACTGTTTGCCTACCGTGGTGCCGTATGATGTGATGCTGCTGACAGCCTTGTCGTCCTCCATCTTCCCGAGGAACCTGTCGGCGGCTGCCGCTTTGTCATTTTTGTACAGCATGACCATATCGTTGGTCTCCGGAAAGAGCTTGTCGATCTTGTTGCTCGGCTGGATAGTAGAATACGAGATAGGCGTGTTGCCCTTCATTATGAAAGCGGCCACAAAGATCACCGCAAAAAGGGCTGTCAGAACCCAGCGATAGTGGCTGCTGAAGCGTCCCACGGCACCCATAGTGATCCTGGGTACCTTCTTGGCCGTCAGGCGGATGCCCTTGTCGAACATGAGTATCAGCGACGGGAGCACTGTAAAGATGCATACCAGACTGATAGCCACGCCCTTTGCCAGCACGACGCCCAGATCCTCACCTATCTTGAAGCTCATGAATACCAGCATCAGGAGGCCGACCACGGTCGTCATCGCGCTGCTGGCAATAGCGGGGAAAGCCCCTCCAGCGCCTGCTTCATGGCCTGTATCCTGTCCGGCGTCTCCACCAGCTCCTGGCGGTACCTGTTCATGAGGATTATAGAATAGTCCATGGAAAGCACCAGCTGCAGCAGAGCTGCTATCGCATGGGTGGTCTGCGAAACTCCCGGCAGAAATGCATTGGTGCCCATATTGATGAGAACTGCCGTCCCGATGGCAGCCAGGAACAGGAACGGTTCCAGCCAGCTGGAACACATCACCAGCAGTATAGCCAGCAGTATGGCGACTACCAGTACCAGGATCCAGGGCTCTATATTCGCCCGCGTATCGTGGCTTACCTGATAAACCATCTTCCCGTCTTCCTGCATGGCGCTGTACTTTGAATCCAGAGAGTCTTTGACCTCGGCGACCTGCTGCGATGCGTTAGTATACGGAATCGTCAGCTCAAACAGAGAATATCTGCCCTTCTGGTAATCCTTGTCGCCGCTGTTGTAGGCAACTGACTTGACATACTTCATGTCCTGCAGCTGTTTCTCTATCTTTGACTGCTCTTCGCCGTCGAGGCCGGTGAACATCACCCTCATCGTGGTGTCCGACATAGAAACATCAGGGAACTGCTTTTTCAATATCTGCAGACCCTGGTGCATGGATGAATCATCCGGCAGATACTTCGACATATCTGTTATCACATTGACTTTCGTCATCAGCAACAGGCAGACAGCTGCCATGACCGCAAAGGTTATCAGCAAAGCATGCCTCTTGTCGACCAGAAAGCCGGAAATCGCTTTCAATCTGTTCACAAAATCACCCGACCATCTAAATTGGTTTTCGTTTATCGTTTTCTACTATAATATCATTTTCACAAGATTACAACACGAAAAGTTTTCAATCACAAGCTTTATTATCCGCAGCTCACAATTCCAGCCGGCGTCCGGCTGCCGCTGCAGATATCTCTGCTCTTCCGCGTTGACACAGAGCAGGGTTTATCTTATAATAAGCAGGCAGAAAAACACTTATATCAATCATCACTGCAATCATATGCAAACAAGCTCCGGCGTCATGCCGGAGCTGCTTGTTTTTTTGGCTGCTGCAGTCATTCAATCGGGGTGAAATGCATTTGACCTGCGTTTTTCTGCCACTCAGCTTTAAATTGCTGACAAAACCGCTGTTTTCGTATAATCTATGACTGTAGCAAGGAGGTGCGATCATGCGAGTAGATTTAAAAATATCACCGGAATATGAAGAAACTTATGCGGTGATCTATTGCGACAGGATGACCAGTGAAGTCAGCCGGGCGATGGAATTACTGGGGGCGGCTGAAGGGGAACGGATCATCTCCGCGGAACGCGGAGAAAAAACTGTCATCCTGAGGCCACAGGATGTATACATGGTGAGGATCGAAAACGGGGATACCATAGTGTACACGCGCAGCAGCAATTACCGCAGCCGGAGCCGTCTCTATGAGATCACCTCCCGGCTGGGCAGCGGATTCATGAAGATCAGCAAGTCCGCCGTCATCAACCTGAGTTATCTCGACAGCATCGAAGCCAGATTTGGCGGAATGATGCACATCACAATGAAAAACGGATCTCAGGACTATGTTTCCAGGAAGTATCTTCCGGAACTGAAAAAGTATTTGGGGTTATCGTAAAGCCAAAAGGAGGCGAGAAAAATGAAAAAAGCATTAAACACTGCATTCATCGGTATCGGTCTGGCTCTTGCCATATTTGCCGTCATCGGTGTGATCTTCGACATCTATTACGGGGGAACTTTCGTCATGCAGGGATACTCTTTTACACGCATGATCGCGGGGACTGTATGTGTGGGCCTGGGGTTCTCACTGCCGACGATGATATACCGGAGGGAATCTCTGGCCTTCGGGCTCAAAGTCCTCTTCCACATGGGAATCGGCTGTGCGGTGATGGTGGCCACAGCATTCGCAGTCGGCTGGGTGCCGGACGGCCTGCCATGGTGGTACTGCCTGCTGATCATCGCCGGTGACATCGGCATCGCCTTTCTCATCTGGCTGGGCTTCTCACACCACTACAGGACCCTGGCCAGCCGCATGAACAGAGCACTTCAGGAAAAGTAAACATTTGCACAATAGAAAGATCCGCTCCATCACACAAGGAGCGGATCTTTCATTGCATCGATCTATTTAGATTTTACAGTCTTTCCTTTTGACAGCGGTCCATAGACCATCTTGCCGCCGACCTTTCTGGCTGCACGGACCTTGAAGTAATAACGCTTTCCTTTCCTGAGCCTCTTGCTGGTGTACTTTTTCACAGAGGCCTTTCTGATCGCGATCTTCCTGTATCCGCGATTTTTCTTAGTAGAGCGGAATATCTCGTACCTGGCAGCGCCCTTTACTGCAGTCCAACGCAGCTTTGCACTGCGCCTGCCGGCCTTTACCCTCAGTGCGGGTCTGCCCAGCGAAGGTGTGGCTTTCACAGCCTGAGTCATTTCACCGCAGAATGTCCTGCCGGCGAATTCACCTTCCTGCACCGCATTCACCGCACGCAGCTTGTAATAATACCTGCTGCCGGTGCGCACTGTGCTGTCTTTCCAGCTGGTTGTCTTTGCAGTGGCCACTTTTCGGTAGCCGCTGGTCTTTTTTATGGACCTGTATATCTCATATTGTCCGCCATTCTCTGCCGCCTTCCAGCGCAGGGTGACGCTGCGATAATCGCTGTTAGCTCTCAGTCCACTCACCGGACCCGGCTTTTGCGCTGCTTCACGTGCCGCGGCTTCATCAGCCTCTTCAGCGCGGCTCTTGCTGCCCACGGTCACTTTCAAACGCTGTGATCTGGCATTCATTCCGTTGGCCGTATCGCTGACTTTGACGTAATAGTACCATGTTCCCGCCGCAGAGGTGTCTATCGTGCAGTCGGCTCCATCACCGACAGCACTGCCCTTGGTGTTCGTGTACTTGCTGCGGTACCACTGATAAGTCAGTACATCACTGCTGTCTTCGTTTTCTCCCGGTGTTGCCGTCGTATGTACCTGCGCAGCATCCTCGCGGTAGAATTCAGCTTCCGCTGACATCTCATCTCCGATGCCTGCCGATGTTATCACCGGTGCACCCGGCTTTTCATCGCGCTCGGTGACTACATCCGCGAAATCGCTGATGACCTTCGCCGTGTGCGTGTCAACGCCGGCTCCGCCAACCGTATTCCTGACGACTACATAGTAATAAGCTGTGCCGATTTCCGAGGTGTCCGGAGTCAGCTCCAGGATACCGTCTGCCGGCACGTTCCCGGCGGCTCCGTCTATTTTGGAAGACAGCTTGCGGCTCTTCTGGTCATTTGTATACCACTGGTATGTCAATTGACCTCCATCGCTGACCGGCTCTACCTGGCAGCGGATCACTCCGTGTTTCTGTCCTTCGTGTATGATTTCCTCAGGCTGCTGTGATATCACAGGCGACTGTGCATAACTCTGCTCCGCCGCAGCCTTTTCCCAGGATAGTGCAGGATATTCATCCGTGAGCACGAAATCCCCGTTGTCGGTCCCCGCTGCTATATTCAGCATATCTACGAAGGACTGCTGTCCCTTCATCTTGCTGCTGGTGAGAGCTTTGAGGTACTCTGTGCTGGCACCGGAGTCGACCCCGATAGCCGCGTTGGCGGTACTGCTGAGGTAATATACAGCCGAGAAGTTAGCATCTGAGGAACCCACAATACCTCCGACTTTACCCACATAGGAATAGCCGGTGTTCGTCTGCGAGGTGGCACCCACGTTGTAGCAATTGCTGACGTAGGTATTGGTATCCGTCGATCCGCAGATGCCTCCGATGTTATAACCGCCGGCCATGGTTCCCTTATTGTAACAGTTGGATATTTTCACAGCCTCCGCGAAACCGCAGATGCCTCCGGCGTTGTAGTTCTCAGCCGTCACTTCACCGGTGCTGCAGCAGCCGTAGACCGCTCCGCGGACTTTGCTCCGGCCACTGGTACCCGAATATATGTAACCGGCGATACCTCCGGCGTATTTGCCGGCGCTCACCTTTGCAGATGACGAGCAGTTGCGGATCTCGGTTCCCTGATCATCGTAGATCACGTTGCCGACGATACCTCCGGCGTAGGACACTCCTGTGACCTCGCCCTCGACTCTCAGATCAGAGATCACTGCATCGCGCACGATACCGAAGAAGCCGGCACATGCATGTGTGCTGTCGACGTCCAGTCCGCTGATTGTGTGTCCGCCGCCGTCAAAGTTTCCTTCAAAGATGGCATAGTTGTACTCGCTCTCGTAACTGCCTATCGGTGTCCACGGAGAAGTCAGCTGTATATCCCTCGTGAGGCGATAGTAACCGTCGATGACATCTTTTCTGTTGCTCTCTGCGTTTTCATCCTTGGCATAAGTGATAACTGTCTTTTCAGCCAGCTTGCGCAGCTGCTGTTCGCTGTTGATCAAATACGGGTCTTCAGCCGTGCCGCTACCGCCTGCATAATCGCCGCTCTGGGTACCCGGTTCCTCCGGTGTCAGCTTTACGGTAGCCGTGTCCTGCTGACCATCAACTGTTATCGCTGTTGTCTCGGGCTTGTACCCTTCTTTCTCCACGGTGCAGCTGTACTTGCCGTCGACCAGCCTGTAGGATCCGGCGGTCACCGGCCTCATCAGTCTGCCCGTTTCATCATAGAGAGATATCTCTGCTCCGGTGATCTCAGCACCGCTGTTGTCCCTGACATCAATATTCACGGCCTTTTTCACCGGCTGCATTTCTATCTTCACTTCACGCGAACCGTAATCTATGACTACGGAACCCTTCTTGTCGGCATATCCGCCGCAGCTGGCACTATACTGATAAGTGCCGGAAGCTACGTTGTACTTGCTGCTGTTGGTCCTGAACGGCGATACTTCGTTTCCGTCCTTGTCGCGGAGCACGACTTCTGCGTTCGGGAGGATGTTCCCGGCGCCGTCGACTGCATCGATCTTCAGCGTATAACCGACCTTGCTCATGTCGACATCTACCGCATCCGTCTCTGCATCGGCCACCTTGTGTTTTAGCATCTGGTCCTCATATCCGGCTTTCATAACCGTGCATGTATAGTTCCTGCCGCGCACCAGCATGTAGCTGCCGTCCCCATCCGGGCGCACAGTCTCTCCCTCGGAGTCCTGAACGTCTACCTCGGTGTCGCTCAGCGCTTCGCCGCTGTCCTTGTCGCGGCAGTTGAAGGTGACCTGTGACATCTCAGATCTGTTGAACATCTCGATCACTTTATTGTTGCTGCCGTCCGCTTTTACCTCGAGTACGCCGCGGCTGGTCTCGTATCCATCGGCTTCGGCAGTATAATTGTAAGTGCCTGCCGGTACAGCTTTCGTGTACCCGCCGTCGGAAGTCCTCACCAGCTCGGCCTTCAGCTTGTCGCTGGTCCTCGTCAGCTCTATCTTCACGTCGTCGATGAGTTGTCCTTCTGAATCACGCGGTTCCGCATTGATGCTGTATGTGTGCTCCAGGACGACGTTCTTCGTCTGCTCCGCCATGAATGTCGCCAGATCTCCGCTCACCGGCCAGTAGCCGTTCTTGGAGATCGTATATTCATAGTGTCCCTTGTGCAGCGTGTAAGATCCGTCGGTCTCAGCCGATATATACTGTCCCTTTGGCCACGTACCGGCAGTGATCTTGTTCTCCGGATCATCCTTCCAGGTGACTTCTTCGGCTGTGCGCAGCTGTATGCTGGCGCCGGTGACCACATTTCCGTTTTCATCGCTGGCATTGAATGTCAGATGATATATCGGCAGATCAACGGTCTCCATCACTTTGGCAACCGCACTGCCGAAGTCAACGATACCCCAGCCGTAATGGCTGTCAAAACCGGGGTCGCCCTTGTCGCGGGATGTCTTCTGGATTATATCTTTGAAGTCATCCAGATCAGCCTGCGGCATGATCGATTTGACCATTCCCGCCATGGCTGCCACTTCAGGCGATGAGAAAGACGTTCCGCTGGCAGTGCTGTATTTCTGTCCTTCAGTGTTCGAATTGCCGAGACTGTGCACATCTCCGCCGGGTGCTGCGCAGAAGACGCTTTCTCCGTACTGCGAGAAGTATGATGTCTCTTCATCCTTGTCGGTGCTGGCTACGCCGATCACCGAGTCATAAGCTGCGGGATAGTTGTTTATCTCGACGCCGTCGTTGCCGGCAGCCGCCACCACGAGAATATTGTCTGCAGCAGCGGTGTCGCATGCCGTCTTCATGGACTCGGAGTTGTCCTCACCACCGAGACTCATATTGATGACGTCGACATCGGCATCGATGGCTTCATAGATGCCCTTTTCAACCATACTGTTTTCAGTATAGTTACTGGTGCCGAATACCTTCAGCGGCAGAATGTCCACTTCAGGCATTATTCCGGCGATACCGGTGCCGTTGTTGGACTCCGCGAATATGAGGCCGGCGACAAATGTTCCATGTCCCTTGTTGTCAGGAGTACCTTCCTGTCCATCCACAAAGTTCTGGCCCTCCAGGACATGGCTGTAATCTATGTCCTCGTGTTGTGGCTGATTACCGCCGCTGCCGTAGAGACCGCTGTCGATCACGGCGATCTTTACATTGCCCTTTCTGTCGAACTGCGGCTGGCCGTAAGTATCTTTCTGCCATGCGCCGGCTACGTTCATCTGCTCCAGATTCCACTGCTGTCCGTCATTGTAATCCGGATCGTCAGGCGTGGCACTGTTTGACTTCTCATCTACCTGAGAGAGTTTGACCAGATAATCCGGTTCGATATAATCTATGTACTTCTCATTGAGGAACTTATCGACATCCTCAAGGCGATCGGCTTCATACAAGCCATCACCGCCTATGGCGCTGACGTGGCCTCCGGTCTTTTTCTGTGCCGCCTCGTTTATCAGCGATTTGGGCGCCGTCTCCTTAACCCGGAAAACATAGCCCTTGTAGCTGGACGGGTCCACCTGTTCCGGGGAGACCCTGTGCCCCGCATTGTCCTTTACGATAATTTTTGATGTGATCCCTTTGTTCTGGTAATTCGAGATCTCTTTGTTAACTGTTCCCGCGTGTCCGGTCACCTTCGTCAGCAGCGCCGCAGCCGCAACCATGGCGACTGTGAGCAGTGCACAAAAGATGATTTTCTTCGCGGGTGAATTGAATGATACTGCCTTTTTCAAATGTCTTCACTCCCTTGTTGCAAAAAGCAGCCGGGCGCGTCCCTGTGGGACGCCGCCCGCTGCCTTATCTACTTGTCATTTTACTTACTTCTGACCTTCTTCAGTCTGGACCACTTTGTCCATACCTTTTTACCGCCGATCTTCGTATAAGCTCTGACTCTCGTCCTGTACTTCCTGCCCCTCTTCAGCTTCTTGATGACCTTGTAGGCCCTCTTGGAGCTCTTGACAGTTACGTACCTGCTCTTATATCTCCTGCCCTTCTTGTAGGTATATCTTACCTGATATCCACGGGCTCCCTTAACTTTCTTCCACCTGACCGTGATTCTCTTCTTTCCGGCCCTTGGCTTCTTCTGAACGACTCTCTTCTTCTGGAAGGCCTTGATCTTGGCCGCGCGTTCTCTCTGCGCCCTGGCATTGGCAGCATTTACTTCCGTCTTCGTCATTACATTGTCCAGCTGCTTTACTGCCGCATCCCTGATAGCCTTGACATCCTGCACGCTGGCAGCCGCGTTGATTTTGGCGACAGCGGTATCTATGATCTTAGTGATCTCACCCTGCTGCGTCTGATAATAATCGCCGCTCTTCTGCTTCCATGCCTGCAGTTCATCTATCGCATCGGCCTTCTCTGCATCCAGCTCCTGCTTGACGTTTCCAATATTTGCCTTGGCTGCTGCCAGTGCATCGCTGATGTCGCTGGTAGTTTTGGCCTTCTTGATATTTGTGAGGCCTTCCTGCAGCAGGGTATCGATCTCGTTCTTTTCCTTGTCGCGGTACTTGCTCATGTCGAGGCCGTCCACGTAATCGTGCAGTGCCTTAGCTGCCGCCTGCCTGGATAGAGCCTCCAGGTTGCCGCTGTCTGCAGCAAAGTCGGCAATGGCGCATCTGAGCGCGAATTCCGCGTTGTCGATATCCATCTGAGTAGCTTCTTCATTATCGTTGACCAGCTGAGCCGCTGCGATCTTGGCGTTCATAGCATCGATCTCGCTCTGAGTAGCCCACATCTTGTCCTGCGATACATCGGAACCGTCGTTGCTGACAACTGTCGCCGCGACCACTTCACGTGCTGTATCCATAGTCGCCTGCAGTTTGCTCCTGTCTGCGCCGGTTCCCGGTTTCTTAGCCTTCTCGAAGGTCTTGCCGTCGGCACGCAGCGTTTCCACAGCACTCATGATGCTGCCGTTGGTCGCTGTTTCCTTAGCCAGTTTGGTCCTCGCCGCATCGATCGAAGCTGCGTATCTGTCGTGATCCGTCTGGGAAACATAATAGCTGCCACCGGCGACTTTATCGCTGTCTGATGACGTTGCTGTCGCCTGCAGTGCATTCACTGCTTTGTCGATCTCACTCTGCAGCAGCTGCTTTACGGTATCATTGGCCGCCGCGGCGTCATTGTAGACCACAGTGCCGGATACCTGCTGATAAGCGAAGTCACCATAAGTGCTTTCGTCCGGAGTCTTCTGTCCGAATGTCAGCATATAAGCATAGAGGTAATCCGTGCTGCCGCCAAAGTTCTCCAGCGTTTCTCTGGTGACTCCATAGGAATCTCCATAGGACTTCAGCGCGATAACCGCCTTGCGCTTGACTGCTCCGGCCGAACTGTCGTCGTTCCATCCCGGATAGTAGTAGCGATCCTCCATCAGCTTGTCATAATCATATGCAGCGTAAGTGCCGAATGAGAGTACGTCACCTGACTTGAAGCTGATACCTGCATTCTTCATCAGGGAGTCGATATATACATATTCGCTGACTGCTCTTCCGGCGTTGCCGCCCATGCCGCTCTTAGCCGAATAGTAAAGTGTTCCCTCGTTATCGGCCCGGGCCATTTCCTTCATCTGGTCGCGCGTAAATTTCTTCACTGACTCTGTATTGTAGCCATTTACACGGAAGCCGACCTTGAAGTATGGCGGTGCCGCATGTTCACTGAAATATCCATCCCATTCCTGGTCACCGTTTTCGTCCTTTGCAGGCGTGTAGTCGGCATATCTGTCGCTGCCCGCAGGCGCCTTCTGCCACTTGAGCATCGGGTAGCTGCCGGAATCGAGGTTCCAGATGTCCGTACTCCAGCCTGAAGCCTTGTAGGTATCTGCCTTCGTGGCTGTATCCAATGTGATATCGGCTCCGCCGATGGTGTCCGCTCCGGTGGTCTTCGAGAGATCTACACCGTCGGTTTTGATCGATGTGGATCCGTAGTTGCCGGAGAGCGCCTTGCCCAGTCCGGATACGCGTCCGGCCTTGACTTTAGAGTCGGTGTTGCCTTTGAACTCACTGTTCAGGGCGTAGCTGCCGCTGATAGCACCGCTGTTGTCTTCGCTCCATACAGCCGGGTCGCCGGCGATACCGCCCAGGTGTGAATCGTAATCCGAACCTGCCCTCTCAAAAGCCTGCAGCTTTGCTGTAGAATAGCAATTTGTGACCTTGGTGCTCGCACTCCTCATGCCGCCGACGATGCCGCCTATGTCTATGCGTCTTGTCTGCGCTCCAATGAGAGTGCCCTTGCTGTAGCAGTTGTCGATCGTGGCATTGGTCGCTATAGAGCCCGCTATGCCTCCGATGTAAGTGTCTGTCTTATCGCCGAATCCGGATACCGGATATCCGCCTACCGTTGCCGTCTCTGTGCTTGCTTCCACCGTAATGTCTACGTTGGTGTAGCAGTTTTCGATCTTTGACGCGCCGTGTACATAGCCCGCAATACCGCCGACCTGTTCCCAGTCAGCCAGAGATCCATCCGGTCTGTCATACAGATGTATGCTGCCCTCAAGTCCAAAGTTCTTGATGTTGGCATCCTTCAAGTAACCGAACATTCCGATCTGATCTATGGAATCAGGATAAGCGAGTACAGCTCCGCTCCAGTCGATTACCAGTTCATATGTGTTTTCTCTGTCGATGTACAGCCCGTGAATGACATGGCCCTGTCCATCAAATACTCCGTTGAAGGCTGCGTCTTCTCTTTCTCCGTAAACGAGAGGCCATTTGTTGACGTTATCTACGCCGTTGTTGAGTGCGATATCAGCAGTAAGCTTGACCTTGTCATCCTTGCTGTGATTCTGATTCCACCACATCAGTTCCTCTGCGCTTCCGATCAGATAGTATCCGTCGGCATCCCTGGCCGGTTCCTTCAGGGTCTTTCCATCCCATACCGGGAGCAGTTCGACCTTGATGGTCTGCGGCTGGTCGCCCGGGGTCACTTCTCCGCTCTCAACGGTATAACCCTCCTTGGTTATTGAATATTTGTAAGTCTCTCCCTTGCGCAGCTGATAAACATTGTCCGCTGATGCAGCGCTGATCTTGTTTCCGTAACTGTCTTTTACAGTCACTGCCGGATCAGGCTCGTTGGCCTGGAAGGTGATGTTCTGTGTCTCCGCAGCTTCCTGGCTGCCGATCACTATCCTGGTCACCCCGGTACCCTGCGTGGCATCGAGATCCTTCTGTACCAGCCACAACGGTCCCCTGGCTTTGGCCAGCGGCAGTCCGTTGTTTTCATCGCCATAAGCCAGAATTGCTGCTTCATCGCCTGTTGCGCTGCGCAGATCCTTTATGGTCATCTCTACCGGCTTGATCTCATCCTTGCCATAAACGGTCACCGTAGTGCCGTCTTTCAGATTCTCGTCCATGCCGGCTTCGTGCAGGAAGTCATAGAGTCTGATGCCGTCCAGCTTTTCATTTCCGCGGGCAGCTTCCATTCCCAGATCCTTCTGCAGCACCAGCTGTTCCAGATCCTTTACCTGATATGTTTTGTCTTTATCTCCGATGCCGCTGATCGTCAGCTGATCATCGAGGTAGCTGCTGAAGTCCGACGGTGCCCCGGTATCACCTTCATAATAGAGGTGGCTTGCCTTGTCTTCGAGGCCCTTGCTTGCCGAAGTCGTGGCCTTGAAGGTCACCGTGAACCTGACAGTGGTGATCACACCTGCTGCGTTCTTTTCCTCGGTCACATACTTCACTTCATAAGCTCCGTCAACCTTCGGTGCCGCATACTTGCTGAATTCATAATATGCGTCGCCCTCGACATACTTCGCCTTCAGGGTCACCTGTGCGCGGTAATAGGAAGCTGCTTCAAAGTTGCCGCTCCATGCCTTGCCGCCCTTTTGCCAGCTGATATCCGCCGAGAACTTGTCCGCCTGCGTTCCGCTGAGCTCGATGTCCTGCTGCGGAGCCTTTCCAGCCTCCGGCTGAGTAATTGCAAAGTTCAGTTCGCTGTTGGCTATCGGATGAACGACCTGGTTCACTGTAATCGGAACCTTGGCAGTCACCCCTTTGTACTCGATAGTTACTTCAGTGGTGCCCGGCTTGAGATTCTTTCCATCCTTAACGCTCCATCCCGAGAAGATTCTTGTTCCGATAGTATCGCTGTCTGAGAGATAAGCTGTTACCTCCATTCCGCTGTCATCGAAATCTTCCTGATCGTTGTAAGTCGTCTTCTCCGGTGCCTTAGTCACCGCAATGTGATGAACTCCGGCCTCTGATGAGAACAGAGGATAGCCGCCGTTGCTGTTCTGCGAATAAGCAGCACCGAGATCAGCTGCGAAGGCCGCCGAACGCATGTATTCATCGCTCTTTGCCGTCGAGTTGGAGCTGATTTCGCTCTGGTCTCCTTCCAGATAGTAATTGTTGTTGTAATTTCCTTCGTTGCCGCCGTTTCCTATCAGCGGGTGCATGGCTGCCGTTGTCGCTGCCGCCTGTGAGAGACCTGTGTTATAGCAGTTGTTCATCTCAAAGTAGGTGTTGTCTCCGCTGAGGTTTCCGATCAGTCCGCCTGCATAGGAGAACGTCTTGCCTGTCGCGGTCACTGCGCCTGTGTTGTAGCAGTTTGTCATGCTCGATCTCGCAGAAGACATTCCGCTCTGATCAAAGCCCACCAGTCCGCCTGCGTAGCATATTCCGGTGGCCGCCGTAGTGTTGAAGGTCCCGCTGACAGGCGTGATGCTGCAGCAGCGGTCGTAGCTGGTGCCCACTGACCAGCCGGTGAGTCCGCCGATGTCAACGATGCCCATGCCTGTAGTCGTCGCTGTAAAGTCGATCGCCATCTGGTTGTAGCAGTTTGTGATCACCGAGCTGCCGGCATAACCTGCCAGACCTCCCGCGTAGATCATAGAGGTTCCGTTTTCGCCGTTGTAGGTGGCTTTAACAGATCCGCGTATTACCAGATTGCTGATATTAGCCTTGTTGATGTATCCGAAGATACCGAAGCAGGACTCGTTGTTCTTGAATTCACCGCTGCTGATGGTGATCGAATGTCCGCCGCCATCGAGACTGCCGCTGAACTCTTTAGTAGTGCCCATGCTGTATCCGCCGATCGGCGTCCATGCCGCATCCTTGAGATCGAGATCCTTCGTGATCGTCAGAGACTTTCCTGCGAAGGTATCTGTGCCCTCGTTGACCAGCTTTGCCAGTCCGGCAAACTCGGATTCATTTTTGATGATATATGATGTAGCGTCCGGATTGTTGGTATACCAGTCGGTATCCACGTCTTCCTCTCCGCCCCATCCGCTCTTGGTGGCCATTTCCACACTGATCGTCTGCGGATCTGCGCCGACCGTCATCTCGCCGCGCCTGGTGTTGAAGCCGTCGGCCTTGATGGTGTAATTATATTCTCCACGCGGGAACATAATGCCTTCCGCGATCGCGCTGTCGGCATCGTATGTTCCTATCAGAGTGCCGTCGAAATCTCCGCCCTTGCTGTATATCAATACAGTGGGGTCGCTGCCGCTGAAGGAACCTTCCGCAGCCGTGATATCGAATTTCACCTTGCTGACCGGCATGGCTTCCAGTGAGAAATCGTGCAGTTTCGATGCATAGCTTATCTCTTCTTCACCGCTCTGAGCCTGATATCCGAACCTCTTTGCCTGGTAGCTGTATTTTCCGTTGTACAGTTTGTACACATAGCCGCCGGCCGAGTCGTCATAATCCGGTCTCTGCACTTCCACGCCGTTGGCATCCTTCAATGTGAAATCAGCTTCCCTGGCGATCTTGGCAGTATAATAGTATTTTTCCGCTGTCATGGTCACCTTTTCTGTAAGGGCGGCCTTGTCGACAGTGATTTCTCCACTCTTGTTTTCGTATCCCTTCTTCTCGATAGTATACGTATATTTCCCGTTCTTCAGAGCATAATGAAGGGCATCTCCCTCTTCAGAGGCCACAATGGCGCCCTCCTTGTCCTTCAAGGTGATCACCGCCTGGTCATCGCCCAGGTTGGCCTTGCTGTCATAGCTGATATCAAAGTTGACATCGAACTTTGAATCGGGATCCTGCCACTTGAGGATAGGATAGTCCTGCTGCGAGCTGGTGCTATAATCGCTGCCCAGGCCCGCTATGAGGTCAGTGTAGTCTCCGATCACAGACTTTTCGAATGGCATATAAACGCCATCATGGTCCATACCGGTTGCTCCCAGTCCCTTGTAGGTGTCGCTCTTGAGATAATAGTTGCTGTGCGTTCTCTGAACGTTGATGGTGTTGTCCTTCTGGTTGCCGAGAACTCCGCCGACTACCTTTCCGCCTTTGATGGTTCCCGCGCTGTAGCAGGATATGATGTCATTGAGTATGGAAGATGACGAGTAATTGGAGCCTCTGTAAGCCAGGATGCCGCCCACGTTTGCGCTGTCGCTGGTGGACTCTATATCGCCCAGGTTGTAGCAGCTCTGTATGCGCGCATCATTGGCCTGCATGATGCCGACGATACCGCCCAGACCCTGGTTGGCACCGCTGATCTTGCCCTTGTTGATGCAGTATTCAATGGTATCTTTCTTATATGAATTACCCTCGATCCCGGCCGACACATAAGAGGTCGTTGTTCCCGTGGTATTTCCTGTAACATCACCTTCGTTGACGCAGCGGTTCACCGTGATACCGTTGGTATACGATGTTCCTATGATGCCGCCGACCTGATATCCGCCGGTGATGCTGCCCAGGTTCGTGCAGTCGGTGAAGGTGCCACCGATCGCTTTGCCGCAGATGCCGCCTATGTAAGCCGATGTGCTCGCAGTTGCGTTTACGTCTATATCGGTGGTCACATTTTCTACGGTGGCCTCGCTGCCTGCCGCCATCAGTCCGCCGCAGGGCACTCCGCTGTTAGCGATGGTCACCTTGCCGGATACTGAAAGGTCGCGTATGGTCGCTCCATCTGTGTATCCGAAGAATCCCTGATAGAACTTGTCCGTTCCCGGCACATTCAGTCCGCGGACAGCATGTCCGTTTCCGTCAAAAGTACCCTTGAAAGGATAAGCATCTGTCGATGATCCCGGCTTGCATCCTATCGAAGTCCATTTCCCGTCAGCCAGATTGATATCTGCTGTCAGCTTGATGGTCTTTCCCTGGAAGTCGACTGTGTCTCCGCTGGCTTTGTAGTTGACCAGCTGTGCCAGTCCTGCCAGTTCTTCAGGTTCGCTGATCTCGAATGTGCTGGCATCCGGGTCCGCAGTGTACCAGTCTGTATCGATGGATTCGCCATCCCAGCCCGGCTTTTCTTCGAGCGTCAGTGACAATGTATCCTCATCGGGCACTTTCAGAGTTCCCTGCTGAGTCTTGTATCCTTTGGCCTTTACGGTGTACGAATATTCGCCAGCCGGCAGGCTGTATTTGAATTCATTGCCGGATGCCGCATCAGCCTTCACTTCTACGTTGTACTCTGTGTTCTTCAGAGTAGCTCTGGCTTCGGCCGCAGCCGGTCCCACCTTGATGGTAAGGTCATGTTTTTCCTGCTGTGCGAGAGCAACAGTCTTGCTCCCGGCCTCCGAGAGGGAGATCTCTCCGCTCTGAGGCTGATAACCGAAGCAGCTTACCTTATAATTGAAAGCTCCATACGATTCTTTATCATTGAGCTGATACTTGTATACCGCTGTATCGGCTTCCTTGTCGATAACCGGATCGGCACTGCTGATCTTTCCCAGCGTGTCGTTGTTCATCTCCACCGCAGCCGCGGCAGGTGAAACTGTGAGCTCGTAGTCATACTTCAGCGGCTCCAGAGCAACATCGACAGACATACTCTTCCTGCCTACGGTGACCGAACCGGTCGCCTCTTTGAATCCCGGCGTGCTGACCTTGTACTGATAAGTGCCGCTCTTGAGTTCAAAGCTTGTGGCCGATACCGGAGTCTGACCTTCGATCGTTATCGTGGCTCCGTTTATAGAAGCGTTTGTCTCTTTGTCGCTGATATTGAAATCGACCGCAAAACCGGAGTTCGGATCCTGCCAGCGCAGTATCGGATATCCTTCGTTGATCTGCGGATCGAGGTCTGTCTTGAAAGCACTGCCGAGTTCCTCCGGCAGATCTGCACTTGGTGCCTCAAACGAGGTGCAGGATTCTTTGTCCGGATCTACTCCGCCGATACCCAGCGCCGCTGTGCCCTTGAGATATTTGTTTCTGGCGATATAAGCACTGTTTATTGAAGTTGCAGAATACGGCTTGCCGATGACAGCACCGGTTCCTGTACCGCTGCTGGCGCTGGTCACCTGTCCCCTGTTGTAGCAGCTGAGGACGCTGACCTTGCTCTGTCCCGCACTGCCCACGACTCCTCCGGTGTAGCAGTTGCTGGCTGTTCCCTTGTTGTTGACGGCAGCCGTATTGTATGAGGATTCTACATTAGATACATAGTAATTCTTCATGGTTGCCGCTATGCCGCCCGCATCTCCTGCAGATGCATTGATGACGCCGCGGTTGATGCACTCAGTCACCGTGTCGCGTCCGTACGAGTAAGCTATGATACCGCCGGTCATGGCGTCGCTGCTGCCCGATTCATTGGTGATGGTGCCTTCATTGACGCAGCGCTCTATGCTGTTGCTCTCGCTGGTGTCGCTGGAGGTGGCCCCGATGATGCCTGCGATCCTTGGAGCACCGCTGTATCCCGAGGAAGACACGCTGGATATGGTGCCCTTGTTGACACAATCCTCGATCGTGCTGATGGCATCTGATTTTCCTACGATGCCGCCTTTGCCTGCTGTGGTAGTGTTGCCATCGGTCTTGTCCTGTATGTTTCCTTCGTTGGTACAGCCTCTGACAGCTGTGCTGCCGTTATATACGGTACCCGCGATGCCGCCGATACCGATACTTGAATTATAGCTGTCCCAGTCTACAGTGACTGTACCTGTGCAGGTACAGTTTTCGATGGTGTTGGAACCGGTCAGATACCCGGCCACACCGCCGGTGCCTCCGGTATATCCTCTGCCGGTAGTGGTGACTTCAGCTTCCACACGGCAGCCGCTGATGGTGGAATCTTTCAGGTTCCCCGCGATGCCGCCGGTCTCCGCTCTGCCGGTCACCGAGCCCTTCACGGTCAGATCCTTGACCGTCGCTCCGTTAAGGCTGCTGAAAAGACCGCCGCCGTTGGCATCCCCGGTGATCTCTACGGTGATCGCTTTGTGGTCACCATCGAATACACCCTGGAATGCATTGGCAGCAGAGGTGCCGATAGGCCCGCTCAGCGTTCCGCCGGCATCGATGTCGTTCTTTAATTTGAAATATTGTCCCGCATATGTGGTTCCTGTGTCCACAGTATTGTCGAGATCTTTTAATTGTTCTGCTGTAGACAGCAAATAGGGATCACTCTCAGTACCTGATCCCTCCTCGGTGCATTTTGTGGCCGGGGCACCTGCTCCCTCAGCGTTTGCCGTTTGCGGCAACGCATAAAACAGTGACATTATCATGGTGACCACGACAAAATATGCCACTGCCTTCCTCCTTAATAACTTCATGCAAAACCTCCTCCAAGTTCATTCTGCAAACTCTGAAATGCCTTTTACATTCATTAATAGACACGATTACAAGTTACAATATTATATATGCAATTTCGGCATTATTCTGTCATTAAAACAACACGCCGGCTAAATTTCTTTAACCGGCGTCTGGATATTGGAGATTTTCAGTGGTGCCCGAAGAGACATTTCCACCTGGAATGACAGCCATGTAATAAAGGTCAGGCAGATGGCTTTTCCTCCTGCCTGCGGCGCATGATGCCCCAGTTATAGAAACCGTACATATCTTTGACGAAAAAGACGGCAAAACAGATTATCATGGGCAGATATGCCATGTTTTCAAGGGTCGCCAGTACCCAGAGTATGATGAGTACGAGGTCATTGGAGGCATAAGCCACCGCATACAGCCTGCTCCGCAGCAGCATCAGCGAAGCGGCCAGAAAGCTGGTGGTTATGGAAACCGTGCTGAAGAAAAGATTGGGGGTTGCCAGCGCGGCCAGCAGAAAATAGAAAACCGCAGTGACCGCAGCCGTCAATGACAAAAGTATGATCCAGTTCCGTCTGTGCATGCGGCTGATGCGCACTTCTCTTTCCTTATATGGATGGCGCAGCCAGGAAACCATGGCTGCGGCCGCTATGGGCATCGTCATCCCCAGATAGGTTATCATCTCTCCGTAATAGCGGAAGTGCCATGAGATAACGGCGTAGCAGATACTGAAGATCACCATCAGCAGCTGGCCCAGTGCATCGCCCTTGGCGACCAGGATGAGAGAGGTGACCCCGATGAGGCTGGAAACCAGGTTCAACCAGCTGCCGTTCCTCATCGAAAGGGAAGCCGCAATGATCACGGCCACCGAACCCAGCCAGAGACATGTCTCGAATTTGCTGAGATTTTTCAGTGATTTGATCAGGTTCATCGTTTGCACCCCGCTAGTAAAAAGCATCCTCTGCGCATCTTCAAAGACCTAATGACACGCTGGCGGATGCTGCCGCATCGCCACTACCCGGTGGCAGTGTAATTGTATTAATATCTAAAACAAATTTATCACAAAACCGGCTTACTGGCAAGATTGACATCACAGCCCTCAGGATATATCATGCAGTGTACGTATAATGAAAGTTTTCAGGAGGAATTATATGCCAGATCAATTTTCAAGGACAGAACTGCTGCTGGGGCACGAGGCTATGACCCGGCTGAAAAATGCCAGAGTGGCCGTATTCGGAGTCGGCGGCGTCGGCGGGTATGCCGCTGAAGCCCTGGCGAGGAGCGGCGTAGGCGAAATAGATCTGGTCGACAGCGACGAAGTATCGCTGACAAATTTGAACCGGCAGATCATCGCCACCCGGGAAACACTGGGGCGCCCCAAGGTGGATGTAATGAAGGAACGCATCCTTTCCATCAATCCGCAGGCAGTCGTGCATGCGCATCGCTGCTTCTTCCTGCCGGAAAACAAAGATGAATTCGACTTCCCGCAGTATTCTTATGTCGTGGACGCGGTGGATACCGTGGCCGCAAAACTGCAGCTGGCAGTGCAGGCAAAGGAAGCCGGAGTGCCCGTCATCAGCAGTATGGGAGCCGGCAACAAGCTGGAAGCCTCCGCCTTCGAAGTCGCCGATATTTATCAGACTTCGATCTGTCCCCTGGCCAAGGTGATGAGGCGGGAACTGCGAAAACGCGGCATAGATTCCCTGAAGGTCGTCTATTCCAGAGAAACGCCTCGCCGCTATGCGGCGGGCACTGAAGATATCGCAAAAGAAAGTGCACAGCCCGGCAGGCGCAGCGTTCCCGGATCCACAGCTTTCGTTCCTCCCGTCGTCGGCATGATCATAGCGGGAGAAGTGATCAAAGATCTGTCCGGGATCTCAGGTGAATGAATTCACCAGACCTGAACAGGCAGTTCACTGCGCCCGGCTCTTTCAAGGCACAGGGGTACCAGATTGAACCAGGAGACGCAGTCATCCAGTACGCCCGAGTCGGCGCTGATCACATTTTCTCTGCCCTGCAGCAGGGCATCGACTTTATTTTCGAGACTGATATCCAGCTCGAATCCGCCCTCATGCGTTTCCGCCAGCAGAGTCTTCAAGCGTCCCGAGTTGGAGACCGGCGCATCCAGCAGCACGTTGGCGCGCGCTATTTTCAGTTCTTGCAGCGTCTTCTGGAGGAGTTCTGCCGCCTGCCGGGTGACCTCTATTATACGGTAAGTCCCGCGCAGCCCGGCCAGATCGCGCACACATCCGTCTTTCCCCATCAGGAGGGTGGCATCCAGCAGCGCTATCTCTAAAGTGATCATTATATTGAATCCGTCTATATATACTTCACGCCCCTGCATATCCTCGGGCTCCAGCTCTTTTTTCTTTCTCTCTATCAGCTGGCTCGTAGAGGCCAGGGACCGCATCAGTGCCAGACGCTGACGCCCGGAGAGCAGGAAGTGGTTGCCCACAAAAACAGAGGCCTGCTTCATGCCATAACCTTCATCTAACAGATAGCTTATATGGCGGGCAGCCGTCCTGAGCTTTGGCAGGGCCTCTTCTCCGAACTCCCGGCGATCAGCGGGCTGAAACCCGCGGCGTGCACTTTCACTCATGAAAAACACCTTCTTTCATCTTTAGATTATATCAGCATAGCCGTCATTCTCAAGCATCCCGGTTTTACTTTTTCTCGCACACTGTGATATACTTTCATTTATTCGGAGGTCGAACTTTTATGTTTGCAATCGCAGTGGGAGTCGTCATCGGCATCGGACTGCCGATCCAGACCAGTATCAACACGAGACTGATGCGCAAAGTGGGAACGCCCTACAGGGCGACCCTTATTTCCTTTGCCATAGGCACAGCTTTTCTCATCGCCCTGACCGGGGTCTACGAGCATTCCCTGGCCATACCGTTCGGGGATATCGTCAGGGAGCCTTTCTGGATCTGGCTGGGCGGTATTTTCGGTGTCGTCTTCCTCACCTGTAATATTGTTCTTATGCCCAGGCTCGGCAGCGTGCAAACAGTCATCATGCCGATGCTGGGACAGATCATCATGGGACTCCTGATAGACAACTTCAGCCTCTTTTATTCACCACAGATCAGATTCGGACTTTTTCGCGGCATCGGTGCCGCACTGGTCCTCATCGGCGCTCTGATCATCGCCAACGGCAAACGCGCTGAGGGCGAAGACGGCAGGAACAAGCTGTCACCACGCTGGCCCTGGTATCTGCTGGGAGTCATCGGCGGCATGCTCAGTTCCGCGCAGACCGCGGTCAACGGTTACCTGGGCGTAGTCATCGATTCACGCGTCAGTGCCGCGCTGATCTCGTTCTCGGTGGGTACGCTGGCTCTGCTGATATTGAACGCTGTACTGGGCTTTGGTCACCCGGAGACCGCGGCGGCACCGCAGAAAGAAAAGAAACAGCGCGATCCCTGGTGGATCTGGCTGGGCGGTGTGCTCGGAGCTCTTTTCGTCTTCGGCAACGTATATCTGGCTCAGGTACTGGGCACCGGAATGACCGTCATCGTCACCGATATCGGTATGATGGCCGGCGGTCTGCTGGTCGATCAGTTCGGCCTGTTCGCATCGGAGCGCAAACCGATCACCATCGCCAAAATCGCCGGCATCATCTGCATGGCCTGCGGTGCGGCTTTCATCCACCTGCTGTAAGCTGTATAAGAAGGCCCTCCCGGCCACAGCTGCGCCCTTTTCACTTTTCTGTTTTGTGGTATACTATCCCTATGAATACGATAATAATACTGGGCAGCGGCATAGCAGCGCTGTCCGCTGCAAGAGAAATCAGAAAACACGACCGGGATATTCCCATCGAGATCTACTCCGATGAGAATATTTTCTGCTACAATCGCCCCATGCTGAGCAAAAAATTCCTCTCCGACTTCGATGCGGAGAAGTACTTTGCCCGCATGCCAAAGTGGTGCCGGGAAAATAAAGTAATGCTGGAACTGGAGAACGGCGCGCAGGACATCGACCTGCAGGAAAAGAGCGTCACCCTGAGAGACGGTTCCCGCCATGAATACGACAAGCTGATCTACGCCACCGGCGCCCGCAGCAGGGTGCCCGATGTGCCCGGCGCGGAGATGGATCACGTCATTTCGATCCGCGATCTTTCCGACGCCGAAAAAGTAAAAGACAGGCTTTCGGCCTGCCGCCACATCACTGTCATCGGCGGAGGTATGCTGGGGCTGGAGGAGGCCTGGCGCTTTCACAACATGGATAAGGAAGTCACCGTCATCGAACGCGAGCAACTGCTGATGCACGGACAACTGGATCACAAGGGTTCGCAATTACTGGAAAAAGCAGTGCGCAAATCAAAGGTCACCGTGCTCACGGGAACGGAGGTCCTGAAAATAGAGAAGGATGCGGTCTTTGCAAAGGGAAAGGAACACTACCGCATACCTGCAGAACTTGTCATCGTATCCGCCGGCATCACACCGAATGCGGAGGTCGGTATCCGGGCAGGGCTCTCGGCAAAACGCTCGGGAGGCAGCCACATAGATGTCGACAAACACATGCGCACCAGCGACCCTAGCGTTTTCGCAGCCGGAGATGTCGCTTACTGTCAAGAATCAGACATGCCCGTCTTCA
This sequence comes from Anaerovoracaceae bacterium, assembly GCA_050953405.1. Classification (GTDB taxonomy): domain Bacteria; phylum Bacillota; class Clostridia; order Peptostreptococcales; family Anaerovoracaceae; genus RUG100. The sequence goes on along the minus strand of JBMNMP010000001.1, from coordinate 334,027 downwards.
GCCACGCTATGGAGATGGGACGCGTGGCCGGTGCCAATGCCGCAGGGCAGGAGGAGACTTACCATCAGCCCACTCATTCATTCGTCTTCAGCGGATTTGATACCGATATCTTCTCTATGGGAGAAGTCCACCGCGAAGGCCAGCCGGGCTGGCAGGACATCGACATGTCGGAGGCCAGGAAGCACAACTACATCCGCCTTTACTTCCATGAGGAGCAGTTCGCCGGCGGCATCCTGATCAACGCACAGGATCTGACTACGGAAGTCGTCGATGCTCTGGAAAAACGTCCGTCTCCCAAAGAGATGGCACAGATCGTTAATTCATATTATGAAAAGAACCATCTAACCGAGGAGACCGTTGCCAAGTTCAAGCAGCGCTACCACATCAAGTGAATAAGAAAGGAACCGTTATGAAATTAAAAGACCCGATCACTGTCAAAGGCCTCCAGCTGGTCAATCGACTGGTGATGCCTCCAATGGCGACACACAAGGCAAAGGAAGGCAAGGTGCCGCAGGAGCTCTGCGATTACTACGCTGCCAGGGCAGCCGGCAGCTACGTCGGCCTTGTGATCACTGAACACAGCTACATAGACCCGCGCGGCAAAGCCGATCCCTACATGGTATCCGTGGCCGATGACTGCGATATGGACAGTCTCTGCCGGCTTACCGAGGCCATTCACGAAGCCGGGGATTCCAGGGTGTTCTGCCAGATGAACCACGCCGGTTCTTCCACCTCATCTTTAGTTACCGGAACGCGCCTTGAGGCACCGAGTGCCGTGCTGCACCCGACATGGAAAGACGCCGAAATGCCGCTGGAAATGAGCAGGAATGATATCGAGCGGGTGGTAGAAGAATTCGCCGCTTCGGCGGGACGAGCCAAAAAGGCTGGATACGACGGCGTGGAGATCCACTCGGCGCACGGCTACCTGCTGAACCAGTTCTATTCGCCGCTGACCAACAGGCGCAGCGACCGCTACGGCGGAGAAACTGTCGCTGAAAGACTGACGATACATAAAGAAGTGATCGCCGCTGTGCGCAGTGAAGTCGGTGACTCTTTTCCCGTCGCCATGCGTCTCGGCGGCTGTGACTACATGGAAGGCGGCAGCACCATCGAAGACAGCGTGACTGCAGCCGGGATACTGGAAAAAGCCGGCATCGATCTGCTGGACATCACCGGAGGCATGTGCCGCTACATGATAGTCGACGGCAAAGAGCCCGGATTTTTCAGCGATATGACAACTGCGATAAAAAAGAAGATAAAAATACCGGTCATCCTCACAGGCGGGATCCGCACGGTGGAGGATGCCGAAAGATTTCTCAACAACGGCGCCGCCGACATGATCGGCATTGCCAGGCCCATGCTGAAAGATGCTGCCTGGGCGAAAACACACCTCTAAACGGCTGAGGAGTGTGCCTCCTGCGCCTTCATGGCATCCGACGGCCGATAGGTGACCGGGATGTACACGCCCTCGGTATCCGCAGCCAGCTGACCTGAACTCTCGATGCGCGCTTCGGCGCGCAGCCTGATCAGGCGCTTGCCGTGAGTCAGCACTCTGGCGCTCACGAGCACGTTTTCTTTCTCCGGTACTGCGGTTATGAAATTGACATACATGGAACCGGTCGGTGCAAAGACCTCATGATCCACATCGTTTGAGAGTGCACCCATTACCGTATCCAGCCAGCCGCAAGTCACCATGCCGTGCACTACATCCTTGGAATTAAGTTCCCAGTCGAGCACGGGAAAGCGCATCACCAGCTCCCGCGCATCATCATCGTAGGAAACGAACTCCCCCTTCATGGCCTCATCAGCCTTGCCTGTCGCCATATCTTCGATTGTCTTTTTGACCGATTCTAAGCTTCTGAACATTTATCCCTCCTGATGCAAATATTTAACATTAATATGATACTCCTATTGCTCCTGAAAATCCACAGACAATGCGGCACAGCAGAGGACGACAGAATCATCTGCCGTCCTTTTTCTGCCGTGTCTATTTCAAAAGCCTATGATAATATCTTGAATTTAGTCCTCTGGCTCTCGATGAGGCCTTCTTCTTTCATGGCATGTATCTCGCGCATCATCGCGGCCCGGTCTACCCTGAGGTATTCAGCCAGAGCGGAGAGAGAAAGCGGGATCTTGAATTCCGCTTTTCCGCCTTCCATGGAACGTATGTATTTGAGATAAGCCGTCAGCTTGTCCCGCGTAGTGTGCTGACTGAGCAGCGAGAGATGCAGCGACAGTTCCTGGGTTTTCTGGGCCGTCATCACGAAGAGATTGCTGATCAGCTGTGTATGATGATCGCATCTGTTTTCGCACGGCGTGATGAAGTGATTATAGTCCAGGTACATGACTACGCAATCCTCCTCGGCGACCACCATGTATTCGAAATTGTCCAGCGGCAGTGAAAACAATTCTCCGAAGACGTCTCCGGCCTCATACTGCTCCAGGAGGAAAGTACCCCCGTCTACATTCAATACTTCCAGCCGCGCCCGGCCCCGCCGGAGCACCGCCAGAGTCTTCAGTTCACTGGACGAGTAAGCCATTATGGTTTCGCCCTTCAGATATTTCTTCTTCACCGGACCAAAACAGGGGATCATCTTTTCTATGGATTCCATGCTGATCTCGTCCAGCAAGCGCTTTCTAGTCATCTCGCACCTCCATGTTTGTCTATGATAGCATAAAATTTTCGTAAAATTCTGGGTTTGCACATATTTATTACCCTTTTTGTTGCATATGACACAAAAAAGATTTCAGTTACTGCTTACAATTAAAAGTACCAAGAGAACAACAGAAGCTAATAAAAAGAATCTGTTACTGTAGAATCGTAGATTATTAATGAGTACTATTCGCAATGACCTGCAGAGTATACAAAAGGAAAAGGAGGAATCACGAAATGCTATTTAAAACAACACAGGCCCATGAGGACCTGAGAGAAAAGATCCGCGCGTTCGCTGAAGAAGAAATCAAACCGAACGCTTTCAAGCTGGATCAGAACAATGAATTCCCCCATGAAGCTGTTAAGAAACTGGCGGATATGGGAATGATGGGAATCCCCTACCCCAAAAAGTACGGCGGAGCTGGACTCGATGTCATCAGCTACGCTATCGCGGTAGAGGAACTGGCAAGAGTAGACGGGGGTGCCGGTGTTATCCTGTCAGCGCACGTTTCACTCGGTTCTTATCCGATCGCAGCTTACGGAACAGAGGAGCAGAAGAGAAAATATCTGGTTCCGCTGGCAAAAGGTGAAAAGCTGGGTGCTTTCGGACTCACCGAGCCAAATGCAGGATCCGATGCCGGTGAAACAGAGACCACTGCCGAGCTGAAGGGCGACTATTATCTGCTCAACGGCGGCAAGATCTTCATCACCAACGCTCCTGTAGCGGACACTTATGTAGTATTTGCGGTCACCAGACCGGGCATGGGCACCAGAGGCATCAGCGCCTTCATTGTAGAAAAAGGCTGGGAAGGCTTTGAATTCGGAGACCACTACGACAAGATGGGTATCAGATCATCCTCCACGGCGGAGCTGATCTTCAATGATGTAAAGGTCCCCAAGGAGAACCTTCTGGGCCACGAAGGCGAAGGATTCAAAATCGCCATGGCTACACTGGACGGCGGCCGTATCGGCATCGCTGCACAGGCTCTGGGCATCGCGCAGGGCGCATATGAGAAGGCAGTAGAATACTCGCTGGAGAGAGTGCAGTTCGGCATTCCGATCGCACATCAGCAGGTCAACTCCTTCAAGATCGCAGACATGGCAATCAAACTGAAGAACGCAAGGAACCTCGTTTATTCCGCAGCTGAGCTGAAGGAAAACCACGAGCCGTACGGAATGGACTCTGCTATGGCCAAGGCGTATGCTTCGGAAATAGCTCTCGAGATCTGCAACGACTCACTTCAGATCCACGGCGGCAACGGCTACCTCAAGGGCATGGAAGTTGAGAGAGCTTACCGCGATGCAAAGATCACGACTATCTATGAAGGAACAAACGAAATACAGCGCATAGTTATCGCGCAGCACATACTGGGCAAACCGCCAAAGCAGACACTGGCGGCAGCCAAGAAGAAGGGCCCGATCACCGGACAGAGAAAGAAGATCATCTTCAGCCAGGGTACCGCTCAGGAAAAGGTAGACCAGCTGGTCACCGCCCTCAAGGAAGACGGTTTCGACTTCACTGTAGGAATCGACCCAATGACACCGATCGTGGATGCAGACAGAGTTGTTTCCGCCGGCAAGGGCATCGGCGAGAAGAAGAACATGAAGCTGATCGAAGACCTGGCTTACCAGGCCGGCGCGGCTATCGGATCTTCAAGACCTGTTGCTGAAACACTGAAATACGTTCCTCTCGAAAGATACGTCGGCATGAGCGGCCAGACATTCAGCGGCAACCTCTACATCGCCTGCGGCATCTCCGGAGCCGGACAGCACCTCAAGGGTATCCGCACAGCGACCACTATCGTAGCTATCAACAAGAACAAGAACGCACCTATCTTCAAGAACGCCGACTACGGCATCGTTGGAGATCTGATGGAGATACTGCCTCTGCTGACCAAGGCACTGGACAACGGCCAGGAGAAAAAGCCGGCACCGCCAAGGGTCAAGATGAGGAAGGCAACTATATTGAAGGATCCTTCACCGTTCGACACATGGGTCTGCAAGGGCTGCGGCCACGAGTACGATCCGGAAGTGGGCGATCCGGAAGCGGATATCTCACCGGGAACCATTTTCGAGGCGCTGCCTGAAGAATGGATCTGCCCGATCTGCGGCGAGCCGAAGGAAAGTTACATAAAGGTTGAACACACATCATCAAAGGAGGATAAATAATGCATTGCGTAAGAAAAGTAACAGACGACCTGTACTGGGTCGGTGGAAATGATAAAAGACTGCACCTGTTTGAAAATATTCATCCCATAGAGGGCGGCGTTTCTTACAACGCATACCTCCTGCTGGATGAGAAGACAGTACTCTTCGACACTGCGGACTGGTCCGTAGCCAGACAGTTCATCGAAAACGTGGAATATGTGCTGGACGGACGTCCTCTGGATTATCTGGTCATCAACCACATGGAACCTGACCACTGCGCATCCATCGAAGAGATCGTCCTCCGTCACCCGGAGACCAAGGTGGTTTCCACGGAACGCGCACTGATGCTGATGCACCAGTTCCAGTTCGAAGTCGGCGACAGATTCATACAGGTAGAAGCCGGCGGATCTATGAAGTTCGGCAAGCACGAGGTTGTCTTCGTGGATGCACCGATGGTGCACTGGCCGGAAGCCATGGTTACCTTTGATACCACCAACGGCGTGCTCTTCAGTGCAGACGCCTTCGGTACCTTCAAATCACTGGACGGCCACCTCTTCGCAGATGAAGTCGACTTTGACAGAGACTGGCTGGACGAAGCCAGAAGATATTACACCAACATCGTTGGAAAGTACGGCCCGGAGGTCATGGACCTGCTGAAGAAGGCGCAGACAATCGATATCAAGATGCTCTGCCCGCTGCACGGTCCGGTATGGAGAAAGGATCTCGGTTATATCATCGACAAATATGTCCACTGGGCAACATATACACCGGAGGAAAAGGGCGTGCTCATCGTATACGCTTCCATGTACGGCAATACAGAGAACGCCGCACACATCCTTGCAAGCAAGCTGTGTGAAAAGGGCATGACCAACATCAAGATGTATGACGTATCCAAGACGCACACCTCGTTCCTCATCAGTGAAGCCTTCAAGTACAGCCACATGGCTCTGCTGTCGGTAACTTACAACCTCAATCTCTTCCCGCCTATGCAGGACTTCATTGAGGATATGAAGAGACTGAATCTACAGAAGAGAGTCATCGGCATTGTTGAGAACGGATCGTGGGCACCGCAGGCCGGAAATGTCATGAACGATCTGATGGACGAGATGAAACAGATGACGGTCCTCAACGAACAGGTAACACTCCTGTCCTCAACAGACAAATCCAGGTATAACGAACTGGACGAACTGGCAGAGAGCCTCATCGAATCCATGAAGCAGGAATATTAGTTTGAACCTCCATTGTTACAAAGCAAACAGGCAGGCGGTCGCATGTGAAATGTGCGGCCGTCGCTTTTTATTTTGACGTACCTCTCAGGGCGGCCTCCCTTCCGATAACCTGGTGACTAACAGGCCTACATCTGCTATAATAAGCCTGACAGGAAAGAAATGTCAGGGCCCTTTGGGGCCGGGAGGAGCGACTATGTGCGGCAGATACTACGTGGCCGATGATCTGGCCGACAGGCTGGAAGCTATGAAACAAGCCTTCGGAAAGAGTGACCTTTCCGCACTGCCGGGCGCTATGAGGGCTGGAGATGTCAGGCCGTCCCGGGAGGCGATCGTACTCGCGTCCCGAAATGATGTCATCAGCGCCGTCCCCATGAGGTGGGGCTTTACGGCTTTTGAAGGCGGTAAGCTGCTGATCAACGCCCGCGCGGAGACCGCAAGGCAAAAGAAAACCTTTGCATCCAGCATCGAACGACGCAGGTGCGCCATACCGGCAAGCCGCTTTTACGAAAGGAACGCAGCCGGAGAACAGGTTTCCTTCCGGCGCAGTGACGGACAGATGCTGTTCCTGGCCGGCTTTTACCGTCCGCAGCACGATGGGGATCGCTTTATCATACTGACGACCGCGGCCAATGAATCGATGCTGCCCTTGCACGACCGCATGCCGCTGCTGCTGAAAGCAGAAGATGTGCGCGCATGGACAGACGATAATACCAGGCTCGATGGATTTCTCAGAGCAGAACAGCCCGCCCTGACTCGTGAACAGGAATACGAACAACTGACGCTGGACTTTTGACAGCGCGTGAGGCAAAATATATCAATATCAACGAAGGGAGCATAAAATGACTAAAGAAGAATACGAAAAAACCATTGATTTTCCGATTGGTGAAACGAACGATGCTTATGCAGCTTATTTTGCAGGACAGAGCTATCTGGCTCCTATCAGCGGCAAGCTGTTCCCCATGGCGAATGTTACTTTCGAACCGGGATGCCGCAACAACTGGCACGTACACCACGCGAAGACGGGAGGCGGACAGATGCTGATCTGCATCGGCGGCCGCGGCTATTATCAGGAATGGGGCCAGCCGGCAGTTGAAATGGTCCCCGGTACCGTGATCGAAATACCGGAGGGCGTCAAGCACTGGCACGGGGCAGCTCCTGACTCCTGGTTCTCACATATCGCATTTGAGATCCCCGGCGAAGAAGCCGGCAACGAATGGCTGGAGCCGGTCTCTGACGATGATTACAACAAATTGAAGTAGCCGCATCTGAGTGACCGGCGCCCCGGCAGTACCTGCCGCCGCCTCTCACTCATTCTTTTTTCATTCCGAAGATCCTTCTGAAGAAATCCCCTATAGAGCTGCCGCTCTTCCGGTGGGCGTTTTCGTCCATTATTTGAGCCCGTTTTTCTTCTTCGGCCTTGCGGACACCCTCTTCCGCCTCATCCATCATCTGCTGCTGGCTGTCATAGAGGCTCTCACCGGCGGGTTTCAGGTAATACTGCATATCCGATTTCAGCACCCTGCCCTTGGCATTGTCACGCATACCCAGGTCGAGAATGTGATGGATACGCGCTCTCACATCAGGATCATATACCGGTGCCGCTATTTCGACCCTCCTGGTTGTGTTTCTGGTCATGAAATCAGCGGACGAGATGTACATCTTTTCCTTTTCGCCCTTGCCAAAGCAGTATATCCGTGAATGTTCCAGATAGCGGCCCACTATACTGGTGACATGTATGTTCTCGGTAAGCCCCGGCAGTTCCGGGATGAGACAGCAGATGCCGCGGATGGTCATATCCACCTGCACGCCTGCGCAGGAGGCATCCTTCAGCTTTTCCATCAGCTTATAGTCCGTCATCGAGTTTATTTTTACATTTATGTAGCCATCCTGGCCCTTGGCGATCTCCTCGTCCATCATCTCCAGCACTCTGCTGCGCAGGGACACCGGAGCCACCAGCAAGTGGTCGTACTTGCCATAAAGATTCCCGATGGCCATATTTTTGAAGAAGGTATGTGCGTCCTTTACCAGGTTCCTGTTGTACGTCATCAATGCCAGATCCGTATACTGTTTGGCCGTATTTTCGTTGTAGTTTCCGGTTCCTATCTACACTACAGATTCGATTCCCTCGTCAGTTCTCCGCGTGATCAGGCATATCTTTGAATGGACCTTGAAGTCTTCGATCCCGTAGATGACCTTACAGCCGGCTTCCTCTAGGCGCTGCGACCAGTCGATATTGTTCTGTTCGTCGAAACGCGCACGAAGCTCGATGAGCACGGTCACATCTTTTCCGTTTTCGGCGGCCGCGCACAGATAATCCACCAGCCGGGCTTTTCGCGCCAGGCGATATATAGTGATCTTCACAGAGATGACCCGTGGATCATTGGCCGACTCCCTCAGCAGCCGCAGGAAGGGCTCCATGGATTCATACGGATATGAGAGCAGCACATCCTTCTTCTTTATCTGATCGAAGATGCTCTTTTCTTCATCTATCGCAATCGACCTTACAGGCACATATGGCTTGTACAACATCGACTCCCGGGCATTGCTCTGGATCATATCCGGTAGATCAAAGACATATTTCAGCAGGAATGGCGTTTCCGTAATGAAAATCTGCCTGTCATTGATGCGCATACGCTTTGTGAGGAAGTCCTTGAGTTCATCACTGACCGGCGAAGACAGTTCGAGGCGCACAATGTCGAGACGCTGCCTCTTCTTGAGCATTTTCTTCATGCGGATGCGGTAATCGAAATCCACTGTTTCACCGCCGCTCTCAGGGCTGATATCAGCATTCCTGGTTATCGCGAATTTTACCTTCTCGCAGCACTTGTACATATCAAAGACTTTGTCTGCGTAATACAGCACAATATCCTCTACATTGACATATCTGTTGTCACTGCCTGGAAGAAAGATGATGTCCGGCAGAGCGTCAGGCACCGGTATCATCCCGAACACCTTGCGCTTGCCGCGTTCCAGCTGCAGGCCTGCATATGTCCTCTTGTTGACAAGATAGGGGAAGGGGTGCGTAGGATCCATGATCTGCGGAGACAGCAGCGGCTCCACTTCATTCTTGAAATAATGGTGGACGAACTTTTGCTCTTCATCGGAAAGATCGTCCCATTTGGGGCAGAAAATATCGTAATATGACATTTCCTTCAACAGCCCGGCATACAGCGCATCCCGCTTACGACACAATTTTCTGGTCACATTGTATATCTCGTGCAGCTGTTCACTGACTGTCATCCCGGACTTCTTGTCTACGGGATCGTTTTCCGCAGCCTTCAGATCGAACAGACTGCCGACGCGGATCATGAAAAACTCATCCAGATTGGTCCCGAATATAGATATGAATTTCAAACGCTCCAGCAAGGGTACTCTTGGGTCATCCGCCTCCATCATGACTCTGTCGTTAAAATTCAGCCACGACAGTTCCCGGTTTTACGTGAACATTTCACGTTCATTCATTTTGACCACTTTCCTTTCTGAGCTCATCGAGCAGAACACCTTCTCTGACTCCAAACGTACTGATCCTGACCTGGTGGCTGTCAAACAACCTGGCCGCCGATTCGAGAATGATCATACCCGGTGTAATGGTGTGGATCCGTTCCGGCGCTGTCTTCAGGACCACCTGTATGTAGTCCTTTCTGGAATCACGCAGCACATGTCTGGCTTTCTTCATGAAAGACACCGGGAATATTCTGTTCGCGGGTTCAGCATTCTGTGAGTAATTGTACATTTTGCATAGAGTTCGCGCTGTACCGCCAATACCGCATATCTCAAAGCCGATCGATTCGAACTGTGGTCCGCAGAGTTTCTTGAGATAAGTTTTTACGTCTTCCTTGATGCCCTTTATTTCTTTATTAGTGGGCAGTAGATCATTCACGTGATTTCTGAACAGGTTGAGGGATCCGATCGGCAGTGAGCGCACTGATCTCAATTCGCCTTTAGTGAACAGAACGATCTCGGTACTGCCGCCGCCGATGTCCATCAATATGCCGTCCTTCATGCCTGAATTATATATGGCGCCCATATAACCAAAAGTACCTTCCTCTTCACCGGAAAGTACCCTTACATCAAAATCAACGCTTTCTTTGATTGCATCCAGCACTTCACCCGTGTTGTCAATATTTCTGAGGGAAGCTGTAGCAAAAGCGATCACTTTTTTGACATTCATCCTCTTGATCAGCAAATCAAAGCTCTTCAAGGTGACCAGCAGCCTGGTCAAACCATGCTCTGTCAATCTGTTGTCCTTGCCTATATGGTTCGCCAGACCCACTGTTTCTTTCTTGTTTATTAATTTTTCGATATATTTACCAACGGCTTCGTACAGTGACAATCTCACTGTATTCGATCCGATATCTATTACTGCATACATATTTTTTCCACCTTTTCACTAAAATGTTAACATAGCTTAAGCGCTTTGTTAATTTCGTTAACAGCAAGTAAAATTCTAATTAAATACGCGGCTATGAGAGCGGCGCAAGTTTGATAGTTATCAAAAATATTAAAAAATTAGCACTCACTACTTGACAGTGCTAACAAAAAGAGTTATATTATAACTGTGGTCAAGAGGGGCCGCAGAAGGAATGCTAAACATAGCAAATAAAACATATATAGAAGGAGGAATGACCTATGTTGATGCCAAAACTTTGGAATGATAGTTTCTTTGATAACTGGATGGGTGATTTCCCTGCAGTTACTAACTACTTTGGAAAGAAAGATGCAGAGATGATGAAGACAGATGTAAAGGAAACCGATGACGGTTACGATGTCGAGATCGATTTGCCGGGCTTCAAGAAAGAAGATGTAAGCGCACAGCTCAATGACGGTTATTTGACTGTTACAGCGAGCAGAACAGACAACAACGATGAAAAGAATGATGAGGGGAAGTATATCAGAAGAGAAAGATACCAGGGCAGTTGCTCCCGCAGCTATTATGTAGGAGATTCTGTAACCGAAGAAGATATCCACGCAAAATTCAATAACGGAATCCTCACCATGCACATCCCGAAGACGGAGCAGAAGAAAGTCGAGGAGCAGAAATATATTCCTATTGAAGGATAATAGATAGAAAGATATCAGCCACTTCGCACGAGGCAGCCGCATTAGCGGTTGCCTCCTTTTTTTGAAAAAAGAATCGGCGTGACACAGTGCAGTAAGCTGCGTTCACGCCGTTTTGGAGTAGTAAAGTAGAATTGAATATGAAAAATATTAACAAGGAGCCAGTTGATTTGATCCTCTTCAGATGGCCTTTTCCACCACCCCCGCTGCCGGATCATAGTAATATATATGATTGCTGAAGCTGTCGCTTTCTTTTCTTTCACTGTTCAGTTTTTCGAGCACGCTTTTCAGTTTGCCCGCATCACCTGTGCCTGCCGGTATTGCATCCACCTCGTCTGCCGATGCGGGGACTATATAAAACGGAGAGCCGAATCTGTCAGCCACTTTATTCAGCCTGTCAGAAAAGAGCATGTTGACCGCCCCGTTGATCTCGCCTTCACAGGTTATGAAGAGTACCGAATCGTCATTGGCGTCTGCAGGCAGCGGCAGGCCGGCCATGCGCATGATGTCGCTTGCGTTGTGCATTTTGATGGGAAAAAACCGCTTCGTATTCTCCACACCGAGTCGGAAAAGGTCCGCTTCACAGAGATCCATCTCTTTCATGAGCTCGTTCGTGATCCTCACAGTACCCAGTCCGTCCTCTTCACGGCACACGATGATGCGGTAGATGACGGCAAATTCGTGGAATAACCGATGCGGCACACCCTGCAGCATCTCGCTGTAAGCCTCTGCATTCACGAGATCGATGACGACCTGAGAGCATTTTTCTTTAAAATCAAGATCCATGTTGCCCGGCGGCATTTTCCCGGTAAAGCTGACTATAGTGCTCACTATTTCCCTGAGGACCTGCTCCAGATTCAAGCAGACCTTGAAATCCCCGTATCTGTCCTCCAGGTAGATGACCGGTGCGACCACCGCATCCTCCCCCGAGGGGAGGCGTACGATCATCGCTTCTTTCCTGACATTATTCTTCCAGACTTTCTGAATCTCGGCCTTCGCTCCGTCAAACAACGGCGGCAGCATCTCGACAACTCTCTGGACAACAACTTCCCGAAAAACTTCATAATCCATCATTGCGGCTGTTTCCTCTCTTTTCACATCGCGTTTGTAAATATATGGTAGTTTTGATTATACATTTTCCGGCCGCTGCGTCAACCTGTATTTCCTAAAACTGCTATATATTTACACAAAACGCAACACCAGGTGCAACAGCGGCAGCACGTATACTCCCTCACATTTCTACTATTACCTCACTTTTGACCACATTTCAGGGCAGTAAAAAAACCGCCTATCGCTGTGATAGCAGCGAATCTGCGGTTTTCAATCTGGCGACCCTGAGACGATTCGAACGTCCGACACCCGCTTTAGGAGAGCGGTGCTCTGTCCCCTGAGCTACAGGGCCATACTGCTTGACTATAATAGCATAGAATGGAATTTGTTTCAAGCAAAAAGATACCCTAATCTCATTTGCTATGATATAATGTTTTCACAAATGCAAAGGAGGAAAGCAATGGAACTTCAAGACAAAATGAACGAAGAACTGGCTATGGAATTTTTTCACGGCGGTCTGGACTGCTCTCAGGTCGTATTCGGTCACTGTGCAGAGAGACTGGGGCTGGACGAGGAAACAGCAGCAAAGATAGCATCCATGTTCGGAGCCGGTATGTGGTCCGGCAATATCTGCGGATGTGTCACCGGCGCCCTCATGGCATTGGGTGCTATTTACGGTCACAGCGAACTGGGCAACCAGAAGAGTAAAGATCTTGCGCTGAGCAAGAAAGTGGAATTTGAAAGGCGTTTTCAGGAAATTGAAGAGTCCAACGGCAGTCTGCTCTGCCGCGGTATCCTCGGCTACGACTTTTCTAAACCGGAAGATATAGAAAAAATATTGGAAAATAATCTGCTGGACGAAATTTGTCCTGTGGTCACCGCCCAGGTCTGTGATATTCTAGATGATATGATGGACGAAGCCGGAGTATAGGCAACATTTCAGATAATTTCCCTGATGGAACGCGCGATCACTTTCGCGCGTTCCCTTTTTATGGCCCTATATATAATAGAAGACAACCGGCCTCCAGAGTTATCCACAGAAAATTTTTTGCACTGTGAGAGTCCCTCATAAAGCCGTAAACATGCGTGACTTCGTGCATTTGTAATAGACGATATAATGTGGAAAACCATAATATGTGCGGTTTTTGCTTTTATCTTCCACAATATGTGGTATAATAAGCATCGTGCGAAGGAGGTATTAAGATGAACATCAATATTACGGGAAATGCGACCAGCGAGGAAGCAAAGGCTTATGCCGATTACCTCGAGTCGAAATATCATAGAAAACTGGACAGTCTGCACATCGAGCTCGATGGTGATTATGCGGACCTCGACTACAAGTTCTCTGAAGTACCGTTCGAAAGGATCAGACGTATCACCGGATATCTGGTAGGTACCATGGATCACTGGAACGATGCCAAGACGGCTGAAGAAGCGGACCGGGTAAAGCATTTCGACTGCAGTACAGGTTCCGGCCAGATGGAACAGTTATAGATCTGAAATTGATCAATGTGTTTGATTACTATTTGGTGCCCCTTCGGGGGCGCCTTTTTATTTGAGAAGGTCACAATCGAAAGCCTCTCCATACTATATCAGTTTTTTTGAATTAATTTACTAGTAGTTATTGTATCAGTATTCTAATAGTGCTATACTTTACTGTCGTAAGGTTAAGGAGGACTATATGCAGAACTATACTAGCCCACTATCGGAACGTTATCCCAGCAAGGAAATGAAATACCTCTTTTCTCCCGAAAAGAAGTTTCGCACCTGGCGCAGACTATGGATCGCGCTGGCGGAAGCGGAAAAAGAACTGGGATTAAACATCACAGATGAGCAGATCGCGGAGCTGAAAGCTCACGCAGACGATATCAATTACAAGGAAGCCAAAGAGCGGGAAAAAATCGTGAGACATGATGTTATGTCGCATGTTTACGCTTATGGACTGCAGTGCCCCAAAGCAAAGGGCATCATACACCTGGGCGCAACTTCCTGCTATGTAGGCGACAACACCGACCTCATTATAATGAAAGAAGGTCTGCAGCTGATCAGGAAAAAGCTGCTGAATGTGCTCTCAAAGCTGGCGGACTTTGCCGCCGAACACAAGGCACAGCCTACACTCGGCTTCACCCACTTCCAGCCGGCGCAGCCGACTACCGTCGGCAAGAGAGCCACACTGTGGATGAACGACCTGCTGCTGGATCTCTCGGATCTCGACTACATGATCTCACAGATCAAACTGCTCGGATCCAAAGGAACCACTGGCACTCAGGCCACATTCCTGGAACTCTTCGAGGGCGATTTCGACAAAGTGAAACAACTAGACAAGAAAATAGCTGCCAAAATGGGCTTTGAGGAAGTGTATCCCGTATCCGGGCAGACATATTCCCGCAAGGTGGACAGCCGCGTACTCAACGTCCTTTCAGGGATCGCGCAGAGCGCGCACAAATTCAGCAATGACATCAGGCTGCTTCAGAATCTGAAAGAAATAGAGGAACCGTTTGAAAAGAACCAGATCGGTTCTTCAGCTATGGCTTACAAGAGGAACCCCATGAGATCCGAAAGGATGGCAAGCCTTTCAAGGTACGTCCTCGCAGACGCTCTGAACCCGGCGATCACTGCCGCGACTCAGTGGTTCGAAAGGACGCTCGATGACTCTGCCAACAAGAGGATCAGCATTTCAGAGGCCTTCCTCACAGTCGACAGCATTCTGGAGCTGTACCTCAACATTTCCTCCGGTCTGGTGGTTTACCCCAAGGTAATCGAAGCCAGGCTGCAGAGCGAACTGCCATTCATGGCCACCGAGATCATCCTCATGGATGCCGTCAAGGCAGGCGGTGACCGGCAGGAGCTGCACGAAAAGATCAGACAGCATTCTATGGCTGCCGGCAGACGCGTCAAAGAAGAAGGCGCAGCCAACAATCTTCTGGAACGCATTGCGGCAGATCCGGCATTCGGCATGGATATCGACCAGCTGAATGCGCTGATTAAGCCGATCAATTTCGTCGGATGTGCAGTCCAGCAGACTGAAGAATTCCTGGAGAACCAGGTAAAACCCGTATTAGAGGAAAACAAAGATCTCATTGGTATGACTGCAGAGATTAATGTATAAATTTAAAGGAACAAGGAGAGCAATATGGATAATAAAGTAACAGCAGTCGTTGGAGCCAACTGGGGAGACGAAGGCAAGGGAAAGATCACAGATATGTTAGCACGTGAATCCGATATTATCGTGCGTTTTCAGGGCGGAAGCAACGCCGGTCACACGATAATCAATGATTACGGCAAATTTGCCCTGCACCTCCTTCCCTCGGGAGTATTCTACAACCACACCACCAGCATCATAGGCAATGGCGTTGCCCTGAACATACCTTATCTCATCGATGAGATAAAGTCACTGACGGACAGAGGTGTACCCAAGCCGAAGATCCTGGTATCCGACAGGGCACAGCTGCTGATGCCGTACCATATCAAATTCGATGAATACGAAGAGGAGCGCCTTGCGGGCAAGTCGTTCGGTTCAACGAAATCCGGCATCGCTCCATGCTACTCCGACAAATATGCAAAGATCGGCTTCCAGGTCAATGAACTGTTCATGGACGAAGCCGCCTTGAAAGACAAGATAAAAATCGTATGTGACCGGAAAAACCCGGTACTCGAGAACCTGTATCACAAGCCGACACTGAATGTCGATGAGCTCTACGATCTGATGATAGAGTACCGCGACATGATAAAACCATATGTCTGCCACGTATCCGCCTACCTGCACAAGGCACTGAAAGAAGGAAAGAAGATCCTGCTCGAAGGCCAGCTGGGCGCACTGAAGGATACGGATCACGGTATCTACCCCATGGTCACCTCTTCATCTACCCTGGCAGGATATGCCACGGTCGGTGCCGGCATACCGCCGTATGAGATTACCAACATCGTGACCGTAGTCAAGGCATACTCCAGTGCTGTTGGTGCGGGAGCCTTTGTAAGCGAACTTTTCGGTGATGAAGCCGAAGAGCTGAGAAAGCGCGGCGGCGATAAGGGCGAATACGGCGCAACTACCGGAAGACCGAGGAGAGTCGGCTGGTTTGATGCTGTGGCCACCAGATACGGATGCAGCATGCAGGGAGCCACTCAGGTAGCCCTGACAGTTCTTGACCCGCTCGGCTATCTCGATGAGATCCCTATCTGCGTAGCTTACAACGTGGACGGCAGGGAAATCCACGATTTCCCCAACACCACTGATCTCGAAAAGGCAAAGCCTGTCTTAAAGAAACTGAAGGGCTGGAAGTCTGACATTACCGGCATCCGTGAATTTGACAAGCTGCCCAAAGAATGTCAGGAATACGTGGATACTATCGAACGTGAGATCGGATTCCCGATCACCATGGTTTCCAACGGACCCAACAGGGATGACATCATAAAGAGAACCCCGAAACTCTAAGGTTGGTGCTGCCATGCGAAACGCGATAACCAGCAGATCTGCCTGGGCTGAGATCAACCTCGGCAATCTGAGATACAACATTAGGAATATACAAAAGCTGGTCGGCAGCGACCGCAGCATCATGGGAATAATAAAGGCAAAAGCTTATGGTCACGGCTCTATCGCCGTAGCGGGCGTACTCAGGAGAATGGGCATCGAAGAGTTCGGTGTCGCCACCCTTGATGAAGGCATCAAGCTGCGCGAAGCCGGTTTCGATGAACCGATCACCATACTCAGTATCTGTCCGGCAACGGCAGCTTACCAGATCATGGATAATGATCTTTCGCCGCTCATCAGCTCATTGCAGGAAGCCAAAGTGTGGTCTGCAATGAGCGCGCACTACGACGCTACCATCAGGACCTTTATTGCGATCGACACCGGTATGGGCCGCATCGGCTACGCGCCCGACAGCGAAGAGACCATCAGGGAGATCAGGCAGATAAGGGAAATGCCCGGCCTCGAGATCCGCGGTCTGTTCACACACTTTGCGAATGCCGATGACGCGGATAAGACGTTCATGCATCAGCAGCTTGATGAATTCAACGCGCTTCGCGACAGGCTCAAAGACGAGGGCATTGAGTTTAATGAATACTGCGCCGCCAACAGCGCGGCCATCATGGATGCACCGGAGACCTGGATGGATCTCGTGCGTCCGGGAATCATAATGTACGGCGAATATCCATCTGAGGATGTCAACAAAGATGTCCTTTCGATAAAGCCAGTCATGTCTGTGAAAGCAAAGATAATAAGGCTTCGCAAGGTACCGCCCGGCTTTACGGTAAGCTACGGCAGGAAATTCCGCGCCGAACGCGAGAGCATCATCGCTACCATCCCGATCGGCTACGCCGACGGAGTACCGAGATGTTACTCTACGGAGGGAAAAGTGCTGGTTAACGGCAGATTCGCACCGATTGCGGGAACCATCTGTATGGATCAATGCATGATCGATGTTACCGACATACCCGATGTTCAGGAGGGAGATACCGTTACTTTGATGGGTAATGACGGCGACTTGAGCATCACAGCAAAAGACATCGCAGACAAGAGCGGAACTATCAATTACGAAATATTGTGCGGATTCGGGCTCAGACTAGCGAAGATTTATTTAAAAGGAGAAGGAGAAAAGGCATGAATACAAAGGACAGAATCAAGGTAACCGCTGTTGAGATGTTCAATGAAAAAGGAGCTACAAACGTCAGCACGGTGCAGCTTTCGGACAGGCTGGGCATCAGCCCGGGGAACCTGTATTATTACTTTGATAATAAGGAACACCTCATCAGAGATCTCTGGACTGAAGACATTATCACTAATATAGACATGCTTTTCTTCAGAGAGGACTTTGGACACTCGGAGAACGGGATACTGAATTTCTTCATGGATTATTCCCGCGCTATCTACAAATTCAGGTTTTATTATGCAGAGGTCTTTGTTCTCCTGAAAAACGACCCCATCATGCTCGACCTGTACAAATCGAGATATGACAAGCTGTTCAACCAGCTCCTGAAAGTGATGGACAGCTGGGAGGAAACCGGCATCATGAATCCGCTTTCAGTCGCCGAAAAGAAGATCCTGGCAGGAAACCTCTGGATCACGGTACAGACGTGGACGAATTTCGTGGCCACAATGAACGACAAATATGATGAGAAGACCATTTCAAATGATATAGTCGTACATGCTTATGCTCTGCTGGCTCCTCACTTCACATACGCCGCACGCAAGAGGATCTCTGTTCTCATGAGGAAAAAAGGCATCTCCGAGCACCTCGATATGAAGGAGTTTGAACTCTAATGACTGCGGACACCATTTTCATAAACGGACATATCTGCACCATGGATGAAAATGATTCCTGGTGCACAGCGATTGCTGTAAAAGACGGGAAGATATCTGCCCTGAGTGATGATTCCATAGCCGATAAGCTCAGCGACGAAAACACGGATATATATGACCTGACAGAACGCTATGTTCTGCCCGGTTTTATCGGTGTCAATACGCATCCCTACATCGACGAAGCCGGCGGGGATGTAATCGATACCCTTCTGGAACTGGAAGAGGAAACCGAAATTGCGGATGCCCTTGCTGACATCATGCCGCTTTACATTGACTATCTGCAGACACACGGCTTTTCAGCCGTATATAGAAATGATCTTCCGGATCCCTTACTGCAGCAGTTCAATAATTCACCAGATGATACTAAGAAAGCAGTACCTCACTTTCAGGTGCCCCGGGATGGAGACCCTGAAGATTTGTTTGCTGATGGATACCGCCCGCCGGAACTGATCAACAGCTACACCAGGGTGGCCGCCAGCGCCCTCGGCATTAGCGGGGACCGCGGATCGATACAGATAGGCAAACGCGCTGATATGGTGGCTTTTGAGGAGAACCCGTTTGATTTCAAGCAAAAAAAGAACGCGTTATTACCATACGCGTCCGTTTTGATCATTGCCGGCGATATCGTTTATGACGAGCAGCAGGCTGTTGAAATGGAATGGTATGAACTGCTGACCCATCAATATTTCTAAGCTCACGGCTTGATGTAATGTTTCACAGTTTTATTGCCATCTTTATAGTATTCTTCTATTAAATATCCATCGTATCCCTTGATCATAATGAATACGAATGCGCCTTTGTACGTCTGACCGGGATAAAAGTCATAGCCCATCGGCTGTTCCCCTATCTCCCATGTCTTCCCTAAACCGAGATATTCCGTATTCCCTATCGTTATTGTGTCGCCGCCATTGCGATTTACGATCTTGAAGTTGAGCTTCGGATCTGTGATTCCGTATTCGTTCACAGGATAGTTTTGCGGATATTTGACCTCATACCTGCAGACTACGTATTCATCGTCCTTATCCTTGTCTCCTATTGTCGTCGCTTTACCGGAATTATTATATCTGTCTATTATTTCCTTCGTCTTTTGCGGATCTCTTATGATCTTTGTAAGCTTGTAGGTGACTTTGTGAAGCTTCTTGTCGCTCCGCGCTTTCTTCATTGTTGTTATCCTGTCTCCACAGCCGCTGGCTTCAGCCAGAAGACTCTTTTTATCGCTGTGACTGCTGTCTCCGGCACTGCAGGCCGTCATCACAAGAACCAGAACTAACAACATGATAAATGTAAATATTTTCCATTTATGTTTCACGTGAAACATTCCCCTCTTCTCATAAACCCATTAGTATTTCTAACAGCCGATCCAACTCATCCCTGCTGTAGTATTCTATCTCTATCTTGCCCTTTTTACCGCTATGTCTTAAATTGACCTTGGTCCCCAGGACGTTTTTCAAATCTTCCTCTACCCTTAAAACATCGGGATTCTTTGGTCTTGGCTTGGGTCTTGTTTTATGTTTTTTAGATGTTCCATTGATGATTTCCTCAGTAGCTCTCACTGAAAGCCCATCGGATGCGATTTTATTAGCCAACTCTATCTGCGGCTTTCTATCCAGAGATAAAAGCGCACGGGCATGTCCGCTGCTGATGCTGCCTTCACTGAGAAGAGTTTTTACTTCGTCCTCTAATTTAAGGAGTCTGATAGAATTTGTGATGTATGGTCTGCTCTTGCCAACGCTCTTAGAAACCTGTTCCTGAGTAAGTCCAAAAGTGGATATCATCCGCTGCAGACCCTCAGCTTCTTCTACCGGATTAAGATCCTCACGCTGCATATTTTCAATTATCGCAAATAATGCCAACTGCTCTTCGGACAAGTCGCGCACCAGGCATGGGATCTCCTTCAATCCAGCCTGCCTTGCGGCACGCCATCTTCGTTCGCCGGCGACTATTTCATATCCTTTACCTATGCTTCTAACGATGACAGGTTGAATTACCCCGTGCTCTTTGATGGAATTGGACAGATCTGCGAGTTTTTCAGGATCGAAAGTCTTTCTCGGCTGATTTGCATTTGGTTTTATTTCATCTATATTGATTTCAGTCACTTTGCTCGATGAACTGTCTGTATCATTCCCGTCATCGCCGATTATACTTTCGGCGCCCTCAAAAAGAGCATCCAGGCCTCTGCCCAGACCAGTGTTCTTTTTCTTCCTTGTTGCCATATTAATTATCTTCCTCCAGACTCAGAAATTCCTCCGCAAATTCCATATAGGCTTCCGCCCCCTTCGACTTTGGGTCGTACTGAATTATAGGCATTCCATAGCTGGGTGCTTCCGCAAGTCTAACATTCCTTGGAATTACGGTTGTATATACCTTCTCCCTGAAGTATTTCTTGACCTCTTCGACAACTTGTATCGACAGATTGGTTCTGCCATCGAACATACTCAGTACAACACCCTGGATCTGAAGATGTGAATTAAGATTTTTCTTGACAATTTCAATTGTGTTCATCAGCTGGCTAACACCTTCCAACGCATAGAATTCACACTGTATAGGGATCAATACTGAATCCACGGCGGTCAGAGAATTTATTGTCAGCAGGCCCAGTGATGGTGGACAATCAATGAAAATATAATCGTAATCACTCTTGATGCTGTCGATTGCCTTCTTCAGCCTGGCTTCTCTGGATTCCATACGTACTAATTCGACCTCTGCTCCCGCGAGCTGAACACTGGCAGGAATAATGTCCAATCCCCTTGTATCCGTGCTGAGTATAGCATCCTTTGCCCTCACATTGTCACCTGTCAACAAATCATACGTAGAAAGCTTCAGATTTTTCTTGGATATCCCAAGACCACTCGTTGTGTTTCCCTGCGGATCAATATCCAGGACCAAAACTTTCTTGCCCTTTGCTGCCAGGCTAGCAGCCAGATTTATATTAGTTGTTGTCTTCCCAACCCCGCCTTTTTGATTGAATATAGCTATTGCTTTACCCAAGACGTTACCTCCTTTTAAAATCGTAAACTCGTTCCCAAATATTATACAACATGTAATCACTCTAATCTATAAAAAAAAGAATGTTTCACGTGAAACATTCTAAAAAGTTCTCTACTTGAGAGGGAATTTTCGCGGTTTGCCCGCCAATCTCGGATATTTTGTAGGCGTTTTTCTCAGTTTGTCAATATATAGAATATGATGCTCCATGCCCAATAAAGAGGACCTTTGCTCATCTCTGTTGAAATTCCCTCCTAAAATACTGATTGCATTCCTGGCCTCATTCAATTCAGTCTCTGCATCAGGCCCTTTATACGCTATGAAAGTACCGCCTACGCTCACAAATGGAAGACAATATTCAGCTAAAGTAGTAAGGTTTGCGACAGCGCGACTCACACAAATATCAAATTGCTCCCTGTATTCCTTATTAGCAGCCAGCTCTTCAGACCTGGCATGCAAAGTTTTTACGTTGGCACAGCCTATGTGTTTGCACAGTTCTTCAACGATCTTTATCTTCTTTTTGCTGGAGTCGATCAATACGAACTCCTTCTCTGGGTATATTATCGCCAGCGGAACTCCCGGGAATCCCCCACCCGTTCCCAGATCGAGAATCTTTTCAGAACCCCTGATCTCCGGGCTGTCGGCACATAATATAGAGTCACAGAAGTGCTTTACTTCAAATTCTTCATTATTGGTAATTGATGTAATATTAACCTTATTATTCCATTCAAGTACCCCATTCATGTATTCTTCGAACATAGACAGCTTGCCGGGGATATCGGAAATATTCATCTCCGTCAACATTGTTTCCAGCTTACTTAACATTGGCAGCCCTCTTTTGCTTTTCCATGAAAATCAATAAAACGTTGATGTCTGCAGGTGATACTCCGGATATCCTTGAAGCCTGCCCCAGGGAAGCCGGCTGCAATCTTGAAAGCTTTTGCCTTGCCTCGAGCCGCAGTCCATGGATGCTGTCATAGTCGATTCCCTGCGGTATCAGACGTCCTTCCATCTTCTTGAATTTTTCGATCTGTGCCTTTTGCTTGTCGATATATCCGCTGTATTTGATACGTACCGCTATATTTTCGATGACATGTGCCGGCAGTTCAGGCCTCTCAGGATCCAGGACCGCAGAATTGGCATAAGTCACTTCCGGGCGTTTTATAAGATCCGCGAGACTGCATTTGTTCTTTAAAGGAGAGCTGCTGACCGATTCCAGAAATTTATTAGCCTGCTCCGGGGTGATCATCAATTTCTCGATGCGCTTCAGTTCCTTTTCCACAAGCCGTTTCTTTTCAAGATATCGCTGATATCTCTCCTCGCTTGCCAAACCTAACCGGTATGACTTCTCTGTCAGGCGCAGATCTGCGTTGTCATTGCGCAGAACCAGTCTATATTCCGCTCTGCTGGTCATTATTCTGTAAGGTTCATTAGTACCTTTGAGTACCAGATCGTCGATGAGAACGCCGATATAAGCCTCACTTCTGTCCAGAACGAAAGGATTTTGGCCGCTTATCTTCAAAACAGCATTAATTCCAGCCATGAGACCTTGCGCAGCAGCTTCCTCATAACCGGAAGATCCATTGAACTGTCCTGCACAAAAGAGGTTTTCTATATGTCTGTTCTCCAGAGAATTTTTCAAATCAAGGGGGTCAATGCAGTCGTATTCAATAGCATAACCCGGTCTGATAATCTTTAGATTTTCGAGTCCTGCTATGCTCTTATAGAATTCGCGCTGCACATCTTCAGGAAGTGAAGTTGACATACCCTGTAGATAGACTTCATCTGTTGTCTTGCCCTCAGGTTCCACAAACAGCTGATGTCTCTTTTTATCCTTGAATCTGTTGACTTTATCTTCGATGGAGGGGCAGTAACGGGGACCGATCCCTTCAATATATCCGCCGTAAAGTGCCGACCTGTCGAGATTGTTCCTGATGATATCATGAGTTGTTTCATTTGTATATGTAAGCCAGCATGAGATCTGGTCGATATCAATCCTGTCATGCAGAAAAGAAAACGGTGTGATCGGATCATCGCCTACCTGCTCGCTCATCTTTGAATAATCAAGGCTCTTACCCAGTGCTCTCGCAGGGGTCCCAGTCTTAAAACGTCTCAGCGGCAGTCCCAGCTCCTTGAGATTCTCTGCCAGAGGAACGGAAGGCGCTAGTCCGTTTGGCCCGCTGCTGTAACTGCTGTCGCCGATAAATACTCGTCCATTGAGAAATGTACCTGTGCAGATGACTACAGCCTTAGCCCTGTATATTGCGTGAGTAGCCAGTTTGACTCCGCAGACTTTTCCTTCTTCCACTATCAGTTCGGTTATTTCGCCCTGCTTGAGATCTAGTCCCGGTGTCGTTTCTATTGTTTTTTTCATTTCCAGATGATAGAGATGTTTGTCAGCCTGAGCCCTCAGAGAATGGACCGCCGGCCCCTTTGCTGTGTTCAGCATTCTCATCTGAATCATGGTCTTGTCGATATTGACACCCATCTCTCCACCAAGGGCATCGATTTCTCTAACCAGATGACCCTTACCGGTGCCGCCTATAGAAGGGTTGCACGGCATCATGGCAACCGACTCCAGATTCATGGCTACCATCAGCGTGCTTTTGCCCATTCGTGCGCTGGCCAAGGCTGCTTCACAACCGGCATGACCTGCTCCCACAATGACTATGTCATATTCATCCATCAGATATTCTTCACTCATAATTCCAATTCACTTTCCGAGACAAAATCTAGCAAATACTTCATCGATTATATCATCACTGACGCTCTCTCCAATGATCTCTCCCAGGAGGTCGAACGCTTTATGTATATCTATTTCAATCAGTTCGAGAGGTTCTCCTATCCTTGTCATTTCAATAGCATCGTTTATTGACGATTTGCTGTTTTGTAATAATGATTCATGCCTTGCATTAGTGACCATCAGAGAATCTCCCTGGCTTATTTTTCCCTGATATACCATATCCAAAATGGCATCTTCCAGCTGCTCTACACCCGTCATATCCTTGAGCGAAGTCTGTATGATACGAGCTTCCGGGAGACGTTTTTTAATATCCGCTTCGTCAATCACATTTCCCAGATCCTGCTTGTTCAAAAGCACAATCGACTTCCTTCCGGCGACATATTCCATCAGTTCAATGTCCTCATCATCAAGCGGTGAAAAGGCATCTATCATGAAAATAATCAGATCCGCATCATTGAAACTCTGCTTGCTCTTTTGAATACCGATCTTTTCGATTTCATCATTTGTATCGCTGCGTATGCCTGCAGTGTCGGTCAGCATCACAGGGATGCCCTTTATTGTCATCATTTCTTCGATGGTATCCCGCGTCGTTCCGGGTATCTCAGTGACGATCGCGCGCGATTCTTTCAGCAGTGCATTCATCAACGATGACTTGCCAACGTTAGGACGTCCGATGATAGCAATGCGGAGGCCGTCACTTATGATCCTGCCGGTGTCCGCAGACTGCAGCAGCTTATCTATGGACTCACCGGCCGACTGCAGCAGCTGTTCCAGTTTTGAATAGACGATTTCTTCGATATCTTCATCGGGATAATCAATATTTACAGTGATATCCACCAGAATGTCCATTATGGCAGCCCTTATTTCAGAGATTTCCTTTGAAAGGCGCCCCTCCAGCTGGTCTATGGCCACATCAAAAGTCTTCTCAGTCTTTGCACTGACCACGTCCATGACCGCTTCCGCCTGCGAAAGATCGATGCGCCCGTTGAGAAATGCGCGCTTTGTGAACTCGCCCGGCTCCGCCGGCCTCGCGCCGTTTGCATAAGCAAGAGCCAGAGTTTTGCGCAGTGAAACTGTGCTCCCGTGGCAGTCGATTTCCACCACGTCTTCGCAGGTATAAGTGTGCGGGGCATGCATGACTACAGCCAGCGCTTCATCGACCAGGGAACCATCCTGCGGATCGATGACCCTGCCATAAGTCAGACGTCTCTCCTCCATATGAGAAACAGGAACGAATATTCTGTTCAATACCCGTTCCGCTTCATCTCCGCTTATTTTTACAATTCCTATGCCACCTTCACCGAAAGCGGTGCTGATAGCAGCTATAGTTTCAGCCATTTCATTCTCTTAAAGATCAATGCCCGCGATTCAACACGGGCAACTGAGATCTATTTTTTCAATTCTATTACTACTCTTCTGTAAGGTTCCTCACCTTCGCTCCTGGTAACTACTCTGTCGTCATCCTGCAGCGTTGCGTGGATCACCATTCTTTCGTAGGGATTCATCGGCTCCAGACGTACTGATCTTCTGGTCTTGGCGACCTTTCCTGCCAGTCTGTCAGCAAGCTGCTCGAGAGTTCGCTCTCTCTTGGAGCGGTAATTCTCAGCATCCAGTACAACCCTCATGTACTTGTCGCTTTCCTTGTTGATGACCAGACTGGTCAGATACTGAATAGCATCCAGAGTCTGTCCTCTTTTACCAATTATAGTGCCTGCATCTTCACCTGAAATATCAATGTAGATATTTTCATCATTCATCATCGCTTTGAATTCCAGATCCAGTCCCATGGACTCAGTCGTCGACTTGAGGAAGGAAATAGCTTCGTGCTCTTCTACAGGCTGCAGATCTGCAGGTCTGCTCTCAACGATCGGCTTTCTCGGCTTCCTCGGTTTTCTTTCCTTGTTTCTGTTTCTGTCTTTGCGATTATTGCGCTTGTTTCTTGCGGCAGATTCGTGCTTTTCCTGTCTTTGAGGTCTTTCAACCGGTTTTTCCTGTGTTTTTTCAGGTTCCGGTTCAGGCTGCTTTTCTTTGAGCTCTACTCTTACCTTCGCCAGTTTTGAACCAAGTCCCAGAAAGCCTTTTGACGGTTCTTCAAGGACCTGAATATTTACATCATCTCTGGAAACTTTGAGATCTTTCAACGCGAGATCCACAGCTTCATCGATGCTGTTTCCATATTTCTCCGAATAGTCCATTACTTTCTCTTACCTCCATTGTCCTTTTCAGCCAGTACTTCGTTTCTTATCTTGTTCATTCTCAGATTGAAGAAAATCTGAATCACCTGGCCTAAAGCCCAGTAAATAGCCAATCCCGAAGGAAAAGCTCTTCCCATCAGTACTATCATTACCGGGAAGACGAATCTCATCATTTTCATCATTCCGCCCGATCCCGGCTGTCCGCCGGAAGCAGCAGAATTCAGAGCCTGCATGGCTGACATGGAAAATGAAATAAACGTGGCCACGCCCGCCGCTATCGGTAATATCCATTTGTCAGGCTGACTGAGATCAGGTATCCAGAGAAAGCTCTGATGAATAGCAAACAGCATACTGTCACTGGATATGTAATTCAAGGGGTTTCTCAATAGTGCAAACAACCCGAATATGATCGGCATCTGTATGATCATGGGCAGACAGCCGGACATGGGGTTAAAGTTTTCTTCCTTGTATAACTCCTGTAATTTTATGTTCAGTGTTTCTCTGTCAGTAGCATATTTCTGCTGTAAGGCTTTCAATTTCGGCTGGATCTTGCTCATGCCGGCAGTAGATCTGATCTGCTTTGCATAGAGAGGATAAAGACAAAGTTTGACTATTATAGTCAATATAACGAGAGCTATGCCGTATACTCCCACCAGATTATACAATCCGCTGAGGAGATATCCTAATGGCTTTGCAATAATTCCAATAATCTCGTACATATATTCCTCCGATTATTTTAAGGGATCGTATCCTCCCGGATGAAATGGATTACACCTTAAAATTCTTCTAATTCCTAAGTAACTACCTTTAAAAACTCCATACTTTTCCAGTGCCTGTATAAAGTATGTCGAGCAGGTAGGATAGAACCGACAGGTAGGTGGGAATAAGGGCGAAATAAAGTTCTGATAAATTCTAATCAAAAATATAAGTACCTTTTTCAAATAATCACCTTCATTCTGGTTCTACTCAAATTCCGGTCCTTCTCATTGCGGCTTCAATAGATTTTTTCACATCCGCACATTTCCGTTTATTTATTGTTTTTCTGGCGATG
Source organism: Anaerovoracaceae bacterium (assembly GCA_050953405.1). Lineage (GTDB taxonomy): Bacteria > Bacillota > Clostridia > Peptostreptococcales > Anaerovoracaceae > RUG100. Next base: position 306,617 of record JBMNMP010000001.1, on the reverse strand, counting down.
AAGATAATATCATAACCAACGGGTTTCAGACCCATTGAGCGGACACTTTCCTTCATCAGTCTCTTCGCCCTGTTTCGGGCTACAGCGTTACCAACCTTCTTGCTCGCCAGAAAAGCAATCCGGTTGTAAGCATAGCCGTTCCTCTTATAGAAGACGACTACATATTTGCTGCCTGAAGATTTTCCTTTTTTGTAAACCGCAGTAAAGTTCTTTTCACCACGTAAAACTTCACGGTCCAGCATAAATTAAGCTGACAGCTTTTTCCTGCCTCTGGCTCTTCTGTTCTTGAGAATGTTTCTGCCGTTCTTGGTCTTCATTCTCTTTCTGAATCCATGTTCCTTTTTTCTCTGCCTTACTTTAGGCTGATATGTCATTTTCATTTCGCTTTCACCTCCTTCTTGTAAACACAAGCTACATAATTATAATAGCTGATCACGATTCTGTCAATTCCTTAAAACAGCTCGAAATTTTTTTTAATTTACAATATCTTGTGGTGTTGTGCATACAGTTGATAATTTTATCCACAAGTTGTTAATAAATCTGTGATTAAGTAATTTTAGCATTTTTTTTTGGTATTGACCTGTGGATAACTTTTTTTGTATCATAAGTGTTGTAACGAAGAAAGAATGGGGTCTGATAATATGGTCACACTACAAAAGAATTGGGAAAAGACGCTGGAAATGCTCCGTCAGGACCTTTCAAAAACAGTTTATGAAGCTTGGTTCGAGACATTGAAGGCAAAATCCATCGACGAGAAATCAAAAATACTATATCTTGAGACCGACAATGAATTTATTTACAATACAATAAATGACAGATACAAACCGCTGCTGGCTGGAGCGGTAGAATATATTTTTCAGTATCCTTATAATGTGGTCCTCAACATTTCCGAACCCGAGCCCGAACCGGATGAAGAAGACAAAGGTGCCGCCGGGGATGATCTGATAGAAGAATACTATCTCAATCCCAGGTTCAGTTTTGATTCCTTTGTAGTCGGTCCCAACAACGAGTTCGCTTATTATGCGGCTTTGGCGGTTGCCGAGCAGCCTGCAAAGAGATACAATCCTCTATTTTTATATGGGGACAGCGGCCTTGGAAAGACACATCTGATGCATGCGATCGGCCACTATATACTGAACAACCACGATAATAAAAAGATCTTATACGTTTCTTCCGAGATGTTTACAAACGAGCTTATCAATGCCATCAGAAATAAAGAAACCAGATCTTTCAAGAAAAAGTACAGGAATATAGACGTTCTGTTGATTGACGACATCCAGTTCATAGAAGGAAAGGACAGATCGCAGGAAGAATTCTTCCACACTTTCAACGCCCTCTATGACCGCAACAAACAGATAATAATATCGTCCGACAGACCGCCGCAAAAGCTTACCAATCTGGACACCCGGCTGACTTCGAGGTTCCTCTGGAGTGTCTCCGCCGACATCAAACCGCCGGACTATGAGACCAGGGTCGCCATCCTTATCAACAAGGCTACGGCTGAAAACATAGAATTGACCGATGATGTCAGAGAAGTGATTTCTTTCATTGCAGAAAAGATAAAGTACAATGTAAGAGAGCTGGAAGGTGCTTTCACCAGAATAGTAAGCTTCTCCACGCTGCTGGAAAAACCGATAAATTCACAACTGGCCAAAGAAGTCCTCAAGGATGCCCTGGCCCCTTCTGAAATGAAGGTTTCCATAGGTGATATCAAAAAGTGCGTATCCAAATACTACGGGATCAGCATCAAAGACATGGACTCTTCGCGCAGGAACAGAAACATAGCATTTCCAAGGCAGGTAGCTATGTATCTCTGCAAGGAAATGACAGAAAACTCCTTTCCCAAGATTGGAGAGAGTTTCGGAGGCAGAGACCATACCACAGTGCTGCACGCTCACAAGAAGATCGCGGCAGAGATGGAGAGCGATGATTCACTGAAGGATATCATCGACGAGCTGATATCCAAAATAAATGAAAAGTAATTTATCAACAACAGCTGTTAACAAAAAAACACAACTTATGAACAAGTTATGCACAACAACAAACGTTGAAATTTGAGGGTTCAAATGTGTTTTCCACATTATCCACAGGCCCTACTACTATTACTACTATGAAATATATAATAAAGAGGTCACATCATGAAGTTCACATGCAACCAACAGTTACTTGCAAAATCTCTGAATACAGTTTCCAAAGCTATTTCGATCAGGACAACGATTCCTATACTGAAGGGAATACTTCTGAAGGTAACCGATGACAATCAATTGACTATGGCTGCTTCTGATATGGATATCAGCATTCAAAAGACGATCGATGTCAATACAGAAGAATCAGGAACCACAGTGGTAATGGCAAAGCTTTTCGGTGAGATAATAAGAAAGCTCCCTAATGAGGAACTGACGATTGAATTACAGGAAAACGGAAACATCAGCATTTCCTCGATGACATCGGTATTCAATATCATAGGTATGCCTGCCGATGAATTTCCCGGTATCGGAGACATCACCGATGTCAAAGCACAGTTATCTTTCGACAGATCAATGCTGCGGGATATGATCAGAAAGACTCATTTCTGCGCCAGTGTTGATGAGTCCAAGGGAATCATTACCGGCGTGCTGCTGGAAATAGAGAAGGATTCTTTCAATATGGCGGCGCTGGATGGATTCAGGATGGCGGTAGCCAGGGAGAAGATGACCAGTGAAGAAGAATACAGCATAGTCATCAGCGCGCGCATCATGAATGAAGTGAACAAGATACTCTCTGAATCGGATACCGATGATAACGTTGATCTGATCCTGGGCGACAAGAAAGCTGTAATGCTGCTGGAGAAAACCAAGATCGTAATCAGACTGCTCGATGGAGAATTCATCAAGTACAAAGATATACTTCCATCTGAAAAACAGACGACAGTTGTCATCAACAGGAGCGAACTCCTCTCTTCAATCGACAGAGCATCGCTGCTGGCAAAAGAAGGAAAGAACAATCTGGTAAGATTCAATATAGAAGAAAACCTGCTCTCTATCACTTCCAATTCTGAAGAAGGAAGAGTAAAGGAAGAACTGATAATGGAAAAAGAAGGCGGTGATCTTGAAATAGGTTTCAACTCGAAATATATCAGTGATGCCTTGAAAGCAGTAGATGACGAGACGGTGATCATGGAATTCAATACACCGACGACTCCGTGCCTGATAAAGCCGCTGGAGGGAAACAGTTTTGAATATCTGATCCTTCCGGTGAGGATACCATCAAACTAAACAATGTATATCAGTGAATTAAGTCTCTTTAATTACAGGAATTATGAAGATGAGCGAATCGAATTCGATCCGGGCGTCAATATTATCATGGGCGAAAATGCCCAGGGCAAGACAAATCTTATAGAGAGCATTTATCTGTGTTCTCTGGGCAAGTCATTCAGGACTTCACGCTACAGGGATCTGATAAGGTTCGGTGAGGATTTCTGCCGTGTATCTGTGGTTTTTCAGAGGGAAGATGAAAGCCGCATCGATATGGTTGTTACCAGGGACGGAAAAAAAGCTGCAAAAATCGATGGAATCAAAGTGCAGCGCATTTCGGAACTTCTTGATCACATCATTTCAGTGGTCTTCAGCCCTGAAGATCTGAAGATCGTAAAGGAGGATCCGGCGAAGAGAAGAAACTTCATGGATCGCGAAATGTCGCAGTTAAAACTTTCTTATCTGAACACTTTGAAACTGTACAACAGAGTCCTCTCGCAGAGAAACGCTTATCTGAAAGAAAACCGTGATGAGAAGAACGGTCTTTACATCTGGGATGAAAAACTGGTGGAATACGGCTCTTTTCTGATGAGGGAGAGGGCTGCTTTCATGGAAAAAATCTCCCGTATAAGCGGAAAGATTCATCAGGGCATCACAAATGGAAGAGAAAAGCTGCGTGTAAAGTACAGGCCGAGCGTCAAATCCGATGATGAAAACAGCATCGAAGATGTTTTTATGTCAGAACTGGAAAAAAATGAAGAAGCTGATTTTTTCAACGGCAATACATCGAGGGGACCTCACAAAGATGACTTTGAGGTCATAGTAGACGATGTAAATGCCAGATACTATGGTTCTCAGGGGCAGCAGAGGACTGCGGCTCTTTCTCTGAAACTTGCCGAAATCGAATTGCTGAAGGAAGAAAAAAGAGAAAATCCGATTCTGCTCCTCGATGATGTTTTGTCGGAACTCGATTCAGAGAGACAGAAGTATCTCGTGGAGTACCTGCACGATGTTCAACTGTTCATCACGACTACCGATATCACCGATGAAATAAGGGAATCAATGAAGGGTGGACGGATAATAGAGATCAGAGGCGGGAAGGCCTTTGAAAGTAAATGTTAAATATTTACAATTATCAAAGGGTCATACTTTATATAAAAATGAGCTTACAAGCCTTGAAACAGCCCCATAGAACAATATAAAAAAGAAAAAATGATACAGCGCTTAAAAACACGTTAAATCGTTGTAAAAAGGGCTGTTTTATTGTATAATAAATTAGTAAATCATAGGAAGAAAATGAGGTGATTAGAGCTAATGGCTGAAGATATAGTAAATCAGAGTTATGGAGCAGAACAAATACAGATATTAGAAGGCCTTGAACCTGTCAAAAAGAGACCCGGTATGTATATCGGATCGACAGGAGAAAAAGGTCTTCATCATTTGGTTTATGAAATCGTAGACAATTCAGTTGACGAAGCCCTGGCGGGTTTCTGTAAAACTATAAAAGTTACCATAGAGAAGGACAATGCAATAACGGTTGAGGATGACGGCAGGGGAATGCCGGTCGATATGCATCCCAAGATGCACAAACCGGCTGTAGAGGTCATTCATACAGTGCTTCACGCAGGCGGAAAGTTCGGCGGTGGAGGATACAAAGTATCCGGAGGACTGCACGGAGTAGGAGCCTCGGTAGTCAACGCACTTTCAACGAGGATGGAAGTGGAAGTAAAGAGGAACGGCAAGAAATATGCTATTGCTTTTGAAAGGGGAAACACGGTAGAGCCGCTGCATGAGATAGGTACCGCAAATAAAACGGGATCGAAGACTACATTCTGGCCGGATCCGGATGTATTTGAAGAAACAGAATATGATTTTTCGACTTTGGAATACCGTCTCCGTGAGATGGCTTTTCTGAACAAGGGAATCAGGATCGTGCTCCGGGATGAAAGAGCCGGTCAGAAAAGAAAAGAAGAATTCCACTATGAAGGCGGAATTAAAGAGTTTGTAGCTTTCCAGAATGAGACCAAGGATCCGATACATAAAGATATCGTTTACTTTGAGGCTACCGGAAAGGACAAATCAGGCAAGGGAGACATGGCTTGCGAAGTGGCTTTTCAATATACCAGCCAGTACAGCGAGACTATCTTTTCATATGCAAATAATATCAATACCACTGAGGGAGGTTATCACCTTCAGGGATTCAAGACCGCTCTGACAAGGGCGTTCAATGATTATGCGAGAAAGAACAATATACTGAAAGAAAAGGACGAATCACTTTCCGGAGAAGATATCAGAGAAGGGATCACGGCCATAATTTCAGTAAAGCTGACCAATCCACAGTTCGAAGGACAGACAAAGGAAAAGCTGGGAAACAGTGAGATGCGTGGATTTGTGGAAACTACTACAAATGAAAACATCACTTACTTACTGCAGGAAAATCCTAACCAGGCGAAGACGATACTGAACAAGTGTATCGAGGCTTCAAGAGCAAGAAAGGCCGCCCGCAAGGCGAGAGATATAGTGAGAAAGAACAGTGTTCTCGATGGACTTTCACTGCCGGGCAAGCTGGCAGACTGTTCAGAGAAGGATGCTTCTCTCTCAGAAATATTCCTCGTAGAGGGTGACTCCGCCGGCGGATCTGCAAAGCAGGGGCGTGATAGAAAGCGTCAGGCTGTGCTGCCGCTCCGGGGCAAAATACTGAATGTAGAAAAGGCCAGACTGGACAGGATACTGAACTCGGAAGAAATCAAAAATATGATCATAGCTTTCGGGTGTGGTATCGGAGATGATTTTGATATCAACAAACTGCGTTATCACAAGATAATAATCATGACGGATGCCGATGTGGACGGAGCCCACATCAGGACGCTGCTGCTCACTTTCTTCTACCGCTATATGACACCGCTGATCGAAGGCGGATATGTATATGCGGCGCAGCCGCCTCTGTTCCGTACCAAAAAGGGAAAAAATGAGTACTATACTTACTCCGACAGAGAGCAGGAAAAGCTGATGAAGGAACTGGAAGGAAAGTCGGGAAAGGCCGAGATACAGAGATACAAAGGTCTTGGAGAGATGAGCTTCCAGCAGCTGTGGGAAACCACCATGGATTATGAAAACAGAACTCTGATACAGATAACCCTGGAGGACACTGTCGCTGCGGATGCGATATTCACTACGCTGATGGGCGACAAGGTACCGCCGCGCAAGAAATTCATTGAAGAAAACGCGAAGTACGTGAAGAATCTTGACATATAGGGGGAGGAAACTTAGAGAATGGCAAATTTGATAGAAGATCAGAAAATGATCCAGCATGAGATACATAGTGAGATGAAGCACTCCTATATCGATTACGCCATGAGCGTCATCGTAGGCAGGGCTCTTCCCGATGTCAGGGACGGTCTCAAACCTGTCCACAGGAGGATACTCTATGGCATGGGCACTATGGGTGTCACGCCGGACAAACCATACAAGAAATCTGCGCGTATTGTCGGCGATGTAATGGGCAAGTACCATCCGCACGGCGACAGTTCTATATACGATGCGATGGTGAGAATGGCTCAGGATTTCTCGACCAGATATCTGCTGGTAGACGGCCACGGAAACTTTGGCTCTATAGACGGAGACGGAGCTGCGGCCATGAGATATACCGAAGCCAGGATGACTCCGTTTGCACTCGAGATGCTGCGCGACATCGACAAAGATACTGTCGATTTCATGCCGAACTTCGATGAAGAGGAAGTTGAACCGGTAGTACTGCCGAGCAGGATCCCTAATATACTCATCAACGGATCTAACGGTATTGCTGTAGGTATGGCGACTTCGATACCGCCTCACAATCTCGGCGAGGCTGTAGATGCCTGCGTCAAACTGATCGATGATGAGAACGCTACCGTGGAGGATCTCATAAAGATAGTGAAGGGACCGGATTTTCCGACCGGAGCTATCATCATGGGAAAGAAAGATATCCAGGAAGCTTACCGCACGGGACAGGGAAAGATCCTGGTCCGTGCCAGGACAGAGATAGAGGAGACCAAACGAGGCAGACTGCAGATCGTAGTCACTGAGATCCCCTTCCAGGTCAACAAGGCGAGATTGATCGAAAAGATCGCTCATCTGGTGAGGGACAAGAAGATAGACGGAATATCCAGCATCAGAGATGAATCCAGCCGCGAGGGCATGAGAATAGTCATCGAGCTGAAGCGCGATGCCAATCCTCAGGTGACTTTGAACAGACTCTTCAAGCATACACAGCTGCAGGAGAGCTTTTCAATGATCATGCTCGCTCTGGTCAACGGGCAGCCGAAGATCCTCAATCTCTATGATATGCTGACAGAGTATCTCAAGCATCAGAAAGAAGTGGTCACCCGGAGAACGAAGTTCGACCTGAAAAAGGCCGAAGCCAGGGCTCACATTCTGGAAGGTTACAGAATAGCGCTCGACAATATCGATGAAGTCATCAAGACTATCAGAGAGAGCTATGATGATGCAAAGCAGCAGCTGATGAAAAAGTTCGGTCTTTCAGAAATACAGTCTCAGGCGATACTGGACATGAGGCTGGCAAGGCTGCAGGGACTCGAAAGAGAAAAAATCGAAAACGAATACAATGATCTTTTGAAGAAGATAGCTTACTACAAAGAACTCCTTGCCGACGACAAAAAGCTGATGAACGTCGTCAAAGAGGAAATGCTGGAGATCAAAGACAAGTGGAACGACAAGAGAAGGACTAAGATCACAGCCGGTATTGACGAACTGAACGAAGAGGATCTCATCGAAGAAGAAAATGTGGCCATCACACTGACGCATCTGGGATACCTCAAGAGGATTCCGGCGGATACTTACAAGACTCAGAGGCGCGGAGGCAAGGGCATCACAGGACTGACCACCAGGGAGAACGACTTTGTGACAGATCTGATCATGACATCGACACACGAATATCTGATGTTCTTCACAAATTACGGCAAGGCTCACAAGATCAAAGCTTATGAGATCCCGGAGGCTACGAGGACCGCAAAGGGGACACCTGCGGTCAACTTCCTCAATTTGATGCAGCGTGAGAGAATCAGTGCGGTGATGCCGATCAAGGACTTCAGTGATGAAAAATACTTGATTGCAGCTACTAAGAAGGGTATCATCAAGAAAACGGCTCTTTCGGAATACGACACCAACAGAAAGGCCGGCCTGATCGCTATCAAGCTGAAGGACGGCGATGAAATGATAGATATCCGTCAGAGCAGCGGCAAAGATTTCATCAATATCGTGACCAGAAACGGAAAATCGATAACCTTCTCGGAGAACGATGTAAGGCCGATGGGCAGAGTCGCCGGCGGCGTGCGCGCGATAAAGCTGGAGGATGACGATGAAGTTGTCGCCATGAATCTGGTATCCAGAGAAGAAGAGATTCTGGTAGTCACCGAAAACGGCTTTGGAAAGAGGACTTCTTTGAGCGAATACAAGCTGCAGAACAGAGGCGGCAAGGGGCTCCTGACTTATGACAAGTCCAAGTTCAAGAAGACGGGCAAGCTGATAGGTGCAGCCATAGTAGATGACGATGATGAGGTCCTGCTGATCAATTCCAAGGGGATCATCATACGCATCAAAGCCAGCGATGTATCCAGACTGGGAAGAGCTACTCAGGGTGTTCGCATCATGAAGGTGGACAAGGGCGCAGAGATCATTTCAATGGCCAAGGTCCTCAAGGAAGATGAAGTTGAAGAAGCTGAAAGTGATAAAGATAAAAAGGGTAAGAATGACGATGACGCGCAGATAAAGATGGACACCGGCGCGAATTCATCGAAGAAGGAGAAATAATAGATGTCTGAAATATTGAATATAACTGTTCCGGGAAATCCGGAATACATCAAGATCATTAAGATGGCTGCCGGGTCGGCAGCTTCGCTTGAGGGATTCGATATTGAAAAGGTGGATGATATAAGGATGGCCGTTGCCGAAGGATGCAAGGCCATCACTTGTCATGGATTTGAAGGCTGGAGTGAGAATTACAAGGTCATCCTGGATATGGCGGAAGAAAACCTGACTATCGAGATAATAGACGAAGTCGGGGATCACAAAGTGGAAAAGGTCCAAAGGCCCTGCCTCGACTGCCCCAACGAAGGTGATCTTGGAATCCAGATCATGAAAACTATCATGGACGATGTCGAAATACAAAAATCAGAAAACGGATGCCGAAGTATCAAAATGGTGAAAAATAAATGACAGCTAAGGAAGATTTCCAAAAGTATGCAGAGACGAAGGATATCAATCTGAGAAATAAGATCGTTGAAGAAAATCTCTACATGGTGGATATCCTGATCCGCAAGTATCAAGGCAAGGGCGTCGATAGAGATGATCTCTATCAGGTAGGTGCCCTGGCGTTGATAAATGCGGTCGACAGGTTCGACCCGGACAGAGGTTATGAATTCAGCAGTTTTGCTACCCCAACCATTCTCGGGGAAATAAAGAAATATTTCCGCGACAAGGGCTGGTCTCTTAAGGTGCCCAGACGTCTCAAGGAAATTTCGGTCGCTCTTCCGAAAGCCAAGGAAGAGCTGTCCGGCCAGTTGGGGCGCACGCCTACAGTACAGGAAGTCGCCGAATACATGGGACACAAAGAGGAAGATATATTGATGGCCATGGAATCATCGATGGCTTATGGGGCTTACTCTCTGGACGAGACCTTCGACGACAGCGGCGAAGAGGGCGGCAGCAGCAAGTACGAAAAGTTCACTTCGGTCGAAGAGACCGGCTATAACGGCCTCGAAAATCGTGAGATCATCAATTCGGTGCTTGATCAGCTGACAGATACCAACAAATATATATTCAAAGAGAGATTCATTGCTGAGAAATCCCAGTCGGATATCGCAAAATCGCTGGGCGTATCTCAGATGACTATATCGAGAGCAGAAAGAAATATCAAGGAAAGGTTTGCAAGGGAATTGCAAAAGTAGGCAAATAAAATGGCAAAGAGAGTATTTTCAGGCGTTCAGCCCACGGGTAATATCCATCTGGGGAATTACCTGGGTGCGTTGCGCCAGTTCGTTGAACTTCAGGAAGACAATGACTGCATATACTGCATAGTCGACATGCATTCGATCACTGTACCGCAGGATCCGAAGGAGCTGCGGCAGCATATACTGGACGTGGCGGCACTGTATCTGGCAATTGGCGTGGATCCCAAAAAATCCATAGTCTTCATCCAGTCGGATGTACCGGGACATGCAGAGCTGTCGTGGATACTGACCTGTAATTCGTACACCGGCGAGCTGTCGCGAATGACTCAGTTCAAGGTGAAGAACAAGGGAAGGGAATCGGCACCTACCGGCCTCTTTACTTATCCGATACTGATGGCAGCCGATATTCTCCTGTACGATACGGATATAGTGCCTGTTGGCAACGATCAGAAACAGCATATAGAATTGTGCCGCGACATCGCCATCAGGATAAACAACAAATACAAAAAGACTTTCGTGATCCCGGAGGGCAGATTTCTCAAAGAAGGCGCCAGAATAATGGCGCTGGATGACCCGACCAGCAAGATGAGCAAGAGCGCGGAGAACATACACAGCCGTATTTCGCTGCTTGACGATGAAAAGAAAGTCAAGAAATCCATCATGAAGGCGACCACCGATTCAGAGGGCGTCATTCGCTTTGACCCCGAGGAAAAACCGGGGATTTCCAACCTTCTCAACATCTACAGCGCGCTTTCAGGCGAGCCTGTGGATAATATAGTGGATAACTTTAAGGGCAAAGGCTACGGAGACTTGAAAAAGGAACTGGTGGCCGTTACCAACGAAGCGCTGAAGCCGATACAGCAGAATTTCAATGAGATCCGTCAGTCGCAGGAACTGCTGGACATATTGAAAAATGGGGCTTTGCGGGCGAATGAAATAGCGGAACCGGTGCTCAGGAGGGTCAAGGACACCTTCGGCCTCGGAATGTAGCAAAAATCCACAGCGTGCCTGCTGTGTGCAGACTATCTGTGGATAATTCGAAGAAAAAACCTTGTATAAGCTGAAATTTCAATGGTGTGCAGTGCACATCCTTACGAACGCCGTGCCTTGAGTTCATCGAGGCCGGCTTTTACTATGGCGTGAACTTTGTCGGTCAGTTCCTTCTCTTCTTTCCTGGAAAGATCCGCGGTGGGAATAGGCGGATGGATGATCACGTCTATCGGCTGGCCGCTCTTGAGATAACCCTGCTTTTCAAGGATCTCATAAGAACCGTTGATACTGATGGGCACGATAGGTACGCCCGGTTTGGTGGCCAGTTTGAGGGCGCCTTTTTTAAATTCTCCCATAGGGCCGCCCTTTGCCCGGGTGCCTTCAGGAAATATCAGCATAGAAAATCCGTGTTCCACATATTCGATACCCTTGGAAATCGCCCGCAGGCTGGCGCGCGGATCCTCACGCTCGATCATGACGCTGCGGATGCGCTGCATCCAGGTGCCGTAGAGAGGGATCTTTGTCAGAGCTTTCTTGGCGATGAAGCCGAACTGTATCTTGTTGAGTACGGCGCACATGGTGGGGATGTCGGCAAACCCCTGGTGGTTACTGACATAGACGACAGGTCCTTCGTCAGGAAGGTTCTCTCTCCCCTCAACTGTGAGTTTGACCTTGAAGCTGCGCAGCAGGTGGTGGCCCCACATATCGGTAGCCGCCAGGATAGCCGCCTGTTCCCTTTCATCATCACCGGCGGCGTTGGCCGCGTCTATTTCTTTCTTGAGCTTGTTTAATTCCGGCAGAGATAATAATACTTTAATGATGCCGGGTATATTTTTGATAATGTTCATATGATTTCTCCGTAAGCGTACATTAACATTATATTACTTTTCCGCTATCATTGCCATAAGATTATGTTATAATGGCGGCATGAAGAAGACGACTGGACTATGGATAATTTTAATAGCAGGTATTCTTGGTTTTGCCTGGGTGACCTGGGGCGTGGTCAGCGGCAGCGCCCAGCCATTTGACAATGCGCTGATCAACGCTTTTGTCGATGCGAGACAGCCGGGGCTTTCGACTCTGATGGAGGGGATCACCTATCTCGGAAACTGGGAAGCAATAGTAATCATCTGTCTGCTCCTGCTACTGAAGGAGGATCGCGCAAAAAAATACGGCTGGCCGGCGGCCGCCGCAGCTGTGATCACCACTCTGGTGCGTATCGTGATCAAGGATATAGTACAGCGCCCGCGTCCGGACAGGTCTCTCTTTCTGATCGACCAGAACGGCTGGTCTTTTCCCAGCGGACATGCGATAACCAGCATCGCCGTATATGGACTGCTGTTCATACTGTTCATGCTGTACATGAAAAAAGGCGCACGAAAAACTGTCATCTGTGCGCTCTGTGCGGTGCTCGCTTTTGCCATCGGTATCTCCCGCATCTATCTCGCAGTGCACTATCCCAGCGATGTTCTCGGGGGATGGCTGCTCGGCATTTCAACTATTGCAGGTATGCTGCTGCTGATAGATTTCGTGAAAAAGAAATTCGCCTCAAGGAAACTGTAAGAAGACCGGCAAATCAGATAAACTCCTCGTATACCTGCTTGCGCAGTTCGTACATACGCAGGAACTTTTCTTTTTTTCTTTCCTCGTCCGCATCCATCATGAACGCATAAGGTATGGAAGCATCATCCTTTGCCTGATCCCACAACTCTTCTGCTGTAAGATCTGCATCGGCGATCACGATGTTTCCTTTGCGCGCCAGGTCTGCGCACATGGGATCTAGCAGAATGCCGTCGCTGCATGCGCACACAAGATTCAAGGGGACTCCATCCTCCATCTTTGCAGTGAATTCCTCGAGGAGTTCGTATTCCTTGTTGCGGTATTCGTGTTCTCCCATGGTCATCACGATACGGGAAATGCTGCGCCCGTCGCGCTGTTTGATTTCTTCGTCAAAATCGAGATAATCCATGTTGTTCCTGGCCGCCAGTTTTTGAGCGGTTTCTTTTCTTCTCGAGCCCAGAGGGCCGGTAACATAAATGATCATGATAACTCCTTTATCTAATAATTATATTTTAAATCTCCTGTATCTTCAACATGATTTGATTGCCCGCCCGTAAAAATGATGGCATAATAAAAGTTGATTGAGAATGGAGGCTAACATGAAGGAACCAGTACTGATAATAATGGCAGCCGGAATGGGCAGCCGCTACGGCGGGCTCAAACAGATAGACCCGATCACCGATGAGGGCGAAATCATCATGGATTTTTCGCTCTACGATGCGATGATGGCGGGCTTCAAGAAGGCTGTCTTCGTGATAAAAGAAGAAATGGAAGATGACTTCCGCGAGCTGCTGATGGACAGAGCCGGAAAGCATATGGAAATAGAATTCGCTTACCAGCGGCTCGACGACCTGCCGCCAGGCTACGGCGTTCCCAGGGGCAGAGTCAAACCCTGGGGCACGGCGCATGCGATCATGAGCGCCCGGGACATCGTAAAGAGTCCGTTCTGCGTCATCAATGCCGATGACTACTACGGCCCCGGTGCGTTCCAGAGCATTTACGAACACCTGGCCAACGAGAAGGAGGGCAATACTTATGACTTTGCCATGGTAAGCTTCCTTCTGAAGAACACGGTCACCGAGAACGGCTCGGTATCCCGCGGGATCTGTGATGTTTCCAAGGAAGGCTACCTGCGGCACATAATCGAGCGCACCAGGATAATGAAGATCGCTGACGAGATCTGCTACAGCGAGGACGATGGCGAGACCTGGACGGCTCTTGACGAAAACAGTCCGGTTTCCATGAACTTCTGGGGATATACGGAAGGCATGATGCACGAGCTGTGGGATCGCTTTCCGGCGTTCCTCGACAGGGCGCTGCAGGAGGACCCTGAAAAGGCGGAGTATCAGATCCCGGCGGTCACCGACCAGCTGATCAAAGAGGGACGCGCCACGATAACCGTGCTCAATTCGCGCGACAGATGGTACGGAGTCACCTACAAAGAGGACAAGGAGACCGTGATGGCTGCCCTTCAATCGATGAAAGACAAAGGACTCTATCCGGACAAACTCTGGAAATAAAACTAAATATCCAGGCGTGACATTTCCCTGCGGATGATCCGCTCGTGCGCTTCGTCATGCATCACCACGATGGTATCCCCGGTCAGCAGCTTGGTCCTGCCTTTGGGGATAATATCTTCGCTGCCGCGCTCGATAGAAACGAGCAGCATATTTTCCGGCCAGTTGATATCCATCACGCGGCGGCCATCCAGTTTGCTGCCGTGATGAACATTGAAATATGAGAGGACCTTCTCTCCCTTGGCGATGCGCACCGAGTTTTTATCCACGGCCTTGTCGCGCTTTTTTAGTATGCGTGACAACAGGCTGTCGTAGATGGGCTTTGATTTGAGCAGCGTCGGTACTATATAAGCGAACAGGGATACGATCGACAGTGACAGGAACTGGTTGGCGCTGCCTGTCATTTCAAATATCAGGATGATGCCGGTCAGCGGTGCGCGCACCGAAGCGGTGAGGAAACCCGCCATGGCCAGGGTGACAAAATTAGTCAATAATGCGGGATCGAGATCTGAAAAGATGAATACCGTCTTCGCGAAGGCTCCGCCGATGAAGGCACCGAGAACCAGCATAGGCAGGAATATACCTCCCGGGGCACCGGAACCGAAACAGACGGCACCCAGTATGAGACGTATGATCAGAATGACGAATACGATGGTCAATTCCATATTCTCTGCGCACAGCGATTCTATCAGCGAATGTCCGCCACCCAGCGTTTGCGGCATTATAAAGCCCAGAACGCCGCAGAGCATGAAGGGGACCAGGAGCTTGAAGAAGGGATCGAGATTTTTCGCCTTGTCGTAGAGCGACTGGACCTTGAGGGTGAACCAGTTGTAGAACACCCCTGCGATCCCCAGGATGAGTCCCAGGATTATCAGCAGCCAGTAGTATTTCGGCTCCAGCTGTGCGCTCCCTTGAAAGTTGAATACGGGCTGCATTCCCAGCACATAGGTGCAAATGTAATCTGAAGTCAGTGAAGAGGTCATCACCGACAGAATCGCAATGACAGAAAAGCCCTTGTGGATTTCCTCTATGGCAAACATGGCTCCCGCCAGAGGAGCGTGAAAAGCCGTGGCCAGACCGGCACCGGCACCGCATGTCAGAAGAAATTTTTCTTCTGTCCGCTTGCGTCCCAGTATCCGGGAAACGCCTTTGCCTGCCATGGCGCCCAGCTGGATGGAGGGGCCTTCGCGTCCCAGGGCCATACCGCCTAACATACAGATGAATCCACCGATGAACTTGGTCGGCATGATGCGTTTCCAGTTCTGCTTGATGGTGCCTATCATCTCACCCTCCACCTGGGGAATGCCGCTGCCGCTTATCAGAGGTTCATATTTCACCAGGCGGCTGACTACCAGTGCCATAAGGGCGAGTGCCGCAAACCAGCCCGCCATGCGCAGTGGATGACCCTTTGCAAAAGAGAGTATCGTGCTCAGCCACGTGCCTGCGTATTCCAGGCAGATGCGGTAAGCCAGAGTGATGACACCGGCGATGGCGCCGACGAGAGCACTTTCACCTATGATTACTATTTGATCAACGCCGAGATTTCCCGGCCTTTTTTTCTTCTTCAAGAGATGTCCTCCAATTAGTGATACCAAACGAAATAATTATAACGCCTCCAGGGAAAAGCAACAAGGTTGTAAGCTGAATATGTGATATAATGCCTTGTGGGAACGGAGGCAGAACGTGGACGAAAAGAAAATGCTGGTTGAACAGCCCCGCCTGGGACGGGGCGGTATGATGCTGATAATTACTGCAATGAATATGGTCGCTCCGCTGTCTACTGATATGTATCTGCCGGCTCTGCCGGGCATGGCGGATTATTTTCACACCAGCGAGGGTGTGATGAATCTGACGATGGTGGGATTTTTCTTCTTCTTTGCCATCGGAATGCTGATATTCGGACCTATCAGTGACAAGTACGGACGGAAAAAAGTGCTCCTGTCAGGGGTGGCTCTTTATGCGCTGGCTTCGATATGCTGTGCGCTTTCTTTTGATGTGAATTTCCTCATCGTGGCCCGTGCCGTGCAGGCTCTCGGCGGAGGATGCATGGTGGCCGTGTCTACGGCCATCGTGAAGGATGCTTTCAGTGCCAAAGCTCAGGCTCCGGTGCTGGCTACAGCACAGGCACTGGGCGTTATTGCACCCATGCTGGCACCGATCATCGGAGCACAGATACTGCGCTTTTTCATCTGGCGGGCAACTTTTGTGGTGCTCACGATCATTGCGCTGGTGCTGCTGCTGATGGTCATCCTGATGAAAGAAACACTGCCGCAGGAAAAGCGTCTGCAGGGCAGTGTGATGGAGTCCTTTTCCAGGATGGGAAAGATATGCCGTGACCGGACATTCATGCTGTTCCTCTGCGCTACTGCCGTTTTCAATGTATCCATCATGTCTTATATAACGACCAGTTCATATATATACGTGACCGGTTTCGGACTCAAGGCAACGACTTACAGCTATTTCTTCGCGGCCAATGCTTTGATTTCTGTGCTGGGCCCGGTCTTTTCGGTGCGCGTGCGCAGAGTACCCGCGTTCATTGTGATGGGAGTAATGCTGGGAGTCTCCGCGATCGGAGGGGTGCTCCTGATGATATTCGGCCATGCTTCTCCATTTATTTTCCTGGCCTGTTTTTCACCTACTATGGCGGTCGGCTGCTGTGCGCGTCCATATTCCATCGGCATTTTGCTGGGCATGCAGAATGACGATGCCGGCTCGGCTTCCTCGCTCATCAACTTCGTCAACAGCATGCTGGGCAGTCTGGGCATGTTCATAATCACGGCCATCTGGACGGATTATGTGTTCGGCGTGGGTGCACTGCTGGTGGCCGTGGCCATCGCGGGAACGATACTCTGCCTGCTGCTGGCCAAATTGTGCGGCATTCATTCGATCGACCGCAGATAGGATCGCGCTCAATTGCGAAAGCCACGCGTTTTCAAGGGATTTCCTCTTCAATCAGTTTAGATGCCGCCTCTTGCTTTCATCTGCCCAAAGAGGGTATAACATGGTATAATGAAACCTGAATTTTAATAAAGGAGTAGGAGAACATAAATGAAATTTGTTATACAGCGAGTGCTCGAGAGTTCCGTTGAGATCGATGGGAAAATCAGAGGACAGATCGGCAAGGGACTGATGGTACTGATCGGGATCGGTGAAGAGGACAACGAGGAGATCGCCGATAAGTTCATCCGCAAGCTCCTGGGCATGCGGATCTTTGAAGACGAGAACGGGAAGACGAACCTGTCGCTGGCAGATGTAGACGGGCAGCTGCTGCTGATATCGCAGTTCACCCTCTATGCCGACTGCCGCAAGGGCAACAGGCCCAGCTTTACCGCCGCCGGCGACCCGCAGAAGGCCAGCGATCTCTATGACTATATCGTAGAAAAGTGCAGCCTGCAGGTCCCTGTTGTCGAGCGCGGCGAGTTCGGCGCTGACATGAAGGTATCCCTGGTAAACGACGGACCGTTCACCATCATTCTGGATGAACACATCCTGGGCCCGAAACGCAGTTGAGTAACGGGGAGACGGCCATGAAACACGAATTAAAGCTGGGCTGCCATCTTTCGGCGGCCAAAGGATATGTACATATGGCACGGAAGGCTGAGAAAATCGATGCCAACACATTTGCTTTTTTCACCAGGAACCCGCGCGGCGGAAAGTCCAAGGCGCTGGATGAGGATGATGTTGCGGAGTTCCGCAAGATAGCAAAAGAAAACGGTATCCAAGTTCTGGTGGCCCATGCACCGTATACCATGAATGCCTGCTCGGCTACAAAAAAGACCAGAGACTTTGCTTTCACCGCCATGAAGGAAGACCTTGAACGTATGGAGCACACGCCGGGGAACTACTACAATTTTCATCCCGGCAGTCACACCGGACAGGGAAAGGAGAAAGGGATCGAGCTGATCGCTGAGGTGCTCAACGAAGTCATCTGGAAAGAACAGCAGACTGTAGTCCTGCTGGAGACAATGGCGGGAAAGGGCACCGAGGTGGGCGGACGCTTTGAGGAGCTGGCAGCCATCATCGACAGAGTGGAGCTCAAGGACAAGATAGGCGTCTGTATGGACTCCTGCCACGTCAGCGATGCGGGATACGATATCATAAATGATCTCGACGGCGTGCTGCATGAGTTTGACCGCATAGTCGGCCTTGATTATCTGAAGGCGATGCATATCAACGACAGCAAGAATCCACCGGGTTCTCACAAGGACCGACACGAAAAGATCGGTGAGGGGACTCTGGGCCTGGATACCTTCAGGAACCTCTTGCATCATCCAAAGTTGAAGGACCTTCCCTTCATTCTGGAAACTCCGAATGACATGGAAGGCTATGCAAGAGAAATCAAAATGCTGCGCAGTATTTGACATGTATTGGCGACTTTACTATTATTATTTTGTGGAAGGAGAGCGCTGCGGCGCAGGAAAGTGAAATGACAAAAAGACCGGGGCTGGAAATCACAGCTGATAAAATAAGAAACATAGTGGGAGAGATCATAGAAGATTATGCCAACGGCAGGGATGTCGACAAGCTGGATGTCTTCGATCAGCCTGAAACAAAGGCTGTTCAAGACATCGTGAACAAGATACTGAACATACTCTTCCCGGGATACTACAGGGACAAGACTTACAAGTTCTTTAATATGTACAATAAGATATCGGTGCTCATCGAAGATGTGATCTACAATCTTTCAAGGCAGATCGCGGTGGCTCTGCAATATCAGGAAAACAAGGTGGATACTGAAGGACTGATCGAGGACCGGGCACAGAAGAAGACTCTGGAATTCTTCCATAAAATACCCCATATCCGTGCGCTGATCAATACCGATCTGCAGGCGACATTCGACGGAGATCCGGCAGCGGACAACAAAGAAGAGATAGTTCTTTGCTATCCGGGGCTGCTGGCTTGTGCCATATACAGGGTGGCTCACGAGCTGTATACACTGGATGTACCGATGATACCCCGCATGATGACTGAATATGCGCATAGCCTCACCGGGATAGACATACACCCGGGTGCAACCATAGGGGACCACTTTTTCATGGATCACGGGACCGGTATCGTAGTCGGCTCAACATCCATTATCGGCAACAACGTGAAAGTATATCAGGGAGTCACCATAGGAGCGCTGTCCACGAGCCAGGGCCAGGCACTGCATGGTATCAAGAGGCATCCGACCATTGAAGACAATGTCACCATCTATTCCGGAGCTTCCATCCTCGGCGGGGAGACCGTCATCGGAGAGGGCTCTATCATAGGCGGCAACGTATTCCTCACATCTTCAGTGGAACCGGGAACGCGCGTCAGCGCACAGAACCAGGAACTGATATTCAGCTCCGGCAAGAAGGAAGTAAGGACGGACGAGTTTTAAGGAGTCATGAGAATAAAAGGAAAAGACGAATGGCTGCTGACGAGGCCCATAGCGCATCGTGGCCTGCATGACCGGGAAGCGCCGGAAAACTCTATGGGAGCTTTCCGCAAGGCGGTGGAAGCAGACTACCCGATGGAACTGGACGTGCATATTTCGCGCGATGGTGAGCTGTTCATCATGCATGACGGCAACATCAGACGCATGACCGGCGTGGACAGGAAATGCAGAGACCTTTTCAGTGAAGACCTGGACAAATACAGGCTGAGCGGTACAGAATACACCATTCCGCGGCTGAAAGATGTGCTCGAGATGGTTGCTGGCCGGGTTCCCGTTCTGATCGAAATAAAAAACGGAAACCGGGTGGGCAGACTGGAAAGGGTGCTGCACGAAATGCTGCAGAACTACCCAGGACTGGTGGCCATCGAATCGTTTGATCCTTTTGCCATATACTACATGAAAAAACTGAGTGCGGATTACTGCATCGGCCAGTTGTCCGAAAAGTTCAGGAGCAATAGATTGCCGCGCATCGTAAAGTGGGGGCTTTCCACCTGCAAAATGAATTTTCTCACACAGCCGGATTTCATCGCTTATGACATCAGCGAGCTGCCGCTGGACTTCCTCAGAAGACAGAGAAAAAACGGGATCGCACTCCTCGGATGGACCGTTAAGGACCGCGTGGACGAGGAGTTTGCAATAAAACAGTGTGATAATTATATCTTTGAAAATATCAGACCGTAAGGTGGTGAAAAAATGAAGAAGCTGTTAAAGGTTATCAGGATCATAGTTCTGGTCGTTGTCGGCGCCGGCGTTATTGCCGGATTGTCAGATCAGGACACACGGAAAAAGATGTTCGCTGACCGTTAGGAAAGTGAACGTGCGGACGTACCTCGCCGTTTCGGTGAGGGGCGGCTCCGTACAATGATTTTTGTTCGCATCTCTGTTGCAGGAGCAACGCGGTATACTCATTGATTTTGATACAATATATCTATTAAGTTGAATATCCGCGAGTTTATAGTAAAGGAGATACCAGATATGAAAAGTACGATGAGAAGAGAAGACCAGGCACTCACTAAGGAAGAAGCTATGGGAATACTGCGGGACGGCGAGTACGGCATTCTGTCGACTACTGGTCCGGACAATATACCTTACGGTGTACCCACAAATTATGCATTGGTAGGGAACACCATGTATTTTCACTGCACGAATCAGGGCAGCAGAAAAATCGATAATATCCGCTATTGCGATGAGGTTTCGTTCTGCGTCATCACAGAGAGCGAAGTAGTACCTAAAAAGTTCACAGCTTATTACAAATCGGCCATAGCCTCCGGCAAGGCTTCGATCGTGGAAGACAATGCTGAGAAGGAAAAGGGCATCATAGCTATGCTTGAAAAGTACTATCCGAACGATATGGAATCAGGCAAAAGACTGATGGATAAAATGATAGACAAAGTTTTTGTCTTCAAAGTGGATATAGACGAAGTCACTGGCAAGGCCAACGGCTAATTGATATTGACTTTCTGCCCCCTTGAGCATATAATATCGTCGTGTCGCGTTTTAGGAATTTTCCCGTGAAACGCGAGCTATATAGTTATAGTGATGCCGACCAAGATCGAGGGGAAGGTTACGCTGGAAAGGATTCCGGCGATGCTTACCGAATGATCCCAGTAGGCAGTACCGAAACGGATCGGCCGGGCAGGAAGCTCCCGATTCCAGTAGGCAGAAAGGAAAGGCAAAATGAAATCATTTATTGCGAAGCCTGCAGAGGTAGAACGCAAGTGGTATGTGATCGACGCCGAGGGGAAGACCCTGGGACGTATGGCGAGTGCTGCAGCGGCTATCCTGAGAGGCAAGAACAAGCCGACCTTTACTCCACATGTTGACTGCGGAGATTACGTTATCGTGATCAACGCTGACAAAGTGGAAGTAACAGGAAAGAAGAAAAAGGACAAAATCTACAAGAGACATACCGGATACCCGGGCGGCCTCAGGGAGATGAACTTCGAAACCATGATGGAGAAGCACCCCACAGAGGTCGTAAGACATGCTATCAAAGGCATGATGCCAAAGGGCAAGCTCGGCAGACAGATGTTCAAGAAGTTGAAAGTTTATGCAGGACCTGAGCACAACCATGCTGCACAGACGCCTGAAACGCTGGAAATTTAGTTAGGGAGGACTGAAAATGGCAAAAACACAGTATTACGGAACCGGCAGAAGAAAGTCATCCGTAGCCAGAGTAAGACTCATCCCTGGCACAGGTGAAATAACTGTCAACAAGAAACCTCTTGATGATTACATTCCACTGGAAATTGTAAAGAGAGAGGTAAAGAGACCTTTTGAAATCGCAGGATGCGAGGGCAAGTTCGATGTTATCGCTACCGTTAGAGGCGGCGGTTACACAGGACAGGCCGGTGCACTGAGACACGGAATCTCAAGAGCGCTGTGCGAGGTCGATGCAGATGCTTACCGTGCTCCGCTCAAGGCGGCTGGATTCCTCACAAGAGACCCGAGGATGAAGGAAAGAAAGAAGTACGGATTGAAGAAAGCAAGAAGAGCAAGTCAGTTCTCAAAGAGATAGGGAGACTTGTCCTTGCGAGTGCTCCGAAGGAGCAGAGCAATGGAAAGTCCCCGGACAGGATTGCCCAAGAGCGAAGCGAATGGCAGCAATCTACGGCCGAGATGCCTATCCCGACGAGGAACGAGTCAATCTTATGCAGATGCACAACCAAGGGGCACATACGTGTCCCTTTTTTGTTGCATGTTTATGAACTTTGTGACTGACCCCGTATTCATCAACATATTGACAAATACCCCAATCCATCTGTGCCTGCTTGCCGGGAAGGGTTTCATAACGCCTGACTGCCGGAATTTGCTTCGCCGGTCGAACGGATGAACGTAATCTTTCAGTATGCTTATGGATCCATCATAACCGATAGCCTTGATATTCTCCAAAATGGTTACGCAGTTAAATATTCCGGATTCCATCATCTCATTTATCTTAGGCTTGAACGGATCGAGATTGGATCCATGTGTAGGATAAACCGATTTCTCTGTTGATCCAGGCTGAAGATATTTCTTCACAGTGTTTTTGGAATGACCAAGTTCCTTTGCAATAGCATAAGGGCTCTTGCCAGCTCTTGCTATCTCACGTATCAGAATAATAGACTCACTCATTATCATATGGCCCTCCATAGTCTCTATTTGTTGTTTTAAAACTATGGTAGCCTGTGGTAACGGGTGGGTCAAATTTCTTCGGCGATATTGGTCAATTATATCCCGGCGCTAACATTAATAAAAAGACTTGTTGAAAAAACAACAAAATTTGTATACTTAAAAAGGGGAAGGAAAGCATGGACGTGAAAATTGAAAAAAGTAAAAAGTATAAAATGGATAAAGGTTCGATGGAGATGATTTCCCTGCTTCTACTGACAGAAGGGGACAAATCCGGTTCAGAGCTCATCGAACAAATTAAGAAATTATCCGGTAATGTCGTTGATGTGGCAGCAGGAACACTATATCCGTCGCTCTATGGACTTGCCGATCATGGATATATATTAGAGGATGATAAAAATAAGTAAGTAAACTTTAATCGTTAAATAGTTGTTAATGAAAAGTCACGGAATGCTGTAAATAGGGGCTGTTGCTCTAAGCCGATTTTCAACTTAGAGCAACAGCCCCTTTATTGCAGGTTACAGACTATCAGCCATGCAGGTGTGCTGGGTTTTCAAGTCACTGGCAAAACCGGGCTAGTGTGAACCAAAGCATTGGTGCAAGGCTCTGAAATAGGCATTGTAGTCCTGCCCTTCGGACAACCCGGAGACCTGTCCATCGCCTGCTTCTATGATCCTCCACGTTCCATCTGCCAGCTCGGCAAAATCGATGGTGTAATAACTGCTGTCCAAATCTCTGTATTTGTCGATGAGACTTTGCGGCGGCGCCGGGGCAAAGTCAGCCTGGAGTGAGTTCCTGCTGATCGTGGCCGGCTCGTGATTCATGTAAAATACGCGCCATTCATTGGTCTTGTCTCCATAGTATTTCAGGTTCAAAAATTCTTTGATGCAAATGCCGCCAGTCAGGAGTTCTCCTCTATATTTATAAAGTTCCTGCATCCAATCGTTGAATTCCCGCTGCGAGATGGAGGCATCGAAGAACTTTGGAAATTTTGTCCCTTTCACCGATTTTACAAAGTCCTTCACCATGAATTTATCAAACTCTTTCTTGACTTCCTCCAGGGGGATTTCTTTATGCAGCGGATAAATGGCCATTTTGGCGGTGTCTTCTTTCACATATTCGTAAACATTGGGGAAAATGTGCATCAATTTGTATTGATTTGGCTCCGAGATCAACTTGATATTCCGCTGCAGCAGCAGATCGTAAAATCTCTCATATTGCTCAGGTTTCATCATCCAGCCCCTGTAAGCTGCCAGTGTCACATCTCCGGGTGCTCCTGAAACAGACAGTCTGTCATCAAGAAACCATTTTTCGTAGTCGAACAGAGCTATTTCAAACAAACCTGTATCCAGCGCAGCATCGTATTCCTTTTGTAAGTCCGCATCCACCTTTGTCTTATCGAAATAGTCGGATGGGAATAATATCATTTTGATCATGGTAGTCCTGATTCTTCCTCCAGTTATATATAATTTAATAGTTTTCCGCGCCAAAGGCAAGTCAGAGGGAGACCGAAGTCAGACTAACATAGTCCTTGTCCCCGATGGAGTATTGCACTTCAAAGATGCAAAACCATACTGCCAACCCGGCTTTTCGGGGATCATCACTGGATACAAGTGCGTCCGGGCTTTCAGAGTATGTCAGCTCGTTCTTTTTGAAAAGATCCGCGAGGAATACAGTTAGTGCGCCATTTCTGTATGTATAATCGACGTGCTTGTCTGTACGTCTTATCGGCTTTGGGGGCATTCCGGCCGCCGTATAGATGGCTACCTTATTGATCACGGGATCAAGGTTCTTATAGTCCAGGTTCTGGAATTTCATGCTCACACGAGAGTCGTCGTGCTTTTTTATGGAAACATGCGGGATATCGCCTTCGAGTCGCCCGCAGGTCTCACTGCGCAATTCTGTCTTCTTTGAGTTCGGATAGCTATTGAATGTCTTGGCGTCATATGTTCTTGTAATGGCATTCGACGGGGAACTGCCTTTGATATTCACCAGCATCTTAACATTTGTTTCAGTGGTGATTCTATCTTCATCCGGTGTGCCCTGGAAGGCGAAGTGAAAGAGAGTCAGGAATGAAATAATCAGTCCGGCGATGATTGCAAGAAACAGAATCAACAGCTTTTTCCACAAGGCGAGCTTTTTCCGCTCCTTATCGATGGTTTTCATATATATTTCATCATCTTTTAGCAGGGTATCGAAGGACACATCAAACTGATTACTGATTTGTTTCAGTATTTCCATGTCAGGATAGTGTTTGTCATTTTCCCAGTTAGAAACTGTCTGTCGTGTCACGCCATATCTCCCGGCGAATTGCTCCTGGCTGAGATCATTGGCTTTTCTGATTTGCTGTAGTTTAGTTCCGATTGACATATTTGTTACCTCCAGCTTTACATTACCCTGTTTCCGGGAGAAACGAAAGCAAGAATTACTTTACATGTGTATTTTACATATAGATTTCCGGGTGACAGTATCCACGGGAGCCCGGGTAATCAGTGTGATATGAAAGCAGGCTCTCAATAGTTTAGGAAAAGTTTATAATATGTATTCCGGATTTTAATAAAGATGGACTATATTCTTGGAATAATACCGGGAGGGGCAGGAAAATGATAAGCTCGATGTTACAATCAGACCAAAATATATTATTATGGATACAGGAATACTGGCGGAATGACTGCCTTTCGCCTGCAGTTATTTTCATTACGAAACTGGGGACCGGTGCGGCCGTCTGGATCGTCATCTCAGTGATATTGCTGATCCCGCGCAAGACCAGAAAAGTCGCTCTGCTGGCACTGGCAGCTTTGCTGGCGGCTTATGTGATCGACAATCTGATTTTGAAAAACCTTGTCGCCAGGCCGAGGCCGTATGATGTGATACCCGGGCTGCACTCGTTGATCGGGGCGCAGAACGATTATTCTTTTCCTTCCGGCCACGCGGGCAGTTCGTTTGCGGCAGCAGTGGTTTTGTTCAACGGGCTGTCGCAGAAATACAGCTGGGTATTCCTTGTATTGGCTGCCCTGATCAGCCTCTCGAGGCTCTATGTCGGAGTCCATTATCCGACGGATGTACTGTGCGGAGCCTTGATAGGGATAAATATTGGCTTATTCATATATTCAATGGGCATGAATATATCAAAGCGGACAAATAATTGAAGGTGATGCAGTTATGACTATGAAACAAAGGATATTTCTCACGAACACGGCAATGGTGCTCATTTCGCTGCTGATATTTTTCGGTATTGCCGGGGCCGGCGTCTTTATGTTCCGGGATGATTTCATGGATATATTAAAGCAGAATGCAAAGCTGCCCGGCACGACCTATGATGTGGAGACCATAATAAAGGCTGCACAGAAAAACGCGGAATCCTGGGAAGCAATCGATAAAAAGATCAATAAATACGACTTCGACCTCTACGTTAGCGACAGCAATTCCGAAGAGCAGTTTTCGACAGTCAGTCACCGGGCGATGGAGTGCATCGAAGAGCTGGAGAGGGGACAGGCCTCTTTCAGCGATGTAAAGCTGTATAGCATGGAAAACGTGGCAATCATTAAATGTCAGATGACCAGAAACGGAGAGACTTTCAATGTGTATGCAACGCACAGTGCCCGGGGCAAGGCCTTTGCAGGCATCGATCACGGGATGTTCGAAACGTTCATCATTGCGTTCATCGTCGGCGGCATATTCATCATCGCAGCGCTGCTGGTATGCACGCAGATATTTACGAGGCTGATGATCAGGAGGATAATGAAGCCGGTAGATGAGCTCGGAGCAGCTGCCAAGAGAATAAATGACGGCAATCTGGACCAGCCGATAATACATGCGAACAAGGACGAATTCACCGAGGTCTGCAATACATTCAATGATATGCAGGTCCATTTGAAAGAAGGCATAGAACAGGCGGAGGCTTATGAAAGGGCAAGATCCGAGATGATCTCGGGCATATCGCACGATCTGAGGACGCCGCTCACCTCTGTGAAGGGCTTCATTAA
This sequence comes from Anaerovoracaceae bacterium, assembly GCA_050953405.1. Classification (GTDB taxonomy): domain Bacteria; phylum Bacillota; class Clostridia; order Peptostreptococcales; family Anaerovoracaceae; genus RUG100. The sequence goes on along the minus strand of JBMNMP010000001.1, from coordinate 279,851 downwards.
AGGAATGCTGGACGGAGTTGCGGCGACGCCTGAAAAGCAGAGGCAGTACCTGGAGATCTCTTATAGAAAAGCATGCGATATGGAGGTCCTGCTCCAGAAACTGTTCTTCCTCTCCAAGCTGGAGACCGGGAAAATGCCGTTTTTCAAGCAGGATGTCGCTGTCGCTCCGTGGATGGAGAAATATGTGGCCGGGAAAAAGATAGAGGGACTGAACGAAGATTACACTATTGCGCTGGACATTGGCGGCGATGTAGGAAGAGCCAGCATCGATCCGGAGCAGACCAGGCGGGTCTTTGACAATATCATCGAGAACAGCAAGAAATATGCGGATGCAGAGAACCTGCATATAGACATATCAGTGAGCCGCGATCAGGATGTGGTGATCTTCAGGATCGCAGACAATGGCAAAGGCATAGAAGATGAAAAGCCGGAGCACGTATTTGAACAGTTCTATCGGGGAGATGAATCCCGGAACAGCAGGAATGCCGGAAACGGGCTCGGCTTGTACGTCTGCAAATATATAGTCGAAGAGCAGGGCGGCAGGATCACCGCGAGCAGCGATTACGGATTCTGTGTTACTATTGAATTGCCGGCAGTAAAAAAGGAAGAAGCAGGAGGAGCGACAAATGGCTAAGATTTTGATCATAGAAGATGATGAAGAAATTGCATTGATAGAAAAGGACTATCTGGAGGTAAGCGGCTATGAGGTCGATGTCAGGAATGACGGGACAGACGCCGCAGAATACATGATCAACGGCGATTTTGATCTGCTGCTGCTGGATCTGATGCTGCCGGGGCAAAACGGCTACCAGATCTGCAGAGAAATTCGTGACCGCATAGATATCCCCATACTGATGGTCACTGCAAAGGGGGAGACCATCGACAAGATCAGGGGTCTCGGTCTGGGGGCGGACGATTATATTGCAAAACCCTTCGACCCGGCAGAACTGATCGCCAGAGTCCAGTCACACCTGAAGAGGTACGAGAGGCTGACTCATGCGGAAAAACCGGGCGGGGGAGAACGCTCCGGTGAGAGCGTTACCGTCGGTCCTCTCAAGATCATGCTGCAGAACTGGAAGGTATATAAGAACGGCGAGGAGATAAAACTGCCGCACCGGGAGTTCGAGCTGCTGAAGTTCCTGGCGATGAATCCCAATATCGTTTTCTCTAGGGATCAGTTATTCGAGAAGATATGGGGCTACGACTATATCGGGGACAGTGCGACTGTAGCCGTGCATATCAACAGGATCCGGGAAAAGCTGGAGGATGATCCGAAGAATCCGAAACTGATCGAGACGGTCTGGGGTGCCGGGTACAGGCTCAATATGTGAGCGCAGCCAGCAGCTTACAGGTGTTTTTTTCAAAGGATGAGGCCCTTGCGCAGAATTTGCGCCGGGGCTTTTTTGTATCCATCAGCGCGCATAATATAAGGTCCGGAGTTTATATTCTGTTTAGAACTTTTTAATACCGTATTAAGTATCGCGCCATTTTTTAGTAATAATTGATTGGTATTATCTAATCGTACTAAGGAAAGGAGTGTCATAAGATGAATGTAATTATTTTGACAGGGAAATTCGGGATGGGGCATATTTCTGCGGCTAAGTCTATCGAAGAACGGATCATGGACGAGAACAGGGAAGCCAATGTGGTCGTCATCGACTTTGTGGAATATATGCTCCCGGTAGCCAGCAAAGGCATATACAAGGGGTTCAATTTCATGGTACACAGATGTTCGAGCTTATATAATACTATTTACGGGATCGCACAGATCCATTGCAGCGTTCCCCTGAAGAGGGCCTCGGTGAAGAAGATCGACAAGATGCTCGAAGATTACAACGCGGACCTCGTGATCAATGCACTGCCCATGTGCGCTCAGTACATGTCAGCTTACAAGAGCATCAGGAAATCCGATATCAGAATATACACCGTGATTACCGACATCACAGCGCACAAAGACTGGATCGCGGAGGGCACCGACCGCTACTTTGTCGGCGATCTGACTACCCGGGATGCTCTGATCTCAACGGGCGTCCGCAGAAATGCGATAACTGTATCCGGTATCCCGGTCAGGAGGCAGTTCCGGCCGCGGGTGAACAGGGGCAATTGCAATAAGAAAAAAGTCCTCATTATAGGGGGCGGCCTGGGTTTGATACCGGCCTCCGACGAGCTGCTGCGCAAGCTGGATCAGAATTATGATCTTGAGGTGACCCTGATAGCCGGCAGGAATGCGAAACTCTTCGCCTCGGCGAAGAAAAAGTTCCCGCGGATAAATACCCTCGGCTTCACAACGAATGTCGATGAATACATGAGGGACTCGGATATCATCATCTCCAAGGCGGGAGGGATCACCACTTTCGAGGCCATCGCGTCAGAAACACCCATATATGTGATCAAGCCGTTTCTGGAGCAGGAGATCGGCAATGCGATGTACATAGAGGAACATAACATCGGCAGGGTCATGTGGGAAAAGAACGAGAACGGCTATAATAATCTGGTAAGCCTGCTGCAGAACGACAGGCAGCTCCAGTGCATGAGAAACAATATGCAGAGAATCAACAATGTGATCGAAGGTGCAAAGCTATGCAGCTGATCCTGATAATTGCAATGGTTCTCCTGGGCGCCTTCCTGGTATACACCGGGATCCCCACAGTGGCGGAGCGGGTCAGGCTGGGACGCGCGAAAGCGAACGATGACAAAGTGATATACCTTACATTCGATGACGGCCCCAGCGCCGAATATACCGGAAAACTTCTGGACCTGCTGGATAGTTATCATATAAGAGCTTCATTTTTCATCGTGGGAGAATTCGGAGAACATAATAAAGAAATAATCAAGAGGATGAAGAGGGAAGGACATTTCGTCGGCATCCATTCGCTGGAGCACAAGAGCGAGATGCTGCGTTCTCCGGCATACACTAACAGAGAGTTCAAAAGACTGATCACCCTGTTCAAAGAATTGGATCTGCGCCCCACATATTTCAGAGGAGCCTGGGGGGAGGTCAATCTGGCGACTCTTTTCAATATAAAGAAATACGGACTCACAAACATTACCTGGAATGTGATGGCAGAAGACTGGAGAGCTTCGATCACGGCAGGGGAGATAGTAAGAAGGCTGAAGAAACGTGTCACCCCGGGCAGCATCGTGTGTCTTCATGACGGACGAGGCCGGAATAAAGCTCCGGGGAGAACCATCGAGGCCTTGAAGGTCACCATACCGTACTGGCTTGACAACGGATATGCTTTCAAGCTGATAAACGAAAGAGAAATCTAATGAACCGCAATTCTAAAAAAACCATAGTAAGCGTCATAGTGTTTGCAGCACTGCTGGCGCTGACTCTATATGTGCTGTTCAAGGGCGGCAACCCGGGCGATCTTTTCAAGGCTATGAAAAACGCCCACTACGGCTATCTGATCGCGGGCTTCCTGTTCGCGTCTATGTTCATCTTCTGCGAGGGACTGAATATACACCGGGGCATACAGCTCCTCGGCTATCACAAGTCCATCGGGGAAACGATCAGATATGCGATCGTGGGCTTCTTCTTCAGCTCGATCACGCCGGGTGCCTCCGGGGGGCAGCCGATGCAGGTCTACTACATGCACAAAGAGAACATCAAGATCTCCCATTCGGCGCTGGCACTGATACTGGAGGTGCTCAGCTTTCAGATTGCAGAGACCATAGGGTTTGTCCTGGGGATCCTCCTGATGCACAGCTACATCAATTCTGCATTGGGTTCCTTCAGACTGTTCATCTATCTGGCACTGGCGGGCAAGGCGATAGTCATCAGTATCCTGTTGATAGTCATCTTTTCAAAGGGAATGACATACAAGCTGAAGACGATATCCATGAAGATCGTCAGGCTCTTTTCGAAGAAAAACACCGAAGCACTGGAAGAAAAATTTGATAACGAGATCGTGAAATATCAATCCGGAGCATCGGTGATCCGCCGGAACAAGAATTCCATAATCAAGATGGTAGGCACCTCGTTTGTCCAGGTGGTCTGCCTCTACCTGGTGACCTTCTTCGTATGCAGGAGCTTTTCACTGGCGGATTATTCCTGGATGGAGATAGCAGGACTGCAGGCGATAGTCAATGTGGTTGCCTCCTTCGTCCCGCTGCCGGGTTCGATAGGCGCCAACGAAGGGATCTTCGCCGTGATCTTCGGCGGCATCATCCCGGCGGCAATGGTCAGCAATACCATATTGGTCACCAGAGGGCTGAGCTTGTACCTGCTGATGATAATCTGCGGTATAATCATCTTTGTCGATGTGAAAAGACGCAGGCTGATATAGTAAAATCTTGACAAATCACGGCCGTTCATTATATAAAATCAAGTGACATAAAAGAGACCGGAAAAAACAGGAGGTACACAATGCCCGAATTACCCGAAGTAGAGACTATAAAGAACGTGATCGGACCGCAGATCGAGGGACGGATCATCGAGGGGATCACCGTTGCACGCCCGGAGGTGATCGCGCACCCGGCAGCAGATGTATTCTGCAGGGCGGTCAGCGGACAGAAGATATCCTCCATGGACCGCAGAGGCAAGTTTCTGAGCATCCATTTAGGAAACGACAGCCGCATAATAATGCATATGCGGATGACGGGATGCCTGCTGGCCGCGCCGCCGGACTATCCGCAGGAAAAGCACACGCACATCATCATGCAGCTCAGCGACGGGATGGAGCTGCGTTTTTCGGACACCAGGCGCTTCGGTCGCTTTTGGCTGATAAGATCCGGAGAAGAAGATGTGTACAGCGGCATCGCCAAACTGGGAGTGGAGCCGCTGTCAGCAGAATGCAGCGCCGGGTACCTGCAGAAACGGCTTGGAAAAAGCAGGAAGGCCGTCAAAGAATGTCTCCTCGACCAGAGCGTTGTCGCCGGCATCGGCAATATCTATTCGGATGAGATCCTCTTTGAGGCCGGGATCATACCCATGCGGCCCGCAAAGAGCCTGACCGCGGAGGAATGGCAGCGCCTGGCAGCGGCTATCCATGATAGCCTCTCATATTTCATCAGTAAAAACCGCGTCGAACCTCAAGCTTACCTGGAGACCAAGGGCAAAGACTACCGCAACACGCCGTTTCTGCAGGTTTACGGACACGGCGGAGAGCCTTGCCCCAAATGCGGAGGCACCTTATCCAGGAGTGTCATCCGGGGCAGGAGCAGCGTCTACTGTACACATTGTCAGCTGTGAGGGACTCATTTTTTCTTTGTCATGAAGCCGGGCAGTGACAGCCTGTCGCTGATCACGGTCATGATGATGCCGGCCGATATTATGGCTGCGCCGATGATGAAGCTGTGGGTCAGTTGCTCCTGCAGGACTGCGATACCGAGTATCGCCGAGGTGAGGGGCTGAACCGGATAGAAGAGCGAGCAGGTGCTCGCGGGGGCGGCTGCCAGTCCCCTGTTCCACAGGGCGTGAGCGAAGGCCGTGGCTACGATGCCGAGGTATAGTATGCAGAGCACTCCGGCGGGACTGAAGGTGCAGGGCTTGTACTGCAGTTCTGCTATGGTCGCCGGCACCAGGAGCACCATGGAGATGATGATCCCGTACATTGTGAGGACTATGGGATCATAGTGCTGTGATATCTTTCTCACCAGAACTGCGCAAAGCGACCAGAAGAAGACGGAGACCAGGGACAGCAGTATGCCCATGATGCTGATACCGCCGCCCGAGGAACCGAATATTATATAGACGCCGCCAATGGCCATCAGCATACCGGTCACTTTGGCGGCTGTTATTTTTTCTTTGAGGATGAAGAAGGCCAGGATGAATACGAAGATGGGGTTCAGCGAGTTCAAAAGGGCTGCCAGGGAAGCATCCAGCATGTCAGTGCTGATCTGCTGGCAGATGATGGCCAGCCCGTAACCGAGGACTCCGATGGCAAAGAACAAAGGCCAGTGTTCCTTTTTTATCGCAGGCAGGCGGCCGACTCTCTTTTTCGCGATTATATAGAGCACAGCTATTGCGATGAGATATCTCAATGCCAGCAATGTGATGGGCGGTACCTCTTCCATGGCTGTCTTCGATATCACATACAGACTGCCCCATAGCACAAAAGTTATTATCGGCAATATGTATCCCTGCAAATTTTTCATCTGGCTCCTCCCGGTGCGCTCTCGCTTGAATTTTGGACTTCTCTAATATACAATGAAAATATCGATTAGTAAAACGATAATTTTTAATTGTAGTTATTAGCAAAACTAATGGGGGCGGCGATGAAAGTTTCGCGCTATGAAATACTGCTGAAGGTGATCGAGACCGGCAGCCTTACGAGGGCGGCCGAATATTTCAATTATACGCAGTCGGCGGTAAGCCAGGCCATGAAGCACCTTGAAGAGGAACTCGGTGTGCAGATACTGGATCGCAGCAACCGCAAGGTCACTCTCACGCGTGACGGGGAATATCTGCTGCAGCCGGTGCGCGAGATCGTGGACGGCGAACGCCAGCTGGGAGCGCGCACGGCGGAGCTGCAAAAGCTGGGCACGGGAGTCATCAGGATAGGTTCCTACATCAGCTTTTCATGTCACTGGCTGCCGCAGCGGCTTTCCGCGTTTCGACAAAAGTATCCCAATGTGAACTTTGAGATCCAGACCGGGGACACCGAGCAGATACCGGAGCTGCTGGCGGCTGGCAGCATCGATATCGCCTTTATCATGAATATCCGCGACCGGCGGCTCAGCTTTCGCAAGCTGTTCGAGGATCGCATGTTTGCCCTGGTACCGCAGGGGCACAGGCTGGCTCAGCGCAGTCAGCTCGATCTCGAAGACCTCATGGACGAGCAGCTGATCATGCCGGAGAGCGATTTTCAGAGGATCCTGCGTGCCGAATTCAAAAAGCACAAGCTGGAACCGGATATCGCTTTCCTTGTGAAGGAGGACTATACCATCATGTCCATGGTGGAGAACGGCCTCGGCGTCAGCGTGCTGCCGGAGTTCGTGCTCAAGAGGAATCCATACAATATCGTGACCATCCCCATGAAAAAGGAGCTTCACAGGGAGCTGGGCATCATGACCCGCAAGGGGGATGCGCTGCCATGGGCCGCGAGAAAGTTCATAGAGTTTGCAGCAGGTGACAGAAAGGAAAATTCAAAATGAAAAAGCTGATATCGTGGAATGTGAACGGCCTGCGCGCCGTCATGAAAAAGAATTTTTTTGACTTCCTCGAGGAAGCCGATCCGGATGTGCTCTGCCTTCAGGAGACGAAGATGCAGGAGGGACAGGCGGAGGTGCCGACTCCGGGATATCATCAGTACTGGTGCTCGGCGGAGAGGAAAGGATATTCGGGCACTCTGATCCTCAGCAAGGAGGAGCCGCTGGAGGTTTCCACCGGCATCGGTATGCAGGAGCACGATCATGAGGGCCGTGTGATAAGCGCACGCTATGCCGACTTTACACTGGTCGATGTCTACGTGCCCAATTCAGGCGCCGAGCTGGCGCGGCTAGAGTACCGCATGGAATGGGAGGACGCCTTTCGCTCTTATCTGCTCGGCATCGAGGGACCGGTGGTTGTCTGCGGCGACATGAATGTGGCCCACAAGGAGATCGATCTGAAGAACCCGCGCACCAATCACAAAAACGCCGGCTTTACCGATGAGGAACGAGCCAAGATGAGCGAACTGCAGGATGCCGGATTCATAGATTCCTTCCGCTACTTTTATCCCGATGCAGAAGGGATCTATTCCTGGTGGAGCTATCGCTTTAACGCCAGGAAGAACAACGCCGGATGGCGCATAGACTACTTTCTGGTCTCCCGCGATTTCGAGAAACACATGGCCGATGCCTCGATATTGACAGACGTGATGGGATCGGATCACTGTCCCATAGTTCTGGAATTAAAATAGCCCATCGCCAATGAACGATGGGCGTTGAAATCACAGTGCTATAAGAGGCTTACTCCCTGGCGTCCTCCCGCAGGGCGTCGCTGATGCCGATGTCGGCGACGGTGACTTCGCCGAGGACCATGGCGGCCTTTCTGCACATATGCACAGGCTTCTTATCGTGGAAAGTGATCGTGAGATCTGCGTGTACGCAGAGACCGATGAGGTCGTTGTCTCCCATGTCGCCCGGCAGTCCGGAGGGAATGTCCAGGGCGGCTACAAAGGTGCCCTTCATCTGCGCCCGGTTCATGTCGCTGACGAGGCGGGCCGGTTCGCTGCGCAGTTTGCCGTGAAAGCCGGTGCCATAAAGCGCGTCGACGATGCAGTCGTAAGCTTCCAGATCCGCGGGCGTCTTTGAAGTGACCACCACGTTGGGGATCTTGTCCAGCAGATCGAAGTTGGTGATCGCATCCTCAGTGCGCGCGGGCCCCTCCATCAGGAGCACGGTGACCTGCACGCCGTAGCCGGCGAGACGTCTGGCGGCGACAAACCCGTCACCTCCGTTGTTGCCCTTGCCGCAGATGATGAGGCATGATCCGCCCTTCATCAGTGCGGGCACAGAGCCCATGATGATGACTGCCGCGCAGGTGCCGGCGTTTTCCATCATCTTGTAAAATGACAAGCCGTGAGCATCTGCCTGGCGTTCCAGTTCTTTCATCTTTTCGCAAGTAACCATTTTTTCATTCCCTCTTTACAGTTCCGAAGTATCCAGGTCGTTGTAACGATCCAGGAAGTCGCGCAGAGTAGCCGATATTTTAGCCACGCCGCCGCTGACATCCGATTCTATATTCAGAGGCATCAGTGGATCGTGCAGAGATTTTCTCAGCAGACACCAGCCGCTGCCTTCGCCTTTGCCGAACGAGATGCGTACGCCTTCGTAGTTGGGCTCGGCGATGTCAAAATCGCGGGAGTCCGCCCAGGCGGCAAAGTCCGCCAGCAGCGCATCCCCGAATTCGCTGTGCTCGGGGCAGGTGATCTTCATGCGCACCTCGCGGCTTTCCGCGGGCTGCTTGAGGTCTTTCAGCAGGTCATCTATGCGTTTTCCCTCTCTGGCCAGCCCGGCCGCTTTGATGACGATCCTGGCAGCCAGATAAGCTCCATCGTCGAGAAAGTAGTTCTCTCTCATGGCTGCATGGCCCGAAGTCTCTATGGCCAGCCAGCATTCGGTGCCCTCGCTGTTCAGCTCCAGGGCCTTGTTGATGACGTTCTTGTATCCGCGCTTGTAGCGGAAGTGGTGCATACCCAGATTGTTCTCCAGAAAGTCCTTCAGATGATCGCTGGTGATGCTGTCGGTGACCACCGTAGTGCCCGGGTGGTCTTCACTGACCAGCAGGGCGGCCAGGGCCACGATGTTGTTGCGGCTTATCTCATTGCCGCTGCTGTCGACTGCCGATGAACGATCGACATCGGTATCAAAGATCAGTCCCAGGTCGCAGCCGCACCCGGTGACCCGGGCGCTGATAGAATCCATGGCTTCTTTGTTTTCCGGGTTCGGTATATGATTGGGGAAATGTCCGTCCGGTTCCAGGAACTGGCTGGCGCTGATGTCCGCGCCCAGCGGATCCAGTACCTGACTGGCGAAGAAACCACCGCTGCCGTTGCCGGCGTCCACGGCGATCTTCAGTCCGGAGAGCGGCTTTTCTTTTTCTTCGCCGTTCCGGGACACGCCGCGGCGGATCAGATCGCGCAGATGAGCACAGTAAAGGCTCATCAGATCGAATCTGGTGACCCTGGCGGCCGCTGCTGCCGGAGCGTCATTTTCAGCCTCTGCTGCCAGCTGCAGGATCGCGGTGATGTCCGCCTTCTGCAGTCCGCCGTCCCTGTCGAAGAACTTGAAACCGTTCCTGTTCCAGGGCAGATGGCTGGCGGTGAGCATCACGGCTCCATCGCATCCGGTCTCCGGGAAAACCGTCGACATGAACATGGCCGGCGTACTCGCCAGACCACAGTCCAGTATGGCAGCCCCGTAAGGCGCAAATCCGCGGAAAGCCGCTGCCGCAATATCTTCGCCGCTGAGACGCGAGTCACGTCCCAGAGCGACCTTGAGATCCGCAGTTTCTTTACCTGTCTTCTTTGCCAGCCAGCGCAGGAAAGCGCCGGCGATCCCCGCCGATCTTTCGGGCGTGAGGTTCGGCTCTTCTCCGGCAACGCCGCTGAGGGCGATGCCTCTGATATCAGAGCCGTTCTGCAATTGCATATAATCAAAATCCGTCATAGAATTCCTCCAATCGCAATAATTATTTATTCATGCTGCCCTTCACGTAGCCTCCCAGATCGAGAGCGGCATACTTGAAGCCCGCCTGCTTTACAATTTGGTTCACCTGGTCCATGAAAGAATCGCTGTAAAACTTGCGGCGCTCTTCAGGAGCCACTTCGATGCGGGCCACATCGCCGTGATGGCGCACCCGCACCTGCGCGATGCCCTTCTGGCGCAGGGCGTGTTCGGCTCGATACACAGCTTCCATCTTTTCGCGCGTCAGCGCATCGCCGGTGGGTATCCTCGTTGCCAGACAGGCATAAGCCGGCTTGTTCCACGTGGGTACGTTCATGGCGACCAGTGCTGTCCGTATCTCATCTTTCGTAAAGCCGATATCCTCCAGCGGGCTGATAATTCCCAGTTCGCGGAGCGCACGTCTGCCGGGTCTGTAGTCAAGCAGATCGTCGGCGTTGCTGCCGTCTGCAATGGGGAATTCTCCCAGCGCATCCGGTATGAATTCGAACATGTGACGCTTGCAGATGTAGCATCTGTCTTCCGGGTTGTCTGCTATGTAGGGCATGACTTCGTTTTCAATGTTCAATACCAGCTGCGGTATTTCGTACTTTTCACACATCTCTTTGGCTTCCTGTATTTCATCGGGAGCAAACTGCGGCCCGGTCGCCGTCACTGCCAGCGCTCCGGCGCCGAGGACCGAATGGGCGACCAGTAAGAGAAAGGTGCTGTCGACGCCTCCCGAGAAAGCGATCGCAATGCGGTCGTATGTTCTCAGCTCGTCTTTCAGCAGTTTTATTTTTTCCTGCAATCCCTGTGTATTATCCAATTAATTGCTTACCTCCGTCTTTCTTTTGCGGTAACTGCGATAAAATTATCGCAACAAACATTATAGCACATCCTGTCAACTCTTTGGGTGTCAGCTGCTCGCCCAGTATGAGCCAGCCGGCGAGGACCGAAAATACGGACTCCAGGGACATGAGAAGACTGGCGACCGTGGGGTCGGCGTTCTTCTGTGCGATGATCTGCAGTGTATAAGCGACGGAGCTCGAAAGTATTCCAGCGTACAGCAGGGGTACTGCGATCGCCAGGATGGCATCCGGATGCGGATCCTCGAATATCAGCATGCAGATCCCCGAGAGCACCGCGCAGGTCGTGAATTGTACGAATGAAAGTTCGATGCCGTCGGTGAACGGCGAGAAACGGTCCACAAGGAGGATCTGCACCGCAAAGAAGAAGGAGCAGACCAGCAGGATTATGTCTCCGCTGCCGATTGAAAATCCTCCGTCGTTGTTCTGCACCGTCAGCAGCCAGAGGCCGAGTACCGCGATGCCCACGCATATCCATATGAGGGGGCGCACTTTCCTGCCGGCGAAAGAGCCCAGGATGGGTACCAGTACAATATAGAGGGCGGTGATGAAACCCGCTTTGCCCGCTTCTACGGTGATGAGGCCGTACTGCTGCAGTCCGGTCGAGATGAAGAGGGCTATGCCGCAGAGTATGCCGCCGATCAGCAGCGGCCGTCTGCCATACCTTCGCGGCGACTTTTTCCCGGCTGGTGCGGGCAGGCGCCTGCGCACTGCGATGACGATCAGCAGGCTGAGAAACGCCAGCACGCTGCGGCAGGTATTAAAAGTAAAGGGGCCCACGTATTCCATCCCCTGCCGCTGGGCCACAAAAGCGCATCCCCATATGAGCGCCGTGATCAGCAGGAGTACATTGCTCTTTGCTTTGGCTTTCACTTAGATCCTGAGTCCTTCCATTCTGTTGGTTATGTCGTACATCCTGATCAGCAGGAACAGCTGCGACTGCCTGGTCGCGCGGTTGTCGAGCCCCATCACCTCATAAGCCTTGTTAAGCCTGTATCTGATGGTGTTCGTGTGCTGAAAAGTGATCTCTGCGGTCTTCTTTATATCGCCGCCGCAGTGGGCATATGTCTCTATAGTACCAAAAAGATTGGAATTATGCACCTCATCATATCGATAAAGCTTGCTCAGCAGAGTGCCAAAGTACTGTTTCATCCAGAAATTGTCCCTCAGGGGACAGATGACCTGGGCAAAGCCGATATCCTTGAAGAGGGTCTCATCGTTTTCGTCTATGGCGCCCACAACAGCCGAATAGATGGCTTCGCGCATCGCAGCGCCCACCTCGGTGAGGCTGGTGTGCGTGTTGCTGAGGCCCAGTGCAAACTGGTAGAGGTCGATGCCGAGGATGTTACTCAGCATGCGAAAGCCTGTCTCTGCATTGGCTTCATCGCGGCTGTCGGTGTAGATGGCCACGATTCCGTGTGTAAAGCGCATGATGGAATAAGCCGACTGCATGGGCAGGTCGATGGTAGAGGCGTCGCGGTAGTAACTCTCGAAAAAGTCCGCCAGCAGTCTGTCCTCGTTGGCCTTGTTGCGCGGCATCCAGCAGGCGCAGATCAGGTTGTTGTGAAAGTACGGATTGATCTCCTTTGCGAGCATCTCGATCGACATGCTGTCGAGGCCGTCGTAGAGTATGCGCCTCGCGTTGCGGGTGGTGGTCACATTGATGATCCCCGGTGTCAGCGAATTCTTGATGGTGTAGATGATCTCATCGAAAGGGCTGTCCTTGAAGAAAAATATGGGAGTATGCTGTTCGTTTGCAAAGTCGGTGATTTCCTGCGGCAGCTCGTGGAAGTAAAGATCCTTGATGCAGAGCGCAGCCAGCTTTTTGTTGAGCAGCGCAAACATCACGGGCGCCAGTGAATCGGGCAGGTCACGGTACTGGGCCAGTGAAGTGATCACAAAATCACCCGGATGGAAGGATTCCTCCAGGCTCCTGCCGGATTGCCACTCGAAGATACCGGTGTCCCTGACTCTGTTGTTGAGACCGGATCTATCGGTCACCAGACGGAATTCATCGAATACCGGATGTGATAATAATTCAGATACGGTAACCATAATAAAACCCCCCTCTAACAAGTTCCCTATGCACTTGAATACCAAAAACCTGAAGAGCCTTCAAATTTTTCAGGCTCTGAAACCCACAAATGTTGTAATACCAACGAGATTGTAAAAATTACAATTTCAATATACTCATATTATAACAATTACAATTGCTTAATTCAACCGATATGCTAATATAATAACCGTAACGAGATAATATCTATCCCCAATACAAGATACCCCCTATATAGTGAAGGAGAGACTTTATTAGGTCTCTCCTTTACTATATGTAGTTTTTTGTATTTTGTGGTGCAGGTGAGGGGAGCTTGTGATAAGATAGACTGCAGTGAACAAAGGAGGAATCTTGTATGGGTTCATACATTCATATAATCAGACATGGCCTCACAGAGGGCAACATCAAAAAGCTGTTTTACGGTACGCGGGATCTGCCGCTGGCACCGGAGGGGCGCCGTCAGCTGGAGGACCTCATCAGTGAGGACATATATCCAAGGCCGGAAAATCCGGATTATTATGCTACAGATCTGATCCGTTCCCAGCAGACGCTGGAGATGATATACGGGAAACAGGATTTCCGCCTCCTCAACGGGCTCAAGGAGATAGACTGCGGCGAGTATGAAATGAAGACCGCAGAGGAACTGGAAAAAGAGCCGGAATTCCGCCGCTGGGTGGAGGACAACGGCAGTGACGTGCGCCCGCCGGGCGGTGAGAGCGTGAAAGAATTCCGCCAGCGCGTGCGCAGCCAGTTCAAGGAACTGACCGGCCTGCACAGACTGAAGGACATGTCGGTGCGGCACAACAAAAAAGACGCCAATTCCATCGTGGTCTGCCATGGTGGAGCTATTGGCGCCATAATGTTCGATTGTTTTCCCGGTCTCCATGATGACCTGTGGCACTGGATCCCGCCTACCGGCAGAGGGTATACCCTCATCATGGATCACGGAGAAGTGATCGACTACTGCCCTATCTAAGCGGCTTATTTCAAACGTATAGTTATTTCACCGGTGGACAGTGTCTCCCGGCTGCCGTCGGGCCGCTGGATGACAAGTCCGCCGTCTTTGTCTATATCGATCGCCCGGGCAGGGAACGGTTCGCCGCCTATCGTATGGTAGACATCGATATCTTTTCCGATGACCATGGATCTGCGGCGGTATTCTTCGATGAAGGACCGCTCTTCCAGATGACCAATGGTGTCCATCACGTTGTCGATGATGCGCGCTGCCAGGGAACTGCGGGAAAAACCTCCGCCAATGCTGCCGGCATTGCTGCCGGCGCTGTCAGGGAAGTGTTCAGTGCTGCAGTTGACTCCGATACCGGTGACTATGTGTCCGATGCTGCCGGTCTCAAAATCGGTCAGTGCTTCGGTCAGGGTGCCGGAGACTTTTTTTCCGTCCAGATATACATCGTTGACCCACTTGATGCGGCTTTTTTTCCCGCTTACATCGTCTATAGCCCGGGAAACGGCCACGGCTACTGCGGAGGTGATGAGTACCGCCTGTGTCATGTCGCCTTCGGGCTCCAGGATCATGCTGAGATAGAGACCGGTGTCCTTTGGCGAATAAAAACTGCGTCCTCTGCGGCCGCGGCCATTCGTCTGCTCGGCGGCGATCACTGTTGTGCCCGCCGGGGCGCCGTCCATCGCAAGGGAGGCCGCCGTCTTGTTGGTGGACTCCAGGCTGTCGTAGATGTACAGGGGCACCTGGTGGCGGAGTTCGGCGCGCACGGCTTCCTCCGACAGCATATCGCTGTGGGAGGAGAGCTGGTAGCCTTTGTTTCTGCCCGATTGAATATCGTAGCCTTCATCTTTCAGCGAGGTGATGGCTTTCCAGACGGCCGTGCGGGAAATGTCCAGCTGCTGTGCCAGCTTGCTCCCAGATACGGGTCGGCCTTTGTTTTCTTCGAGGGCCATCAGGACTGCATGCTTTGTATCCATTTTTTCAGTATCTCCTTGGCATCTCCGACGATCGCAAAGTCAGCAGCCTCAAATATTGGAGCCTGCGGGTTCCTGTTGATGGCGACTACGGTACCTGCCTCCTGTATCCCGGCCAGGTGCTGCGTCATCCCGGAAATGCCGGCTGCGATATAGACGTCAGGGCTGATCTTGCGGCCCGAAAGACCGACTTGCTTTGATTCGTCAGCAAGCTCTGCGCGTACTGCTCCGCGTGAAGCGCCGGTGTCCGCTCCCAGGGCCTTCGCCAGTTCATCCAGGAGACGGAAGCCTTCTTCATCGAGACCTCTGCCTCCGGAGATGACCACGTCCTTGTCTTTGAGGGAGCCCAGGGCGCAAACGAGCGACTTGGTGTCTTCGAAGTACTTGGTTTCTTTGGGTTCTTCTTTGCCGGGACGTCCGAATATGTTGTTGGAAATGACCAGCTTCATGACTTCGGAAGTTCCTTCATATATCTCTGTTATCTTGGCGTCTCTCATATATCTTTCCAGCGGCAGATCGCGCATGTATCCGTAGCCGCCGTGGAACTGCACCGCCTTGACGGTCATCTCCATGGCAACGGAAGCGCAGGCAAGTTTTGCTTTGGCTGCGGTCACGGTAGCGTTGCCTTCTCCGGTGTCGCGCACGCTCGCACCGCGGTAGAGCAGGAAACGCGCTGCTTCGATTTTGGTCTCCAGCCCGGCCATCTCAAAGGCCAGTGCCTGGAAGGCGCTGAGCGGTCTTCCGAACTGCTTTCTGTATTTCATGTATTTTACGGTCATCTCGAAAGCTCCCTGAGCGATGCCCAGTGCCTGTGCGGCAACACCCAGTCTGCCCACATCCAGTGCGGACATGGCTACCTTAAAGCCCTTGCCCTCCTCGTGCAGCAGGTTTTCTTTGGGAACCTTGCAGTTGTCGAACAGCAGCTCGGCGACGGTAGATCCGCTGATGCCCATCTTGTTTTCGTTGGTGCCAAAGCTGAATCCCGGCATTCCCTTTTCTATGATGAAGGAGCTGATACCGTGGTTGCCCTTGCTCTTGTCTGTCATCGCCATGACGACATAGATGTCAGCGATCCCCGCTCCGGAGATGAAGACTTTCGATCCGTTGAGCAGCCAGTAGTCGCCCTTGTCTTCGGCGATGGTCTGCTGCATAGCGGCATCGGTGCCCGCGTTCGGCTCGGTAAGGCCGAAGGCTCCGATCTTTTTGCCGGATAGCATGTCAGGCAGATATTTCTTTTTCTGCTCTTCGGTTCCATATGTATATATGGGCCATGTGGCCAGCGCATGGTGCGTCTGCACGATGACGCCGTGAGAGGGGCTTATCTTGGATATCTCCTCGATGGCCATCACGTATGTCAGGTAATCCAGACCCATGCCGCCATATTCCCTGGGAAACGGCATTCCCATATATCCCATTTCCCCCAGCATCTTCACCGTACGCATAGGGTACTCAGCCATCTTGTCCATAGGCTTCAGATCGGGTGCGATCTCCCTTTCGCAGAAATCTTTCAGTGCTTTCTTGATATTCAACTGTTGTTCGGAATAAGTAAAATCCATGACGCCTCCTTGATCAATGTCCTGTAATAACACTCATTCCATTATAACCCCGGGGCCGGAGGCAATCAACCGGCCCCTTTTGAGAAAAGTATTGACATTGATGGAGCCAGGTATTATTATACTTTCTGAATTAATTAACAGTGATAATAATTTTAGTGAAGAATAATTGGTCAGGAGAATTATGAACGTTGAACAGAGAAGGATGCTGGATATAATGCACAGCTTCAAGAATATCGGGATCGAAGCGCTGGTACCCGAACTGAACCGGGGCGAGATGCACCTGATGCATACCCTGAAGACTTGCGGTCTCGGCTGTGATCCGGAAGAGGGCGTGCGCGTGGCCGACCTCGTCAGCTGTTCCCCGGTGCCGGCTTCCGCGGTGTCCCGCGTGCTCGGAAGGCTGGAAGACCGGGGGTATATAGAGAGGCGGATGGACAAGGAGGACCGCCGCAGCGTGCGTGTATTCATTACGGAAGAGGGACGCGCGGTGGACAGGAAGGCCGACGAAAGGGTGCGGAGTTATCTGGATGCTATCTTCGAGCGCATGGGAAGCGAGGAGATGCATGAATTGAACAGACATCTTGAGATGGTATTGAAAATAGCAAAGGAAGAACTCGAGGCAAGAATCAAATGAAAAACATATTCAAAAACCTGAAACCGTACTGGAGGATCATGATCCTGCTGGTGCTGTTTCTCATAGTCCAGGCTTACTGCGACCTCTCACTGCCGCAGTACACGCAGGACATCATAGATGTGGGCATCCAGAACAAAGGCGTAGAGCACATCCTGCCGCAGAAGATAAAGGCGCAGGAATATGAGGAAGCTCAGATCTTCATGAACCGGAAGGACAAAGATCTGTGGCGCGACGCTTACAGCAAGTCGGGCGACAGCTACCGGCTGAAGATCACCGGCGAGGACAGGCTCAACCACCTCGACAAGAAACTGCTGACGCCCATTGTGCTCACTTATCAGCTGGGACACATGTCGATAAAGGATTTCAAGAAGACTGTCAAAGACGGTATGAGCAGCGATCCGGCGATGAAGTTCTATGCAGAACGCATCGACGATATGAGCGTGTCTCAGATCGGCAGTATGATGCACACAAAGATAAAGACTTTCCGTGCAAAGGACGAGAACGGAAAGGTGAAGACCTATGTTGACATGCGGCCGCTGATGCAGCAGATGATAGCGAGCGGCACCATGGACAGCACGCAGATCGATAAGGCGCGCAGTCAGATGAAAGAGACCACCGACAAGATCGGCGACCAGACCCTGAAAGCCATGGGCACTGCTTATGCGGCCAGCGCGGGCAGGGCTGCCGGCCTCGATATAGACAAGATGCAAAAGGACTACCTCTGGCATGAAGGCCGCATCATGATCGTCATGGCACTGGTGATGCTGCTATCGGCGGTAGCCGTTTCCTTCTTCGCCAGCCGTGCGGGCGCCGGGGTGGGACGCGATCTGCGCAGCAAAGTGTTCCGCAACGTGATCGGATTTTCCAGCGCGGAGATGGACAAGTTCTCGTCCGCTTCGCTGATCACGCGCTGCACAAACGATGTGCAGCAGATACAGCTGGTGACCGCAATGATGCTGAGAATAGTGATGTATGCACCCGTATTGGGCATCTTCGGCGTCGTCAAAGTCGTGGGTACCGGCGCGCACATGGGATGGGTGATCGCGCTGGGCATCCTGGTGCTGGTCGGTGTCATGGGTCTCCTGGTCGCCCTGGCGATGCCGAAGTTCCGGATCATGCAAAAGCTGGTCGATGCCCTGAACAGGGTGTCCCGTGAGATACTGACCGGTTTGTCGGTCATCCGCGCCTTTGGACGCGAGGATACGGAGGAAGCCAGATTTGATGTTGCCAACACCGATCTCAAGAGGACGCAGCTGTTCACGGGACGTATCATGACATTCATGATGCCGGGAATGATGCTGATAATGAATGCCCTGGTCTGCTTCATCACCTGGATATCGGCTCAGAGGATAGACAGCGGCGACCTGCAGGTAGGCGCGATGACAGCATTCATCACTTACTCGATGATAATAGTCATGAGCTTCCTGATGCTGTCGGCGATGTCCATCATGCTGCCGCGCGCAGGCGTGGCCGCCGACCGTATCCAGGAGGTCATCAACACAGAGACTTCTGTGCACGATCCTGAGGAACCGCTGCCGTTCCCGCGCGGACGCGGAGAAGTCCGCTTTGAACATGTGGATTTCAAATATCCGGGCGCCGAGAGCAATGTGCTCCATGACATAGATTTCACGGCGAGACCGGGTCAGGTGACCGCTATCATAGGCAGTACAGGATCCGGCAAGAGCAGCCTGGTGAACCTGATCCCGCGTTTTTACGATGTCAGCGGCGGCGCGGTCACTATCGACGGCACCGATGTCCGCGACATCAGGATGCATGATCTGCGTGCGCAGATAGGGTTCGTGCCGCAGAAGGGGATCCTCTTTTCAGGCAGCATAGCTGACAACATACGCTTTGGAAAGCAGGATGCTGCGGATGAAGAGGTGCGGCGGGCGGCGCAGCTGGCTCAGGCCACCGAGTTCATAGACGAAAAGGAAGACGGCATGAGCAGCTACATTTCGCAGGGAGGCTCCAACGTTTCCGGCGGACAGAAGCAGCGCCTGGCCATTGCACGTGCGATAGCAAAACAGCCGGGCATCCTGGTGTTTGATGACAGCTTCTCGGCACTGGATATGAAGACAGACGCGCGGCTGAGAAAAGTGCTCTCGCAGGAGCTGCAGGGCACGACCCAGATAATAGTCGCTCAGAGGATCAGCACCATTGTAGGTGCGGATCAGATACTGGTGCTCGACGAAGGCCAGATGGTGGGCAAGGGCACCCACGAGGAACTCATGGAAACATGCGAGGTCTACAGACAGATCGCATTGTCGCAGCTGTCGAAAGCGGAATTGGAGGGAATAGGATAATGGCAGAAGAAAGAAGAAAACAACCTGGTGTGGCTCCCAAGGGAGGTCCCGGCTCCATCGGGGCTCCGACCGAGAAAGCACAGAATTTCCGCAAGGCAATAGGTCAGCTGATCTCCTACCTGGGGACCTACAAGATACTGGTGGTCATCGTCATGGTCGTCGCCGCAGCTTCCACAGTGTTCCAGGTGGCCGGCCCCAAGATCATGGGACACGCGACCACGGAACTGGCCGAGGGCCTGATGAGGAAGATAGAGGGTACGGGAGGCATCGATTTCCATGCCATAGCGCAGATACTGCTCTTCACTCTGGCGCTGTATATCATCAGTTCACTGCTCTCATTTGTGCAGGGCTGGATCATGACTACGGTGACCCAGAACGTGTGCTACAAGATGAGGAAGGAGATCTCGCAGAAGATCGACCACATGCCGATGAAGTACTTCGAGAGCAGGACTTATGGTGAAGTGCTCTCGCGGATCACCAACGATGTGGATACTCTGGGCATGGGCTTGCAGCAGAGTGTGTCTATGGTGATAACCTCGCTGGCTACCATCATCGGCGTGCTGGTGATGATGTTCTCGATCTCACCGCTGATGACAGTGATCGCGCTGATCATCCTGCCGATATCGGCAGGACTCATGGCTCTGATAGTGCGCTTTTCACAAAAGCACTTTGCGACTCAGCAGAGCTATCTGGGACATATCAACGGTCAGGTGGAGGAAAACTTTGCGGGACAAATGGTGATCAAGGCCTTCAACCGCGAGAAGAAAGTCATCGAAAATTTCGATGAAACAAACGATGTACTGTATCAGTCGGCCTGGAAGAGCCAGTTCATCTCGGGCATCATGATGCCGGCGATGAACTTTGTGGGCAATCTCGGCTACGTGGGTGTGGCCATAGCCGGAGGCTTTCTGGCCATCCGGGGCACCATAGGCATCGGCGATATACAGGCCTTCATACAATATGTAAAGAATTTCACTCAGCCGCTGCAGCAGATAGCGCAGGTTATGAACCAGGTGCAGTCGATGGCGGCCGCTGCCGAAAGGATATTTGAATTCCTCAATGAAGAGGAAGAAGAACAGTCCGGTCTGCCGGGCTTCCATCTGGAGCATGCGCGCGGAGAAGTCAGTTTTGAGCACGTCCGCTTTGGATACGATCCGGATCAGGTCGTCATCAAGGACTTCAGCGCCGAGATAAAGCCGGGTCAGAAGATCGCCATCGTGGGGCCGACCGGTGCCGGCAAGACCACCATGGTCAAGCTGCTGATGAGATTTTACGATGTCCAGAAGGGGCAGATCCTCCTGGACGGTCACGATATAAGGGATTTCGACCGCCACGAGCTGCGTTCCAATTTCGGTATGGTCCTCCAGGATACCTGGCTGTATTCGGGCACCATACGAGAGAATATACGCTTTGGGCGGCTGGAAGCTACCGATGAAGAGGTGGAAGCGGCGGCCAGAGCGGCTCATGCGGACCACTTTATCCGCACCCTGCCGGGCGGCTACGATATGGTGCTCAACGAGGATGCCACCAATGTGAGCCAGGGCCAGAAGCAGCTGCTGACTATTGCCAGGGCTATCCTTGCGGACAACCAGGTGCTGATACTGGATGAAGCGACATCATCGGTGGATACCAGGACTGAAGAACTGATACAGAAGGCCATGGATAATCTGATGGAAGGGCGTACCAGCTTTATCATCGCCCATCGCCTGTCCACCATACGCAACGCAGATCTGATACTCGTCATGAATCACGGTAACATCATCGAGCAGGGTACACACAAAGAGCTGCTGGAAAAGGGAGGCTTCTACGCGGATCTTTACAACTCGCAGTTTGAAGAAGTCGGATAAAGTTTCAGGTGCATTTAAGGCACAGGTGTAAATATATCTGAAAAATGTTACAATAGGAGATGATAGGAGAGAGATATGATTCTGGAAAAAAGTGAAGACTATCTGTTCGATGCGAGCGCACTGCCGGGATATATGCAGCCTCTGGCGGAGGAAGTGCAGAAATTCATGGAAGTTCGCAATTACTATAAGGCAGCTATAAAAGAGGTCAGTACAAAACTGGAGATACTGGACGATGAATTCCGGGTCAAGAACGATTACAACCCAATCCATCACATGGAACGCAGAGTCAAGTCGATCAGCAGTATCTTTGACAAGCTGGAGCGGCGGGGTCAGGAGATAACTATAGACTCCATCATGACGCTGACGGACATCGCCGGTATCCGGGTGATGTGCAACTATATAGATGATATCTATAAGATAGCTGACCTGCTGATCGGGCAGGATGATATAGAGCTGATAAAGGAACGCGACTACATTGCAGAGCCCAAGCCGAACGGCTACCGCAGCCTGCACATAGTTCTCATAGTACCGATCTTTCTTGCTGAGAAGACGGAAAAGATCCCGGTAGAGGTTCAGATCAGGACCATCGCCATGGATACATGGGCCAGTCTGGAACACGAACTGCGCTACAAGGCTTCGGGCGAGCTGAGCGTCGAGGACCAGAAAGCTTTGAATCAGTGTGCATCTGATCTGGCGGCCATCGATGAGAAGATGCAGGCCATACACAGGAGCGTTGAGAAATAGATCGGCCAGAGAGGAGTTACCAATGGGTTTTTTCAGAGGAAGATACGGAAATGATCAGCTGGGGATTTTCCTGTTCATCGTTTCCTTTGCAATAGAAATAATCGGTATGCTGACACACATCCGGATCATTTATTATGCAGGGATCATCATATTCGTGTTCATGTTTGCCAGGATGTTCTCGCGCAACATCTACAAGAGACAGGCGGAGAATGAAAAATTCCTGAATATACGCAACCGGATCCTTAACTGGAATTACTTTCACAAGCAGAAGAAAAGGGGGACTTACACCTACAGTCAGAAGGAACGCTCCCGCAACGGCAAGGGCAGAGAGCCTGTATACTGCTATTTCTACTGCCCTTCGTGCAAGCAGCAGGTCAGGGTGCCCGCAGGCAAAGGCCATGTGATGGTGACCTGCCCGCGGTGCAAGCAGAAGTTTGAGACCAACACCTGAGCCGGCGCCGCAGCAAAATTAAATATGATCAAAAAGATTCCCACATAGTGCGGAGTCTTTTCTTTTGTGTTAATATATATGAGCATAACTGAAAAAATATAAATTGTAGAGGAGAGTTCGTTATGGAAAATGATAACAATGTAAAGCGTCCGCTGAGCACTCCGAAGGAAACGCACATCTGGCATGCGCTGATAACCTTCGGAATCCTGATGGTGGTCATGGCTGTGGGCATCATCCACTTTAAAGCAGACCCGCATGTGCCCATGTTCATAGGAGTAGTCGTGGCCGCCATAGTGGCCCTGAGCCTCGGCTATCGCTGGAAGGACATAGAGACGGCGATGATGGATGGCATATATCGTGCGCTGCAGGCTGTAGTCATTCTCATCATCATAGGAATACTGATCGGCGTGTGGATCGTCGGAGGCATAGTGCCGGCCATGATCTTCTATGGGCTGAAGATCCTGTCGCCCAGTGTATTTCTGATAGCGGCGGTGCTGATCTGTTCTATAACTTCGCTGGCCACAGGAACCAGCTGGGGAACCATGGGAACCATGGGACTGGCCCTGATGGGCATCGCGATCGGCCTTGATATACCGGCTCCGGCTGCCGCAGGCGCAGTTATCTCCGGAGCTTACTTCGGCGACAAGATGTCACCGCTCTCAGATACTACGAATCTGGCGCCGGCCATGGCGGGCACGGATCTGTTCACGCATATAAAGTTCATGATTTTCCCTACGGCGATAGCTTATGGCATCACACTGGTATTTTTCGGCTTTCTGGGATTCCATTATGCCAGC
Organism: Anaerovoracaceae bacterium; assembly: GCA_050953405.1. Taxonomy (GTDB): domain Bacteria; phylum Bacillota; class Clostridia; order Peptostreptococcales; family Anaerovoracaceae; genus RUG100. The sequence continues at coordinate 256,573 of JBMNMP010000001.1, read as the reverse complement.
GGGAATACGGACGCCGATACTTCGGCAGTTGTTGAGATGAGCAAGGGGCTCGCGGACAACTTTACCATCAATCCGCTGCTGCTGCTGCCGCCGATCATAGTCATTGTGGCGGTGGCCATGAAGATCCCCGCGATACCGGGTATCACACTGGGCATTATCAGCGGCGCCATCATCGGCATCATCTTCCAGGGCGGGGACTGCACTCTGGGCGACGTGCTCAGTTGCGGATATGAAGGCTTTACAGCTCACACCGGGATCAAATCGGTCGATGAGCTGCTGACATCAGGCGGCATCATGAACATGATGTCATCGGTATCCCTGACGATCATTGCCATGATGTTCGGCGGTATCCTGGAAAAGACAAAGCAGATGGAGGTGCTGGTCGGCAGCATATTGAAGAGGGTCAAACTGCCGGGTACGATGGTTGCCCTGACGGAGGCTACTTGTGTGCTTTCCAATGTGACCATGCCGGAGCAGTACATCTCGATAGTAGTTCCCGGCAGGATGTATGCCGATGCTTATCAAAAGCGCGGGCTGCATGCAAAGACACTTTCCAACGCACTTGAGAGTGCGGGCACGGTCACTTCGGCGCTGGTTCCCTGGAACACCTGCGGCGTATTCATCGCGGCGACTCTGGGCATCAAAGCCGGAGCTTACTTCCCCTATGCGATATTCAACTATACCATGCCCATCATCTGCATCGTACTGGCGTATCTCGGGATCACCGTGGCCAATAGCCAGGGTGTGCGTCTCATAAAGGCCAGGAAAGCGCAGAAGGCGGAAGGGCAGAAGTAATCACTTAGAGGCGAGTGCAATGCATTTGGACGTAAAGTGAATCATTATTCGTCTCAAATGTGATAACTCGGAAAAAATTTCAAATAAGCCCCCCTTGAGAGGTTGACTTTATTCAGATGAAGTGATATTATGACCATCTTATAAGTCAACCATCAATGTTAGTAGCATGGCATTGAACAAACAACTTAAGGGAGAGAACAGCTTTGCATTCTGCAGAGTTGTTTTCTTTTGTTTTTGAACTATTAAAAGACTCCGGCCCGGGGACCGGAGTCTTTGATCACAGATATTATCCTGTGCTATTTAACCACTGTATGTACAGCTGTGGAGGCATTTCCGTAGTGACGCTTGGTCTTTACGGTCCTGTAGGCCTTGATATAGAAGTAATAGGTCCTGCCTTTCTTCAGTTTGTAATTCGTCCACCTGGCTGTACGCGGCTTTTTGATCGTCTTTACGGCTTTGTATGTTCCGCCGGCTGTCTTGCGATATATCTTGTAACCGCTGACGTCGGATCTGAGAGCTCTCCAGGTCAGTGTCACTTTGCCCCTGCCTGGCGCTGCCTTGAGGTTCTTGACCCGGGCGACCCATGTTGTCTTTGCCTTTGCTGCTGTGGAATAAGCTCCCCAGAGCTCTCCGCCGCTGATGGCCTTGTAAGCCTTTATGCGGTAGTAATACGTCTTGCCCTTCTTCAGTCTGGTATTCGTCCATTTTGCAGTGCTGATACCGGAAATGGTCTTTACCAGTTTGTATGACCCAGTACCCGTCTTGCGATATATCTTATAGCCGCTGGCATTGGAAGTCAATGCACTCCATGTCAGGGTGACGCTTGCCTTGTCGCCTACAGCTTTCAGGTTAGTGACCTGAGCGACCGGCGCAAAAGTGGCCGCTGATTGCTGCGCTGCCTTCAAGTCTTCTTGTGCCTGCTGCAGATCAGCTTGTGTCTGTGCCAGTTTGTCATTGAGGCCTGCGATGGTGGCCTCAGCGGTCTCTGATGCTTTCCTGGCCTCATCCAGCTGTGCTTCCAGGGAGCTGACATTTTCTTTAAGGGTTTTCAGCTCTTCATTAGCTGCAGTCAGCTGATCATTGAGGTCTTTGATGGTGGCCGCATCGGTGTCTGCATTCGTCTTGGCATCTGCCAGCTGTGACTGCAGTGATGTGATCTTTGCATTCAGAGTATCCTCGAGTGTCTTGGCATCGCTCTTTGCCTGAGCCAGCTGCGATGAGAGGCTGTTGATGGTATCCGCATTCGTTGCGGCAACGGCTCTCGCTGCAGTCAGTTGAGAATTGAGGTCAGCGATCGTATTGGCGTTGGCTTCCGCAGCTGCCTGAGCTGTGGCCAGCTGATTTCTAAGGTCAGTTATGGTCGCTGTATTTGTTGCAGCGTCGGACTGAGCTTTAGCCAGCTGATCCTTCAGATCTGCTATGGTGGCCGCATCGGTCGTCGCTTTTGCCTGAGCATCCGTCAGCTTTTTGTTCAGGTCGCTGATGGTCTCCGCATCTGCTTTTGATTTGTTCTGCGCTTCCGTAAGGGCGAACTGCAGTGAAGTGATCCGGTCATTCAGATCTCCGATGGTCTTGGCATCGGCGTCTGCGTTTGTCTTTGCTTCTGCCAGCTGCGCCTCCAGGGAGCTGATCTGATTGTTCAGGTCGTTCTGGACAGCATCCAGTTCCGCCTTTGCCTTAGTCAGCTGATCATTGAGGTCAGCGATGGTAGCCGCATCGGTGTCTGCATTCGTTTTGGCATCTGCCAGCTGCGACTGCAGTGATGCGATCTTAGTATTCAGTTCAGTTTCGAGTGCCTTGGCGTCGCTCTTTGCCTGAGCCAGCTGCGATGAGAGGCTGTTGATAGTATCTGCATCGGTCGCTGCGATTGCCTGAGCTGCGGCCAGCTGATTCCTAAGGTCAGTGATGGTGGCCGCATCAGTCGAGGAATCTGCCTGAGCTTTAGCCAGCTGATCCTCCAGATCGCTGATGGTGGCTGCATCTTCTTTTGATTTGTTCTGCGCTTCCGTAAGGGCGGACTGCAGTGAGGTCACCTGATCTTTCAGAGTCCCGATGGTCTTGGCATCGGTGTCTGCTTTCGCCTTTGCATCTGCCAGCTGCGCTTCCAGAGAGCTGATCTGTTTGTTCAGGTCGTTCTGAACGGTTGCCAGATCATCCTTGGCCTTGGCCAGTTGATCATTGAGGTCTGTGATGGTGGCCGCATCGGTGTCTGCATTCGTTTTGGCATCTGCCAGCTGCGACTGCAGCGATGTGATCTTTGCATTCAGAGTATCCTCGAGTGTCTTGGCGTCGCTCTTTGCCTGAGCCAGCTGCGATGAGAGGCTGTTGATGGTATCCGCATTCGTTGCGGCGACGGCTCTCGCTGCTGTCAATTGAGAATTGAGGTCAGCGATCGTATTGGCGTTGGCTTCCGCATCCGCCTGAGCTTTAGCCAGCTGTTCCTCAAGGGCACTGATGGTCGCCTTATTGATAGTTGCATCTGCCTGAGCTTTAGCCAGCTGATCTTTCAGATCGGCGATGGTGGCTGCATCGGTCGTCGCTTGTGCCTGAGCATCAGCCAGCTGATCGTTGAGGTCAGCGATGGTGGCCGCATCTTCTGTTGATTTGCTCTGAGCAGCGCTCAGATCTGACTGCAGTGATGCGATCTGTTCTTTCAGACCTGCGATTGTCTGCTCGGCATTGGTTTTGACGCTTTCGCCATTCTTCAGTATCTTTCCGTCAACGGTTACCGTGCCCTCTGAATTATTTGTGATTGTCGCATTTGTACCGTCCAGCGTTATGGAGCCAGAGGTAATAGTAACGGTGTTATTTGAATCCTCGGCAGCTTTCTTGACAGTCTCCTGTCCCACAGCATAGGTTACTTCGTTATTTTCGTCGGTCACCTTCGCCTGGGGTACATCTTCGCTTACATAGTCGCTCACCGGCAAGTTGAAGGTACCGCCGGTTACAGCGATGTTGTCTGTCGATGGTGAATCTTTCGTGTAGATGATTCCAATAGTAGTCTTGTAGGTGCTTTGGAAGTTGCCGCCTTCAATTTTCAAATTTCCTGATTCGGACGGTACATCCGGGTCATGATAGCTGTAGATGGGGACCGCTGATTTGAAGGTACCGCCTGTGATTGTCAGATCGTTGAAAGAAGTGACTGTAAAGTTGGTCGTGCCCATATCCAGTGTTCCGCCGTTGATGACCATGACTCCAAAATCATCATTCTTGATTGGCTTGTTATTGTTGGCAGAGTCCGTACCGTCAGTGCTGGCAAGTGTGAAATATCCGCCGTTGATGGTCAGTTTCGGGCCCTGAAGGTTGGAATCATATACATATTTCACGCCATTGATCGTATCTCCTGATATAGAATACCAGCCGTTATCAATGAGTGAAGACACATTATCTTTTGTGGACTGCGTTACAGTAACCCCGTCATTGATGGTCATTACGCCCATGTTTTTGATGGGATACCAGCTCTTTGAAGTGAATTTGCCGCCGTTCAGTTCGCAGGATGCGCCCTGCAGATTGACAAGCGTGCCATAATCGCTGCTTACAGTTCCTGCACCTTTCACCGACAAGGTACCGGCATTGAAGATAGAGATGTTTCCCTTATCTGTGTCTGTATCCGTTGTCGTGATATTGTTTCCGTTCAGATCCAATGTGGCTGCAGCATCCTTTTCTATTGTTATGGTACCCTTGAGTTCGCCATTCAGTGTGATGTCAACATTAGCGGATCTGACGATGATATTGCCGGTGAACCCGTCTTTATCAACAGTGTAAGAGCCGTCTTTGTCGAGAACCAGAGAACCATTGGTTATGGATACGGAGTTGTCGGCATCTGCGCGAGCTGCATCGATAGCTTTCTGTCCCACAGCATAAACTACATCAGATGATCCATTGGTGACCTTGGCCTGCAAGGTGTCCGCATCCACGTAATCCCCCACCGGCAAGTTAAACGTACCGCCGGATACAGTGGTCTTCTCCCCCTTGTTATAAGGCGAATTATCGATGATGATGTCCTCCAGCGTGCTCACAAAAGTGCCGCCTTCCAGGTTCAGGGCACCGGCATTTGCCGCAGCATCGGAGTTGTAATAGTTGTAAATAGCGCGGGCTCCGCTGAATGTGCCTCCGGTCACTGTCAGTGAACTATTATTCTGTATCGCGTAATAACTGCCGCCGTCAAATGTACCGCCATTGATAGTCATCACGCCGTAGTCATCGTTCTTGACGCACTTGTTATTGCCTCTGTCTTCATTGAGAACAAATGTACCGCCGTTGATGGTCATTTCAGCGTGCAGGCCGCTCTGATAGTAGTAAGTTGTTCCACCGATGGTATCGTTTCCATCCGCATTGGGAGATACTATAGACGAGTCATACCATCCGTTGTCGATCAGGGAAGCAGTGTTTTCTTTTGTGGACTGCTTTACGGTGACCGGATCGTTGATCGTCATCGATCCCAGGTTTTTGACAGGATATCAGTTACTGGACATGAATGTTCCGCCGTCCGCAACGCAGGCAGCTCCGGGAGCATTGGCGACAGCGGCCCGGGCACTGGAAACAGTTCCCTCACCTTTGATATTGAGCGAACCTTTGTTGAAAATAGTGTCTGTTGCTTTGTCGGTGGTCGTGATATTGTTTCCGTTCAGATCCAATGTGGCTGCGGCATCCTTTTCTACTGTGATGGTCCCCCTGAGTTCGCCATTCAGTGTGATGTCAACATTCCCGGATCTGACGACGATATCGCCGGTGAATCCGTCACTGTCAACAATGTAAGAGCCGTCGCCCTCTATCGTTGCGTTTTCGGGATCGATCACGGTGCCCGTTCCTCCTCCGCCGGAAGCGAAGGTCATAGACGGCATGAAAGCAATCGCTATCAGAATAGATAGCAAGGCCGCCGTCAGCTTTTTAGTTAGAATCATATTGATCTTGTCCTCCTCGTCAAATCAAATACACTCGCCGTTATCGAGTCTGATAAATTATCAGCACTCTTACGGCTATCAATTGTTTTCCGCGAGCCGGACGCCCGCGGTTTGAATGGAGGTTTCCTTAATCAACGCTCGTCAGAATTGAGAAACGAAATTTCCATTCTTTCTCAAATCCCTGAAAGCCTCTCCTGATCAATTGTAATAAGATAATAAATGTATAGAGTAAGCATATACCTACCATAATTTTTTGTAAAGCCGCCCCATCAAAATATTGTACAGCGCCGCCCCTTCTGTCAACCCATAAGCACCTAAAGGTTGACAAAGAGGCCGCCTTGCTTTAAAATCATTTCTAGCTGAAGATATTTGACCGGAGTTCTTTATGAGGAGGATATGAAAAAATGACTGAACGTGCAAGAAGGACCAGCGGTGCGAACACGCGCACCCAGAAGATGATTTTGACGGCGCTTTTTGCCGCCCTGACTGCGGTGGGCGCGTGGATATCGATACCGCTGCCGTTCACACCGGTGCCGGTGACCCTGGCCACACTGATGACCACTCTGGCAGGCGGGCTGCTGGGTTACAAGCACAGTACTCTCAGCATGATAGTCTATCTGCTGGTGGGAGCGGTGGGTGCCCCCGTGTTCCACAACTTTACGGGCGGACTTGGCATCCTGACCGGCCCCACGGGCGGTTATCTGGTGGGCTATATCACATCGGCTCTGATATGCGGGCTGCTGATCACGGTTTTCTGCCGCAGCAGGCTGACCTGGTGGGGTGTTGCCATAGCGGCAGTGATCGGTCTGGCGACCTGTTACGCGCTGGGGACCATATGGTTCATGGCATCTTCAGGCACATCGCTGGCTGCCAGCATGGTGACCTGCGTGATCCCGTTCCTGCCGGGCGATGTATTGAAAACTATACTCGCCGTAGTGCTGATCATGAAGCTGAGGCCCAGGGTATACGGCGTGATGGCCGGCTGAAGAACGGACTGCATATGGCAGCTTTCAAAGAGGCGAAATGTGAAAAATACTCCACAATATTGACATTTTTTTGACTTATGTTCCACAATGGGTGTATAATTAACCCGTTGAGGGGCATCTACAAAGTCCGGGACCATCCGGCAATTACAGCAATTCCAGAAGAAAATCAATTGACAGGAGGAAGGCATTCGCCTTTTTAAGTATAATATTATGGATGAAAACACCTTAAAATCTAAGAAAGTTGTTGAGTTGCGGGAAATCGCAAAGGCATTCGGAATAAAGGGATATAACAAGCTGAAAAAGGCCGAGCTCATCGATAGTATGCTCGCCATGCAACAGGAGAAGACGGGAGATCAGCCGAAGAGCGAGAACGCTTTCATTACGGCGCCTGCAAAGGCCCACAACAGGACTGAGGCCCCGAAGGAAGACGTTGCCGAAAAGAAACCGGCATTGAAGAAGGCGGCCCGGGCAAAAGAAAACAGCATGCCCATGGTCATCAGGGAGAAAGCGAAACCGGCGGAGACCGAAGAGGAACCGGAGATCGGCGTCATTATGTCGGCACCGGCGCCGGAAGCAAACAAGAAAAAGCCGGAAGGCGAAAACAATACACAACAAAGTGTTTCCAATTCTCAAGATCAGGAGCCTAAAGCGACTCAGCAGGATAAGAATCACAAGCAGAATCAGCAGGACCAGAAGAAAGACGGAAAAAAGGAAGAAAACCGCGATGACAGACCTGAGGTCTGCGGTGTGCTCGAGCTCGCCGAGGGCGGTTTTGGCTTCCTTAGATTCGACAACTACCTGACCAGCGACCGCGATGTCTATGTGGCACCGCAGATGATCAGGCGCTTTAATCTGAAGACGGGCGACAAGATCGACGGTATATCGCGTCTCCCCAACAAAAATGAAAAGTTTGGCGCACTGCTGTATGTAAAGACGGTCAACGGAGACGACCCGCTGAAGGCAAAGCACAGGCCGGACTTTGACGACCTGACACCGATATTCCCCAACGAGAGGATCACACTGGAGGACAGCCCCAGAGAGCTGTCCATGAGGCTGATCGATCTGGTGGCTCCCATAGGGAAAGGACAGAGAGGCCTGATCGTGGCGGCCCCGAAAGCGGGCAAGACTGTGCTCCTGAAGAAAGTAGCCAACAGTATAGAAAAGAACTATCCGGAGATAGATCTCATCGTTCTCCTGGTGGATGAACGACCTGAAGAAGTCACCGATATGAAGCGTACACTTCATCGCGGCGAAGTCATATATTCGACATTCGATGAACAGCCTCACCATCATGCAAAGGTGGCCGAAATGGTGCTCGCCAGGGCACATCGCCTGGTAGAGCAGGGCAGAGATGTAGTCATCCTCCTGGATTCCATCACCAGGCTGGCGAGAGCTTACAACCTGACGGTACCCCCTTCGGGGAGGACGCTGTCCGGCGGCCTCGACCCGGCGGCACTCTACAAACCGAAGAAATTCTTCGGTGCGGCGAGGAACCTGGAAGAAGGCGGCAGCATCACCATTCTGGCGACGGCACTGGTGGAGACCGGCAGCCGCATGGACGATGTTATCTTTGAGGAGTTCAAGGGTACAGGTAATATGGAGCTGTATCTCGACAGGCGACTGTCGGAAAAGAGGATATTCCCTGCATTGAATCTCAACATGTCGGGAACGCGGCGTGAAGATCTGCTGATGAACCAGGAAGAGCTGGAGGCGGTCTGGTATATGCGCAGAGCGCTCGGCAACGGGGACAACCAGGAAGTGACCGAGATGATCATCGACAATCTGGCGCACACCAGGAACAACAGGGAATTTGTGAACATAATCAAAAAGATAAAATTATAATGGATCTGAAAAAAATATTCATAAAGGATGCAAATCCGACCAAGGTCGGAGGTCAGGCGGTCCTCGAGGGGATCATGATGAAGGGTGCGGAACGGACTTCCATAGCCCTGCGTCTGCCGGACGGAGGCATCCACATAAAAACCGAGAAAAACCCGCGTCCCGGAAAACTCACCCGAGTTCCTCTGATACGCGGGGCAATTGTATTTTTTGCCAGCCTCGTGCAGGGAATCAGGACTTTGATGTATTCTGCCGACGTCCTGGCGCAGTACGAAGATGATGAAGAGGAGCAGCAGCCCGAAGAACAAGGGCGCTTTACCAGCTGGCTGGAGGAGAAATACGGCGAAAAAGCGGTGTGGAATTTTATGTTGTACTCTTCACTGTTTCTTGCTATAGTATTCTCTGTGGGCATTTTCATGATAGGGCCGACTATACTCACAAGCGCGATGAAGCATATCACCACCAATGAGATACTTCTGAACTTGTTTGAGGGCGTACTGAGAATAGCCCTTTTCATATTGTATATAGTAATAGTATCGAAGATGCCTGATATCAGGCGCACCTTTGAGTATCACGGGGCGGAACACAAGTGCATACACTGCTATGAGAACGGGTTGGAGCTGACTCCGGCGAACTGCCAGACGTTTTACACGCTGCACCCGCGGTGCGGGACCAGTTTCCTGATGTTTGTGCTGGTGATAGCCCTGATATTGTTTTCACTGCTGGGCTGGCCGAACCTGCTGTGGCGGATACTGTCGCGCGTATTGCTGATTCCGGTGATCGCGGGTCTCTCGTACGAGCTCCTGAAATGGGCGGGCAGTACTGACAACTGGTTTGTGAAGATCCTCAGCATACCCGGACTGGCACTGCAGAAGATAACGACAGCGCAGCCCGACGATTCAGAGCTGGAGGTTGCCATCGCCGCAATGAAGGCGGTGCTCGCCGAAGAGGGCGATTACGGTGAAGGACGGTGCGATGCCGAGGGGCATATAATAGAAAGAAAAGAGCCCCTGGAAACCGGCGGGGTCACTGCCGATTGATCCGGAGAGGAAAAGAAAAGGATATTTTAGAATATGAGTTTACTGGTTTCTGACATAGTAAAGATGGGCGACCTGCAGCTGCGGGAAGCCGGAGTAGCAGAGCACAAGATCGAAGCCGAGATCCTCTACTGCTGGCTGAAGAAAATCGATAGAGCGAGATTCTTCATGGCCTGGAGCGATGAGGCTGATGACAAGACGATGGAGCAGTATCTGCAGCTGATCGCAAAGCGCTGCCAGCACATTCCCCTGCAGCATCTGACAGGTGAACAGGAATTCATGGGGATGACTTTCGATGTGCGTCCCGATGTGCTGATCCCGCGCCAGGATACGGAGACGGTCGTGGAGACGGCGGAAAAACTGTTTCAGGGCAGGAAGGGCGATATACTCGATCTCTGCTGCGGCTCGGGATGCATTGGTGTAGCTCTGGCACACCATATTCCCAAGGCGAAGGTGACTGCGGTGGACAGCAGCGAGGCGGCGGTAGAGCTGACCAAGGACAATGCCAACGCCTGGGGCATAAAGATGGATGTCCGCCTGGGCAATCTCTTCGAGCCGGTCAAGAGGAAGAAGTACAATATGATAGTCTCCAATCCTCCGTACATCAGGAGCGATGTGATACCGACGCTGATGCCTGAAGTGCGCGACCACGAACCGATCGAGGCACTGGATGGCGGAGCCGATGGGCTGGACTATTATCTGCAGATCATAGGCCTGGCCCCGAAACATCTCAAGAAAGAGGGCATTCTGGTGCTCGAGATCGGAAACGATCAGAGCGCAGCCGTGGAACAGCTGATGATAGAGACCGGAAAGCTGTGCGATATACAGACATACAAGGATCTGGCCGGGAACGACAGAGTCGTCAGTGCCAGGCTGCTTGGCAAATCGCGCTGATCCGATATCAATAAGAGTAAAAAACTGTTCGCATCAAATGATGCGAACAGTTTTTTTGACTTTGCCGCAACTTACTGCTGGCGTATCTCAAAAGTATCATCTTCCAGCGTGCCGTATGTGAGGCCGCTGCTGTTCATGATGCCTTCGGTCAGCTTTGACCGGATAGCATCATAGTTCTTCACGCTGCCGCCGGCGTCTTCCCAGTACGGGGCGTGCAGATCCATGCGCTTTTTCCAGGTGACGTGGTCGGGTGTTTCTTCGATGACCTGGTTCACCTGATCACAGGGCATCCCGTCCAGCAGGCAGTCGTTCAGTGCCTTGAAGCCTTCAGATGCGGTAGCTCCTTCGGGCAGCGGGTGGCTGCTGCCCATCCGGTAAGCCGCATCCTGCAGCTCTGCCAGCCTGGAGGGATCGTCCTCCAGGAGGCGGGTCACCGTGGTCGCCAGACGGGCTTCAGAGATAGATATCCTGCCCTGCAGCCAGCCGTGGATGTTGCCTTCATCGATGATCTCCTCCAGCGGCCTGCGCTCAACTGTGCCGACGTTTTCATCAACAAAGTCTGCCAGTCCCGGGACCCAGCCGTTTTTCTCGTTTTGTTCGAGGACGCTGTCTATCAGCTCTTCCTGCAATTGTATCTTGTTGTAGAGCCAGTGGTGTATCGGTCCTAAAAATTTACTCATATTGTTACCTCTTTTTTTTAGCCGTTCAATTTCCGGTTGAGTTGGGCGACGACTTCATCGACGTTCTTGCCGTGTACCATGCAGGCATCTTTGAGGCTTTCCATCTGCGATGACGGGCAGCCCAGGCAGTGCATTCCTATGTCGATCAGAGTAGTCGCCGAATCGGGATACTTGCGGAGGATCTCACCGATGAGCATATCTCCGTTTACTGCTGCATCATTTTTTTTTTCGCTGCCTTCGCCGAAGAACAGTTCGATGTCATCTTCCACGCTGCCGATACCGGCGATACCGAAGTTATCTACCAGCACCTTAGCCACGTTTTCGGAAAGGAATGCGGGGAGTGTCGGTCCCAGGTGGATGTTCTTGACGCCCAGTGAGAGGAGAGCCAGCAGTACGATGACCGCCTTCTGCTCGTACCAGGCGATATTGTATACGATCGGCAGATCGTTGATGTCATCCAGACCGAAGACTTCCTGCAGCTTCATGGCGATCACTGCCAGCGAGTAGGAGTCATTGCACTGTCCGGCATCCAGTACTCTCGGAATACCACCGATGTCGCCCAGATCCAGCTTGTTGTATCTGTACTTTGCACATCCTGCTGTGAGGATCACGGTGTCCTTCGGCAGAGCCTTTGCGAAATCTGTGTAGTAGTTTCTCGATTTTGCGCGTCCGTCGCAGCCTGCCATGACGATGAACTTCTTGATGGCGCCGGACTTGACTGCGTCTACGACCTGATCAGCCAGTGCCAGTACCTGTGCGTGTGCGAATCCGCCTACGATCTCACCGTTCTCGATCTCTGTCGGCGGTGCGCACTTCTTGGCGTGTTCGATGATCTCTGAGAAATCCTTTTGCTCGCCGATGCCGCCTTCGATGTGCTTGCAGCCCGGATATCCCGCTGCACCTGTTGTGTAGAGCCTGTCCTTGTAGCTGTCTTTCGGCGGCACGATGCAGTTTGTAGTCATCAGGATCGGTCCGTTGAAGGATTCGAACTCATCTTTCTGCTTCCACCATGCGTTTCCATAATTACCAACGAAGTTCTCGTATTTCTTCAGTTTCGGATAGTAGTGTGCGGGCAGCATCTCGGAGTGCGTGTAAACATCCACGCCGGTTCCCTGTGTCTGCTCCAGCAGCATTTCCATATCTCTCAGATCGTGTCCGGAGATCAGGATAGCCGGATTGTTCCTGACGCCGATATTGACCTTTGTCAGTTCCGGTGTACCATAAGCTTCATTGTTGGCCTTATCCAGCAGTGCCATTCCATCGACGCCGTGCTTTCCTGTTTCCAGGGTGAGAGCCACAAGGTCGTCCACCGACAGTGAGTCGACTGTGGTCAGTGCGAGCGCCTTCTGCATGAAGGCATCGGTCTCCTCGTTGTCCTGGAGCAGCACATTAGCATGCTTTGTATAAGCTGCCAGACCCTTGAGTCCGTATGTGATCAGCTCTCTCAGGCTGCGAACGTCCTCGTCCTTTGTGGACAGAACGCCGACTTCTTTAGCCTTCGCTCTCAGTTCTTCCCTGTCATTGATATCGTTCGGTCTCCACAGTGCTACCGGCAGCAGAGCACCGGCATCGCTGACTTCTTTGCTCAGCTTTTCAGTTGTTTCCAGAGTCTCCCTGATCCTGGCAACGACAGCTTCCTCATCGAAGTTCGCGTTGGTGATCGTTGTGAAGAGATTGTTGCTGACCATGTGGTTGATCTCTTTGGCGACCGGCTTGCCTTCGCTGCGCAGCTGTGTGGTCACTGCCGACAGCCCCTTGGTAACGTATACCAGCAGATCCTGCATAGCAGCCACCTCAGGGGTCTTGCCACAGACACCTGCCTGTGTACATCCCTTGCATCCTGCTGTTTCCTGACACTGATAACAAAACATCTTATTTTCCATCTTTTACCTCCCGGGCATAGGCCCCTTTCTGTCACCAGCCTGTCCCGGCTGTTGTTTTCTTGTTTATGCCCATATATTAACAGCCGTAAAACAAAGAATCCGTAACTAATGTTACGAATTCTGATTTTTTTTTATAAAATTTATCTTTTTTTCAAATCAGGTCCGACAGAGACTGGCGATCTTTGATGACTATGGTTTTCCTGCCGGCATCGATGAGGCCTTCATCCTGCATCTTCATGAGTTCGCGGGACAGCGAAGGTCTGGTGGTATTCAGATATCCGGCCAGTTCTTCGCGGTTCATGTTGAGGTCCAGGCGTCCGTTTTTCCCGGAATTCAGCAGCAGGGTCTTGGCGATCTTGGCGCGCAGGGTGGAGCATGAGAGCACCTGCAGTCTGCGGTTGAGGGCATAAGCTTTGCCGGCCAGTATGGACATCATGTTGGAGATCAGTTTGGAGTGGTGCGAGCAGCCTTCGCCGCAGGTATGGTACAAAAAGTTGCGCGGCATGTGCAGTACCCTGGCGTCGGTGCGCGCCTGTGCATAATAGTCGTATTCTCTGTTGCCGATGAAGAGGAACACCTCTCCGAACAGTTCCCCCGGGGTGGATATCGTGTTCATGATGTTGCGCCTGCCGTCAGGCGAATCATTGCCGATGACGATATCGCCGTCTACCAGGAGCAGCAGTTCGCTGGGCACGTCCGCCTGGTGGAACACCAGCTCGTCTTTCTGATATGAAATTACCTTGGCGCCGCTGCAAGTGAGGCAGGACTCGATTTCAGACTCGGTCATCCCGGAAAACAGGGCGCTGCTGTCTCTTACACTGTCAGGAATAGTTGTCATGTTTTACCTCCGGTATCATTATAACATATCGCATTTACCTTAGGCGAGTGCGTATTTGATCACCGGCAGCCTCCGGAGCCATATGAAATTTGTGAAAAAAGTCTGACAATGAGGCACCAAGATGCGCTGCGGGGGTTTTATTGGCGCGAAAAGATATGTATAATATATGAAGGGGTTGTAAAATGAAAGGCAGGAGCTATGAAGAACAGCAAAGCACTCGGAATATCTTGTATCATTGGCACCACTATCTGTTACGGACTGGTCCCCTCACTTTCATTCCTGGCCTTCAGGGTCGGCGTGGCTACGGAAACGCTGTTGTTCAACAAGTTCCTGTATGCGGCCATACTGATGTGGATATTCATCCTGGCACGAAAGGTCAATTTCCGCTTTGATAAAAAATCGGCGCTGATAATGGCCGTGGTCTGTGTGTCCTATATAGGACTGGCGACGACCCTTTACTGTGCTTTTGACTATATCTCAGGTTCGCTGGCGACGATCGTATCTTTCACTTTCCCGGCTATAATCATAGCTATCGAGATGATCTCCGGCAGGGAACCGGTACGCATCATGAAGATACTGGCGGTCATTTTATCGATGGCCGGCCTGGTGCTGATCGTGTGGTCGCCGGACATCAAGGGCAATATCGTCGGCATCGCCTTCGCCTTCGGGACTGCACTTTGCTATGTGGCATATCTGTTTGGGCTGGGTTCCAGGAGTCTGAAAAAGCAGGATTCATTTGCCGTGTCCGGCTATGTGCTGCTGTCATCGGCAGTGTTCAACGGTTTTCGCTGCGGCTTGAGCGGACACAAGATGTTCGCGCTGGAACCGCGTCAGTTTCTGCTGATGATACTGCTGGCTGTGGTCTGTGCTTTCCTCGCGATCCTCATGTACGCCATGGGCGTGAAGATGATCGGACCCGGCAATGCGGCGCTGATCAATACATTTGAGCCGGTGCTCGCATGCATATTCGGCTTCCTCCTGGTGGGCGACGTGCTGACGCACAAGATGCTGATCGGTGCGGCTATGGTGGTGGCCGCGGTGCTCATAGCAAATCTGCCTTCAAAGAAAGACCGCGAAGGAACGGGGCCCGAAGACCCCGCTGCTGCCGATCAGTGATCAGCGTACCTTTACGATCACTGTCTTTAATTCCATGAACTGTCTGATGGACATGAGCGAATTGTCACGGTTGAAAAAGCCGGATTGTTTGAATCCGCCGAAGGGGGCATTGAGACCGCCTTCCGAGAATTCGTTGACAGAGATGACTCCGGCGCGGATACCGCGGCAGAGCTGTGAGATCTCGTTCACGTCGTCCGCATACACTGAAGCCTGAAGACCGTAACGCGTGTCGTTGGCCATGGCGATGGCTTCGTCCACAGTGCGGAATGTCTCTATACCGAACAGAGGACCGAAGATCTCTTCCTGCATGATGGTCATTTTCCGGCTGCATCCATCGAAAACACCGGGCTCCAGATAACAGCCGCCGCTGTCCTTCATTATCTGCCGGCCGCCGCAGAGCAGCCGGGCACCTTCTTTTTTGCCCGTTTCTATGTAACGGAGCACCTTTTCCATATGTTCACGTGAGATCAGAGCGCCCTGCATCGTTGCCGGATCCAGGGGATCGCCCGGCTGCCAGGCCTCCATTTCCTTCAGGATCAGGGATACCATTTCATCGTGGATGTCCTCATGCAGCAGGATGCGGGAGTTCTGGGTGCAGTTTTCGCCCATGTTCCAGAGCGCGGCAGCGACGATTTCCTCCGCGGCCGCCTGAGGGTCGCTGATCCCCGGCATGACTACTGCAGGACTCTTGCCTCCCAGCTCCAGCAGCACGCGTTTGGTGTTCGAGCTGCCGGAGGAAACCAGCAGGGATTTCCCGACATCCGTAGAACCCGTGAAGGTGATCAGATCGACATCGGGGTGCTTGCCCAGATATTCGCCGATCACGCTGCCCTTTCCGGGGACCACATTGAGAACTCCTGCGGGGATACCTGCTTCCAGGGCCAGTTCGCCGAGCTTCAGAGTCGTCAGGCTGGCGGCGCTCGCCGGTTTGGCGATGACGCTGTTCCCGGCCGCCAGGATCGGTGCGATTTTCATGGCCGCGGTTCCCAGGGGAAAATTCCAGAGCAGTACCGCGGCGCAGACACCGTAGGGCTCCAGTCGCGTGAGGCAGATCTCCTCTTCATCAGCGGGGAGCACCTCGCTGTTGATTTTGTCCATGGATTCGGCGGCGAATCTGAAAGACTCTGCGGCGCCGGGGACATCTTCCGTCAGGCTGCAGGAAATGGGCTTGCCGCTGTCCAGGGTCTCCATCACTGCCAGCTGCTGACAGTCGCGGTCGATGAGATCCGCCAGTTTCAGCAGTATCCCGCGTCGCTCCGCCAGCGGCATCCTGCTCCAGCGGCCGTCTTCAAAGGCACGTCTGGCAGCGGCCGCCGCTTCATCGATATCAACGGTCTGGCAGTCGGCTACCGCAGTCAGGGTGCTGCCGTCGGCAGGGTTGATCGCGGGGAAGGTCCTCCCCGATGCGGAAGAACGCAGCTCTCCGTCGATGACCGCCAGATGCGGCAGCTTCAAACCGGCGGCGATGGCTTTATATTCATTGGTGGATGCAGATTTCATGGCTTACCTCCTCATGGTGACCGCAAATTTCCTACAATATTATATCATAGCGGCGGGTCGCCGGGCACCCTGCAGGGACTATTTTGCGCTTTTGGCAAAAAACGCCTGTTTGCAGTGGTGGAATCGGGGCAAAAATGTTATAGTAGAAGTGCTGAAAGGCAGAAATAGTTGACGACTGATCTATAACGTACTGACTGCGAGGGCGCCGATGCGGCGTACCGAGTGAGAAGGCGAATGGCTTAATCGTGATGAGGACTTCCATCCTCTGCGGGGTCATGCGCCTTGCGGAGGATTTTTTATAGCGTTAACCAAGACTAACGCTCGATATGAAGGGAGTTCAAAATGTATAACAGTAAATCTAAAAATGCGGAAGAATTTATCAATGATGAGGAGATCCTGAAAACCATAGCTTATGCCGATGAACACAAGGATGACCTCGCACTGATGCGGGAGATCCTTGCAAAGGGCAGAGAGGCAAAGGGCCTCGACTTCAAGGAAGCGATGACGCTGCTGGAGTGCCAGGACGAGGAGATCATCCAGGAGACTTTCCATCTGGCAAAGGCGATCAAAGAGAAATTCTACGGCAACAGGATCGTTATGTTTGCTCCGCTCTATCTTTCAAACTACTGCATCAACGGATGCGTATACTGTCCATACCACGGTCAGAACCACCACATCCCGCGTAAAAAGCTCAGCCAGGACGATATCCGCCGCGAGGTCATCGCGCTGCAGGACATGGGACACAAGAGACTGGCCATCGAGTCGGGCGAAGATCCAAAGAACAACCCCATCGAGTACATACTGGAATCTATCAAGACCATTTACAGCATCAAGCACAAGAACGGAGCGATCCGCAGGGTCAATGTGAACATCGCGGCGACGACAGTAGAAAATTATCGCAAGCTGAAGGAAGCCGGCATCGGCACTTACATCCTGTTCCAGGAGACATACAACAAGAAAGCTTATGAAGAGCTGCACCCGTCCGGCCCCAAGAGCGACTACGCTTATCACACCGAGGCCATGGACCGCGCCATGGAGGGCGGCATCGACGATGTCGGCTGCGGAGTGCTCTACGGACTTGAAAACTACAAATACGACTTTGTGGGACAGCTGATGCACGCCAAGCACCTCGAGGATACTTACGGCTGCGGCCCGCACACGATCAGCGTGCCCAGGATCAGGCCTGCAGATGACATCGACCCGGGTACCTTCGACAACGGAGTTCCCGACGACATCTTCAAACACCTGGTAGCCGTGCTGAGAATAGCCGTTCCCTACACCGGTATGATCATGTCTACTCGTGAGAGCCAGAAGACCAGGCGCGAATGTCTCGAGATCGGCATCACTCAGATCTCAGGCGGCAGCAGGACTTCCGTAGGCGGCTATGTAGAGGAGGAGCCTGATGAAGAGAGCTCGGCCCAGTTCGATGTCAACGACACGCGTACACTGGGAGAGGTCGTAGACTGGCTGATCGATCTGGGATACGTGCCCAGCTTCTGCACGGCATGCTACAGATCCGGGAGGACAGGCGACAGGTTCATGAGGCTGCTGAAGTCGGGACAGATATCCAACATCTGCCAGCCGAACGCGCTGATGACACTGAACGAATTCCTCGAGGACTATGCTCTGCCGCAGACCAAGGAGAAGGGCAAGGCACTCATAAGGAAGAGGATTGAAATGATACCGAACGACGATGTCAAGAACATCGTACGCGAGCATCTTGATGATATTAACGGCGGAAAGAGAGACTTCCGCCTCTAAGCTGGAGGTAATGCAATGAGCGGACTGAATGAAACACCGAGGGCGGACAGACTGCATATAGGAATTTTCGGCAGGCGCAACAGCGGCAAGTCGTCACTGATCAACGCGCTGACCGGGCAGGAGATCGCCCTCGTGTCCGATCATGCGGGGACCACGACGGATCCGGTATATAAGGCTATGGAGCTGCACCCCATCGGGCCGGTGGTCTTCATAGATACCGCCGGATTTGACGATGAAGGAGAACTGGGCGCCAAGAGAGTGGAGCTGACGAAAAAAGTGATCGCGAAGACAGACATTGCACTGCTGCTCTTTGAAGAGGGTCCCCTGGATGCGGAGAAGGTCTGGTTGGACATGCTGGAAGAAGCCAGGGTGCCGGTGATCCCCGTGGTCAACAAATCGGATGCCGTCGACAGGAACCTGCTCTGCGACAAGGTGCACATGGTTTTCGGCAAGGTGCCCTATCTTGTCAGCGCCGTTTCCGGCGACGGCATCGAATACCTGAAGAAAGCCATTGCGGCCAACGTGCCCGAGGACTATGCGCAGACGATAGTCATGGACAAGCTGGCGGACCAGGGCGATGTAGTGCTCCTGGTGATGCCGCAGGATATACAGGCACCGAAGGGCAGGCTGATCCTGCCTCAGGTGCAGACCATCAGGGAGCTGCTGGACGGAAGATGCACTGTCATCTGTACCACGGCAGACGGATACGAGCGCGCTCTGTCGACATTGAAAGAGCCGCCGGCGCTGATCATCACCGATTCACAGTGCTTCGGGCCGGTATATGAAAAAAAGCCCCGGTCGAGCAGGCTGACCTCGTTTTCCGTGCTCTTTGCAGCTTACAAGGGAGACATAGAAGAATTCACACGCGGTGCCCGGGCAATCGATAGTCTCACGTCCAAATCGCGGGTACTGATAGCCGAGGCCTGTACGCATGCACCTCTGACTGAGGACATCGGCAGGGAGAAGATCCCGGCGATGCTGCGGCGCAAGTACGGAGAGGACATCAGGATCGATGTGGTATCCGGTGCGGATTTTCCGCGCCGTCTCTCAAAGTACGACCTCATCATCCACTGCGGGGCCTGCATGTTCAACAGAAAGCACGTTCTCACACGTATCGAGCAGGCGCGCGAAGCGCATGTGCCGATCACGAATTACGGAATCACGATAGCGCATTTAAAGGGCATTCTCGACCGCATAGACCTGCCGGATTAATTTTTCTGCACTGATCCTTCGTTTATGTTATAATGTAACGAAAAGTAAATGCGAAGGAGAGAGCATGTATTCAAGCATAATGATGGTGCTGATCCTGATCCTGCCGATTCCTGTACTGGTTCGCGAGCTGAAGAGAGGCACTTCGCCTTACCGGGCGATAGTGCAGGGAACTCTGGCTGCCGGTGTGGGGATTGCTTTTATCTTTGCGCTGGCGCAGATAGCAGGAGATGGTCTCAGTGCCGAGGTCGGAAGATCTGTCAGCGAGATGGCGAAGGCCATGGCCGGCAGCGACCAGATGGCGCAGGCCCTGGGTATGGCAGATGCCGGACGACAGGAACGCATTGCAGAATATAAAAAGTTGTATGACCAGGCGGCGCAAATGCTGCCGTCGGTACTGCTGATAACGGCGGTCGTGGTATCATGGATAGAGGGGATCATAATCGGACGCAGCATCAGACGCGAGGGAATACCGGTCAACCCGGTGCCGCCCCTGCGCGAGTTGAGTTTGCCCAAAAGTGCTATCATCGGCTGGCTGATCATCATGGTGATTACCTGGATCCTCAGCGCTGTCCACTTCCCGGGCGGGAGCATGCTGCTCTCAAACGCCAACATCCTCTTTGAATTTACATTTGCGCTGCAGGGTATGGCCCTGATATTCGTCTTTGCTTATAAAAAGAGGATACCCAAAGCAGCGGCTGTTATCGTGGTTATTATATTATGGCTCATCAGCATCGGGCAGATGGTGATGTTCTTCATGGGAATCATAGATGTGGCTTTCAACCTGAGGAATAGGATCAAGAACAGGGGATAAGATAAGCTTATGAATAATGTTCACAGTGTATTTACAAACAACGTTCCTCTGCCTATGTGCATCATAGACTGCAAGGGCGAAATACTTTCCGTCAGCAGCAGGATCGGCGAAGTGTTCCTTTACGACTCCATAGAGGGGGCGAACATCTTCGCGCTCACGGGGATAAAATATGAAAAGCTGGCGACAGCTGCCAGAAACGACGAGCAGCTGATCATTTCACGTTCTGAAAAACGTTTTAAGGTAGCCCCGGCTTTCCTGCGCGAGGATGAAGGTTCCATGGTGCTGTACTTCATCGACATCACTGAGGCTGAAAACCTGCGGCTGAAGTATGAAAAGGAACAGCCCTGCTTTATGCTGGTCGAAGTCGATAATTACGATGAGCTGATCAGCAGCACGGAGAAGGATCATCAGGCTGATCTGGCAACGGCGATCGACAAGGAAGTGCGCAGCTGGGGCGCTCTGCTGAAGGCCAGCGTCACCAGATTCAGGTCGCAGCGCTTTCTGCTGATACTGGAAAAGTCGATGCTGGAGATGGCGGAGCGCAACAAGTTCGATATTCTCGACAAGGTGCGCAGCATAGAGACGGAGGCTGATTTCCCGGTCACTCTGTCTATCGGTGTAGGCGTTGGCGGGGAGACCCCCGAGGTGAGCGATGCTTATTCCGGCGATGCCCTGGACATCGCTCATGGACGCGGCGGAGACCAGGCGGTTGTCAAGCACGGAAATCATCTGTTCTACTACGGCGGCAAGACGCAGGCTGTGGAGAAGAGCAATAAGGGCAAGTCGAGGATAATAGGACACGCACTGAAGAGGCTGATCCAGACATCCAGCAGGGTGCTCATCATGGGACACCGCAATCCTGATATGGATGCCTTCGGCTCGGCCATAGGGATCTACAGACTGGCAAAGCCTCTGAACAAAGAATCATATATCATAGTAGACCATCACAACGAGGCACTGAACCTGATATACGATACAGCCGTGGAGACCGGTGACTACGAGATCATCAACAATCACCGGGCGCTCGAACTGGTGGATGACAGGACTCTGGTGATCATCGTGGACACGCACAGGCCCAGCATCACAGAATGCCCGGATCTGCTGGAAAAGGTGAGCCGCATAGCGGTCATCGACCATCACAGAAAGGCGGAGGAGTCCATACTCAATCCGACCCTGAGCTACACTGAACCCTATGCCTCATCGGCATCGGAGCTGGTGGTGGAAATACTGCAGTACACCCTTGAAAAGAAGGCCCTCACGAGGTTCGAGGCTGAGGCTCTGATGGCGGGCATTTCGGTGGACACCAACAGATTTTCTGTGAAAACCGGCGTGCGCACCTTCGAAGCGGCGGCCTGGCTGAAGAGGAACGGGGCCGATATGGCCGTGGTCAAGAAATATTTCCAGGTCGACAGGGAGATCTTCGAGAGGAGAGCCAGAGGCATACTGGCGGCTGAATACGAAGATAACGGCATGGCTTATGCGATCTGCGACGGCAGGAATGAGAACGCCCAGATCGTCAATTCCCAGGTAGCCGATGAACTGCTGACTGTCGTGGGAGTCCGCGCCAGCTTTGTGGCCGGCATGGATGAGAACGGCAGGACCGTGGTCAGCGCCAGATCGATAGGTGATCTCAATGTGCAGGTAGTGATGGAGAAATTCGGCGGCGGTGGTCATCTGAACACTGCCGGCGCGCAGATGGACATCAGTCCTCAGGAAGCTATAGAACAAGTGAAGAAGATAATGGAGAAGCAAAATGAAAGTGATACTGTTAAAGGACGTTAAAGGCAGCGGAAAGGCGGGAGATGTAGTCAAGGTAAGCGACGGCTACGCCAGAAACAAACTGATCCCGCAGGGTCTGGCACAGGAAGCGACCAAGAACAACATGAAAGCTCTGGAGAGAAAGAACGCAGCAGAAGCGGCGGCCAATGAAGAGGCCAGACAGAAGGCCGAAGCCGACCGCGAACAGCTGAAAAAAGTGACTCTGGAGATCAAGACCAAAGGCGGCGAAGGCGGCAGGCTCTTCGGTTCCATTACCAACAAGGACATTGCTGAGGCGCTGAAAGAACAGTGCTCCATCGATGTAGACAAGAAGAAGATCCAGCTGGACAGCCCGATCAAGGAAACCGGACTGGTGACCGTGAAGGTAAAGCTGTTCACGGGAGTGACCGCAGATCTCAAAGTAAATGTAACCATCTAAGAGGTATCAGAGGGAGAAAAGCTGATGGCAGAAACAGAAAGGATCCCGCCACACAACCGGGAAGCAGAGATATCGGTCCTTGGAGCAGCGATGCTGGACAAGGATGCGATGTACGATGTGCTGGAAAAGGTGAAGGCGGGGGATTTTTATGACCCCAATCACAAGGAGATCTTTGAAGCGATAGTAAGCCTGCAGAAGAAGAACAGCCCGGTGGATGTGCTGACTGTATGCGAAGAGCTGAAAAAGCGCAACGTGCTGGAAATGGTGGGCGGACGCGGTTATGTGGCTTCACTCTCGGCGGCGGTGCCCACTACTGCCAATGCAGGCGAATACGCCAGGATCGTCTCCGAAAAGTCGGAGGCCAGGCAGCTGATTTCCACGGCCAATGAACTGCTGGAAAAGGGATACAGCGATTCCATAGAGACCGGAAAGCTGCTGGACTTTGCCGAGCAGCAGATATTCGACATCGCCCAGGGCAGGCAGAACAAGAATGTGGTCCAGTTGAAGGACATCCTGCTGGAGAACCTCAACGAGATCAGCGAGAGAGCCAAGAACAAGGGCAATCTCACAGGCGTGCCCACGGGCTTTATCGATCTGGACAATATGACCTCGGGGATGCAGAAATCGGATCTGATCATACTGGCGGCAAGGCCGTCCATGGGAAAGACGGCTTTTGCACTCTGTGTGGCGCGCAACGCCGCCATCAAGGGCAGCAAGGTCATTGTATTCAGCCTGGAAATGAGCAGCAATCAGCTCTCGCAGAGACTGATCGCCATGGAAGCCGGGGTGGACGCACAAAAGCTGCGCAACGGTGACCTCGACAGCAAGGACTGGAACAAGATCACCTCCACGCTGGACCGGCTGGGAGAGGCGGACATCAGTATAGACGATACGCCCGGCCTTTCGATGCTGGAAATAAAGAACAAGTGCCGGCGGCTGAAGGCGGAAAAGGGACTGGACCTGGTGGTCATCGACTACCTCCAGCTGATGGACTACGAAGGCAAGGCCGACAGCAGGCAGCAGGAGATCTCAAGTCTGTCGCGCGGACTCAAGCAGCTGGCCAGAGAAATCAACTGCCCGGTACTGGTTTTGTCACAGCTGTCGCGAGCAGTGGAGACGAGGACCGATCACAGGCCGATACTCTCCGACCTGCGTGAATCGGGAGCCATAGAGCAGGACGCGGATGTGGTCATCTTCCTCTACCGCGACGAATTCTATCATCCTGATGATACAGAGGCTCCGGGAGAGTGCGAAGTCATCGTGGCCAAGCAGAGGAACGGCCCTACCGGAAAGATAGACGTCCTCTGGCAGAGCGCGTTCACGAAATTTGTCAACAAGAGTTTTGGTAGGTAAATGAAATTCAAGAGTGAAGACATCGGGACCGGATATCTCTTCGATACTCCGGTCGAAAATATTTTTATAAATGAATATATGCCCATGGCGCCGGAAGGTTATGTCAAGGTATTTTTGCTTGCCCGCATGTACATGAATTCCGGAAACGAGGCGGGTGTGGATGACATCGCCAAGACACTGGCCATGAGCGAGGATGAAGTGGAAAAGGCCCTCATATACTGGGCAAAGAACGGACTCATCGAACGCAATCCGCAGGGCATCGAATTCGTTTCTCTCAAGGAGCGGCTGTACGGCAGCCGCCGCAAGAAACAGCGTGTTTCTTCCAGGGGCAGGCAGCTGCTGGACAACAAGAACCTGAGACAGCTGATGGAAGGCCTGAGGGAGATCACGGGTCAGCTGCCGTCGGGCAGCGACATCAACGAAGTAGCTTACTGGGTGGACGATATCAAGGCCACCAACGAAGTCATCCTGGGCGCGGCCAGGTACTGTGCCGGGCGCGGCAAGAGGAATGTGCGCTACATCGGTTCCGTGGTCAAGGACTGGACCAGCCGCGGCATGGCTACCGCGGAAGACGTCGAAAAACATCTGGCGGATGCGGACGAAAAGCATTACGTATTCCGCAGGGTCATGAAGGCGCTGGGCTTTAACCGCAATGCGACCGAGGAAGAAAAACGCATCATAACCAGCTGGGTGGACGACATGGGCTGCTCGATGGATGAGATCCTCGATGCCTGCAGCAAGACCAGCGGCATTTCCAATCCGAACATCAACTATATCAATGCGGTCCTCTGCGGCAGACACGGTGTCGATAAGGAGAGCGGCAGGATCAGCAATGCCGTCGTGCAGCAGTACTATGCGGCTATCCGCGGAGAAGCCGAAGCCGCCGCCAGGGAGCGCAAGGAAGAGGTGCGTTCCCGGTATCCGTCGATCGCCGGCGTGGAGGATCAGATGGTGGACTGCAGCAGCGAGCTGACGCGCATCATGGTAGCCGGGGGAGCCGACAAGCTGCAGCGCATGGACGAGGTGCGCAGGCGGCTGGCAGCCCTGGAAAAGAAAAAAACCGTCCTCCTCACGGAAAACGGTGTACCTGTCGATTATGAAGATGTGCGCTACAAGTGCAGCAAGTGCGGCGATACGGGCACTACAGAGTCCGGTTCCCGCTGCGAGTGCTGGCTGCGCCGCAGCGAAGAGGCCGCGCGCTGGTACAATTCTAAGTCCAGATAGTCGCGATCTCGCCGACAACATATGAATCATCATCCGCATCGGTGAACAGGGATATCAGCGTATCGCCTTCCTGCCAGGTGCGGATCTTTATTTTCATGCCGCGGGTGCATTCTTTTTTGTATGTGATCCTGATGTCGCGCAGTGTTTTCTTCAGATAGATCTCGTCGGGGATGGTGTCCGAAGCCCAGTCCATATAGCGCGCGTTGTTCGTGTGCCCGTTGGTATCCATGTCGCGGCGGGTGACCTTCATCTCCTGGCACCAGTCCGGCTCCCGTGCGGGCATCTCGGGCATCTCGAAGGATTCTTCGGGTATCTCCCGGCAGTTCGGGAACGTGTAGGGCTCGATGAAATCCGGCTTTGGCTTTGCAGGGCGCCTCTTGTCAAGATCCACCAGGACCCAGCGGCTGGCAGCATAGCATATTTCCCGGCCCTCTTCATCGGCGACCGCAAAGTTACGGTTGGCGCGGACGCGTCCGTATTTGTCGCTCCAGGTGCTGATCTTGAGGATCTCGCCCTCGGCAGGCCAGCGCTCGATAGTGATGTGGTAGTTGATCAGCATCCAGACCTGATGGTTCTGCTCGAAGTAGTCGAGATCGAAACCGATATAGTCGGAGTGCATGACCGCCAGACTCTGCAGGAAATCCAGCAGGTGCGACGGTCTGAGAGTCTTTTTCTCATCTACGTCCGAATAATCCACGGTATAATCGTGGAAGAACGCGCTATCAGTCATTTTCATTTCAGCTTCCCCCTCCATCGGGATGTTTACAGTATATGCCACGGCTGTTTTTTATGTCAAGATGTGATATAATCCTGCTATACGAGCACGAAAGAGGTGGATAAAATGTCAAAAATACTACTGGTGGAAGACGACAGGGATATAACGCAGAACCTGTCTGCCCTGATGGAAGATGAGGGCTACAGCATGACGAGCGTGGAGAACCAGCAGGGAGCGATAGAAGCGATCGGCAGGGAACAGTTCGATCTGGCGCTGCTAGACATTTCACTGCCCGACGGCAGCGGCTATGCCGTGTGCTCTGCGATCAAGGCCGATACACCGGACAACAAGAATAAAGAAACGCCGGTGATCTTCCTGACCGCTTATGATGATGAAGCCAGCGCCGTGGCCAGTCTGGACATGGGCGCCGATGATTACGTGACCAAGCCGTTCCGCCCCCGGGAGCTGATGTCGAGGGTGAAAAACATACTGCGCCGGACGGGCAGACAGAAGGCGGTCTTCCGCCTGGGGGATCTGGTGGTCGACTCGCGCAAGGGGAACGTACACAAGGGCGGGCAGGAGATCTTCCTCTCGGCTCTGGAATATCGGCTGCTGCTGGTTTTCCTGAACAACATGGGGGTCGTGCTTTCGCGCGAAAGACTACTGGACGAGATCTGGGACATCGCCGGCGAGTATGTCAGCGACAATACGCTCACGGTCTATATCAAGCGGCTGCGGGAGAAGATCGAAGACGATCCGCAGAGCCCGAAAATCATCAAGACAGTTCGCGGCTCGGGGTATATGGTACATAAAGTATGAGACTTTTTATGCATGTAAGCTCTATAATCGCCGCCGTGGCCGCTGTGGTCTGCGGGCTGCTCTCGGGCAGCCTGGCGGCGGGACTGATAACCGCCGCACTGGCGGCCGGTCTTCTGGTGGCTTTTTATTCGATGACCAGCAAACGCATCCATGATATCGAACACCTTTCGGAGGCGGTAGATGTGATGCTCTTCAAACCTCAGGAAGGGATCTTCAGGGACAACCGCGAGGGTGAGCTGGCTGTGCTCGAGAGCGAGATACACAAGATGGCGATCAGGCTGCGGGAACAGACATTTGAACTGCAGCGTGACAAGATATATCTCACGGATGCTATCGCGGACATCTCACACCAGCTGCGGACGCCGCTGACGACGATAAACCTGCTGGTCACCAGACTGGAACAGGATGGCGATGATGCGAGGGCCAGAAAACAGCAGCTGCGCATGATGCAGCAGAACCTCTCCCGCATCGAGTGGCTGGTGTCGTCGCTGTTGAAGATGGCCCGCATGGATGCGGGAACTGCCGAATTCAAGCACGAAAAATTCGCCTTTTCAGATCTCGTGGAAAGGGCGATAGAACCGCTGCTGGTGCCCATGGAACTGCGCCAGCAGTCGTTTGACTATGCCTCGGAAGGCGATGAAAGCGCTGTGGGGGACTTCAAGTGGTCTTGTGAAGCGCTGGAAAATATCATCAAGAACTGTATGGAGCACACGCCGGACGGCGGCCGCATCAGTGTGGCCGGCCGGGAGAACTCGATATACAGCGAGCTCAGCATCACGGACAGCGGCCCCGGCATCGCCGCGGAGGATATGCCGCATCTCTTTGAGAGATTTTACCGCGGCAAGCATTCCAGCGAAAACGGTGTCGGCATAGGTCTGGCAATGGCGCGAATGATCATCAAGGAGCAGAACGGTACGTTGAAGGCGGAAAATCCTCCTGAGGGCGGTGCCCGATTCATCATACGTTTTTATAAAGGCGAAAGGATATTGAAGTAGTGGAAATTCTCAGGGCGGAACACATCTGCCGTACATTCGGGGAGGGCGAAGGAGCAGTGGAGGCACTGCGCGATATTTCCTTCAGCATAGAAAAGGGCCAGTTCGTGGCCATAATAGGACCTTCAGGTTCAGGCAAGTCGACGTTGATGCACATCATGGGCGGTGTCGACAGGCCTACTTCGGGAAAGATCCTCATAGACGGTATGGATCTCTACAGCCAGACACGCGACGAGCTGTCTGTATTCCGCAGACGCCAGGTGGGACTGGTCTACCAGTTCTTCAACCTGATCCCCATTTTGAATGTGGAAGAAAATCTCGTGCTGCCGGTCCTCCTGGACGGACGCCGGGTCAATGAAGACCGCAAGCGAGAACTGCTGGAGATCCTCGGGCTCACGGAAAAAGCCAAGGCTTACCCTGTGCAGCTGTCGGGAGGCCAGCAACAGAGGGTATCCATCGGAAGGGCCCTCATCAACACGCCGGCGCTGCTGCTGGCGGATGAGCCTACCGGAAATCTGGACAGCAGGAACAGCCAGGAAGTCCTGGAACTGCTGAAGCAGTCGAACCGCAATTACGAACAGACGGTCATCGTTATCACTCATGACGAAAACATTGCCCTGCAGGCCGACCGCATCATCACCATTGAAGACGGCAAGATCACGAACGACGAGGTGATCCGCAGATGAAGATCATTGGCAGGCTGACGTCAGAGACCATGCGTACGAGAAAGACGATGACAGTGGTCGTCATCCTGGGAGTGTTCCTCTCCACCATGCTGATGAGCGGCGTTTTGCTGTTCGCTTCGTGTCTGCAGAATTATATGGTCGATACATATGCGGAGCACGACGGGGACTGGTATGCGGCGGCTTTTGGCGTCCATAGCAGGAAGACTGTGAAGAAGCTCTATTCCGATGAGAGGACCGCGGCCGCGGTAAGCCTGAAGACGGTGGGCTATGCTGATGACGGCGTAGGCAACAGGGACTCCAAGCCTTATCTTTATCTGGCACAGGCTAATAAAAAGCTCATGAAACAGCTCAATATCAAGCTCGAGGAAGGTCGCCTGCCGGAAAAACCCTGGGAGATCGTGATGCCTGCCAACAGGATGGCAAACGGCAGAGCGCTCTATGATGTGGGCGATAATGTGCCTTTGAAGGTCGGCCGTCGCGTGAGTGCCGATGGCAAAGACCTCTACCAGAACAGCAGCTACAAGGCCGGTGAAAAGCTGATAAACCTGAAGCGGCGGACTTTTCTGGTCGTCGGCGTCATGGACACCCCGCAGGGGGAACCCTATCAGGCGGCCGGGGAAACAGCCTTCACGGCGCCGAACGACAAAGACACCGGCATCTACACAGTCTTCGTGAAGACTGAAAATCCGCGCAGCATCAGGAGCTATGTGGCGGAACACTTTGCGGGCTATCAGATCGATTACAACGACAATCTGCTGAAGATACAGGGTGCTCTCGGTATCGACCGCAGCATGAAGATCATCATCGCCGGCATCATGCTCCTGCTGGGGCTGATATCACTGGGTGCCGTAGTCCTCATATACAATGCTTTTTCCATCTCGGTAACCAACAGGCGCCGGCAGTTAGGCATGCTCTCATCGGTCGGGGCCACCGGACGTCAGTTAAAAAAGATCACCATGGGCGAGGGCCTGCTGATATGCCTCGCGGGGATACCGTCAGGTCTCCTGGCGGGCATCGGAGCTGTGGCCGTGATCATCGGCCTGCTGAGCGACAGCTTTCGTCAGCTGATCGGACCGGACCAGGCAGCACAACTGCACCTCCACGTCACAGGGGCACCGCTGCTGATGGCGGCCCTGCTGACACTGGTGGTCGTCATGATATCCGTCTGGTTCCCCGCCAGGAAAGCCGGAAAGATGACGGTGATGGAGATGATTCGTCAGCAGAGAGAGGATCAGATGATAAAAAGGAGGCGCGATGGTATATTTGGCCGCCTTGCCGGACGGCTCTTCGGCCTTCCGGGGAAGCTGGTTGCCAGATATTACAGCCGCGACCGCATCAAATATGTGGGGCCGGTGATCTCGGTATTCCTCAGCATCGTGCTCTTTGTGTCGGCTTATGCCTTTTCCGGTCTCCTGAACGCCGAAGTGGCGCACAATTTTAAAACTGTTAACGACTATGACATCTCTTATACTACGCTCGTCCACAACAGTACTCCGGACATAGGACAGGACAGGCTGGACTATGTAAAGCTCCAGGAGGCCGAGGGGGTCACCGCTTCTTCGTTCAATGAAATTATCGTGGGGCGGGTCACCGTGCCCCGCAAAGACATCGGCAATGAAGATCTGACCGGCAGCATCAAGACCAGGAAGATCGGAGTAGGTATCCTCGTTGTCGAGAACAAGAGCTTCCGCGATCTTGCGGGCCGCATCAATGCCAGGAGCAGCGACATTCTGTGCAACGCCAACTCCCGGGTCTCCGGGAATTACAGCGACATCGCCGCCCTGGGAGACGCGCTGGAATACAACAACGGCAAGCTGACTATTTCACTGGGCAATAAGGTGACCAGAACCATCAGGATCAATCTGGCAACGAGCAGTGTACCCTGGGGCTGCAGCGATTACCGCGACAGCGCGCACATCATCATGAGCGAGAGCAAGGCGGTGCGCGTGCTCGGCAATTACGAGAAATTCGTCACCGGACGCCTGATGTGCTTCAAATCAAACAAGCCGCTGGAAGCCTTTGAATCCTTGAAGCACATCTGCAGCCAGCAGGACATGAACACGGACAACCTGTACGACAAGTACAGCGACGGCAATGCATACCGGGCGCTGATCCTGATAGTGCAGATCCTCGCGTTCGGGTTCATCATCATCATTTCACTGGTCTCCATAGCAAACGTCGCCAACACGGTGACCACTAATATCTCTCTGAGGGCGGGCGATCTCGCCATGCTGCAGATGCTGGGCATGGACCGCAGGGATTCGCACATTATGATAGACCTGGAATGCATGATATACGGACTGCAGGGCCTGCTGCTGGGCATACCGGCGGCCATCGCCATATCGATCTTCCTTTCGTACAATATCGACATACCGGGGGTCGGTATTTACATCCCCTGGAAGGGGATCGCCATCGGAGTCGTCAGCGTGCTCTTCGTAGTGCTGGTCACCGTGATCTACGCCACCAGCAAGCTGAAAAAGAATGATGCCATGGAAACATTGCGCCGGAACAATATATAATGTTATAATGAGCTTTGGATCAATGTGCAGTTATAACAGAAGGTTCAATAATGGGGAAAAAAAGTAAAGGACGTATCGAAAAATTCAATAGAAATGCACAGATCGTTGACTTCAAAAGGGCACAAAAGGAGAAGCAGCGCGAAGAGAAGGCGGCCAGAAAGGCACGCCGCGCAGAGCAGCGCCGCATTGCAAGGGAAGAGCCGGTTTCTGAGTTTGACAAAAAGCTCAAAAAACGGCTGAACAGTAAGCATAAACGCAAGAACCTGATCGTATTGGCGATAGTGGTCGTTCTCGCTCTGGTGATAGGGTTTTCTACCTATAATACTGTGAACCTGAAACTGGAGCAGCACAAGCTGCTCTCGAGACAGGAACAGCTGGAGCAGAAGAAGAAGGATCTGAAACAGGAGCTGAGCACGGTCAATGACGATGATTATATAGAGCAGCAGGCGCGAAAGCAGTTGAAGCTGATCATGCCGGGCGAGACTCTGTACATACTGCCGGATGACAAGAATGCCGGCAAGAGCAGCAATGAGTGAAACGAGAATAGAAGAGATCATAGTTGTCGAAGGCAGGGATGATACTGCCGCTGTGCGGCGCGCAGTTGATGCGGACACCATTGAGACGCACGGCTTTGGAATCGCGGCAGAGACCTGGGAACTGATAGCGAAAGCTTATGAGACCCGGGGCATCATTGTGTTCACGGATCCCGACCATGCGGGAGAGCAGATCAGAAAGCGGGTGACCGAGCGTTTCCCGCATGCAAAGCAGGCTTTTCTGGCGCGTGAAAAAGCCACGGCGGGCGATGATATAGGCATCGAGAATGCACAGACGCAGGATATCATAAGAGCGCTGGAAGCAGCGAAGGCACGAGTGGAGCGAAGAGCGCCGGCTTATACCATGGATGACATGTGGCAGGCGGGCCTGACCGGGATACCGGGATCGTCGGCGAAGCGCAGGCGTCTGGGCGAAATGCTGGGGATCGGTTATGGCAACAGCGTCACCTTCCTTCGCCGTCTCAACAGTTTCGGGATAGACAGGGGGAAATTTGATGAAGCCATACACAGTGAAGAGTATAAAGGAACTGAAGAATAAGTATAACTTCAGGATGACCAAGAGTCTGGGGCAGAACTTCCTCACCGACCGCGGCATCATAGAAGAGATCGTGGAGGGAGCAGAAATCGGACCCGATGATCTGGTGATCGAGATCGGACCGGGCATGGGAGTGCTCACCTCTGTGGTTGCCGAGAGGGCCAGGAAGGTCATCGCCATAGAGATCGACAGCGGTCTGCTGCCGATACTGGCGCAGACGCTGGCCGAATATGACAATATTGAAATAATAAATGCGGATGTTCTTAAGTCTGATTTAAGGAAACTGATAGAAAATGCTAGAGCATCTGATGATAAAATAGATAAGGTCGAGATCATAGGAAATCTGCCTTATTACATAACGACACCTATCATCATGAAGATCCTGGAGGAGGAAGTGCCTGCCAGCGGGATCACTGTTATGATGCAGAAAGA
Organism: Anaerovoracaceae bacterium; assembly: GCA_050953405.1. GTDB lineage: Bacteria > Bacillota > Clostridia > Peptostreptococcales > Anaerovoracaceae > RUG100. Next base: position 224,291 of record JBMNMP010000001.1, on the reverse strand, counting down.
GGTTGCCGACAGGATAAAGGCGCACCCGGGGACCAAGGCCTATGGGGCGCTGTCTGTGGCTGTGCAGTATTACTGCGTAGTGCACGATATCGCTGCCGTGCCCCGCGAGGTGTTCGTGCCTCAGCCCAAGGTGGATTCAACTGTACTGAGGCTGGAAATAAGAGATAAAAAACCGGTCGACCTGCTGGATGAGAAATTCTTTTTCATTTGCATCAGGGCCGGTTTCAGTTCGCGCCGCAAGACGCTGCTGAACTGCCTGACAGGCCTCGAGGGCCGTGACAAGGACGAGATCAGAGCGCTGCTGGTAGATATGGGTATTGACCCTTCCAGAAGAGCGGAAACTCTCTCCATAGAGGAGTTCGCCCATCTGGCAAACAATATGAAAAGAGGAATTTGTGAATGTCAAAAGTGAAGCTGTTTTACAGGAAGTACCTGCATAATTTTATTGGCGTCAGCGTGGTGCTGGCAATACTGATCACTCTGATAATAGAGACACTTGCAAGACAGACGATCTACGGCGGAGCTGTATTCATGGTGGAACATCCACTGGTGTTCCTCTTTAACGCTCTGATCATTTTCGTGTGCCTTTCGATCGGGCTCCTGTTCCGTCACAGGATATTCTGTACTGTGGTGGTTTCCGTGGTCTGGCTGGCGCTGGGCGTCATCAACGGCATCATTCTGGCCAACAGGATGACTCCGTTTACTACGGGCGATATCACAGAGCTGAAGGATGGCCTCACTCTGGTCAGCAATTACATGTCGAAGTGGGAGGTCGCCCTGATGATCGCCGGCATAGCCGGTGTCGTAGGAGCGGTGATCGCGCTGTTCAATACGGCACCCAAGATCAAGGAGAAGATCCACTACAAGAGAGCAATACCGGTCTTTCTGCTGATCGTTGGCATTGGCATCGGGGGCACAGCCCTCTGCGTGAAAACAGGTGTAGTGGAAACTTACTTCCCTAATCTGGCTTACGGCTACAGGGACAACGGATTCAACTACTGTTTCCTGGCGACATGGCTCGATAAGGGTGTCAGCCGGCCGTTACACTATACCAGGGCTTCGATCGATGACATCTTCACGAAGAAAGAGCGCAGGACGACTGTAGGGGATACCACGCGGGACGGGAACGAAAAACATCCGAACATCATATTCCTGCAGCTGGAGTCCTTCATGGATCCGGAGACTGTTTCCGGCCTCGGCCTCAACAGGGATCCGATACCTAATTACCGCAAGCTGATGAAGGAATATTCTTCCGGTCGTCTGCGGGTACCTTCGGTGGGCGCGGGCACTGCGAACACCGAGTTCGAGAATATGACCGGCATGAGCGTGAAGAACTTCGGACCGGGCGAATACCCGTACAAGACGGTGCTCCGGAACACGGTATGCGAGAGCATCCCTTATGATCTGATGAATATAGGCTATTCGACGCATGCGATACACAATCACAGGGCGGCGTTCTACAACAGGAACAAAGTCTTCGGGCACCTCGGCTTCCAGACATTCACATCGCTGGAATACATGAGCAACGTCAGCAAGACGCCCAAGAACTGGGCTCGTGACAACGTGCTCACCTCGGAGATCATGGATGCTCTGAAGTCGACAAAGTCACCGGATTATATATATACGATCTCTGTTCAGGGCCACGGCAAATACCCTACGGAGCAGGTAATAGACAATCCGGCAATAACGGTGACCAAGGCTCCGACACTGGAACTGAAGTGGAAGTGGGAATATTACTGCAACCAGATACATGAGATGGACAAATTCGTAAAGGATCTGACTGACAAGCTGTCCAAATACGATGAGGACGTGGTGGTAGTCATGTACGGCGACCATCTTCCGGCTATCGAAAACCTCACTCAGGAGAACGTCAAGGGGCGCAGCCCCTACGAGACGGACTATGTCATCTGGAGCAACTTCAAGATGAAGAAGATACATGAAAATCTCCATGCTTACCAGATGGGTGCCGAGCTGCTGAACCGGCTGGACATACACAACGGCACGCTGGTCACTTATCACCAGGATCACAGGGGCGACAAGAACTACCTCAAGAACCTGGAAGCGCTGCAGTACGATATGCTGTACGGCAAGAGGTACATATACAACGACAACGGCAAGACGCCGTTCAAGGCTTTGAAGCTGAAGATGGGAGTCAAGCAGATCAAGATCGACAAGGTCGTCAGGATCGGCAGGAAATATTATATCAAGGGTCAGAACTTCACGGAGTACAGCAAGGTCAACCTCGACGGAGATATCCTGAAGACGCATTATCTGGGACCGACGCTCCTCGGTGTCAGCAGCAGCGAAAAGATCAAACCGAGTGACGCCAAGCGCATGAAGATCTCGCAGGTAGAGAAGAACAACGAGATCCTGAGCACGTCTGAGTAAGAGAACGATAGAGAGATGCAGATATTAGAAACTGAGAGACTGAGATTGGATAACTGGACGAAGAAAGACGCCCAGCAGCTGTATGAATACGCCAGTAACCCGGCTGTCGGCCCGGCAGCCGGATGGAGGCCGCACGCCAGTGTGGCTGAATCGCGACAGATAATAAAGAAAGTATTTATGGCCGGCAATGTGTGGAAGATCGTGGACAAAGAGTCGCAGCGCGCCATAGGTTCGATAGGGCTGGACACAGACAAGCGGCGTCCGCATATCAACAGCCGCGAGCTGGGATACTCTATGGACCAGAACTTCTGGGGGCGCGGGCTGATGACCGAGGCCGCAAGGGCGGTCCTCGAGTTCGCCTTCGGTGTCATGGGGCTGGATATCGTGGCCATCACCACGGGGCCGGACAACTGGCGATCCCAACGGGTAATAGAAAAGCTCGGCTTCCATTATGAGGGAACCGAGCGTTACGCTTACCGGATATATGATGATTCCATCAGGGATCTCAGATGTTACTCTCTCTTGAGGACAGAGTGGCTAGAATCTTTTGAATGGAATCGTTGAGCGGGCCGTTGTTGGCCAGAGTGAAATCGCTGCAGCTGTGATACAGAGGCAGCCTTTTTTGATACATTTCTTCGAGGTCGCGGGACAGTGGTCTCCCTTCGGTAGGCAGCTGCGTGATATCGCGCTCTATGAAGATGACGGGTCCGTTCTGACGCATGGCCCTGCGGTTCTCCTGGCGCAGAACGGCACCGCCCCCTGTGGCTATCACCTGGCCGTGTTCAGCAGTGCATGACCTGATGATCTCACTCTCCAGTCCGCGAAAATATTCCTCGCCGCTGTCTTCGATCACCCGGCCTGCGGGCTTTCCGGCCCTGGCTGCGAGCACCTCGTCGGTGTCCACAAATTTCAGGGAGAGAGCGCTGGCGAGCTCTCTTCCTATGGTAGTCTTGCCGCTGCCCGGCATGCCTACCAGCACGATGTTGCGCTGCCTGTCCTGCAGCGCTTTTATGATGCGTTCGTTCTCGCGCTGATAAATGTCCTCGCCGGTGAAGTAACCGGCGGCAGCCGTGGCCTGAGCCACCAGCATCGGCAGTCCGCCCGAGAACCTGAGCCCCATTTCCTCCGCCTGCAGCAGGAGGGCGGATTTCTGAGGATTGTAGATCAGGTCGAGCACGCCTTGAGGATGATCGAACCGCGTCAGATCCACCGCCTGCCGGCCGTTGCCCGGATATGTGCCCAGCGGCGTGGTGTTCACAATGATGTCGACCCCGCGCGGCAGGCGGTCATAGGTGAGGGGCCCTTTTCTGCCGGCGACCAGGACCTCGGCGGCTCCCCTGTCGGCGACCGCCTTCTGTGCCATAAGGCTGGCGCCCCCGGTGCCGCAGATGAGGACACAGCGGCCGCTGAAATCTATGCCGCAGCGGTCAGCCATGAAGAGAAAGCCGGTGTAGTCGGTGTTAGTTCCATGCATCTTCCCGTCGCGAAAGTAAATGGTGTTCACTGCGCCGATCCCGGCCGCCGTCTCATCCAGCACATCGAGATAGGGAATCACTTCGCGCTTGTAGGGTATGGTCACGTTGAGCCCCAGAAAATCCCGCGCTTCCATGAAAGAAGGCAGGTCCTCCGGTGCAGTGGGCAGCAGCTGATAAGAGTAGGCGCCCAGCATTTCGTGTATATCTTTTGAAAAAGAGTAGGACAGTTCTTTCCCCAGTAAGCCGTATTCCATGTCTTCCTCCCTCCTCTAAACTTCAGTGTAGTTCCCCAGGCAGACGAAGGTATCCGGTGACTGATCGAGTTCACAGATCAGATTCCTGATGTCCTCATTTGCCAGACTGGCTTCCATGTCGAAGTAGAACATGAACTCGAAGTCGCTGCCGGGAATCGGCCGCGATTCCAGCTTTGTCAGGTTGACGCCTAGCGTCGAAAACCTGGCGATGGTGTGGTACAGGGACATCGGTCTGTGAGGCAGGGACATCATGATGCTCAGCTTGTTGGAACCCGGATAGATCTCCATGTCCTTGTAGATGCATATAAAACGGGTGTAGTTGTTGTCACTGATCTGGATGTCATCTTTGATGATCTCGAGGCCGTACAGGCGTGCGCAGTCCGCGGACGAGATGGCAGCCATGTCGCTGCGGCCGCTTTCGGCAACCATCCGTGCCGCCTGTGCCGTGTTTTCACAGCTGGTGATCTTCACGCCGGGCAGGGTGCGCAGGAAAGCCTGGCACTGTCCCAGCGCCTGCTCGTGCGAAGTGATCTCCCTGACATCGGCCAGGGAAGTACCCGGCTTTACCATCAGTTTGTGTGCGACGCGGAGGCGGGTGCTGCGGGAAATGTGAAAGTTGTGCTCCCTCATCAGGTCGTAGACCCGGCCCACGGAACCGTAAGAGCTGTTCTCGATGGGAAGGATGCCGTATTTGCAGAGGCCCTTTTCAACGGCGGTGAAAACACTATCGAAGGAGTTGAAGAAAGAGATCCTCGGGTAGTTGAAGACCTTTTCCGCCGCGTCCTGGGAGTAAGCGCCTTCAACACCCTGGCAGGCCACGGAAGCGGTCTCCGGAAAGAGCACCGGCGTGTTTTTCATGGCCTCTTCGATGACCTGACGCAGTTTGCTCTTTGCGGGGATCATGGTGTTCTGCCATGATCTGGCGACATCGAACAGGGCATTGTAGACAAAGCGCGCGTAGCGTCCCAGCCGGGGACCGGCTTTCTCGGAGACCCTGTCGAGGATCTCTCTTTCGCGCTTTACGTTGATCACCGGCATGTCGCTGTCCTTCTTGAACTCGGCGACTTCAGCTACCAGTTTCATGCGCTGCAGGAACAGATCCAGCAGCTCATCGTCGACCTCGTCGATCTTTGATCTTATATCTTGTAAACTCATTTATCTTCCTCCATTGTTAAATCAAGTAAACCTATGGCGATGGCAGCTTCTACTACGGGCACTGCTCTGACGACCACGCAGGGGTCGTGTCTCCCTTTGATGTTCAGGGTGGCCGGCTTCATGGTCTCCAGATCCACCGACTGCTGCGGCTGTCCGATCGAAGGGGTGGGTTTGAAAGCCACCCTGGTGATGATGGGCATGCCGCTGGTTATCCCGCCCAGTATGCCGCCATGGCAGTTGCTGGCCGTGATCACGCGCCCGTTGCTGATGATGAAGGGGTCGTTGTTTTCAGAGCCCCTCAGATAAGCCGAAGCAAAGCCGGCTCCGAATTCGACGCCCTTGACCGCCGGGATGCCGAACAGTATCGGTGCCAGGCGGCTCTCGACTCCGTCAAACATTGGTCCCCCGTAACCGCCGGAGAGCCCGATTACTGCTGTCTCCACCACGCCGCCGACCGAATCCAGATCATCGCGTGCCGCAATGATCTCTTCCTTCATCGCTTCTCCTGCAGGCGGTGAGAGCACCGGGAACGAGGGATCCTCTATCTGCGGCGGCTCTTCCATCATGGGATCGAAGGGCTCGTCATAGACATCGGTGATCGAAAAGATGTGCGAACATACGGCGACTCCGCGCCGCTCCAGCCGCTGCAGGGCGATGCCGCCCGCGATGCATAAGGGCGCCGTCATGCGGGCCGAAAAGGGTCCGCCGCCCGCCATGTTGATGGTGTCCCCGTACTTGAGGTAAGCCGTGTAATCGGCGTGGCCGGGGCGCGGGATCCTGTTCACGGTCCTGTAGTCTGATGAGCGTACGTCCGTGTTCCTGATGACAAAGCGCAGCGGCTTATCACTGACTTTGACGGGTACATCGGCTTCCTTCCTCGCGGTGGTAAAGGGCGACCTGCCGGGCGCCCTGCGGTCGAGGAAGGCCTGCAGCTTGTCCATGTCTATTTCAAGATCCGGCGGCAGACCTTCGATAGTGACTCCGATCTCTTCTTCGTGAGAGCCGCCGTCTATGGTGATCCGGATATTTTTGCCAAAACTAGATTGCATTATCTATACCTCTTTTATCTTTCCGTTCAGGGTAGCATAGTCCCTGAAGAATGCGGGATACGATTTGGTGACGGCTTCTGCGCCGTGGATGAGTACCGGTCCGCTGCACACCGTGGCCGCTATGGCCATGGCCATGACTATGCGGTGATCGTTGTATCCGGAGACTTCACCGCCGTGCAGCTGTTCACTGCCTTCGATCAGGAGACCGTCGCCTCTGATGCTGACTTTGGCGCCCAGCGCTGTGAGACCGTCCCGCATGGCCTCCAGTCGATCGCTTTCTTTGAGGCGCAGTCTGCCGGCGCCGCGGATGCGGTGCTCGCCGGGAGTCGCCGCCATGAGGACTGCGAGTATGGGCACCAGATCGGGGATGTCGGTGGCCGTGACCGTGGTCCCGCGGCGACGGATGGCCTGCGCCAGCTCTACGATCTCTTTGTCGCGCTGCGTGGAGTTTTCGCTGAGGCCGGTACACTTGATGTCTGCTCCCAGGGCGTTGGCTGCTATCCAGAAAGCCGCAGCCGACCAGTCGCCTTCCGGCTGTGCGTCGGGCGGCATGATGAATTTCTGCCCCCCGGCTACTGCGTAGTCACGGCATCCGCGTTCCACCTCAATGGAGAAATCCACCAGGGTCTGCAGTGTCATCTCTACATATCCGGCTGATTCCAGGGGCGAAGTCAGATGGATGATGCCGCCTTCCTCCGTGAGCGGCAGGGCCAGCAGGAGACCGCTGATATACTGCGAACTGATGTCGCCGGGCAGGAAGAAATTTCCGCCATGCATGCGGCCGCGCGCGGAGCAGATGTGTTCCCGCTCACCGCGGCGGAGGCGGCATCCGTGCTCTTCCATCTGTTCCCACAGCGGGGAAAGGGGACGCTGCGGCAGTTTGCCGTGACCGTAAAACTCAGCGGAATCGCGCAGCGCCATGGTGACCGGCAGCAGAAAGCGCAGTGTCGAGCCGCTCTCGCCGCAGTCGATAGAGGGAGCTTGATCCCTCATCAGGTGTTCCAGCGCACTTCTGGTTACAGTTATGTCCCGGGAATCGTTGTTTGTGTGCACGGCATCGGGTTCGCCGGCCAGCGCCCCGCAGATCAGGAGACGGTGACCGTGTGACTTGCTGCCGGGCACGTTCACGGTGCCCCGGAGTTTTTCCGGTGTTATGAGGACATCCATGTCAGGCCTCCATCCCGGCGGAGATGAATTCTCCAAGAGCGCTGACGGGTATCTCCATGAGGGCGCATTCTCCGATCTTGAGAGGGATCACCAGATTCATGGTGTCCCCCTTGCGTTTCTTGTCGCGCAGCGCCGCCTCTGTCAGCTGCCCGGCGCTGAACCCGCAGTCGATGGGGTAATTATACTTGAGGAGTACGTTCCTGATGGGCATGGAGCAGTCGTATCTGGACCAGGCCATCTTCCAGCTGGCGCGTGCAGCGATCAGCATGCCGATGGCGACCGCGTGTCCGTGAGAGATGCGGTATTCGCTGCATTTCTCTATGGCGTGTCCCGCAGTGTGTCCGAAGTTGAGCAGCTGGCGCTGTCCGGTATCCCGTTCATCGCCCTCGACGAGCGTGCGCTTCACTTTGATGGAAGCCATCACGCAGTGCTTGACGAATCTGGTGAAGTCGGGTTCCTCGGCACGGGACACATATGTGAACAACTCCTGATCCATGATGGCGCCGCTCTTGATGACCTCGGCGAGTCCGTCGAGGAAGATATGGTTCGGCAGCTGCGACAGGGTCTCCGGATCGAAGAGGACCAGTGAAGGCTGCCAGAAAGCTCCGGCCAGGTTTTTGCCAGCCTTCAGGTTGATGGCGGTCTTGCCGCCGACGCTGGCGTCCACAGCGGCCAGCAGGGTGGTCGGAATCTGGATGAATCTGATGCCGCGCAGATACGTGGCTGCGGCGAACCCTGTGAGATCGCCGATCACTCCGCCGCCCAGGGCTGCGAGGACATCGCTCCTGGTGAATTCCCGCTCTGCCAGGAACTCCAGCAGCTGCCCCAGCGATTCGATGGATTTGGTGCCTTCGCCGGGTGCGAAGACCGCCTTGTGGACTTCAAATCCGGCGGCCAGCAGCGAGTGCTCGACCCTTTCGGAAAAGAGTTCGTTCACCGTGCTGTCGGTCACCATACAGATGCGGCAGGGGCCGGTCACCTCTTTGATAATGCTGCCGCAGAAATCCAGCAGATCGTCGTCCATCAGTACATCGTACTGGCGGGAAAGGCGTATCGTCAGTTTGTCCATTAAAAGTACTCCTTATCTATTTCAGCTTTTCGTTCGCGGCCCTCTTTCAGCATCTCGTGAAGGTCCGCATCATCGCCCTCGCGTATAGCGCGGCTGTAATCCTGCAGGCGGGAGACGATGCCGTCTATCTCGTCGGCGAGATTGTCGCGGTTCTCCAGGAAGAGCTCGGTCCACATGTCTTCGTTCAGTTTGGCGACTCTGGTGAGATCGCGGTAGCTGCCCGCGGAAAATCCCGCATGTGATCCTGCCAGGGGGCTCTTGATATAGGCGCTGGAAACTACGTGTGCCAGCTGTGAGGTGAACGCGATCATGCGGTCGTGTTCCTCCGGTGTCGTGAAGCGGGTATCGGTGAAGCCGATGCTTACACAGAGCGCTTTCAGCCTTTCTATGTCTTCGATGCTCACGTCTTTCGGGGGCACGATGACCATGCTGGCTTTATCGAACAGGGCGCGCTTGGAATGGTCAAAGCCCGAATGTTCCATGCCTGCCATGGGGTGACAGCCGATGAAGCGGAATCCGTGTTCCTCTGCCAGGGGCCAGATCCTGTCGCAGACATATTTCTTGACGCCGCAGGTGTCCACGACCAGGGCGCCTTTTTTGAACTGAGATGCGTGGTCGCTGATGTAGGACACCGTGGCTTCCGGCCACAGGGCCACAATGACCATGTCACACTCGGGCAGCATCTTTTCCGTGAGCGCTTCTTCAATGGCGCCGACGAGCACTGCTTTTCTGGTCACCGAGTCATCGACATCATAGCCGTAGACCGTGTAGTCGGTATTCTGATTGAGGGCCTTGGCGATGGAACCGCCGATGAGTCCCAGTCCTACTACACCTATCATGATATCACACCTCCCCTGTAAGCTACAGGCCTGATGGCGCGGACAGCCTTGACGAGGTCATTGAACTGCTCCGGGGTCAGTGACTGGGGGCCGTCGCACATCGCGTGCGGCGGATCGTTGTGCACTTCTATCATCAGTCCGTCGGCTCCGGCAGCTGTGGCCGCCATCGCCATCGGTTTTACGAGTGCAGAGATCCCTGTCGCATGGCTGGGGTCGACTATGATAGGCAGGTGCGTCATCGTCTTCAGCAGGGGAACGGCTGAGAGGTCAAGATTGTTTCTGGTTGCTGTCTCAAAAGTCCTGATGCCGCGCTCGCACAGGATGACGTTGGGGTTGCCGCCCGCCATGATGTATTCGGCGCTCATCAGCAATTCGTTGAGGGTGCTGGAGAGGCCGCGCTTCAGCAGTATGGGCTTGTCCTGGCGCCCGAGCTCTTTCAGCAGCTCGAAGTTCTGCATGTTCCGGGCACCTACCTGGATGACATCTACGTTTTCGAAGAGGTCCAGGTGAGAGATATCCATGATCTCGGTCACGATCGGCAGTCCGGTGCGCGCCTTCGCTTTTTCCAGCAGCTCTATGCCGTGGTTCCTCATGCCCTGAAAGCTGTAGGGGCTGGTCCGCGGTTTGAATGCCCCGCCGCGGTAGAGGGCGGCTCCGCTGGCCTTGATGTCTTCCGCGATGCTGCATACCTGCTCTTCGGACTCGACGGAGCAGGGGCCCGCGATGATGTGGAAATTACCGCCGCCGATGCTGACATCGTCGGTGATTTTGACAACAGTGTCCTTGGGGTGGAATTTGCGGTTGGCGTTTTTATAGGGCTCCTGGATGCGCTTGACGGTGTCCACGATGTCCAGGGCCTGGATCAGGTCGGTGTCTACCGCGCTGGTGTCGCCGATCAGCCCCATGATTGTTGTGTTGGCCCCCTGGGAGTAGTGGATGTCCAGATCCATGCTTTTCAGCCAGGATACCAGATTGTCCAGCTGCTTGCTGTCGGGGTTCTCTTTCAGTACGATGATCATTTGTTCCTCTTTTCTCCTTGAAAAAAACCTCCCCAGGCTGTCTCGCCTGAGGAGGTAACTGTTAGCAAATTTTGACTAAATGACGTTATCTCTTGGCAGCGAAACAGGCCTTACTGTAACCAGTAAAGCTAAAGTAAAAGTATGCTCCTGCCTGAGATGTGATGCGTAACATCTGTCGTTAGTTCCTTTCGTTTCGATTTCTAAAAATTTTATCACTTTTATATGTGAAAGTAAAGACGATTGCAAAAGCCTCAATATTCTGAAAATATATCCCTCATATACTACAGTAAATACTTATCCTGTACTTGCTTTTCTGCCGTGCTGCCTGTATACTTCGCTCAGGAGGCATATTATGGTAAGAGAAGTAAGAGAAGACCAGCGGCAGCAAGCGTGCACGCTGCTCCGGGACGTCATGGGCGACAGCGCTCCTGACTGTGAGGGCGCGGAGATGTGGTACTATACGCTGGACGATAAAATGGTAGGCGTTCTCGCCATGGGCGCCGGAGATAAACTGACGGCGCTGGCAGTCGACGAAGGTTACCGCGGCCGCAGTGTGGCCACAGAGCTTTTCGAGGCGGTCAAGGCTGTCCTCATGGCCCGGGCCCGCATGACTATCCATGCCGACGTGCCGCCGGAGGTGGAGGCTTACTTCAGCAGACTGCTCTTCCGCAGGTCCGCTGAACAGGATCCGTCAGACGGTGAAACTGTAGCCATGTATTATTCTATATAGGATAAAAAAGAATAAGCTATACTTTTTTTGTTCAGTGTGATAAAATATGTGGCAATAATTTTGTTTAGGAGGCAAAAGATGTACGATTTGAATGAAGTGGTCAAGGCGGACCCCAAAGTGGCGGCTGCGATCACCAATGAACTGAAAAGACAACAACAGCATATAGAGCTGATAGCTTCAGAGAATATTGTCAGCAAAGCTGTTATGGCTGCTATGGGCAGTGTAATGACAAATAAATACGCTGAAGGGTATCCGGGCAAGAGATACTACGGCGGCTGCGAAAACGTGGACGTATCCGAACAGCTGGCGATAGACAGAGCAAAGGAACTCTTCGGCTGCGAATATGCCAACGTTCAGCCGCACTCAGGAGCGCAGGCAAACCTGGCGGTATTCTTCGCGGTGCTCGAACCGGGAGATACAGTGATGGGAATGGGCCTCGACAGCGGCGGACATCTGTCCCACGGACATCCTATCAACATCAGCGGCAAGTATTTCAATATCGTACCTTATGAAGTCAATGAAGAAGGCTATCTGGATTATGATGAGGTAGAAAGGATCGCACTCGAGTGCAAGCCGAAGATGATCGTCTGCGGGGCTTCTGCTTATGCGAGGAAGATCGACTTCAAGAGATTCCGTGAGATCGCTGACAAGGTGGGTGCGGTGCTCATGGCAGACATCGCGCATATAGCCGGTCTCGTGGCCACCGGAGAGCACATGAGCTCTATCCCTTATGCGCACATCACGACCACGACCACGCACAAGACACTGCGCGGACCCAGGGGAGGAATGATCCTCGCCAGCCAGGAAGTCGCCGATAAATACAAGCTCAACAGGGCTGTGTTCCCGGGGATCCAGGGCGGTCCGCTGGAGCATGTGATCGCGGCCAAGGCGGTATGCCTGGGCGAAGACCTCAAGCCTGAATATAAAACTTATATCAAACAGGTCGTCAAGAACGCGGACACCCTGGCAAAGGCCCTGATCGAGAGAGGCTTTGACATCATCTCGGGCGGCACAGACAACCATCTCATGCTGGTAGACCTGCGTCCCAAGAACATCACGGGCAAAGAAGCCGAGAACATCCTCTGGCAGGCTCATATCACCTGCAACAAGAATGCGATACCGAACGATCCTCAAAAGCCGACGATAACCAGCGGCATCAGGATCGGTACACCTGCGGTGACCAGCAGGGGCATGGTTGCCGAGGACATGATCGTGATCGCGGATGCCATGAACATGATCGTGAATGATCCGGAAGGCAACAGAGCCACGGCTATGGAAATGGTGAAAAAACTGACAGATAAATACCCGATATACGAATAGGCGGGAGTATGCAATATGGTGAAAAAGTGACGGATTTCAACACTTCCGTCACTTTTTTGTTACTCGCCTAAACGTTCTGTGAAGACTATGTGATTAGCCTTGACTCGATTTCTCCCCTTCGATAACATAGTCATCGTGCTGCAAAACGGCACTAAATTTAGAAGGAGAGAGGTAAAATGAAACTAAAGGTCGCAATACTGAGTTTAGCAATGATGGTCATGGCTGCGGGCATGGTCCCGGCTACAGGGTTTGCGCAGGAAGCAGCGAATGCACAGCAGGGTACCACTGTCGTGAATGAAAACGGCGGTCAGGATCAGAAGACTGAGAACGGCGAGACAGAAAAAACAACAGAGACTACAACAAACAGCGGCGCAGCACCGGAGAATGAACCGGTGATCGTAGACAAGGCGCCGGAAGAGGTAAATGCAGCAGACGCCCGCGGATATGACAGCATCAAATTGAGCTGGGATGCCGTAGATGGCGTTGAAGAATATGAAATCTACATGGCGGAATCAGAGGACGGAGAATACACCAGGATAGCGACGACGACGGATACATCCTACACGGTCAAAGATCTGAAGACCGGCGAGATGAAGTACTTTCGCGTCAGTTCGGCGGTGACCGGAGAGCAGGTGGCAGCGGCGAAGAACATCAGCGCGGCAGATCTGCAGCTGGAAACGGATTCGGACGTTGTTTCCGCAAAGCCGATGGTTGACAAGACCAGTGCCAGGAGTTACCTGAAGACGGGAACCAAGGCAAGGGTGAAATGGAACAAAATCAGCGGAGCCAGCGGCTACATGGTTTATATAAAGAATGGAAAAAGCTGGACGGGTCTCCGGAACGTAAGGAGCGGCAAGACCCTCAAAGTCACCAGAGGCGGCCTCAAGAAGAAGAGCACCCAGACTTTCAAGGTGGTTCCCTACAGGACGGTCGACGGCAGGAAGGCCAAGGGCAAAGCCACCTACAGCAGCGTATATGTACCTAAGGTACTGAAAAAATCTACAAAGACATACAAGTACACGTATCAGGCTCAGATACTGAAGACGGCCAGGAAAAAGCTGGGCTGTCCCTATGTGCTGGGAGCTGAGGGACCATACAGGTTTGACTGCAGCGGTTTTACTTACTGGACGATGAGGCACGCGGGCGTCAGCGGCGTGAAGATAACCAGATACTCCGCTCAGGGGATTTACAACCATTATAAGAAATACAGCATCGGCAGGAGCCTGTCCAAGGCTCAGCCCGGAGACATACTGCTCTACGGATACGGCAGATCAAAACACAGGATCTTCCATGTGGGCATCTACTACGGTGACGGCAGATACATCCATGCCACGACAGGCGGCAGAGGAGTCACCATCACCAAAGTACCCGGGAGCCTGGTGGTTTCCATATTGAGACTGAAGGGACTGAAGTAAGGCCTGCTAAATGATATAAAAAATAAGCACAGCTTACCGGAGCCGCGGAGCGGGTTCGCTGGCTGTGCTTTTATAATATGAAAATTATGTGAAGATTAGCCGCTATTTGTTGCCTCGAAAGTGACGAAATAGTAAGATAGGCAACGTGTCAGGAATAAGGAAGAAAAGATACAAAAAAATAATAGAAGAAGGTCAAACAAAATGAAACGCAAGTTAATTGCATTATCGATATCCGTTGCCATGGCATTCACGATTATGAGCGTACCCGCGATGGCGGCAGATGTCAGCGACGAAGTTGCAGCGGCGGACACGCAGGCTGTGGCTCAGGAGTCTTCAGTGACCGTGCCGGAGACAGTTCAGAACATCAGGACAAAGACGACATATAATTCGGTCACTCTGACATGGGACAGCATTGAAGGAGCAGCAGGATACAAAATATACAGGTCCGACAAAGAGGACGGCAAGTTCAGCAAGCTGGCTGCAGTAGACAGCGAAACAACTTCCTTCAGGGACAAAGGCCTGAATACGGGCATTACAGTTTACTATCGGATAACCGTTATCCCGGCGGACAACGTGACCCTCGCATCCGGAAAGGATGCCGCTGAGGTGACTACAGTAAAGGCCACTCCAAAGCTGGCAAAGCCGGTAGCCAGCGGCTATGCAAAATCAAGGATCACAGTGCAGGTCAACTGGAAAAAGGTCAGCGGAGCCGGCAGCTACACTATATACAAGTATAATTACACAAAGAAATCTTATAAAAAATTAAAGAGCTTCAGCTCAAAAACGCTTTCATACACAGACAAAAAACAACAGGCGGGCACGCGTTATCGTTATCTGGTACGCGCTTACCGCAGCAACGCCGGAATCACCACACACACTAACAGCAGTGCGGTCGTCGTCAAGACTCCCAAAATTCTAACTATGAGGACAAAGGGCTTTTACCAGACGAACTCCGGCAAGGTCATTTTGCAGGCCAGAAAAAAGCTCGGATGTCCCTACGTCTGGGGAGCTTCCGGTCCTAACTGTTTCGACTGCAGCGGGTTTACATGCTATACCATGATGCAGGTTGGCAAGAAGGTGACCGGTGTCAATCTGACCAGGACTTCGTCACGCGGTCTCTATGCAAGGTACAACAGCAAGTACGGTCTGGGAAGAAATCTGAAGATTGCTCAGCCCGGGGATATCATCATCATGGGCTACGGCGGTTCCAGGTATTCGATATTCCACGTAGGCATGTACTACGACAGGGGACAGTACATCCATGCAACAACAGGCGGCAGAGGAGTGACCATCTCCAAGATCCCGGCCAGCATGGTAGTTGCCATCATCAGACTTCCGGGTCTTGAATAACAGGTAATCAAAAAGCCGGTGCAGTGCACCGGCTTTTATAATATCGCTTTTCAGTCCATCTTCAGCAGTTTTCTGGTCATATACATCTTGATGTTCTGTATGTTGGCGCCTTTGCCGACTGCATCGAAGATGTCGTCCGCGTGTTCAGGATCCCACCATACACCGGCCAGATGTGTCACCGGGGTACCGATCCATCCGCCGGGGATCATCGGTGTCGAAGGCCCTGCGATGATAATGTTGCGGGCGTTGCCGCAGATCGAGAGCAGGTGGTCTACAGTGCCGTTGGCTACGGCAGTCCCCGTGATGATAACGATGTCGCATCCGGGCAGCAGTTCGTCCTGCTGCGCGGTGGGGTAGATCTTGGGATCGCCGCCGTTCGGCTGCCCGTTATCAAAGACGATGACCTTGTCACATTCCTCCTGGAATTTGCGGATGAGATTCGGCATGAATCCGACCATGCCGATATGGTCTTTTTTGTGCAGATTGAGTCCGTAGATCGTTTCTGGGCTGCCTTCATCAGGTATGCTGAAGGCTCTGGAGGCTGCGCACAGAACGGCACCGCCCACTGCGTTGGAAACCGGGTCCATATCGTTGATGATCCACTTTGCGATCACCTTGGCCTCCATGCCTTCGACTTTTTCTCCGGCATAGGGGAAGGACGTCGTGCCCATGGGGATCTCCTCCCGTGGTACGTGTGTGACACCGATCTTTCCATCGTCGAGTTCGACAGCGATCAGCGCTAATCCTACCTGCAGGCGCTTTATAGTCCTGCCTGTCAGTGCCGCGAGTGACTCGCGGTAAACTCTCTCTGCAATTCTCATGGTTACACCTCCGAAGCGATAATGTCACCACACTCTTTCGTACCCACCAGATTGAATTTATCCGGTTCCTTCTCATTGGCGAGCAGATCCGGGGTGCGGTAACCGTCAGCAAGGAATTTCTTAACAGCATTCTCTACAGCGTCGGCTTCTTTGGTGAGCCCGAAGGTATAGCGCAGCATCATGGCTACGCTGAGTATGGTCGCCATCGGGTTGGCTTTGTTCTGTCCCGCGATGTCCGGAGCACTGCCGTGTACCGGTTCGTACATGCCGAAGTTGCCTGTGGCCAGACTGGCCGAAGGCAGCATGCCGATGGAGCCGGTGACCTGGCTGGCCTCATCGCTGAGGATGTCACCAAACATATTGCTGGTCACGATCACATCGTATTGTTTCGGTGCCCTGACCAGCTGCATAGCGGCGTTGTCCACATAGAAATTCTCCAGAGAGACCTCGGGATAATCCTCGGCGACCTCTGCCACTACACGTCTCCAGAGTCTTGAGCTCTCGAGCACATTGGCCTTGTCGACGCTGGTAACTTTCTTTCCGCGTTTCATTGCCATATCGAAAGCGACGATAGCTATGCGCCGCACTTCTTCTTCCGCGTACTGCTCGATGTCATAAGCCGCCGGTCCCAGTGGCGTGTCGGCTTTGGTGCCTTTTTCGCCAAAGTATATGCCGCCGGTAAGTTCCCTGACGACAACGATGTCCAGTCCGCCCTTGATCAGCTCGGGCTTGAGCGGGCAGGCATCCGCCAGTTCATCGAACAGCATTGCCGGGCGCAGGTTTGCGAACAGTCCCAGTTCCTTGCGCAGACCCAGAAGGGCTGCTTCCGGCCTCTTGTCGCCGGCGTAGTTGTCCCAGCGGGGACCGCCTACAGCGCCCAGAAGGACTGCATCGGACTGCTTGCATACGTCAATGGTATCCTGAGGGAGACATTCGCCTCTTTCGTCTATGGCACATCCTCCGGCGGCGACCGGTGCGTAATTGAACGTGTGAGAGAACTTTTCGCCCACTTTGTCCAGTACTTTCAGTGCTTCGTCAACGACTTCGGGACCTATTCCGTCTCCGTGGATAACCGCAATATCGTAATTCATGATCTTCTCCTGCCTATTTGTTCTTCAAGCTGTTCAGCAGGCCGCCGGCCTTCATGATATCCTTGATGAAATCCGGGAAGGGCAGCGCCTGGTAAGTTTCATTTTTAGTTTCGTTTTTGATGGTGCCGGTCTCAAAATCGATGCTGACGATGTCGCCGTCTTCGATTTTTTCGCTGGCCTCGGCGCATTCCAGTATCGGCAGACCGATGTTGATCGCATTGCGATAGAATATGCGCGCGAAGGTGTTGGCGATGACACAGCTGATACCGCTGGCCTTGATCGCGATCGGAGCGTGCTCGCGTGAAGAGCCGCAGCCGAAGTTATCACCTGCAACCATTATATCACCTTTTTGTACTTTGTTCACAAAATCCGCGTCTATATCTTCCATGCAGTGGCTGGCCAGTTCCTGATGGTCCTGGGTATTGAGGTGCCGCGCAGGGATGATGACGTCGGTATCCACGTTGTTTCCGTATTTATGTACTCTTCCTTTTGCATCCATAGCTGTTTCCTCCTCTATAAGCTGTCAGGGCCTGCGATCCTGCCGGCAATAGCGCTGGCCGCAGCAACCGCCGGACCTGCGAGATATACTTCACTCCCGGTGTGTCCCATCCTGCCGACGAAGTTCCTGTTTGTCGTGGCTACGCATCTTTCGCCTTCGGCGAGTATGCCCATGTGGCCGCCGAGGCAGGGGCCGCAGGTGGGGGTGGAAACGATGCATCCGGCATCGATGAAAGTATCGATGTAGCCGCGCCTGATGCATTCCTTGTAAACCGCCTGAGTCGCCGGTATGATGATGCCGCGCACGCCGCTGTGGATGTGTTTTCCATCCATGATTGCCGCTGCTGCAGCCATGTCTTCGATACGGCCGTTCGTGCAGGAGCCGATGACCACCTGATCGATGCGGATATCTTCGCCCGCTTCCACTTCATCGATGGTCTTCGTGTTCTCCGGGAGGTGGGGGAAGCTTACTGTCGGCATGATGGTCGCCAGATCTATTTCATAAGTCTTCTCGTATTCTGCGTCCTCGTCAGCCTGGTATTCTTTCCATTCGCGGTCGACGCGGCCCTTCATGTATTCTCTGGTGATATCGTCCACAGGGAAGATGCCGTTCTTGCCGCCGGCTTCGATAGCCATGTTGGAGATGCAGAGGCGGTCTTCCATGGTCAGGCTGGCGACTCCATCGCCGGTGAATTCCATGGATTTGTAGAGTGCGCCGTCTACGCCGATCATGCCGATGATGTGCAGGATCACGTCCTTGCCGCTGACGTTTTTCGACAGCTTGCCGGTCAGGTTGAACCTCAGAGCGAGCGGTACTTTGAACCAGGCCTGTCCCGTCGCCATGCCGGCAGCCAGGTCGGTGGAGCCGACGCCCGTGGAGAATGCGCCCAGTGCGCCGTAGGTGCAGGTGTGCGAATCGGCACCTATGATAGCTTCTCCGGCACAGACGAGTCCCTTTTCGGGCAGCAGGGCGTGTTCGATGCCCATCTCGCCGACGTCATAGAAATTGTCGATGTCGAATCTCCTGGCAAAGGTGCGGCACTGCATGCACTGCTCGGCACTCTTGATATCCTTGTTAGGCGTGAAGTGGTCCATTACCAGAGAGATGCGGCTCTTGTCGAAGACCCCGTCGAATCCCGCCTTGTTAAATTCATTGATAGATACCGGTCCGGTGATGTCATTGGCGAGGACCATATCGAGGTTCGCCATGATCAGTTGTCCCGGGACGACGCTGTCCAGCCCGGCGTGAGCTGCCAGTATCTTCTGCGTCATTGTCATTCCCATATCTTTGTTTCCTTTCTTTATATATCAGCAGTCACTCTGCTACTCGACAAAGTGGCTGATCTGGTTCATGCGGTTGATGGCGCTTACAAGTGCGTTGACCGAAGCGTAGATGATGTCGTCGTGGAGTCCCACGCCCCAGTAGATCCATCCGTTGGCATCGGCGATGGCAACATAAGCGGCAGCGCGCGAGTCGGATTCCGATTCCAGCGCGTGCTCCGAATAGGTGACGAAGTCATAGCTGATCGAGTAAGGCGTTTTTCTCAGCGCATTGCTGACTGCGTCGAGACGACCGTTTCCTTCGCCGTCGAGGTTGTAATGCTCGCCGTTGATATCTACGTCCATATTGACCGAGATCACAGAGCCGTCCTTGTAGTCCGAATGGCGCTTGAAGGTTGCATCTCTGATATCGATGGGGTCGAACATGTTGATGTATTCTTCATCGAAGAGGGCGAAGATCTCGTCAGGCGACAGTTCCTTGTGCTCCTTGTCGGAGATGTCCTTGACCATGTAACCGACTTCCTCGCGCATCTTCGGCGGTATCGTGTAGCCGAAGTTGTGCTGCAGGATATAAGCTACGCCGCCCTTTCCGGACTGGCTGTTGATCCTGATGACATCGGCTTCGTATTCTCTGCCGAGATCGTGCGGATCGATGGGCAGGTAGGGGACCGTCCAGCGGTCTTCCCCGCTCTCGCTGAGGTGATCTTCTCTGTATTTCATGCCCTTGGCGATCGCATCCTGATGACTGCCGGAGAAAGCTGCGAATACCAGCTTGCCGCCGTAAGGCTGCCTCGGGGGTACCTTCATGCCGGTGAACAGTTCGTAGTTCCGGACACAGGTCGGCATATCGCTGAAGTCGAGGCCGGGATCCACGCCGTGGGTGTACATGTTGAGCGCCAGGGTCACGATATCCACATTTCCGGTGCGCTCGCCGTTGCCGAACAGTGTTCCCTCGATCCTGTCGCCGCCTGCCAGCAGGCCCAGCTCTGCGTCTGCAACTCCGGTTCCCCGGTCGTTGTGCGGGTGCAGGGATACGATCACGTTTTCTCTGCTGTGAAGGTGATCGCTGACGTACTGGATCTGATCGGCGTAGATGTGCGGCAGGGACATTTCTACCGTACTCGGCAGGTTGATGATGACCTTGTTTTCGGGTGTCGGTTCCCAGATATCGATGACGGCGTTACAGACTTCGGCAGCGTATTCCGGTTCTGTTCCCGTAAAGCTCTCCGGTGAGTATTCAAACTGGAAGCTGGTGCCCGTTTCCGCCGCCTGTCTGGCCGCGTATTTTTTGATCAGTTCAGCTCCGTCGGTGGCGATCTTTTTGATAGCGTCTTTGTCCTTCTTGAAGACCTGCTCTCTCTGAGCGACGGAGGTCGAATTGTACAGGTGGACTATCGCATTCCTGGCGCCCTTCAGGGCTTCGAATGTCTTGGAAATGATGTGTTCCCGCGACTGTGTCAGTACCTGGACCTTTACGTCATCGGGTATCAGATCTTTTTCGATCAGCACCCGCAGCAGTTCGTATTCTGTGTCGCTGGCCGCAGGGAAACCGACTTCGATCTCCTTGAAACCTATCTGGACCAGATACTTGAAGAAGTCCAGTTTTTCCTCCAGCGTCATGGGCACGATCAATGCCTGGTTTCCGTCTCTGAGGTCGACGCTGCACCACCTGGGTGCCTCGTAGATACGATCCTTCTTGACCCAGCTGTCCGATTCTTCGGGCGGGAGGTAATATCCCACGCTGTACTTTTTATTGTTCTGCATGTCTATCTTCTTTGCTCCTTCTATTACGGCCCGCTCCGTTTGCTGTCTCCTGCCTGTATGCATGGCGGATGACGTCAAAAATGCCCTCGCCTGCAAGAGACGAAGGCATTGAAACTTTCGCGGTACCACTCTTACTTGGACCCGGCCATCACCGGTTCCCACTCATAAGGTTCTGCTCGGGGGTGAGACGCCGGTTCCGGATCTGCGGCCTTGCACCATACGGCCGCTCTCTGAGAGATCGTTTAAAAACGGCTTATTCCCGTCATCGCAATATGTATTTGCAACAAGTATAGTATATGTAGGAAGCATTTGTCAAGAGGGGTGCCGGCTGCGGCTCTGTATCATTTCCTGGCCTCCGATGACTGCAGGTAAATCACGGGTGAAGATATCTACATCGATGGAGGACTCAAGGCGGGCCCGGCCAATCAGATGATAGATGCGATACTGTCGAGCCTTGAAAAGTAGAGCGCGATAAACAGAGATGCTGATTTTAGCGGGCACCTTCATTACTGGATCTCCTATAATGAGGGTGCCTGCATAGATTGTTTTTCTTCGGGTATGATCTCTATCCAGTAACCGTCGGGGTCATTGATGAAATAAATGCCCATGGACGGGTTTTCGAAACAGATGCAGCCCATCTTCTCGTGCCTTGCGTGAGCGGCATCATAGTCGTCGGTCGTCAGCGCCAGGTGGAATTCGTTGTCGCCGAGGTCGTATGGCCGGCTGCGGTCTTTGAGCCAGGTCAGCTCCAGCTGGTGCGCAGATGCACCTCCGTCACCGAGGTACACCAGCGTGAAGCCGGGTGTCTCTACGCGGCGGACTTCCTGCAGATCCAGCGCCTCGCTGTAAAACTGCAGGCTCTTTTCCAGATCCAGGACATTGAGATTATTGTGCACAAATTTAAACATGGAATTTGTCTCCTTTCAAGCTTGTTCTGCGGCTTCCTACATTATATCATCGGATCGCGGGCGCGGTGTCAAAATCTTCCGCGGGCGCCTTTTTTTATGATATAATTTTCCATGGAATAACTGCAGGGCTATCGATGAAGAGCGAAGAGGAGGAGCGTTTGGACGGAAAAAGCAAAAGGCCGCAGGTGCTGCTGGCCGGTAACGGACTGGTGTGGACGGACAGGAGGTCCTGGGGCAAAATGATCAAGGGGCTTACCCGCGGTTTCAATGACTATGAAGAACGGGAAGACGAAGACAGCTTTGACGATGTCCCCTATCCGCTGCAGATCGTGATACGTTCCGGCAATCAAGTGGATAAAGTCCTCAACCGGGGCATGATGGATCTGTTCGGCGAAGTTAGCACGGATGATAACGACCGCATACGGACCAGGCTGTGTGAGGTACTGGACCTGGGCCTGGATGAGATCCTGACAACCAATTACAGCTACGAGTTCGAGATAGCGGGATACAAAAAGAAAGTGCACAGTCTCACCAGAAAGCAGGTCGGCCGCATGAGGAAGCACACCGAGGGCGTCAAACGGCAGGAAGCCAAATACAGGATCTACACCTACAATCAGGTGGGAGACAACCGCATCTGGCACGTCCACGGTGAAGCCGCGGTCCCCCGCAGTGTGGTCATCGGGCATCAATGGTATGTCGACTTTGTCCACCGCTACCAGCAGCAGATAATGCAGGTCAACAACTACCGTCCCGAAAAGGGGAGGCGGAAGACAGACTTCAGCTGGCTCGGGAGCTTTTTGCGCGGCGACGTGTATATACTGGGATTCGATTTCGACTATTCGGAGATCGATCTCTGGTGGCTGCTTTCGAAAAAGCAGGAGTACAACCTCAGCGGGCGCACCGACGGGCGCGTCTGCTACTACGGGCCCAGGAACAACGACGGGCGCAAGTACGATTCCAAGGAGGAGCTGCTGCGGGCTTATGAGGTCGAGGTCAGTAACCTTGACGACTTCACGATTGATAACGAGGCGCCGCTGGCCGAAAAGGAGAAACTCTACGATCAGTTCTACCACCAGGCCATCGAAGACATCGCAAAGCGCATGAAAAAACGGCGCGGCTGAGGAGCGCCTGGGAAAACGTGAAACAGGCCTCCAAAGACCCCTGATAAGCAAAAACTCAAAAAACAGAGCAAAAATTGTTTTTGAAAACAAAAATAATGAAATAAAATTAGCCAATTTCACCAATTATCTTAAATAATATTGACAAGCGACGGATAAAGTATATAATTGTGCTATCACTTTAATCCTTTAGCAAACGTTATTGGGATATTTGAAAGGAGCTAGATTTATGAAATTGACCGGAGCTCAGATAATCACAGAGATCCTGTTGGAACACGATGTGGATACCGTGTTCGGTTATCCGGGCGGCGCGGCACTCAACGTTTACGACGCGCTTTATGAATATAAGGATCAGATCCGTCACGTGCTGACGGCCCACGAGCAGGGAGCTGCACACGCGGCAGACGGATTTGCAAGATCGACAGGAAAGACGGGCGTGGTCTTCGCTACCAGCGGCCCGGGAGCTACCAACCTGGTGACCGGGATCGCCACAGCCTTTATGGACAGCATCCCCATGGTTGCCATTACAGCCAATGTGCCTGACAGCCTCATCGGAAGGGATGCCTTCCAGGAAGTCAGCATCACCGGAGTAACCATGCCGGTGACCAAGCACAACTATTTTGTGAATCGCATAGATGAACTGCCGGACGCGCTGCACAATGCCTTCCGCATTGCCAACACGGGCAGAAAGGGACCGGTCCTCGTCGACGTGACCAAGGATGTCACTGCGGCCAAGATGGATTACAAGCCGGGCCACCCCATGGAAACATGCAATCTCCTGCCGGAGATAGATGAGAAAGAGATCCAGAAGATAGCAGACCTGATCAACAGCGCCAAGAGGCCGATCATTTATTTCGGCGGCGGCGTATCTTCATCCGAGGCCAGTCCGGAACTGAACAAGCTGATGGAGATCGGAGACATCCCGGCGACGTACACCATGATGGCAGCCGGAGTAGTTGGATATGACAATCCGCGCAACATGGGCCTCATCGGCATGCACGGCACCATCGCTGCCAACAAGGCGGTAGACAAGGCGGATCTCCTGATCGCTCTGGGCACCAGATTCAGTGACCGCGTGGCCCTCAATCCGAAGAAGTTCGCCAAGAAGGCCACCAAGATCCAGGTAGATATAGACAAGGCGGAGATCAACAAAAACGTTCACGTTGATTACAGCGTGGTCTCCGATGTCAAGAAATTCCTTGGCAGACTGCTGCCGCTCATCGAAAAGAACGAGCGCAGGGACTGGATAGAGGAAGTCACAGCTTTGAAAAAGACCACCGGTGATGTCAAATCCAACGATGCTGACATACATCCGAGTGAGATCATACATGCGGTCTGCGACCTCACGGACAAGCAGACTATATATGTTACCGATGTCGGCCAGCATCAGATGTGGGCGGCTCAGTATCTGAAGCACAAGAATACACACAGCTTTATCACCAGCGGCGGCCTGGGCACGATGGGCTTTGGCTATGGCGCGGCGATAGGCGCTCAGATAGGTAATCCGAACAAACGGGTCATACACTTCACAGGCGACGGCAGCTTCCATATGAACATGAACGAAGCCTGCACCGCGGTGAGCGAGGAACTGCCGATCATCACCATCATCATGAACAACCAGGTGCTGGGAATGGTTTATCAGTGGCAGACATCGTTCTATGGCAAACGCTATTCGGCGACCGCGCCGGAGAGAAAGACGAATTACGTCAAGGTAATAGAAGGCTTCGGCGGCAAGGGCTTCAGAGCTACGAACATTGAAGAGTTTGAAGAGGCCTTCAAGGCGGCATTGAAAGAGAAAGGTCCCGTGTGGATAGAATGCGTCATCGGCAGGGAAGAGAGAGTGCTCCCCATGATACCGGGCGGCGGAACCGTGGAAGACATGATAATAGGCTAGGAGGAGATGAGATGGCATCCACAAAGAGAGAGGTAGTCAGCATCTTCGTTGACAACCA
This sequence comes from Anaerovoracaceae bacterium, assembly GCA_050953405.1. Lineage (GTDB taxonomy): Bacteria > Bacillota > Clostridia > Peptostreptococcales > Anaerovoracaceae > RUG100. The sequence goes on along the minus strand of JBMNMP010000001.1, from coordinate 199,628 downwards.
GGCAAACGTACTGACAAGGGTAGTAAGCTTATTCGGAAGAAGGGGCTTCAACATCGACTCCCTGACAGTATCGGCAACAAACGATCCCAAACTTTCCAGAATAACTGTGGTATTTGCGGGAACTGATCAGAGCTTGGCTCAGATCATAGCCCAGACCGAGAAACTGGAAAATGTTAGAGATATATTTTCACTTGACAAGGAAGACAGTCTGTTCAGGGAACTGCTGCTGGTCAAGGTGGAAACCGACAAGGAAGAGAGATCCGCAATCAAGGAAATCGTGGAGATCTTCCGGGGTAAGATCATAGATCTGTCCAAGAACAGCGTTATCGTAGAACTGACGGGAGAGCCGTCAAAGATCGATGGATTTATGAGAATGATAGACTGCTACAATATCGTAGAAGTCTGCAGAACAGGAATCACAGCCATGGGAAGAGGCTGGGAAGAAAAGGAGTAAATAATGATTAAAAAGTATTATGACCAGGATTGCAATCTGGGACTTCTGGATGGAAAGACAATAGCTATCATCGGATTCGGCAGCCAGGGACACGCACACGCGCAGAACCTGAATGAGAGCGGAGCAAAGGTAGTCGTAGGACTGAGACCTGACTCCAAGAGCGCTCAGTCCGCAAAGGATGCGGGACTCGAGGTAGTCGATGTCGAGACAGCTGCTGAAAAAGGCGATTTCGTCATGATGCTGGTTCCCGATGAAAAGGCAGCCGACATATACAACACACAGGTAGCCAAGCACATGAAGGAAGGCAATGTCCTCATGTTTGCTCATGGATTCAACATCCACTACAAACTGATCAAGCCGGCTGAATATCTGGACGTAATCATGGTAGCCCCGAAGGGCCCCGGACACACAGTAAGAAGCCAGTACCTGGAAGGCAAAGGCGTTCCTTCACTGATCGCGGTATATCAGGATGTCAGCGGCAAGGCAAAGGATTATGCTCTGGCTTATGCCAGCGGAATCGGTGCAGGCCGTGCCGGAATCCTGGAGACAACATACAGAGAAGAGACAGAAACAGACCTCTTCGGCGAGCAGGCTGTACTCTGCGGCGGAGTTACCGAGCTGATGAAGGCCGGATTCGAAACTCTGGTAGAAGCAGGATACGAGCCTGAGATGGCTTACTTCGAGTGCATCCACGAGATGAAGCTGATCGTTGACCTGATCAACACCGGCGGCTTCGAGCTGATGAGAAAATCGATATCCAACACTGCTGAGTATGGTGACTACTATGCAGGCAGAAAGGTAATCGGCAAAGAGTCCAGAGAAGCCATGAAGGAGATCCTCAGAAGGATCCAGAACGGCGAGTTTGCCAGCGAATTCGTGACCGAGATGAGCGCAGGCAGACAGGCCAGATTCCTCACCACAAGGATGAAGGAGAACGAGCATCAGCTGTGCAAGACAGGCGCAGAGCTGAGAAAGATGATGAGCTGGCTGAAGAAATAGTCCGCTTACACGAAGAAATCAAATGCGCCGGTCAGGATCCTGCGGGGACCGGCCGGCGCTTTTCTATTCAATATGGAGGAAATCATATGTCAAGAAGAAGCGACCAGGTGACCAAGGGCGTTGAGAGAGCGCCGATGAGGAGCCTGTTTTACGCGATGGGATATACCAAGGAAGAACTGGAAAGGCCGTTGATCGGCGTGGTCAGCGCAAAGAGTGAGATCGTTCCCGGCCACATCCACCTCGACAAGATAGCGGCAGCTGTCAAGGCGGGAGTGAGAATGGCGGGCGGAACGCCTATAGAGGTGCCTTCGATCGGCGTCTGTGACGGGATCGCAATGGGCCATGAGGGCATGAAGTATTCGCTGCCTTCAAGAGAGCTGATCGCGGACAGCGTGGAGACCATGACACAGGCTCACATGTTCGACGGACTGGTGCTGATACCGAACTGCGACAAAATCGTGCCCGGCATGATCATGGGAGCGGTGCGCCTGGATCTTCCAACGGTAGTTTGTTCGGGCGGCCCCATGATGAGCGGTCTGGTACAGGGAGAGGAGACCAGCCTTTCCAAGATGTTTGAAGCGGTGGGTTCCCGCAAGGCCGGGATCATCGATGACGACCAGCTGAGGGATTTTGAAGAGCATGTATGCCCGGGATGCGGATCGTGCTCCGGAATGTATACAGCCAACAGCATGAACTGTCTCTCGGAGGCGGTAGGGATCGCACTGCCCGGAAACGGCACCGTGCTGGCAGTCAGCAGTGACCGTATCCGTATAGCAAAGCACGCGGGTATGGCTATCATGGATCTGGTAGAAAAGAATATCACCGCACGCGATATCATCAATGAAAAGTCGCTGCGCAATGTGCTGGCCTGCGACATGGCTCTCGGATGCTCATCCAACAGCGTTCTTCATCTGCTGGCCATCGCCAACGAAGCGGGCGTTGACTTCAGTCTGGAGACTTTCAACGAGTACAGCGCCAAGGTGCCCAACCTCTGCCATCTGGCTCCGGCCGGCAGCACGCATATGCACGACCTCAACAGGGCCGGCGGTGTGCAGGCGGTGCTGAACGAACTGTCAAAGAAGGATCTCGTAGACACCAGTCTGCTGACGGCGACCGGAAAGACGGTTGCTGAAAATATAGCCGGAAAGGGCGTCAGGGACTATGATATCATCAGACCGGTAGACAAGCCGTACAGTGAGACCGGCGGCATAGCCATACTCTGGGGCAACATCGCAAAAGAGGGCTGCGTTGTCAAGAGGAGTGCGGTGGCTCCGGAAATGCTGAAACACACTGGACCGGCGAGGGTCTTCGACAGTGAAGAGGATGCTATCGATGCCATCTATACAGGAAAGATCGTTGAGGGCGATGTGGTAGTCATCAGGTACGAAGGACCCAAGGGCGGCCCCGGCATGAGGGAGATGCTGAATCCGACCAGTGCTCTGGCCGGCATGAAGCTGGACAAGTCAGTTGCCCTGATCACCGATGGACGTTTCAGTGGAGCATCGCGTGGAGCCAGCATCGGACACGTTTGTCCGGAAGCGGCTTCCGGCGGAGAGATCGGATTGATCGAGGAAGGCGATATCATCGATATCGACATCCCTGCCAACAGCATCAACGCCCGTATCGATGAGGCCGAGATGGAGAAGAGAAAGGCAGCTTACAGTGCTCCGGAACCCAAGGTCAAGAGCGGATGGCTGGTGCGCTACATGAGAAATGTTGCCGGTGCCAACAAAGGCGCGGTAATGAAATAGCAAATTTCCCCGTTTTGTTGTATTATATATTAGGAATGCAGGACCGCCACAGATGACGCGCCCCGCAGAGCACGTATGGAGGAAATTGAACGATGAAAGAATTCACACCCGTTAAAGAAGGCAAAGTGCGTGAGATATATGACATCGGTGACAGCCTGATAATGGTGGCTACCGACAGGATTTCCGCCTTTGACGTAATCCTGAAGAACAAAATCGTCAAGAAGGGAACTGTGCTGACGCAGATGTCAAAGTTCTGGTTCGATTACACAAAGGATATCGCTCAGAACCACATGATTTCTGTAGATGTAAAAGATATGCCGGAATTTTTCCGGCAAGAGAGATTCGACGGCAACAGCATGATGTGCAAAAAGCTGACGATGCTGCCGATCGAATGCATCGTGAGAGGTTATATCACGGGCAGCGGCTGGGTCAGCTATCAGGAGACCGGAAAGGTCTGCGGCATCACATTGCCGCAGGGACTGAAGGAATCCGACAAACTGCCGGAACCGATCTATACACCGAGCACCAAGGCTGAGATCGGAGATCACGATGAGAACATCTCCTTCGAGAAGAGCATTGAAGTGCTGGAAAAGGAATTCCCGGGCAAGGGCGCAGAGTATGCTGCTGCCATCCGCGACAAGACTATCGCCATTTACAAAAAGTGTGCTGACTATGCACTGACCAGAGGCATCATCATCGCGGATACCAAGTTTGAATTCGGCCTCGATGAAGAGGGTAATATCGTGCTCGGAGACGAGGTGCTGACGCCTGACAGCTCCAGGTTCTGGCCGAAAGAAGGATATCAGCCGGGCAAGTCGCAGCCGTCATACGACAAGCAGTTCGTTAGGGACTGGCTGAAGGCGCATCCGGACAGCGACTATGATCTGCCGCAGGATATCATCGACAAGACTATTGCCAAGTACAAGGAAGCATATAAGATGCTGACCGGTGAAGATCTGAGATGAAGAACTACGACGACATTCCCGATTTGAGCAATTACAAAAAAGCGATCCTGGTACACGGGGTCGCTTTAGATGCTGTGAAGGAGATGCTGAGGAAGTACACCTATACAAAGCTGGCCGACGCCAGATGCTTTCACAAATTCAGTTATACCACAGCTCCGGAAGCGGAAGGCTGGGTCTATTTGCGCTATGCTTATTCCCCGGAAATGCCGCACTACTATGATTTCTACTTTTATCAGGAACTGATGGTATGGCTCAGCCGCGGGGCTGACAGGGCCTTCTGTCTTGCGGCTTCCAGGGAAAAACCCAGACACGTCTTTCTGTCGATGAGGGCTTCACATTTTCTGCAGCTTTCAACTGTCGGCATGTTTGACGAGCGGCCGTTCCGCTATATAGGCGATGATCTGTTTGACCTGGGAAAGCGGGGCATCGAGGGCTTTGACGTGGAAGAATATCTCAAGATGTCTTTCGGCTTTGAACTCAGGCATCTGCCCCACAGGGGACAGGAGTGGCAGCTCTCGGAGATCGCTCTGCCGGATCACATGGACGAATTCACCCGCTGAAGCGGCACACCGGAGAGACTACAAATATTATTACTATTGCAGCAAGAAAGCCGGCAAGGCGGGCCTGACGGTGACCGTGAAATACGCATCGCCGCAGGCAGACGGGCAGCCGGACGAATGAAGAGATGAACTAAGATGAAAGCTATAAAAAATGCTAAACCGAGGACCCTCGCCAGCGCGGATACGCTGACGGGAGATGTTGCTGAGATAATCGGCAGGGTGCGCCGCGAGGGCGACTCTGTGCTGGCGGAATTCAACGAAAAATTCGATGACTGCCGCCGGGAACATTTGAGGATCTCGAAGGAAGAGATAAACGAGGCCTATGAAGAGGTCGGTGAAGAGGAAGTTGCCGATATCAGGGCCGCCGCCGCAAATATCAGGGCTTTCGCGGAAGCGCAGATGGGATCCTTCTCTGCTCTTGATGACTTTCAGCCGCAGCCGGGAGTACACCTGGGTCATCGGGTGATCCCGGTCAGCGCATGCTGCTGCTACGTGCCGGGAGGCGGTTATCCGCTGTATTCCACGGCGCTGATGCTGGGCATACCGGCAAAGACAGCCGGCGTGGAGCGCGTGATCGCATGCTCGCCGATGATGAAGGGCGCCGGCAGGATACATCCGAAGACGCTGGTCGCCATGGATGTGGCCGGGGTCGATGAGATCTACGCCACAGGCGGAGCACAGGCCGTCGCGGCGGCAGCTTTTGGTACCCGGGAGATAAAGCCGGTCGATATGATAGTAGGCCCCGGTAACAGCTATGTCACCGAAGCCAAGAGACAGTGCTACGGTCAGGTGGGCATCGATTTCCTCGCCGGGCCTTCAGAAGTGCTGGTGATCGCTGACGGGACCGCGCAGGCGGACATCGTGGCCGCGGATCTGCTGGCTCAGTCGGAGCACGATCCGGTCGCCAAGGGGCTGGTGGTGACCACCGATGAATCGCTGGGCAAGGCCGTCGTTGAGGCGGTGGAAAAGGAGCTGGCGGTGCTGCCGACGGCGGGGATCGCCTCCAGGTCGTGGCAGGATTTCGGCGAGGTCCTTCTGGCGGATGACCTCGATGAAGCGATAAGCTATGCCAACGAGTATGCACCGGAGCATCTCGAGGTCTGCGTGGCCGATCCCGGTCAGGTCGTGGACCGGCTGAGAAATTACGGATCGCTGTTCATAGGACAGAACACCGCCGAAGTGTTCGGTGACTATGCCAGCGGCACGAACCACACACTGCCGACGCTGGGGGCAGCCAGATACACCGGTGGTGTCTGGGTGGGCACCTTCCTCAAAGTGTGCACGCACCAGACGATGACGCGGGAAGCTTCTGCGGCTTTGGCGCCGCTGGTATCCAGACTGGCACACGGAGAAGGACTGGAAGGCCACGCGCTGGCTGCAGACAAGAGAAAAAAATAAGCGGCCGCTGACCGGTATGTGCCCTGCATCCGGGGCGCATATCAGACTGCGGTCGCCGTTTTATTTTATTAGAGACCTGATTTCAGCAGTTCAATGAACTGTTTTGCGGTACGGGGGCTGCGCCCGCTGTTGCGGGTGGCGTGAGCCTCCGCTTTTGTGTGCAGCTCGTCCGAGTCCATCTCGACGCCGTACTGCTTTGCCAGTTCATCTACTATGTGCAGGTATTCCTCCTTGCCGGGACGCTGGAATGTGATGGTCAGTCCGAAACGTGCGGCCAGACTCATGGTCTCCTGCAGGGTGTCGTTGATGTGCAGCTCATCGCCTTCACGGTCCGCCATGGTCTCCTTCAGCAGGTGGCGCCGGTTGCTGGTCGCGTAGATGGCGATGTTATCGCCGCTGGTGGAAACGCTGCCTTCCAGCATGGCTTTGAGGGTCGAAAAGTTGTCATCATTTGATGAGAAGCTCAGGTCATCTATGTAGATGATGAACTTCAGCGGGCTTGCCGAAAGTTCCTCGACCACCTCGGGGATCTGGAAGAGCTGGTTCTTTTTGATTTCCACCAGACGCAGTCCCCTGTCCGCGTATTCGTTGGCGACTGCCTTGATGGTAGAGCTCTTGCCGGTGCCCGCGTCGCCGTAGAGCAGCATGTTGTTGCAGCCCCGGCCCTCGATCAGTGCCATGGTGTTCGTGATGATACGCTGTCTTTCGCGTTCGTAGCCGAACAGCTGATCCATTCTCTGGGTGTCCGGATACTTCACGGGCACCACGTGGCCGTCCTTGACGCTGAAGGTATGATACTTGGCGAAGATGCCGAACCCGTGGGACGGCAGATCCGCGAGCCGCTTGCGGTATTCAGCCGGCAAGTCGCAGGGCTCGGTGTCCCAGGAGGGGAGGAAGCCGTGATATCCTATGTACATGGTCACCTGGCTGCTCTGCAGCTGGCTGATCTCCTGCAGCAGTTCCAGTTCGCGATCGAGACATTCCTCCATGGGCTGCGTGGGTGTCCTGCCGGCGGCGGTCATCTTTACATAAAAGTTCTCATCGTCCAGCACGGCCCTCAGCATATAGCTGGAGAGATTGCCGCCTTCCTCGTAGAGAAGCGCGGCAAAGGCGCTGTAAGCGGAGACGGTCGCCTTGGTGTCCTCGCTCTCGCCCACCATCCAGAGAAGGTCCTTCAGATCGCTGATGACCGGATCATCCAGAAGTCCGCGGAAGATGGTCAATGTATTTAATCTAATGCTTAATTCTGAATTAATATTGCTCATTGTATCCTCATTAAAGCGACAGCGCCGGTATCCACGGCCGGCGCTGTCTTCTGTGTTCTATCTGATGTTATTTTACTTCGACTGTCCAGCCTCTGGTGTCTTCGATCTTTCCGGTCTGTATTCCGTAGATCGTATCGTACAATTCCTGGGCCACGGGTCCGATCTCGCCGTTGTTGATGGTGATGTTCTCGCCCTTGTATCTCAACTCGCCTACCGGGGAGATGACCGCCGCGGTACCGCTGGCGAATACTTCTTCGAGGCTGCCGTCCTTTGCCGCCTGGAATACTTCGTCGATGGTTATCTTTCTCTCGGTGATCCTGGCGCCCTTGTCCTTGAGGATCTGGATAACAGTGTTCCTGGTGATGCCCGGCAGGATGGTTCCATCCAGAGGAGCGGTGACCACCTCACCGTTGATCTTGAAGAATGCGTTGGAAGTACCGATTTCCTCAACGTACTTTCTCTCTACTCCGTCCAGCCAGAGGATCTGTTCGTATCCCTGCTCGTGAGCCAGCATCTGTGCTTTGAGGCTGGCAGCGTAGTTGCCGCCGCACTTCGCTTCACCGGTGCCGCCCTTTGTGGCGCGCACATATTTGTCTTCTACATAGAGCTTTGTGGGAGCGAGGCCGCCTTCGTAATAGGAGCCGACAGGGCTCAGGATGATCATGAACTTGTAGTGGTCGGACGGGCGCACGCCGAGAAACGGTTCATCGGCGATGATGAAAGGCCTGATGTATAGCGCGGTTCCTTCCTTTTTGGGGATCCAGTCTTTGTCAACGGCCACCAGCTGCTTGATGCATTCCACATAGAGATCCTCATCGATCTCGGGGATGCAGAGGCGGCGGTTGGTGTTGTTGGTCCTCTTGGCATTCATGTCGGGGCGGAAGAGCTGTACGCGTCCGCTGTCGGTCTGGTAAGCCTTGAGGCCTTCGAACATTTCCTGTCCGTAGTGGAAAACTACTGCTGCAGGATCGAGTTCGATAGGACCGTAGGGGACGATCCTTCCGTCATACCAGCCTTTTCCGGTCTGGTATTCCATTATAAACATGTGATCGGTGAATTCCTGTCCGAATTTCAGGTTGTTCGGATCGGGTTTCGCCTTGGGATTGGTTGTCTTTGTTACTGGGAATTTTTCCATTGTTTCTTCCTCCTAAATTGCGTTCATTTCATTTTATTACTTTAGCGGGATGGTGTCAATCCATCCCCAAAGCAGAATGACTGCCCCTTTAGAAAAGCATATAATTGTGATATAATCAAAAATATGCGAAAAAATTGCCGCGTAAAGACGGTTTTACAGGAGGATATTATAATATGAAGACAATCATGTCTGGAAATGAAGCTGTAGCCAGAGGCGCCTGGGAGGGCGGTCTGGAATTTGCCAGCGCTTACCCGGGTACTCCCAGCACGGAGATCCTGGAGACTCTGGCCGGTTATAAAGATGATCTGTACAGCGAATGGGCGCCGAACGAAAAGGTTGCCCTGGAGGCCGCGATCGGAGCATCCGTGGCCGGTGTCAGGTCGATGGCGGCCATGAAGCACGTCGGCGTCAATGTAGCTGCCGACCCGCTGTTCACTTTTGCTTATACGGGTGTTACCGGAGGACTGGTCCTGGTATCGGCCGACGATCCGGGAATGCATAGTTCGCAGAACGAGCAGGACAACAGGAATTACGCTGTCGCTGCCAAGGTGCTCATGCTCGAGCCTTCCGACAGTCAGGAAGCGAAGGACTTCATGAAGCTGGGACTGGAGCTCTCTGAGAAGTTCGACACACCAGTGCTGCTGCACATGACCACCAGAGTCTGTCACAGCAAGAGCCTGGTTGAGCTGGGCGAAAGGGAGACCAAACCGATCGTTCCCTACAAGAAACAGATACACAAGTATGTAGCCACACCGGCCAACGCCAAGGTCATGAGGGTAAAGCTGGAAGAGCGGCTGGCAGCTATGGAGGATTATGCCTGCAAGGTCGCCATCAACCAGCCCGAATACAACGATACCAAAGTCGGAGTGATCACCAGCGGCATAGCTTATCAGTATGCCAGAGAAGCCTTCGGCGAAGATGCATCATACCTCAAACTGGGGATGACCTATCCGATGCCGATGGACCTGCTGAAGGAATTCGCGTCCAAAGTCGACAAGATCTATGTCGTCGAGGAGATGGATCCATATATCGAGCGCCATCTGAAGATGGCCGGCATCGAGTGCATCGGCAAAGATGTGATCCCCAGGTATGACGAGCTGAATACGGACATCGTCAGAGAGGCTGTCTTCGGTGAAAAGGCGGAGACTCTCAGCTCGCAGGAGGAAGCGGTAGTCAGACCGCCGACGCTCTGCGCGGGATGCCCGCACAGAGGCTTCTTCTATGCACTGAGCAAGAAGAAAAATATTATGATCACCGGAGACATCGGCTGTTATACTCTGGGTTCGGCACCGCCGCTGAATGCGATGGACACCACTTTCTGCATGGGTGCCAGCATTTCTACGGGACACGGCGCCAGCGTTGCTCTCTCGAGAGCAAACAGCGACGTGAAAGTCGTCTCGGTCATCGGCGATTCCACCTTCTTCCACAGCGGAGTGACTTCGCTGATGGATGCGGTCTACAACGGCGGCAGCAACACCAGTGTCATCCTGGACAACAGGATCACAGGAATGACGGGACACCAGGAGAACCCGGGCACAGGATTCACGCTGATGGGCGATCCGGCACCGGAAGTCGACATCCCGGCGTTGTGCATGGCTCTGGGCGTCAAAGAAGAAGACATATACACAGTTGATCCCAACCGCCTCGATGAAGTGGACAAGGCCCTCGACGAGGCGATAGCCAAGGACAGACCTACGGTAGTCATCACCAAGTGGCCCTGCGTGCTGAAAAAGTTCTCGCAGCAGGATCTCGAGGAATACGATCTGAGTCCGAAGACATGCGTCATCGACCAGGACAAGTGCAGGAACTGCAAAGCTTGCGTGAAGTGCGGCTGCCCGGCCATATACAATACGAAAGACAAGGTCACCATCGATCCGGTGTCCTGCACGGGATGTAATGTCTGCGCGCAGATCTGCCCGTTCGATGCTATTGAGGAGGGAAAATAAATGAGTGAAGTAAAGAATATACTGCTGGTCGGCGTAGGCGGACAGGGAACCATCCTCGCCAGCAAGATACTGACCAGCGGCCTGATAGAAGCGGGATACGAAGTTAAGATGAGCGAGATCCACGGGATGAGCCAGAGAGGCGGCAACGTATCCACTCAGGTCCGTTACGGCGACAAAGTCTATTCCCCGATCGTGGGCAAGGGCGAAGCCGATGTCATCGTGGCCTTTGAAAAGATGGAAGCACTTCGCTGGCTGGAGTTCCTCAAGCCAAACGGACGCATGGTCGTCAATGACTTTGAGATCCCTTCGGCACCCATATTGATGGGTCAGGTCGAATATCCGCCTGACATCCTCGGGGAACTGAAATCCAAAGCAGATGTTCTCTCATTCAAGGCGGGCGAGATCGCTACAGACCTGGGCAATCCAAAGGCTATGAACGTCGTACTCCTGGGTGCTCTGGTAAAGGCCATGAAGGTCGAAGGAGTCGACTGGGAAAAGGCCATCAGGGACAACGTAAAAGAAAAATTTGCAGACCTCAATGTGAAGGCTTTCCAGGCGGGTTACCGGCTGTAGCCGCGCTCTGCCGCGCAGGCAGGTCATAGAGAAAGGGAAACAATGACAGCAAAAAGCATGATGCCTTATGTCAAGGGCAATTCGGCCATCCGCGAGATGTTCGAGGAGGGTGCACGCATGGCAAAGGAAGTCGGAGCGGAAAACGTGTATGACTTTTCCCTGGGCAACCCCAGTGTGCCGGCACCTCCCGAAGTCGAGCAGGCCATCATAGATATACTGAAGGAAGAAGATCCGATCTTTGTGCACGGGTACAATCAGAGCAACAGCGGATACGAGGATGTGAGGACCGTGATCGCCGAGCACCTCAACAAGCTGCACGGCACCGCTTTCACTGCGGCCAACATCATAATGACGGTGGGCGCGGCCAGCGGACTGAACGTGGCCATGAAGACCCTGCTGGATCCGGGCGATGAAGTGCTGGCCTTTGCGCCATACTTCGTAGAATACGGGAACTACGCCGCCAATCACGGGGCCACGCTCAGGGCGGTCCCCGCAGACACGGAGACTTTCCAGCCCAATCTCACAAAGCTGCAGGAAATGATAGGACCGAAGACCAGGGCCGTGATCATCAACTCGCCAAACAATCCGACGGGAGTGGTCTATTCAGCGGCTACCATAGAAAAGCTGGCCGGTATCCTGAGTGCAAAAGAGCAGGAACTGGGACATGAGATCTTCCTGATAGCGGACGAACCTTACCGCGAGCTGGTGTACGGCGATGTGGAGGTTCCCTATGTGACCGGATTCTACAAGAATACCATCGTAGGTTATTCATGGAGCAAGTCGCTCTCGCTTCCGGGCGAACGCATCGGATATCTGGTTTTCCCGAGCGAGATGGATGACTTCGACAACGCAGTGACCGCGGCCAACATAGCCAACCGCGTGCTCGGATATGTCAATGCGCCGACACTGATACAGAGGGTAGTAGGCAGGTGCATCGACTGCACGACGAACATCGTAGCTTATGACCGCAACCGCAGAGCGCTTTATAACGGCCTCAGGGAAGCCGGTTATCAGTGCATCGAGCCGGAAGGAGCATTCTATCTCTTCGTCAAGTCACCCATCGAGGATGACGTGGAGTTCTGCGCTCTGGCCAAAAAGCACCACATCCTGGCAGTGCCCGGAAAATCCTTCGCCTGCCCCGGATATGTGAGACTGGCTTACTGCGTTTCCTATGATACTATTGTAAATTCACTCCCTGCCTTCAGGGCACTGATGGAGGAGATAAATGGCGGCAAATAGAAGGCCTGCCTCAAGATTTTTCAAGGCGCTGCTGGTGGTCATCATCGCGGCGCTGTTGATTTTCTTCGTCCCCGATCTGCTGGTGGTGGCCACTACGGCGGGCAACATCACGGCAAAGATCAAGAATGATCAGGTCGCGCTGGACAGCCGGCAGCTGCAGCAGCTGAAAGCGCAAAAGCCGGACTGCATCCTGGTGCTGGGAGCCGGGGTCAGACCCGACGGCACGCCCAGTCCCATGCTGGAGGACCGCCTGGAGACCGGGCTGTACCTCTACAAAGCCGGGGTCAGCAACAAGCTGCTGCTATCGGGAGACAATGGTCAGGTGGAATATAATGAAGTCAGGTGCATGAAGAACTATATGGTGCAGCACGGCGTCAGGGAGAGCAACATTTTCCTTGACCATGCGGGCTTTTCAACTTATGAGAGCATGTACCGCGCACGTGATATTTTCTGTGTCCGCAACGCAGTGGTGGTCACCCAGAGTTATCACGAGTACCGCGCGCTCTATATAGGAGAACGCCTGGGAATGACGGTGAGCGGAGTATCCTCGGATCAGCAGCGTTATTCGGGACAGATAATGCGCGATCTGCGGGAGATATTTGCCCGCGACAAGGACTTTTTTCAATGTATCAGCAAGCCCAAGCCAACGTATCTGGGAGAACAGATCCCGATCAGCGGCAGCGGCAAGGCCAGCTGGTGAGGAGAGACAATGATATTTTATTTTTCGGGAACAGGAAATTCAAAGTGGATAGCGCAGGAGACAGCAAAGGCCACGGGAGATGAGGCGGTAGACCTGACTACTGTGGAAGGCTACGAGGCGGGCCCTGAGGAAACGGTGGGCCTGGTGTTCCCCGTGTACGCATGGGGCGCGCCGGAGATAGTCCTCAAGTTCGCGGCCGGGATCAGCGGTGCGGCTTATCGCTTTGCGATCTGCACCTGCAGCAGGGAAGCGGGCAAGACGATGGAACAGCTGGAGAAGGTATTTCCTCTCGATGCCATGTGGTCTGTGATAATGCCCAGCAACTATATACCGGAGGAGATCGATCCGCCGGAAGTGATCCGTGAAAAGGTGGAAGCGGCAAGGGACAAGCTGCCGCAGATCTGTGAAGCCATCATGGCGCGCAGCAAGGTCGAGGATGTACACCGCGGCAGCGGCCTCTTCCTGAAGAGCCTGATCGGAAACAAGGGCTTTAACAAACTGGCGCGGGGCACGGATGTCTTCGTCGTGGTCCCCCGCTGCACCGGATGCGGCGAATGCGCCAGGGTCTGTCACATGGATCTGATAACCATGGTAGACGGGATGCCGGAATGGGAGCGGACCAAATGCAGCCAGTGCCTCGCGTGCGTGAATGTGTGCCCGGTGGTCGCCATCGCTTATGGCGGCAAGAAGACCACCGCGGAGCGCTACTGGTTTGAACGCGATGCCGCCAAGTATCTCTGACGGACACCCGAAGGTGATCGCCGGCTGCGCTAGCGCAGCTCGTCCATACCTAGGTTGGCCAGCGCGTCGGCACGGTTGTTCATATCGGTGATGTAAGCAAATTCGTCGTAACTGAAACGCGAGCCGTTCCAGGCGACGAATTTTTTGTAGATCGCTTTCCCGTTGGTGGACGGGTGCTCGAGGTTGACGTGCCCCTTGACCCGGTAGAAGGAGATATCGTGTTTGTCGAGAAACGGCAGCAGCTGTTCCCACAGATCGCGGTTTTCGACCGGCTTTTTCTGGGAAGTCTGCCAGCCGTTCCTGAGCCAGCGGCGGTACCACTTCTTGCGGAAACAATCCATCAGGTAGGAGCTGTCGCAGTAGACTTCGATGGTCTGACCGTCCCTGGTGATCGCCTGGAAAGCCGAGAGCAGTCCCTTCATCTCCATGCGGTTGTTGGTCGTGTTGATCTCGCCGCCGTGAAGCTCCTTCTGATGCTGCCCGAACTCCAGTATGGCGCCCCAGCCGCCGATATTTTTTTCGTTCTGATTGCCGGAGCAGGCTCCGTCAGTGTAAATCTTGAGTACCGTCATAAAAACCTCCAGATACATTATGCAGCAAAGGGGAGCGGCTGGCAAGCAGACTCTGCGTTGCAGAGGGGGACGGCGGGTAGTATAATAGCAGGGTATAAAGAGCAGCAGGAGGAAATCATTTGGAATTTTGTTCATTTTCAAGCGGCAGCAGCGGAAACAGTTATATGGTCAGAGCGGGGGAAACCGTGCTCCTGGTGGACTGCGGGATCAGCGGCAGGAAAATATTCGAGGGGCTGGCCAGGGTGGGCCAGCAGCCGGAGGATGTCAACGGGATCCTGATAACCCATGAACATTCGGATCATATAAAGAGCATCCGCATTGTGGCCAGGAAGAGCCGGACCGCTATAGCTTACTCCAACATTGCCACCTGGGAGCACATCGGAGACAAGGTGCCCCGGGAGAGGCAGATGGTATTTGAGAGCGGTGACCGCTTTGCGATCGGCGACATAGTTGTGCAGTCATTTCCCACCAGTCATGACGCGGCGGATTCGGTCGGCTACTCTTTTGAGTGCAACGGAAGGAAGGCCAGCATCGTCACCGATACAGGTGTCATCACCCCGGAGATATACAGCGAGATCCTTGATGCGGACCTCATCGCCCTGGAAGCCAATCACGAGCCGGAGGTCCTGCAGTTCTGCCGTTACCCGTACAATGTAAAGCGGCGCATACTCAGCGATCGCGGGCACCTCTCCAACGAGGCGGCAGCCGAGTGCATCTGTCACCTGATGGAGGACAGCGAGCGGCCCCGGCGCATCCTGCTGTCACATCTGAGCAAGGAAAACAACACGCCGGAAATGGCCAGAGTCACCGTGAGCAACATCCTGGAGGAAGCCGGCATCATACCCGGCGACCGGCTGAAGCTGGATGTCATCAACAGGGACGAGGTGAGCCCGGTGTTCGAGGTGTAGCTATGAATATCAGAGTGATCTGTGTCGGGAAACTGAAGGAAAAGTACTGGAAGCAGGCGGTCGCTGAGTATTCGAAGAGGCTGGGAGCTTTCTGCCGCCTGGAGATCATAGAGGTGAAGGAGTCGCCTTCGGATGATGTTGCTGAAGAGGGGAAGTCCCTGCTGGCGCGCATCAAAGGCCGCGATTATGTCATCGCCCTGGAGATAGAGGGAAAGAGCCTCGACAGCCCGGGGCTGGCGGAAAAGATCGACAAGCTGGGGATCGGCGGACGCAGCGATATCGACTTCATCATAGGCGGCTCCAATGGCTTATCAAAAGAAGTCAGCGACAGGGCTGACTTCAGTCTTTCATTTTCTGCGATGACTTTCCCTCATCAGATGATGCGGGTGATCCTCCTGGAGCAGATATACCGCAGTTTTAAGATCAATCGCCACGAAAAATACCACAAGTGATCGCTATTCGAACTTTTTGGTCACGTCGAGGTACTTCATCAGGGTGCCGATGTTGACGAAGTAGTAAGTGAAGCGGTCTTCTTTTTTGGTATCTACGAGGCCGGATTTCACCAGCTTTTTCATGTGCTGTGAGATGGTCGCCTGCGAATAGTCAAAGTTGGCCACCAGGTCCTTGTTGCAGACTTTGCTGAAGCTCTTGTTGCAGCTCATGATGTAGCGGAAGAGGCGTATCCTCGCGGGGTGAGCCAGTGCATCCGAGCATTGAGCCATCAGCGCGATTTCTTCGTCCTGCATGTCGTTTTTGTCTTTGCGTATTCTCATTGTATGCTCTCCTTGGTCCCGGCGCAGCCGGAATTGATATCGTCTATTTACGATACAATAGACACGGCGGCCTGTCAATAGTTCACAGCCCTTAATTTCCTTGAAAAGACCGGTTGAATATGGGATAATATGAATCATGAGAACAGGAAACTATAGACCGGGAGGATTGAGGACGGCCGTGGCCGGTCTGGTGATAATTGCGCTGGACACCCTGGCTTTGCAGGCGGTCAGGATGCTGGCGACGGTGACTGCGGCAGAGTTCATCTACATAGGCATCATATTGTTTGCGTGGTTCCTGATCCTGCTGGGCACAGACAGCATCAAACGGCTTCATGCGGCTTTCGCCAGGGCTATGATATGTGCGGCCGTAATGATGGCAGTCACCTTCATTGAACTGATGATAGCTTATCATAATTATGCCATCGAGCTCGGTGAAGAGGCTTTCATCCAGTTCAACGTGATGCTGGCCAATTACATTACAATAATGGGTCTCTTTTATACGTACTACAGCATGCTGCAAGGTGCGGAAGTGGTCGCCAGGATAGAGAAGGCGAACAAGCTGTCCGCAAAGTGCGCCGGGCGGGGACGTCTTTGCTTTGCGGGGATCATAGCCTGCTATGTCGTGATACCGATAGCCGGCATGTTCGATCCCATCGTGGATTATATCCTGACCGGTGTGCTGGGAATCACTGCGCTGCTGCTGCAGCTGTGGATGTGTTTCCTGCTGCTGTGCGTTTACGACCTTATCAAAGGTGGAAAGGAAGTAGAAGATGAAGTATAGATTTAACGGCTTTCTGCTGTTCGGCCTGGGAATGGTCGTCAACGCCATGGCCGGCGTCCTGATCTTCCTCAATGTCAGTGCAGGAGCCCTGTTCACCTTCGTGGGCGCGGCCTTTGCCGGCCTGCTGGCTCAGATCATAGGAGCAGCCCTGGTCAGCGCCGCCGGGCCGCGTTTTGTCTGGGGCAAAGGTCTGGTCATCATCAGCTCCATTGCGGCCGCTCTTTCTTATGTGCTCATCATCAGCAGCACATACTCCGGCAGCGGCGGGGCTATGCTGTCGGGCATGACTCTTGTATTTGCGTCTTCGCTGGCGCTGATGCTGGGCGTGTACTGCTACCTCATCGGTGCCCGGGACATGGTGTCCCGGACGGGCGCGGTCAGGTTCGCAGGGCAGCTCGATTATGCGCGACGGATGTATCTGGGGATGACGGTGCTCTCGCTGGTGCTCGGATTCTTCTTCGGCGGGGGGACGTCAACAATCAGTTATGGAATAGGTGCAGCGGCTCAGATGATAATGGTGGTCGGGGCTGCGCTGGTAAGCTATAGATTGATGCAGCTGACCGGCAGATTCAATGGAAAGGAGATCACACAATGAAAGCAGATGTGCTAGTGGCAGAAATAGGATCCACGACAACAGTTGTCAACGCATTCACGGGAATAAAGTCGGGGGACCCGCTCTTCTGGGGACAGGGTCAGGCACCCACTTCGGTACTCGACGGAGATGTCAGGGTCGGACTCAACGGCGCCATCGAAGACCTGTGCCGCAACAAGGGGATCGATTCCCTGGAATACGATGAAATGCTGGCTACTTCTTCGGCGGCGGGCGGACTGGCGATGACGGTGCATGGCCTGGTCTGGGACATGACTTCGCGTGTGGCGCGCGAGGCGGCTCTGGGTGCCGGTGCCATCGTTCATCAGGTGACCGCAGGAAAGCTGCGCAACAGGGATATCGAACGCATCAGGGAGGTGGCTCCCAAACTGATACTGCTGGCCGGCGGAGTAGACGGCGGCGAGAAGGATACCGTGATCTACAACGCGATGCAGCTGGCCGGGTCCGGAGTGAAGACACCTGTCATCTACGGCGGTAATGCCGAGGCGGCTGAGGAAGTAAAGAAGATCCTCAGCGACCGCGATGTATACGTGGTCGAGAATGTGTTCCCCGAGATCGGCAAACTCAACATCGAGCCGTGCCGCGAGATAATACAGGATGCTTATGAAGAGCACATCACAAATGCGCCCGGCATGGAGCACGTGCGTGACCTCGTCAACGGACCCATCATCCCGACGCCGGGAGCGGTCATGGAATGCACCCGTCTTTTGAATTCCTGCATAGGCAATGTAATGGTGCTCGACTGCGGCGGGGCGACCACGGATGTGCACTCGGTCACCGAGGATTCTGAGGAGATGAAAAAACTGATCCAGAATCCGGAGCCCAAAGCGAAGAGAACCGTAGAGGGTGACCTTGGTGTATATGTCAACAGATACAATGTCATCGACTCCATCGGCCGCAAGAGGCTGCGGGAAGATCTGCCCGGTGTCGACATCGAAGCGGTGCTCGACAGCTATGAGGCCATACCGAAGACAGAAGACGAATTCAAGCTGGTAGAGAGGCTGGCTCTGGAGTGCGTCATCAAAGCCGTTGAGAGACATGCGGGCACAGTCAGATATCTGGAAGGCAAGTCAGGCACCCTGACGATCGCCGAGGGCAAGGACCTGACGCAGGTAGAATACATCGTGGGCACCGGCGGAGCGATGACCAGGCTGCCGCATCGTGTGGAGATCATGAGGAAGATCCCGGAATACAACAGGCGCGGACTGAGGATGTTTCCGGACGAGGAAGTCAAGATCCTGGTGGACAACGATTATATTATGGCCAGCCTGGGTGTGCTCTCAAGAGAGTACCGCGATGCGGCCGTCAAACTGCTGGAGAAGAGCCTCCACTTCCCGCTGACCGGAGATCAGGGAGAGAAAAAATGAAGCTGATAATGTTCAAAGGTATATCGAAGACCGGGAAGACCACTTCCGCGGAGGCCGTGATCAGTGAACTGCGCCGCCGCGGGTTCACGGTGGGCTCGGTGAAGGACATACACTTTGAAGGCTTTACCATGGAGACGCCCGGCAGCAACACCGACAGGCACAAGAAAGCGGGTGCGGCACCGGTGACCGCAAGAGGACTCGCGGAGACCGATATCATGTTTCCGGAGAGCCTGGATATCGAGAGGATCCTGGAGAATTACCATGAGGACTGGGTGGTGCTCGAAGGCGACAGCGGCGCCAACTGCCCGAACATCGTGACCGGGAGGACGCCTGAGGAACTGGATCGCAAGATAGACGGACGCACGATCGCAGTTGCCGGGGTCTTTGCCAACCGGGGCGCGAAAGAGTATCGCGGGCTGCCGGTCCTCAGTGCGCGCGATGATCCCAAAGCGCTGGTGGATTTCATCGTTGAGAGGACGCCCGAGCGCATGCCGAACTTTGACACCTACTGCTGCAGCGAGTGCGGCGAAGACGGCTGTCGTGGTCTGCTGGAAGGCATGCTGAAGGGGACCCGTGGCCGCTCCGAATGCACGGTAAAGGACGGCGGGGTGCAGCTCTTCATCGACGGCAGAGAGATCACCATTGTCGATTTCGTAAAGGATATGCTGGGCGGTGCGCTGCGCGGCATGGTAAAGGAACTGGACGGCTACCGTGAAGGGGCCGAAATAGTTATCAAAATGAAATAAGCTGCAGGTTCACAGGCGGATCGAAGCGAGAAATCCTTCGATCTGTTTTTTTGTGTTCCCGGAAAAGTGTATGATTTCGCCGTCGCATTCTTCAGTAATATAAGAGCGCAGCTGCAGGTTCAGTTCGGCGACCTCGCGCGGATACCTCGCGGTCCGGCTCATCGCCTTTGCTTTTTGATACAGCTTGACGACCCCTATGCAGGGGATGTCGCCAGCCAGCAGCTGATACAGCTTTTTCCTGAAGGCGGGGACCAGCAGTTCAGAGCCGCCGATCTCATCCAGCAGGATCAGGCGACAGCTTCTGGCGGCTTCCAGCAGGGCTACGCCGGTATTTTCGAACACCTCGGGGTGTTTTTGGGAACCGTTTTCGGTGCGGATCTGGAATATGCCGGGCAGCGTAAAGTCGGGCTCGCGCTGCAGACAAAAGTCGCCGGCTTCGGTGATGCGGTAAGCTGCCGGGATCTGCCCTTCGTATGTGAGTCGCTGTGAGGAAAATCCGCCGAGGATATCTCTGTACGGCGCCAGGCATTGACGCAGCAGCGTCGATTTTCCGCTCTGTATGGGACCGTCGATGAATAAATGTTTCATATAACTATAATATCCGCAGCAGCGGATCATTGCAATAAAAATGGTGACCCCGGGGCGAATCGAACGCCCGACGCTCACCTTCGGAGGGTGACGCTCTATCCTCTGAGCTACGGGGCCACACTTGATGGGCAGCGTCATGCTGCTTTTAGTCTCCGCCATTATACCACAGGCAGGTCAAGAAAAAAAGGGTCCAAAAGCCCGATATCAAAGTGTTGGCGAACCAACAGAGCTAAAGGCCGAAAAATGTTAGTATGAAAGCGAGCAGGATAATGATCACAGGAGTTTTAGTAAAATGAAGATAATGAAGAGGAAGCCGGCCGCCGGCAGAGCGCTGGCGGTGATTTTATCAATATTGCTGATATTCACAATGAGCAGCCTGGAAGGCGTACGCGCGAAGACGGTGACCGCGACGCCGGCCAAGCGGGTGCTCAGTTATGTTACCAGCAGCGAGGGCAGGGATGTGCTGGTCAGGATCAGCAGCATGGACGAGATGATGGCCCTTGCTCATGGTGCAAACGGAAAGCAGTACTACGACATTTCATATACGGACAATCTCCCGACCACGGGCTATGCAGAGGCCAGGGGCTTTACCTTAGGGGAATACGTGGATTTCATCAATAAAAATCAAAACTACGTCAGTGGACTGACATTCGGGGGGACCGATGGCAGTGCGCAGGATACTCTTTACATGATGGCTGATGATTCCAACGGGGCTTACAGCCGCTCGATGACGGCGGGAAAGGCGCAGCAGGAGCGCAGATATGTGCCCGGACTGTACAAGGGATGGCTGCAATTCGGCGCTGATGCCTGGGAAAAGAAGCCAAACGACCTTGAGGTCGCGGAGTACAAGGACAAGGCCTGGGAGCAGGGGGAGAGCAGTGACGTTATCCTCTCGCCATGGTCGTTCAGCGGTCGGACGACTGCGAAGATCGGTCAGGGGGAATCGAGTGAGGGGATCCAGGAATACGTAGAGCAAAACGACGGCGTGGTCAAGGGATGTCTCAGCAAGGCGGGTGTGCTCAACGGAAAGCAGGCCCTGACTCTGTATATACCGACTAAGAAGGCGGATCTGATGGCTCAGGACGATGTCCACGGAAGGACCGCTTATGACAATTTCAAGTGGATATACTGCACCAGACTCGATATGGAAAATGATCCCGTGATAGCTGACGGGGGCACTGTAGCCCCTGCGAAGGTCAGCTTCAATAAGATCGATGACGGACGCAGTCTGCAAATCACAATGTCATGCGATACACCGGGAGCCACTATATACTACAACGACGGGATGACCGCCAGTTACACCTCGCCGCAGGAAGTGTACAGCGGGCCGCTGACGATAGATATATCCGGCCGTGACCTGGGCAAAGACCCGGTGACCATCCTCACGCGGGCCGTCAAACTGGGATGTTCTGACAGCGGGCAGCAGCGGGTCTCCTATTATCCTTCGTCGCCGGGGATCGAGGATATAGATCCCGTCAAACTGGGAGCTGAGGATGTTATCCTCAAGGCCGGAGATGGAGTGACAGTGGAAGACTGGAAAGCGTGGACGGATGCCGTGAGCAGCAGCGGCTCCGTTGCCGTGAAGTACACTTTCGATGATGAGTACACCACCCTGGAGAGAGGCAGCGGCTATGAGATCGACAATGATTCAAAGCAGCTGCGCATAGACAGATCGGCTCTGAAGAGGCCGGGGATGTACAACATCAGGATAAAGGCTGACGGCTACAGCACCATGCAGGATACGGTGGATGTAAAGGGGAGTGCGCCCTCAATCAGCACGGCTGACTATTACAGTACGGGCCGGGCGCTGTCCCTGGATTTCAACGATGCCAGCGGACATTATCAGGAAGACGCCATAGTCAGTTATCGCGTACACGGCAGCGAGGAGACCTTCAGTGTTCCCAGTCTTTCACTGGAGAGAACTGCCGGACGGCTGACCATCAGCAGTGAATTCATGAACAGAGCTTCCTGCCGCATGAAAAAGGCGGGTACTTATGATATCGTGGTCACCAATGCGGATTACGAACCGGTGGACAACGTGGTCACTGTAGAGCTGATCGACAGTGACGCGGTTGCCGCGGCCAGGAAAGCTATCGATGCCATCGGCGATGTCAGCGATACCAGCGGCCCCCGGATCAAGGCTGCGAGGAGCGCTTATGATGCGCTGACCACTGACAAGGAGAGATCGCTGGCCGATGGAAGCGGAAAGCTGGCGGCGGCCGCTTCGTGACCCTGAAACGGCAGTCAGCAGGAGCCAGATCGTATGTGGACAGGAATCTGACCACAGGTGTGAAATACCGTTATCGCATGCGTGCGCTGCGTGCAGTTGACGAAGGACAGACCATGGCTTACTCGGCCTTTTCGACCACCTGCAGTGCCGTTCCCAAACTCGGCAGGGTGAGCCAGAGGGCGCCCCGGGCCGGCCGAAGATACCTCACTGTCAAATGGAGGAGACAGGCGGGAGCTTCAGGGTATCAGGTGAGGTATAGCAGGTCTTCAAAATTCAGGAGAGCCGGATACAAGACCGTAAAGGGTTATTCCAGGCGCTACCTGAAGGTAAAGAGGCTGAAATCAAAGAAGAGATATTATACTGCAGTGCGTGCTTACCGCAAGGCGGGCGGCAGGAAGGTTTACGGACCGTGGTCCGTGAAAAGGGTAAAAAAGGTGAGATGATGAAAGCAAAAAAAATCGTATGCATATTACTGTGCGTGGTGTTGGCGGCAGCCATAGGCACGGGAGCGGACGGGGCAGCGGCGAAGACTTCGTCGAGTGATGCTGCGGAGAATGTGTTTTTCTATGCCGTGGACAACAGCGGCAGGGAGGTTTTCCTGACTACAATGAATATCGAAAAAGAGCTGCTGCCGGACGAGCACGGTTACCAGAGCGGGGCCATGGCGGGCAAGGACTATGCATGCCTCACTATCGATCATCTGCCCACCGTAAATTACTGTGAGGGCAGAGGTTATACACCGCAGCAGCTGTTGAGAAAGGCTATCGACAAGACCCTCGATCAGGGTCAGGTGCCTGGTGTTGGTGAGCTGGGCTTTGACGAGGACGATGACCGCATTGCCATGATGACGACGGATGCCCAGGTATTCAAGAGCGATAATGAAAATTACAGCCGAGCCGAGCTTGTGAACGTGAAGAGGTACTTTTTCCCCGGCCTTTACGATGCTTTTAAGGCTCAGGGACGCGATTACATCACATGCCCGGATCTGAACACGAGGGATGCCGATTATACTACTGACCCTGATAATGCAGATTACAGCAAATATTTCAACGCACAGAAGAATGCCATCTTTGCGGGCGGGGTCGAGACGCCGGTGTATTTTGCGACGTCTTCCTACTCGGGAAGGGTCAGCAACCTGATAGGGGAAGGCCTTTTGCCGTACGGAGTCACCGGTAATGGACTCTTCCAGTCTCTGGGCAGTGTGCTGGATCAGAAGATGGTGCTGCGAATCGTGATACCGCAGACAGAGGAAGAAATGCGTACCGGATTCCCGACCACCAACAATGTGCGCAAGTGGATCTTTGCGATACGCCTCAGGGAAGCCGGCGAGTCACCGATCACATCAGCGGGCACCGTAGCCGCACCGGAGTTGAAGTTTCGGCAGTACGGCGACCGGATAACCGTCTCCGCCGACTGTGACACTCCGGGTGCTCAGATCTACACTTCCATCAATGATGGCGGCAATACCCTGACAGCGCAGTTCCCGTATTCCGGGCCCCAGGTCATCAGGGATGATGACGGTGGTCAGCTGCGGGTGAAGGTGCATGCGGTGAGACCCGGATATGACGATGCCGGGATACAGGAGAAGACATTCACGGCTGTGGTACCCTCTGCATTAGAGACAGGACTGAGTGCCAAAGCTGTATCTTATAATTCTGTACGTCTCAGCTGGACGAAAAAAGATGCGGCTGCCGGTGTGCAGATATATCGCGCCTCCGGAAAGAATGGAGCTTACAGGCTGATAAAGACGATCAGCGGCAATTCACAGACGACATACACCGACAAGGGACTGCCGACGGGCAGGACCGCATATTACAAAGTCAGGCTGTACCGCAGTGCTGATACCTACGGAGAATTTTCTCCTGTCAGATCTGCCAGACCTGTTTTGGGCAGAGCCGGGATAAGATCCCTGAAAGCCGGAAAGAGGAAAGCCACGCTGAGATGGAGGAAAGTGGCCGGTGCCGGCGGGTACCAGATCCGCTATGCGCGCAACAAGAAGATGACCAGGGCGCGGAGGACGATAACCCTCAAGAAGGGCTCGAAACTTAGAAGGACAATTAGAAAACTGAAGAAAAAGAGATACTATTTCAAGGTAAGAGCATTCCGCAATGTGAGCGGGAAGAGGGTCTACGGCTCTTACTCAACGGTAAGGAGTGTCAGAGTAAAATGAAAAAAATCATCACTATAATAACAGCCCTGACGCTGGTGCTGACCATGGTGATGCCGCAGGAGGCCGCGGCCTGGAACAGCAGCAGCGACATCGGGCAGCCGTCGTACCCCGTGGTATCCCTGGACGGAAATAAAGGCGGGCGCAGCATTACTTTCTGGGCGCCATACGGCAGCGACTCGGCACAGATCGAGTACAGCAGGAACAGCGGTTTTTCCTCTTTGTCAACAGCGCAGGCGAAACTGTGCGGTACCGTGGAAGGCAGGGACGGACACAGCGGCTTCTATGTATACAAGGCAGACCTCAGCGGGCTTGCGGATGACTACTACTACTTCCGGGCGGTCAGCATCAAGGACGGTGTGCGGTCGACGGGAGACACCCGCAGAGTCCTCATAGGAGACGGTCAGGCGGCGGATCAGATCAGCTTTGCATACATGGGCGATGCCCAGCCGGGGCAGGACGATGATACCTATGATATCTACCGCGGGCTGCTGGATAAAGTGAAGAGCAGCAGCGCGGAGCTGTGCATCATGGGAGGAGACATGGTGAATGACGGGCAGAGCGCCGCCGAGTGGGAAAATTACATGAAAGCGGCCACCGGCGGCAGCGATGCTCTGCCTTTGATGATGGTTCCCGGAAATCACGAATGCAATGTCGAGGGTTCTTTCAAACCGGCGATGTACAAGGTGATGACGGCCCAGCCGCAGAACGGTCCCCGTGGATTCGAGGGCGAATTTTATTCTTTCGATTACGGCAGCTGCCACTTCACCATGCTCAACAGCGATGTTTTCGAACAGCTCGGCAGCGGTGTGACCCAGGCGGATATCGACCGGGTCACTGCATGGATCAAATCTGATCTGGCGGCCTCGAAAGCCGACTGGAAGATCGTCGTCATGCACCATCCGGCTTTCCCGGTCGTCAGCGACAATATTTCGGATAAGGTACGCAGCGCCTGGGCTCCCGTCTTTGAGAGCGAAAAGGCGGATATCGTTTTCTGCGGACACCAGCATGTGTATATGCGTACGAAACCCCTGCTGCACAAAGGAACGGGCACCGGGTACAGTGTCGATGAAAAGAACGGGGTCACTTATGTGATGGGTGTCTCCGGCAGCAAGCTTTACAGTGATGCTCCGGTCAGCTTTGCCGAGATCATCCAGCCGGGGATCAGCAACTACCAGCTGGTGACCGTCAGCGGCATGAAGATGACGGTCCAGAGCTTTGGAGCTGACGGGAGCCGGCTGGACGGATTCACGCTTGCCTCAAAGCAGGCGGCGCCCGCACCGGCACCGCAGCCGGTAAAACCGGCGCTGAAACTTTCAAGGCCCCGCTTGAAGGCGAGACTTCTGAAAAGGAGAGGCCGGGTGCGTCTTTACTGGAAGAAAGTCAGCAAGGCAAAGCAATACAGGATCTACCGGTCGCGCAGGAAGAACAGGGGCTACAAGCTGGTGAAAAAGACCAGAGCATGCAAGTGGACCAGCAGGAAGCTGAAGAGGAAGAGGAGATACTACTACAGGGTCAGGGCTTACAGCGGCAAAGTGATCAGCCCCCGCTCGAACACGGTGAGCGTGAGACGCAGATAAAACGTCTTCCTTGTTGTTTGAACAACAGTCTTTGTTCTGAGGCGATGATATAATTGCAGAAGATGAGAGTTATTTCAACGAAAGAATATAGAGGAGTTGTAAAATGAAGATCCTAAGTCAAAGACGAGGCAGGGTAATGGCTATCCTGTTATCGGTAATCATGTTTCTTTCAGTATTCACCGCTATGAACGGCGTGCCCAGAGCCAACGCCGAGGAAAAAGCGCCTGAGGTCTGGGACGGCACTTCGCTGGACATCAGCTGGTACGATCCCGAGAAGACCGAATTCGAGATCAGTACGCCGGCACAGCTGGAAGGGCTGGCGGCGATCGTCAACGGTATTTACAACAAAGATATCACCAATATCACAGGAAATAAAGAATATCTGAGCGGCACATTCGTGACCGGCAGCGGGAGCCCGTACTGGTATGGCAAAGACGACTTCAAGGGAAAGACGATCAAGCTTACCGCCGACCTCGATATGGGAGGCAAAAAGGACAGCACCACGGGAACATGGTCGGGACCGAACTTCATGCCGATCGGCGGACAGTACTGCATGGACGTAGATGACACTGCGAACACGCTGCTCAGCGCATCTTTCAACGGTACCCTGGATGGAAACGGGCACTATGTAAAGAACATATACTGCGAACGCTACAGCGGCGGCAGCAGCGACTATAAGAGCAGTCAGAGCATAGCCCTGGTGGGCAGACTCGGCTGTCATGATTCTGACCCGGTCGAAATGCGTGCTGATTCGCCGACAGTAAAGAACGTCGCTGTCAGCGGATATATTCATGGACGCAGATCCATCGGCGGCATTGTCGGCAAGATTGGAAAGACCAACAATGGCGCTCTGATCGAGAACTGCGCCAACTACTGCGATGTCAGCAACACCGATTCAAAGGGAGTAGGCGGCATCGTCGGAGCAAGCTGGAACGGCGGCAAGGTCAGCAACTGCTACAACGCTGGTGCCATCAGCAGTACTTACAGTAATCCCACGGGCGGCATCGTCGGCAGCAACGAGATCGATATAGAGAATTGCTACAACGTCGGCACGATCAAAGCACCTGCTGGATATGCAATGGCTATAGGTACAGAGAACGGCGGCTCTTTCACAGTGACTAACTGTTACTGGCTGCAGGGCAGTGCAGCTGACGGCGGATTTTTCAGCCGCACTAAAGAATATGCGACTGTGGAACTCACGGAGGCCGAAATGAAGGCGGACACCATGCCTGCCATGCTGGGAGATGCCTATGCTGCGGACACCGATAATATCAACAACGGATATCCGATACTCAAGTGGCAGGTAAGTGAGAGCGGAGATGATAACGCTGAGGCACTGGCGGCAGAAAAGTATGCAGCCGGCAGAATGACGACAGCTACTGCCAGGAGCACAGGAATAAAGACCATCAAGGTAAGCTGGAAAAAACTGACCGGAGTTTCCGGATACAAAGTATACAGAGCGACTTCGAGCAAGGGCAGATATAAACTGGTAAAGACCGCTGCGGCGGGCACAGCAGCCTGGAGCAACAGTGGACTGAAGACCGGTAAAAATTACTACTTCAAAGTAATGCCTTTTACCAGCGTCAACGGCAAGACCGTGAACGGCAAATATTCGAAGGCTGTTAAAGCGATGCCGAGACCGGTGGCTCCAAGAGTGACTGTGAAGAGGAAGGGCCGCAAGGCTAAGGTTACCTGGAAGAAAGTCAGAGGTGCCAGCGGCTACGTTGTCTACAGAGCGAAGGGAGCGCACAAGTACAAGAGAGTATTCACCAGAAAGAAGAGCGGCGGATACACATATGTCACTAAGAGACTGAAGAAGGGAACTTACAAGTTCAAGGTTCGTGCTTACAAGAAGGTAGGCAGCAAGAGAGTCTACGGCTATGCTTCAAAGGTGAAGAAAATAAGGATAAGATAACGACGGAACGTACGTAATATGACGGGAAAAAGGAAATCAATATCACGAATACTGATTTCAGCCATGGTGATTATCGCTATGGCTTTTTCCTGTTTTTTGAGCTATGGGGAAAGCAGCGGGTATACTGCAGACAGCCTCCGGATATACGTGGGATATCAGGGGGGCCCTTACTATCTGAAGAAGGAGTTCTCCCTTCAGGAGATGAATGCGCTGCCTTTGCACAAGGTGACCTACTCGTCGATCGACAACATGCCTTCGGTCGTCGAGGATTACGCCTGCGGAGTTTATTTTCCGGACCTGATGGATGCGGCGGGGATCGATCTGGGCTCGGTGCAGATGTTTCATTTCTGTGTCGGCGACAAGTCGGAAGACAACGGCAAGTACAGTTCCTGGCAGAAGTCTGATCTGGTCGACATGAACCGGTATTTTTACCCGCGGCTGTACAATCATTTCGACTACACCAAAGGGCAGATAGAAACCGGAGCCGAAGTGGGTGCCCGTCAGGTACAGCCGATGATAGCCGTCTGGGATCACTGGGTGCGCCTCAACAAGGATGATACGCCGTACAGGGACTACGATGTACACGATACCTCGGTGAGATTCCGCCTTATTTTCGGGCAGAGCGCGGTGAACGATCAGGGTGCCGTACCGTCTGAGAGGACCAGCTCAAAATCGGCAAAGTGGATCCACAGCATCTATGTGCAGCTCGCGGGCACGCCACCGTCGTTTTCGGTCACCAAAAAAAATCTCCTGAATCAGAAGACGGGCAGCGTGATCAAGCCGATATCCCTGACGATGCCGGATGATTCCCCGGATGCCGCCTGGATAATGGAGCACATGATCAAAAATGTCCAGTGGTCTTCGAGCAATGAAGATGTCGCCCGGGTTGACAGTGACGGCAATGTCAGGATACTAAAAAAAGGAAGCGCCCGGATCTCGGTGAAGATCAGCTATACGGATGAGTCGGGACGGCAGAAAACCATGAGTGAAAGTGCTGCTGTGTCCGGGTCCGGTGACGGCGACAAGCCGAACGAGGACAAAAACAAGGGCAGCAAACAGGACGAGAAGAAATCCAAAGACCCGTCCGGCGGCAGTAGCGGGAGGCGCATTTACGAAATGAGCACCGATGCCGACAAGTTGGGAAAAGTTGAGAACAAGGGCGCGATGGTGCAGGTGGCGGCGGTAATGATCTCCGCACTGGCAGCCGGCGCCGTAGTACATATATTGAGATACAGAAGACAGATGAGACCTTAAGGAGGAAAACAATAAATGCTCGACCAGGGAGACTTTACAAATGTACTGAGGACCATATGCAGCGCGCTGCAGACACC
The DNA here is from genome assembly GCA_050953405.1 of Anaerovoracaceae bacterium. Taxonomy (GTDB): domain Bacteria; phylum Bacillota; class Clostridia; order Peptostreptococcales; family Anaerovoracaceae; genus RUG100. Next base: position 170,334 of record JBMNMP010000001.1, on the reverse strand, counting down.
GGTCATCATAGTACTGATAGCGCTGATAATAATAGTGGTCATCCTGACCGGTTCCTTGATCGCGGAACTGTTCACCGATCACCGGCACTTGAAGGTGCATATGCCCGAGCTGGCGGACCGCATGAGAGAGGGGAGCGTACCGCTGGCGGACTGTATCCGTCAGGGCGGTTTGCTGAAGAGACAGAGAGAGGCTCTGCTGGAGCTGACGCGGCACGACAGCCTCACGAATACCATGCGCGAAGCGCTGGCGGTGCGCCTCCTGAGCTGCGAACAGAGCAGATACGACGGGATCGTAAAGATCTCGGACATGATCGCCAGACTGGGCCCCATGTTCGGATTGATGGGTACCCTGATCCCGCTGGGACCGGGGATCATAGCCCTGGGACAGGGAGATGTCAAGACGCTCTCCGATTCGCTGCTGATCGCCTTTGATACTACAGTCGCCGGGCTGATCTCGGCAGCGGTCGCCATGGTGATCTCAGCCATAAGGAAGAGATGGTACAAAAACTATATGTCGATACTGGAAGCATCGATGGAATGCGTACTGGAGGTGAAGAAGGATGCTTAGGAGATTCGGGACGGGAAGACTGCGCCCTCAGGAAAGCGATAGTGAAGATGTGAACCCCATGTCGAACATCGCCAATCTCGTGGATGTCATGCTGGTGCTGGCGGTCGGTATCATGCTGGCGCTGGTGATGAACTGGAACCTGGACATCAGCTCTACGGGCACAGTACCCGTGGAAAAGACCAGGGAAGTCACTAATGTGAAGAACATCGACAAGAACGACGTCGGCAGGGCCGATTCCGACAGCGGCCTCAGTGAGATGGGCACCGTATATAAAGATAAGAAGAGCGGCAAACTATACATGATTGTCGACAAATAAACAAAAATGTTGCCGTATTGACTAAATTGTCGTATAATCGATATATATCGGAGAATATAACGAATGGCCAGTACGAAAGAACATAAAATAAAAATAATGAGCAATTCACGGATTTTCAACGGCCTGACTCACGCCGAGATAGAGCAGATCTACTCGGAGATCAATCCTGTGCTGGAATCATATTCCAAGGAGGAGATCGTCATCAGAGAAGGTGAGCGGGAGAAGGAATTCGGGATCGTTATCAGAGATGTGCTGCGCGGTGAAAAGTTCCACATGGAAGGCAACATACATCTGGTGGATGTGTTCGAGGCCGGAGACATTGTGAGCCTCGAATCGGTGGTTTCCAGAACAAAGATCGCGCCGATAACCATTGCTGCTCTCACTCAGGTGGAAATGATGTCCATCTATATTGAAAAGCTGTATCACTGCAGCTACATTGATAAAATAAAAGACAACATAATCGAGTTACTGGCCGACGAGAATATCAAAAAACTCTACAAGATAGATATCCTCTCGCACACCGGCCTGCGTGACCGCATCATGACATATCTTCGGATCATGTCTCAAAAGCACCACGGCGGAGCTTTTCATATCATGATGACTCAGGAACAGTTCGCGCAGTACCTGTCAGTAAACCGATCCGCATTGTCATATGAACTGAACAAGATGCGCAGAGAGGGGATCATAGATTTCAAGAAAGACAAATTCGTGATTCTGAAGATGTGATCCGCGCTCCGCGGGAGAGGTAGTCATGAGAAAAAATAAGAGACTGAGATCGTTGATAACGCTGACAGTATTTTTGCTGGCAGTGTTTTTGCTGAGCGCCTGCGGCAGCAAAGATGCGCTGCACATATCATACCGCGATGATGCCGACAGCCCTTACGGCAGCGGCAACTATCTTTACAGCACGGTCACCTTCAACGGCAGTGCCCTGGGCAGAGAAAAGGTGCTCTCAGTAAGCCAGCTGGAGAAGAAAGTGAGCAGCGAAAAGCTGGGATACAGCGGCAAGTACAGCATGCTGACAAGGGGCAGCATCTTTACAAAGCACAAATATACAGGACTGAGACTTTACCGCCTGCTGATAGATCAGGGGATGAAGAAGGATATCGCCGGAAACACCAGAATCGTAGTCAAGTCGACGGACGGCTATACCAAGGTGCTCACGGTTGACGAACTGCGCCACAGCGACGGCGGCTACTACAGTTCCATTTCCTCGCCCAAAGCAAAGAAGGATGGTCTGCCGATACTGCTGACATTCGGCAGTGACGGCAAGCCGCTGGTGGGTCCGACCGGAGCGCAGAATGTGGGCACCAGGATGACGAAGGCACAGGGGTATGTCGATGATGCGGAAAATGACGGCGGTCCGGTCAAGCTGACAATAGGCCAGACAGCTGCCGACGACTATAATGCACCGGAAAATTCCAAGTGGGTCGATGAGGTGACCGTCGGCGAGGATGTCTCTTATACCAGTCACCCGGCAGGTACGGGCGGCGGCCTCACCATCAGTGTATTCGATGCGGATGCCAATAATCGACTGATGCAGCGGGTGCGCTGCGGCGTGCGCGCGGTAGAAAAACTGTCGGCTGAAAATGCAGAGTATGCAGAAGACAACTATTACGGCAGGCACTATTATCAGGGTGCCGGCATCTGGGATGTCATCAGCAAAGAGGTAAAGCTTTCCAATGCCGAGGGCAAAGTTCTCTTCCGTTATGACGACGGCAGCTCGCAGACCGTGGATATGAGTTATCTGCGCAATATGAAGAACGAGGATGACAAGTATTACTGCATCAAGGGCGGCAAGAAGATAACCGCAGTCATGCCGGCCCTGGCTTATGCTGTGGATGGCTCTCCTACAAAAGATGGAGCCCTCTATGCATGCCTGCCGGCCAGGAAAGGCGTCAGCAAAGGGACCAGTGCAAAGATCTGCCAGTCTATAGAAATTTACAGCGGCGGACCGCAGGATATCAATAAAAACGCCAATCGCAAATTGACGATAAAGGGTGCCGGAACAGATCGGGAGACCGCTTATTCGGTGGCTGAGCTGGAGAATATGCCGGATCTCATCAGAAAGGACGGCAGCTATTCAGGTGTCAGCCTTTATGACCTGCTGGAGGATAACGGACTCACGGTGGATGCCGGAAGTGCAGTTTTGAGCAATGGATCCGGCAAGACAGTCAAGCTGGATATTGCCCGGCTGAGGAGCGGCAATTTCATACTGGCGACCCGCAGGGACGGCAGGGGACTCTCCGGGAAGGAAGGGTACCTGTGCCTGCGTGGAGACAGGGAACTGGCGGACGTCAGAACGATCAGGGTAGACATCAAAAAAGGCCAGTGGACCCATGCAAAGGGAGCTTATCGCAAATATCTCGACAGCAAAGTGAAGATAAGCGGCAGTGCGGTCAACGAGAGGACTTATACGCTGCGCGAACTGGAGGCCATGAAAAAGATGACCGTGCGTGATTCGTTCGCTGCCAGCGAGGGAGAGTACGGTTTTCAGGGTGTGATCCTGAGGAAGCTGATCGCAGCTAACTTGAAGGATGATGTCCGCAAGGTCACCAGGATCACGGCCATCGGAAAAGACGGCTTCAGGCGCGAAGTGCCGCTCGAGGATGTCTATCAGGGCATAGACAGTTCGTACCAGCCCGGGGAGCACCGCGACGTGATCCTGGCTTACAGCATCAACGGCCAGCCTCTCGTGAAGGGCAGAGGAGTGAACGGCTATGGTCCGCTGCGTCTCATCGTGGAGAACAAAGTATCCTACTGGGTTAAGGATCTGGTGGAGATACGCGTTGATAAATAAGCATTAACTTGAATTAGATGTGATGAGGAGCTGATGAGTATGAATAAAACCAGCAGACGTGTAATGACTGTGATCATGGCGGCCCTGACGGCTGTCGCCTTCTGGCCCCAGGGAGGAAATGCGGGGACCGGCACGGAGCCCGGCTTTAGTGATGTGACTGACGGGGCGCTCGTGGTGGACGGCAGGATCGCAGACGGAAACGCCAGGAGCGGATTCCATAAGGATTTCACACTGATGACGAAGGATGATCTCGACGGGATCGTCAGCGAAGCCACGGCAGACCGCTGGTTCGCCGCTCCGGGCAGGGATTCGTTCGTCAGCGACAAGGACTATTCGGCGCGGCGGCGGAACGATCAGTGGTGCCGGCAGCGGCTGACCAGGGGCATCGATCTCAGGGCCATGCAGCAGTCGCTGGGCATCGCGGGCGATCCGGTGATTCTCTACAAGGCGCTCGATGGTTACAGCAATAACAGTGCCGGATACGGCATCTGGATCGACAGGTACTGCTTCCCTGATGCCAGGGCTGCCAGCGGCACCAGGGTGGACCCCGCTCTTGCACTCTCCGGCAATTACCTCGGTGACTTTGACGACCATGTGGCCGGCGACGAATTGCCGGGTCCGATGATGATGATGGGACAGACTTCGGCATCCAGTGACTACAACGCGCAGTACATGGGCAAGCTGCTCAAAGAAGTGACCTTCGGGAACAGTTTCCGCGACTGGCCGACAGCACTGACTCTCGACAACAACGGATATCAAAAAGAACTGACAATTGCTGACGTGATACTGGGGACCAGGCCGGGATCCGTTCAGGACAGAAAGCAGGCGCTCTACACTTTCACCGATGACGGTGAGCACAGTGTCCGGGCGCTGGGGGTGACCCTGGGCGATCTGGCGGATGATCTTCAGTTGTCGGCCAGCGGTCAGGACTATATAGTCAAAGACAGCGCCGGAAACACAAGGACCATCGATGCCGGCGAGAGCGGCAGATACTTCCTGGCATATGAGGGAACTATCGATGATCAGCCGCTGACTGCAGACGGCGACTTGCTGCTGCTGTGTCCCGGCGAGAGCAGGGATCAGGTCATCTTCAATATCAGGAGCATAGGCGCGGCACCCCTGAAGGCACCATCAGGATTCAGCGCTGCCCGTCGCAGCTATAATTCACTCAGACTCAGCTGGACCGCCGTCAGCGGTGCCAGCGGTTACTATATCGACAGGTATAACTGCAGCACGAAAAAATGGCAGAACTATGCCATCGATGTGATGAGCGGCACGGCTGCCGGCTATAACGACAAGGGTCTGACGACAGGAACAAATTACCGGTACCGCATCAGGGCTTACAAGGTCATCGGAGACCAGGAGCTCCTGGGATATACGAGGCTCTCCGGCTATGCAAAGCCGGTGCTCGGTGCGGCTGTACTCGGCAGACTGACAAAGAGCGGCAGCCGGGCCGTCAAAGTAAGATGGAAGAGGGTCGCCGGCGCGAGCGGATATCAGGTAGTACGGGCGACCAGTAAAAATATGAAAAGGGGACGCAGGAGCGTGACTGTCAGCAGGGGAAAGACTGTATCCCTGACGATGAAAAAACTGCAGCGGGGCCGGAGATATTATTTTCGCGTGAGAGCGTTCCGGAAAGCCGGGGGCAGGAAGGTATACGGGGCGTATTCCAGGATAAAGAGCATCCGAAGATAAGAGGGCAGAGCAATGAAAAAGAATAAAATGCGCGCGCTCATATGTGCGCTCCTCTGTCTGATGGTTGCCGCATCCCTGGCCGGCTGCGGCGGATCGTCCGGCAGCGCAACAAAGAAAAATGAACAGAAGAGCGAGATCCCCAAGGTGTATGAGGCGGTCACCGGCATTACCGCAGCCGTGCACAGGGAAGCGAATAAGGTGCCCGGGAAAGCTCCATCTGCAGGATCCACAGGCATATCGGGGAATACGTCTTCAGCTGCGGGCAGCGGCGTCAGTGATGACAATGCCGGCAGCAGTGGAGGCAGTACCGATATCAGCCCGGGCAAGGCGGGCGAAGCCGGCGGTTCAAGTGGATCTTCCGGCGGCAAGCCGGCGGGGCATGTGCTCACGATCATCAAGGGGAGCAAAGTGCAGTACTATACCGCATCCAGGCTGAAGTCGCTGGGTACTGTTTCCTGCACGTACTCCTTCCGCAACAAGGAGTCCAGCCAGAGACAGACGGGGACCTGGACGGGAGTTCGGCTGAAGACGCTGATAAAGGACAGCGGCTTTTCGGGCAGTACCATCAGGATAAAGGCCGCCGACGGATATACCAGGGATTACTCGCTGTCGGATCTTTATTCCGGCAAGTGGGCTTACCGCAAGAAGACCGGCCAGACTCACGATGTGGTGCCCGCCATCATCAGCACGTCCGGCGATGACTGTTACCGGCTGTGCTTCGGACAGAACCCAGGAGACTCGGACAGTGCCGGGGATTACAATCAGCAGTACTGGGCGAAATGGATAGATTCGATAACTGTGAACTAGAGCAAGGAGAGGAAAATGAAGAAAAAGATATTTGCTGTGATACTGTGCCTCGTGGTGGCCTTTTCGCTGGTCGCCTGCGGCAGCAGTTCGAATGACAAAGCGCAGGACGACGGAAGCCAAAAGGCCGGGAATGCGAGCAAGGCCACACTGACCATCACCGGCGATCAGGGTGATCATGGTTATTCGCTCGCCGACCTCAAAGCGATGAAGCAGGAAACGCACGATTACAGCGGCAGGAACAAGACGCATGGCAACAAGAGATTCACCAGCCGCTACACCGGTGTCGATCTTAAGACCCTGCTGAGCGATGCCGGTTACGGCGATGCCAAAGAGATAAAGGTCAGCTGCAGCGACGGATACTCCAGGGAATACGATGTGGACAGCCTTTACGGCCTCTACTATTTCCCCGATGAAAATACTGCCAAAGGCGAAAAAGTCCCCCCTATGATCGCCATCGTAAAGAAGGGGACCCGGATGGGCAGCAACAAGGATTTCAATCCCGACAAAGGAACCCCGCTGCGCCTGGTCTACGGACAGGAGGATTTTGACAGCAAGGATACCATGGACTTCAACATGCAGGGCTGGGCGGCCTATGTGAAAAAAATCGAGGTGGAGGACTAGATCATGGGTAAGCTGATGCGCAAATTCACGGTCTATGATCTGGTGGTCATGGCCATCATGGCGGCTATAGGCATAGCCCTGAAGCCGGTAGTGGTCCCCATTGCACACCTGATTGCCGGTCCGCTGATGGTCCCCAGCGGTGCTTTTGCCGGAGGACTGTACATGATGTGGCTGGTAGTAGGCTACGGGATCGTAAAAAAGCCGGGCACGGCTACTATCATCGCCATCGTGCAGGCGGTGCTCGTGATGGTCACCGGAGTGATCGGATCGCACGGCGTCATGAGCCTTTTTACCTACATAACTCCGGGACTCTGCATGGATATCGCGCTGCTGATCACGGGACACCGGGTATGCTGCCGCGGATGCGCTGTGATGGCGGGCGCGGTGGCCAATGCGGCGGGCACGGCATGCGTCAACGTGGTCTTCTTTCAGGCACCGGGAGTCTATTTGATCCTGATACTGGCGGTAGCCCTGCTCTCGGGAGGCCTCGGCGGCCTGCTGGCATGGCAGCTGCTGCTGGTGATGGACAAGTACCACATGATACGCGGCGGCGGAAAGGCGGACAAGCAGAATGAGCACTAAGACCCGCAAGCTGAAGCTGGGCGGAAAGACAATAGTAATCGGTTTTGTGATCCTGGTGCTCGTAGTCGCGGTCACCGCCTGGATCAATCATTCGGGACACCGCGGCGGGGACGACGGCTATACCCTTTCGGTGCAGCGCATGGCGAACGGCAAGACGAAGACGGTGAAAAAATACACCTTGAACGAGATCCGCAGGATGAAGTCTGTGAATGAATATGCCAAACTGCTCTCCGCGCAGCACGCTGATGAGAAGGGCGTCTTTACCGGGGTCCCCGTCGCCGACATAGTCAGGGATGCGGATCCGGCGCTGGTGAAGAAAACCAGGACTTATATTTTCTCTGCCGGGGACGGATATTCATCGGCGGCTTCAGCAAAAGAGATCGCCGGGGGCAATGATGTCATTGTAGCTTATGCAAAAGACGGGAGAGCACTCGAGCATTTCAACGACGGCGGCGCCGGACCGATGCGTGTCGTCTTCACTGAAGATACCTATGGGAATCGGGGCACAAAGTTCCTCGTGAAAATAATCTGCCGTGAGTAGAATTAATGTTGGTTGAACAACAAAATGCCCGTTATTCATGTGTTAAAATAAAATACATTTGTTTAATGAACGGAAAGGAGAGTGCGCCTGGCGCACGAAAATGAAAATGGGAGAAGCAAGAGCGACCAGAAGAAAGTTGACAGCGATCATCCTCACGATAGCGATGATACTGTCCTGTTTCGCTTACATACAAGCGGACACAGCAAAGGCGGCTGAAAAGAAGGCGCCGGGCGGCAGCGCTGCCGGAGCGATATTCTATATAGCTGTCGATGGTGACGGCGATGGTACGGTCACCGGAGCAAACGATGCAGTGTACTATTACACACTGGACGAAATAAAGGCTGTCAATCAGGAGCAGCAGTACAAATTTGTCAACCACGGCGTCACCGAGAACGTCAGTGTCAAGGGAGCAAAGCTGAAGACTCTGCTCGATGACACCACGGGCATCACATGGGATGACAGCTGGACGATACAGTACATGGAGGAAGATGCTTTCCACGCTTCCGCAGCGAACTACAAAGACACCATAGGTGGTCTCACAGCAGCGGACGGTACCGGAAACGGCTCGACATTCCCGGGACCTGCGGATACTATCATAGGATATGCAGCCAAGACTACCTATGATCACCCGGATGAAAATAATGTAAATGAAACCGAATACTCCGATTTCATCAATTATGACCGCGACATGTCATACGTCAGAGCTTACAGGCAGGGAACCAGCGCCAACGACTCCACTCTCAAGATGCTCAACGGCGTAGTCATCAGCCCCAGCGGCGACTTCACCGGTGAGTGCGGATATCAGGTGACCAGTGTCGATGAAAACGGTGTCAAGATCGCTAATGACAAGGAGATCCTGGGATTCCCCGCAGGGATCAAATGGGAAGCCAAGCCTAATGCGGATGTGCCCTGGGCGACTCTGACAGATACACAGAAGGAAAAGGAAATCACCATAGGCAGCGATGCGACACAGGAAGTGGCCTTTACTTTCAGCGAAAATCCTTTCTTTGAGATGATAAAGGACGGTACAGCATCCTCGCTCAAGCGTTCGCAGATCAATGCAGACAGTGTCCAGTATCCGGCTGACGGAATGAATGAGGGCACTGTATATGAGTACTTCGGATACGACAAGCCGATGTACATCAGATATCAGGGCAAAGAACTGAAGGATCTGATCGGCACTGTTCCGGCAGGCAGCAAGGTATACCTCATCGATGCGAACGGCGTCAAGAAAGATATAACGGATACTGTTGACAACTACTTCGTTGCTGAATATTACTCTCAGTCCAAGAGCAGCACAAACATCAGCAACAGAAAGAGGACCCCGCTGGATTATGCTCACTCGGTCATCATCGATAAGACCAGTGCTCCGCTGGAGTACAGCAATGACGGTGCGGACTATAATGTGCAGTCAGGCAAAAAGCCTCTCGAATATGCCAATGCGAAGATCGCGATCGGACAGGTACCGGCGACGGTAACCGGGCTCAAGGTAAAATCCAGCCGCTATGACAGACTGGCACTTTCCTGGAGCAAGGCGGACGGCGCTGCCAGCTATGAGATCTACCGTGCTGCTTCCGCGAAGGGAGCTTACAAGAAGATAGCCACTACCAGAGCGACTTCCTTCACCAACGGCGGACTGCTGACGGGAACCAGATACTATTATAAGGTCAAGGCTGTCAGCAGCTCGGGTATCGAAGCTGTCTTCTCGGCGGCAAAGAGCGGCAGAACTGTGCTCAATGCTCCGAGGATCAAGGCCAGAAGATACAGCAAGAGGGCTATTAAGGTCAGCTGGAAGAAGGTGCCGGGTGCCAGAGGCTACAAAGTCTATCGCACAACAAAGAAGCACGGCAGGTTCAAGAAGGTGGCCACAGTCAGAAAGACTGCTTTCATCAACAAAAAGCTCAAGAAGGGAAAGAGATACTACTATAAGGTACGCGCTTACAGAATGGCAGGCAAGAAGACCGTATACAGCAAGTATTCAAACATAGTTAATATCAAGCGTTAACAGCAGCTACGTGCATTTTTGACACTTTGAAACAGCCGGTGATTTTTATCATCGGCTGTTGGAGTAATAAAGGAGAGGCGGAGATGAAACGAAAATTATTGCAGAGGATACTCACTGGTTCGGCGGCTTTCATAGTTGCCGCTGCGATGACACTGGTGCCGGGCGCACAGGCTTTTGCGAGCGACTCCTTCCAGCCGGGTCTGGTGCTCATGGGCGAAGGCGTGAAGGGCAACACGGGCTTTCGCGGCGATGTGCTGATGCTGAGCGAGGATCAAATAGAAAAGATAAAGGATGACCGCAGTGCGGCCGGATATGGCATCGGTGACGATGCATTCAAGGAAGACAGGGTATATTCATCTTACGAGAACCACGGCGGGGATACTTATCATTACAGCCGCGCAGCGGGCCTCGACATCAAGACAATGCTCGAGAATACAGTCGCCGGTGGAACGGCGCAAGTGCAGTCGTTTTCTGTGGTCGCCAGGGACGGCTACGGCGGCACGCAGCTGATGAGCGAGCTCGGCAGCCTCAAATATTTTGCACCGGGGGAGACGGATCTCACAGGGACGCCCAGTGCGGATCCCCTGCTGGCGCTGTTCAAGAGTTCGATGCAGACCGGAGATCGGGCCCAGGGAGTGGTGCCCGACACTGCGGAGAGACTGGCAAGGGGAAATGCGGTGCTCGTGTTCGGACAGAAGTCCCTGAAGGATAACAACAACTGTCATTTTGTCAGCGGTACGGATATGATCGTGGTCAACAAGTATCCGCCCGCTATCATGAACGACAGCGGCATTTTCAACTATCGTCTTGAAATGATGATCAACGGCGGGATCGTGGACAGGGATTACACCTTTACGGATGACGGCCGCACGGTGACCCACAAAGTCAGGGGCGTGGAACTGGCTGACGCCCTCAGGAGCATGAGCCTCCAGAGCGTGCTCGATGAACACCAGGGATACAAGCTGCAGCTGACCGACATCAATGGCAGGCTGAAGACTATCCAGCAGTCGCAGATAGCCGGCAGCGTCATCGCCTGGGCTTACAGCGACGGCATGGCGACACCGGCGGAACAGAGCGGATACTATGCTCTTTATACGCCTGGCAGCACTAAAGAAGAGAGTGTTTTCTACGACCTGGCCAGGATCTGCGTGCTCTCAAAGAGCGGGCAGGTGGTAAACGACAATATCAGTGCGCCGGCGGCTCCCGCGGGCCTGAAAGCGGTTTACGGGGGCACGGGTTCACTGAGGATATCATGGCAGCCCAGCGAGGCTGCGGAGGGATATATCCTCTACAGATACGACAGCAGGAGCCGCAGTTATAAAGCGATCAAAAAGCTGCCGGGCAGCAGTACGACCAGCTGTAGCGACAGCGGCCTGATGCCGGGGACTACTTACAGATATTGCGTGGCCGCGTACAGGACTGCCTTCGGCGACACTCTGGAGGGCGCAAAGTCCGCGGCATGCAGCGGCAGGGCGATCATCAAAGCGCCGACCCTCAAATTGAAGAAAAAAGGCCGTCGGGCGATCACCATCAGGTGGAACCGGATCCAGGGAGCAAATGACTACGTGATCAGCAGAGCGAAAAAAGCCCATGGCAGGTACAGGAAGATAAGGACGGTGCGCAAAGGCGGCACCACCAAGATCAGCGACACAAAGCTTCGCCGCGGCCGCAGATATTACTACAAGATCAGATCGTACAGGAAAGTCAGCGGCAAGACGGCTTACAGTTCCTGGTCGCCGGCAAAGGGCATCAGAAGATGAACATCATAACGGCGGAGCAGGTGACCTTTTCATACGAAGGATATGATGAGAGGCGTGTGCTGGATGATTTGTCCTTTGCTGTGCAGGAAGGCAGCATCACGGCACTGGCCGGGCTGTCGGGGTGCGGCAAGAGCACGCTCTGTCAGGCGCTCACGGGCATCATCCCCGCGTGTGTGCCGGGTGATCTTCGCGGCAGGATCACTCTGGCCGGTGAGGATATCACGGGCAAAGGGCCGGCGGATCTGGCGGAGACGGTCGGCTTTGTGATGCAGGATCCCGACCGGCAGATCGTGGCCACTACGGTGGAGGACGAGCTCGCCTTCGGGCCGGAGAACCTCTGCCTCGACCCCGTGGAGATCAGGCACCGCGTAGATGAGGTGATGGAACTGCTGCGCATTTCGGATCTTGCAGTGACCAGCCCCGCAAAGCTGTCGGGCGGTCAAAAGCAGCTGGTGGCCATTGGTTCGGTGCTGACTATGCGGCCGCGGGTCCTCATCATGGACGAGCCTTTCTCGCACATCGATGAAGAGGGAAAGACCATCCTCAAGGGTACGCTCGAGAGGCTGCGCGAAAGCGGGAGGACCATACTGCTGGTGGATCACGATTACAAATCGCTGGACTTTGTCGACAAGATCCTCTGGATGGAGAAAGGGAAGATCAGTGAGCATAGAAGTAGATAAAATAAGCTTTCGCTATGACAAGAAGGAGCCGCTGGTCCTCGACGGCTTTTCTGCATGCTTCCCTTCGGCGGGGATCACTGCGCTGACCGGGAGAAACGGCAGCGGCAAGACCACGCTGTCGCGCATCATCATGGGCATTTTAAAACCGGAAACGGGCACGGTCACTGTGGACGGCGAAGACACTGGAGATCTGAGCCTGGCGGAAATGGGACGGCGCATAGGTTATGTGATGCAGAACCCGGCGCGCCAGATCTTTTCGACTTCCGTGCGCGAGGAAATGCTCTATGGTCTCCAGAACACAGGCCTCAGCGGCGATGAAGCCGAGGAGCGCATGCGCGATTATCTGGCGCGCTTTGAGCTCTCGGGCAGAGAAGATGACTTTCCCTTCTACCTGTCGCAGGGGGAAAAACAGCGGCTGGTGCTGGCAGCGGTGCTCGCCATGCGCCCGGGCTGGCTGATGCTGGATGAACCGACGGCTTCGCTCGACTACGAGCGGCGGCGGCAGCTGGGTGAACAGCTGCTGCGGGTGCGCGATGAACTCAGCTGCAGTGTCATCATAATCAGCCATGACCGGGACTTTGTCGATTCCTATGCCGACGGCGTAGTCGTGATGGAGGGAGGTATCCTTGGGTAAGCTGGACAGGCTCGATCCGCGGGCCAAGATGGTGATGATAATAGCAATAACCACAGCGGCAATGCTGGTGGAGAACATCCCCATGCTCTGCGGGCTATTTTTATTTACAATGGCGGTGCTCCTGATCGGGGGAGTGGAGCCGGCGAGGCAGCTGCGGCAGGCGCGCAGCGCATTCGGGATCGTCATTTTTCTCTTCATACTGCAGGCGGTCTTCGGGCGCTACATCATTGGTGCCATGTTGTGCATACGGCTGCTGATAGTCATCATGTCGGCTCTCATACTGCTGACAGGGGAGATCCGTGACTATCTCCTGGCTCTGGTGCAGATGAAGATACCGTACGAGCTGGTCTATATGATAATGACGGGACTGCATTTCTTCCCGGTCCTGCGCGAGGAAGCTCTCGACGTCTACTACAGCATCCAGCTGCGGGGCACCGAGATGAAAAAGGCGTCCCTGCGCAGCAGACTGAAGACTTATCTGAAGATATGCCTGCCGATCCTGGCCGGAGCCATGAGCCGCGCCCGGGATATGTCGACGTCGATGGAGGCCAGAGCCTTTCGCTCCAGACCAACACGTACGTACATGCGGCACTTGACCATGAAAGCAAAGGATGCGGCGGCTATCATCGTGTTCCCGCTGCTCTGCGCTGTCTTCATTGGCGCGGGAATGTACTTTCAGGATCAGGATCCGGCGCTGGCAGCCGATTCGCCGGCGCGGGCGCCGCAGCAGGTGATCCTGAGCTGGCGCGGGGATTCGGCTGAGAGCCAGCAAATATCCTGGAAGTCGTGCGGCAGAGGAGCCCAGTATGTTCGCTACGCGACCAGGCGCAGTTATCGCGCACGCGGTGACTTTGACAGTTCGAAGAAAGCGCAGCGCATCGTGGTGCGCAAAGGTGAATATACCCGCTGCCGTGTGAATATCAGAGGTTTGAAACCGGATACCGTATACCGCTATTCCGTGGGCGCCGGGCGCAAGTGGAGCGAAGTCAGAGAGTTCCGGACCGCTCCCGCAGGGCGCAGCGGGAATGGGAGCTCCTTCAGCTTTATGTCCCTCGGCGATGTGCAGTACGGGCTGCGGGAGCGCGATTATGAAAAGTGGGGACACATGGTCGCCGCGGCTTACAAAGCAAACGATGAGATACGCTTTACTCTGCAGACGGGCGACATGGTTGAAAAGAGTCCCGACATGGACGACTGGAACGCCCTTTTCGACGCCGGTGAAGAGGTCTTCTCGCGCATACCGCTGCTGACGGCTCCCGGCAATCACGAGACTTCGATCACCCCGGAGATCTACAGCAGGATGACGGGGCAGCCCGAGTATTATTCGTTCGACTATGGGAACTGTCACTTTGTTTCTCTGAACAGCAGCATCTTCCTCGATGAGAGGAGGCAAGCCATGGGCGAGGCGGCGTGGAAGAGTTATCGCGCGAAGGTAAAAAGGTGGCTGCAGCAGGATCTCGAGAATTCGCCTGCGCGATGGAAGATCGTCTTCATGCATCATCCGGCTTACCCGGTGGTCGATGACGGCGACGACATATACGACCTGATACGCCATGACTGGGTGCCCGTGTTCGAGAACTGCGGGGTGGATGTGGTCTGCTGCGGACATCAGCACGTATACATGAGAACTAAAAAGATCGGCGGGGTCACCTATTTGATGGCCGACTCCGGGTACAAGCGCGATTATTATATGCACAAAGGGGATCGCCTGCCGGATTACGTGCGCAAGGTCAGTCGCCTGCAGAGCAGTTATCAGATCTGGTCGCTCGAGGGGAACGAGCTGAAGGTCAGGGCTTACAGCGATAAGGGCAGGCTGCTGGACAGCTTCACCGTAAAGGGCGGCCGGTCTCGATGAGGCGCTGCTTCTGGCGGCGGCTGAGGCGCTTGATGGCGCACTCGCGGCTTATGGCCTCGCTGCGGTCTTCGAAGGTCTCGAAGTAGACCAGTTCCACAGGCCTGCGGCTGCGGGTGTATTTTGCGCCGCGCCCGGCGTTGTGGGCGGCAATGCGTTCTTCAAGGTGGTTGGTCCACCCTGTGTAGAGCGTTTCGTCTTTGCATTTCACTATATAAACGTAATTCATGACAACAGATTAACATCTTTGGAAGACGATTTCAAACCGCATTGACATGGCCCGGAGGCCACAGTAAAATATCAGTAGACTCCCGGGAGATCCGGGGTCAAAAGAAGGTATTGGTAACACAAAAGGAGTAATTATGAAGAAAAAAGGAATTCTTATCTGCCTGCTGGCAGTGGCCATGGCATTTGTATTCACGGCCTGTGGAGGGGGCGGCAGCAACGGAGGCAGTTCGAGCGATTCGAACGATTCCAAACCGGGTTCGAAGACGACCCGCGCATTTGAGGGCATCGATGAGACTCACGGCATCCACATGGATGTGGAGATGACGGTAGACAAGCAAAAGACAGAGGCGGATATCATGTCGAAGGGAGAGAAAACATATGTCAAGGCTTCCTCTTCCGGAAATGAGATCATCTTCATCGACGATGACAAGGACTACTATATCCTCTCACCGGCCACGAAGACTGCGGTGCAGACCGACGATGACACGACAGGTCTTGAGGATGCTGTGGAGACGTTCACAGAGATCCCGAAGATGATAAAAAACGCCAAATTCAAGGAAGGAACCAGGGAAATAGGCGGCAAGACTTATGATACGGAGACTTTGAAGAAGGATTCGGATGACAGTGATGAATCTGTAGTGTTCTGCTTTGACGGCAATGATTTGAAATACATAATCGCCAGTGAAGACGGAAACACCGTGCAGATGAAGATAAACACCCTGGACAACAAGGTGAAGGACAGCGTATTCAAAGTTCCCGAGGACTATACAGTCACCGTCAAGAATGTGGACAGTGACCAGGACTAGTCTTTGTCACGCAGCAATATGCGCTTTATGAACCAGCGCGCAGCACCAAAGCCGGGTATTTCCAATCTCTTTTTCACCTGTTTCATAACATCGGGGATGGGGATGGACTGCGGGCAGTGCTCCAGGCAGCGGCCGCAGTTGCGGCAGAGGCTGGCATAAGCCGGTTTGCGCGAAAATGCGGTGACCATGAAATACTCCTTGATCCCGCGCCAGAAGCCGTCGGAATAACTGGAGTTATAACATCTGAAACAGCCGGGGATGTTGACCCCGTAAGGGCAGGGCATGCAGTAAGAGCATCCTGTGCATCCCACTTTGAGGCTGCTGTTGATGACATCGCGAAGGCGCCGATAGAAATCGGCGTCTTTTTCTGTGAGACTGTTTTCACGTGACTCGGAAGCTATGCGCACATTTTCGTCTATCATTTCTATAGAGGTCATCCCGGAGAGGACCATGTTGATCGTCGGCTGGTTCCAGAGCCATTTGAGCGCCCATTCGGCCGCACTCCTCCGGGGCTCTTCCGATGCGATCAGTTTTTTGGCCTGCGGCGGCAGCTTGTCCACCAGGAGGCCACCCCGCAGGGGTTCCATGATGAAGATGGGTATGCCCTTCTCCGCGGCCCTCTCTACGCCGGCGCGTCCCGCCTGACTGTTTTCGTCCATGTAGTTGTACTGCACTTGCGCGAACTCCCAGGGATACTGGTCGAGCAGCTCGATAAAGTTCCTGCTGTTCCCGTGATATGAAAAGCCCACGTGCCTTATCTGACCGCAGGCTTTTTTGCTTTGCAGCCATTCTGTGATGCCGAGGCCTTTCAGGCGTTCCCAGGTCTTGACGTCAGGCAGCATGTGCATCAGATAGTAATCGATGTAGTCGGTCTTCAGGCGCGACAGGGTGGTCTCGAATATGCGGTCGATATCATGTGCGTTCCTGATCAGATAATGAGGCATCTTGCTCGCGAGCAGCATGCGGTCGCGGCAGCCGTTGGCGCTGATGACTTTGCCCAGCATCTCCTCGTTGCCGGGGTAGATGTAAGCAGTGTCAAAGTAGTTGATGCCCTGATCGAGTCCGTGCATGATCAGTTTTTCTGTTTCTTTAAGGTTCTTCGGCAGGCGCATGCAGCCGAAGCCCAGTGTTGAAATTCCATTTTTGTAGTTCATAAGTGAATTATAACATCAAAGAGACGGCTTAACATGCAATTTACATAATTAATGGAAAGGTAACAGGTCTCTTAATATGCCCTTAACAGAGGTAAGCTATCCTCAGAACTGTAAAGAGGAGGAAAACTTATGAAAAAAGGAATCAAAACATTGTTAGTAGCCGGCCTCGTTGCTGTAATGGGCATCGTGGCACTGACCGGCTGCGGAGGCAGCGGAAGCAGCGGTGACAGCGGAGACAGCTCCGGTTCAAAAGACAGCGGTAAGATCACGATAGCAGGATCGACCTCAGTGCAGCCGCTTTCAGAATTCCTGGCTCAGAATTACACCAAGGACAACAAAGACGTGAAGATAGATGTCCAGGGCGGAGGTTCCGGTCAGGCGGCTAAATCACTGCAGGAGGGCATAGCACAGATAGGAGCTCTCTCCAGAGAAGTCGAAGACGAGGAAAAGGAAACCATCAAGAAGGAATACACTATCGCGATGGACGGTGTAGCTGTAGTAGTCAACAAAGACACAGATGTCGATGATCTGACAATCAAGCAGCTGAAGGATATTTACACCGGAAAGATCACCAACTGGAGTCAGGTCGGAGGAAAGTCCGCAGATATCGCAGTAGTATCCAGAGAAGAAGGATCCGGTACCAGAGGTGCGTTCACAGAAATCACTGGTGTACTCGAAAAGAACGGCGACCAGGAAAAAGACAATACCACGAAGGACGCCATCGTACAGTCATCAACAGGATCAGTAATTGAAACTGTAGGTTCGACACCTAATTCCATCGGTTACGTTTCTCTCGAAGCAGTAGACGATTCTGTCAAAGCTTTGAAGGTAGAAGGCGTAAAGTGCACAGCGGATACTATCAAGGACAAGTCATACAAGATCTCGAGACCGTTCATATATGCGGTTGGCAAGGATGTTGATGCGACAACACAGGCTTACATCGACTGGGTAATGAGCGATGAAGGCCAGGCAAAAGTTAAAGAAGCGGGATTCATACCGGTCGACTAAGTCGACCGGCCCCGTGCCTAAAAAGTAAGTTATAGTTAGACAAGAAGAAGGCGAGAGTTTGATGAGGATAAAGAGCAGTGAAAGAATATTAGAGGGAATAGTGTTCATATGCGCAGCATTAACTGTTGTCGCAGTAGCTCTTATCACAATATTTATCTTTGGTAAAGGGATGCCGGCGATGATGGAGACCGGCCCACTGAGCTTCATTGGAGGAAAAGAATGGTCCCCCGGAAATGGAGAATACGGCATTTTGCCGCTGATAGTGGGTACGTTGTCAGTCACGCTGGGCTCTTTAATAATAGGTGTTCCCCTGGGAGTCGGCTGTGCGGTTTTTCTGGCCGAAATGCCAAACAAAAAACAGGCCGGTTTCCTGAAAGCGGCGATCGAGCTGTTGGCGGGGATACCATCAGTAGTCTACGGGTTTTTCGGCATGATAGTGCTGGTTCCGGTTATCCGGCAGGTAGCCAAATTTGTCAATCCCGATTCAGACATAACAGGATTTTCCATACTGGCAGGAGCGATAATACTGGCAATAATGATAATGCCGACAATAGTCAGCATGTCGGTGAATGCGATACAGGCTGTACCGCAGGAATACCGTGAGGGTTCTCTGGCGATAGGTGCGGACAGGAGGGAGACCATAACAAAGGTCATCGTCCCCGCAGCCAAATCAGGGATCTTCTCCTCAATAGTACTGGCTATGGGCAGATCCATCGGAGAGACGATGGCGGTTCTCATGGTGACCGGCAATATGGCCGTGATGCCGACGGGACCGACCAGTTCAGTAGCAACAATGACAGGTACCATTGCGATGGAAATGAGTTATGCAACGCCGTCGCATCAGTCGGCGCTGTTCGCGATAGGTATCGTGTTGTTCCTGATAATCGTTGTGCTCAACGGTTGCGCACAGGCGATAATGAGAAAACTTGGAGGTGCCAACGCATGAGCAAGGTTGTAAAATCCAGATTGTACTTCGGCTGCATATACATAGTAGCAGCCATTACATTGATAGCACTCATCCTTATCATCGGTTTCATACTGGTGAGAGGTGTTCCACATATAACCTGGGAGTTCTTGTCCCAGGAACCGATCATGATGGGTAAGGAAGGAGGCATTCTGCCGGTTATCGTCGGCACGATATATGTAACGTTTGTTGCGGTCGTAATTGCCACTCCCATCGGCGTAGCCGGTGCCATCTATTTCACAGAGTACGCAAAAGAAGGCAAGATCATAAAGGTTATCCGCTTCTTCACCGAAGTTCTCGCGGGTATTCCATCCATCATTTTCGGCCTTTTCGGTTTTGCCTTCTTTGTTATACAACTTGGAATGGGATGGTCCATAATATCGTGCGGGCTGACACTCGCGGTAATGATCCTTCCTACTATCATCAGGTCGACAGAAGAAGCATTGAAGACAGTTCCCCAAGCTTACAGGGAGGGCAGTCTGGCGGTGGGAGCCACAAAGTGGTACACCATCATCAAGGTGGTACTGCCATGCTGTCACAACGGAATCATGACAGGCGTGATACTGGGCCTCGGCCGTGCGATCGGCGAGACCGCGGCAGTAATGCTGACAGTAGGCGGCGCCTTGAATATGCCGATATCCATCCTGGATTCCACGAGGACGATGGCACTTCACCTGTATATCCTCGCAAGCGAAGGAATATCTGATCAGAAAACTTATGCAACAGCGGCGCTGCTGATCATAATAGTGCTCATAATCAACACGGCAGCAAATCAGATCAGCAGGAGAGCCATGAAGATAGATTGAGGACGGAGCGAGGAAATAGTATGAGGGAAAATATATTTGAAATAAAAAACATGGATCTGTTTTACGGAGACTTTCAGGCGCTGAAAAATCTGAATATAGATTTTTACAGAAATGATGTCACTGCGCTGATCGGGCCGTCCGGATGCGGCAAGTCAACGTTCATACGCAGTCTCAACAGGATGAACGACCTGGTCCCCGGATGTAAGATCACAGGGGATATACGTTATGAGGGAGAGGACATCTACGCCAGGGATTATAATGTGACCAAGCTGCGCAAGTATGTGGGCATGGTGTTCCAGAAGCCGAACCCGTTTCCGAAAACGGTGTACGAGAATCTGATCTACGGCCCCAAGATACACGGAGTACGTGACAAGCGCAGGCTGGATGAGCTCGTAGAGCGGACACTGAAAGAAGTGGGACTCTGGGACGAGGTAAAGGACAGGCTGCACAAGAGCGCACTCGGTCTCTCCGGCGGACAGCAGCAGAGGCTGTGCATAGCCAGATGCCTGGCGGTGGAACCGGAGGTCATCCTGATGGACGAGCCGACATCGGCACTCGACCCGGTGGCCACCTCAAAGATAGAGACACTGGTCAATCAGTTGAAAGAAAAATATACCATAATCATTGTGACACACAATATGTGGCAGGCGGGCAGGATTTCAGACCGCACGGCGTTTTTCTACACCGGCGAGATCGTGGAGGTCAATCCGACCAAGAAGATATTCACTGAGCCCGACAACAAGAAGACAGAAGATTACATATCTGGGAGGTTCGGATGATGATGAAGGCAAGGCCTACTATGGACAAGGCGTTAAAGGAAATCAACAGAAAAGTTGAGGAGATGTCAGAGCATATACAGGAGGACATCAGGCGTGCAGTAAGCTCCGTGAAGGAGAAGAACAGTGCCCTGGCAAGGGATATAATCGATCACGGCGATGTCATCGACGACATGGAAGACGAGATCAATGCAGACTGCTTCCGCTTTCTGGCCACACAGGCTCCCGTCGCTTCAGACCTGCGCTATTGCGTATCCGTGATGAAGATGATACGCGATCTGGAGCGCATGGGTGACCACTGTGAGGATCTGGCAAAATACACCATGAGGCTGGAGGATATAGATTACGAGTGTGAACTTGTGGATCTGCCCCGCATGGCGGAGATGGCGGCACAGATGGTGAACAATGCTATAGACGCATTCCTGGGAAGAAATCTGCGCCTGGCACGTAAAGTGTGGAAGGCCGATGAAGAGGTCGACGAACTCTACAGAGATATATTTGAACAGGAGATGGAGGAAGCCAGGAGACCGGGTCGAGCCGAGATCGCTATCAGCTTTGCCTTTATTGCGGCCCACCTGGAGCGCATAGCGGATTATGCGACCAACATCTGCGAGGAGACTGTATTCTTCCTCGAGGGCGAGTTCGAAATCGAACAGCAGGAGCTGCAGCCGAAAAATTAGACAATTAAATATTAAAAATGAGCACCCGCATCGGTATCCTCCGTTGCAGGTGCTCATGATATTTTCAGCTCATTTATAACTGTAGGTGACCGTGTCATCTACCAGCTGGATCCAGGTCCTGCCCGGGCTCAGCTTCATTTCCTTTCCGTCATCTGTCTTGAAGACAGTGGGGGAATCGAGCGATTTCCTCGTCCAGTGGCCCTTGATAACTTTGCCTCTAGTGAAGAGCAAAGCCCGGCCACCCTCGGTCATATCGATTTCCAGTCTTTCTGTCTCACCCGGGTAAATATGCGAGGAGATCATCTGGAACAGTATGTTGGAGCAGGTTATCTGCCTGTTGTTGTTGAGGTCGAGGCACTTGTTGTCGTTGATGTAGCGCTTGTACACTTTCCCGGCGCTGTCGTAGCGGTAAGTGTTGTTGATCCTGTCGTAGTAGTTGCAGGTGATGGTCTTTGCACTTTTGCCGGAGACCCCGGCGCCTTGCGACAGCCATTTGAAGGAAGGAACGTTCACCTTTTTGTTGAGGCCATCCTTCTTCATCTGTTTTCTGACATCGCGCAGATCTGTGTACTGGTTGTGCGGTATCAGCCTGTCATCGGTGCGATAGAAGAGGTCGTCCCGGTTCTGGGCAGCGTAGTAGGGTACCACATCGGTCAGCAGGTATTCATGGGCCTGCGGGCTCCAGCCGTTGTTGACGAGGACCGCCTTGAAGCCGCGGGCGATATCCACGATGTAAGGCCGCGCGCTCCTTGTGGGTCCGCATTTTGCGGGCGCCTTGCTGTAGTAGACCGGCTCGTAGCGGCTGCCGCCGCCTTCGATGGGAACTTCGTAAACGATGTCGGCGCTGCTGATGCCTGACTGCGGACGGGCATCGCTGTTGTCGTTGTCCGTGGAGACGACCACAGGACGGCCCAGGGCCAGACCCCGGTCACCAACCTCAAGTCCCGTCAGCGGATTGATTTCCGCTTTCGCGGTCTCCGATTTCCGGGGTTCGCTGCCGCTGTCCCGGAGCGCAAAAAACCATACTCCCGCCGCCACGGCGACCAGGATCACGATAATGATGATCAGTTTTGATTTCATGCCGGCTATCCTCTCAACTCACGCGTGAGGATGTTTGCCAGTTTGTGATATCCGTCCTGAGTCGGATGGACCCCGTCGCAATACTCCGCAATATCCGCATAGCGTTCCTGAGTATCGATGACCCTGATACCCGCCTTTTCGCAGTGTGCCTTGATCAGTTTTGAGAGCGTCTGCAGATCTTCATTGACCTTCCCGTAGTCGATGTTGAGCTCGGGCATCCAGCGTTCTTTTGCAAGTTCGGGATCGGTCAGCAGAGGGGTCGCGGCTATCGGTTCCGCCCCTGCGGCAGCGGTTTTGTGCAGCATGGCGGCGATGTTTTCCATCGCTTCAGCGGGTGTATTGATATCGAACATGAAGTCATTTGCTCCGGTGAGGAGAAGGACTTTGTCCGGATCCTTTGAAAGTGCGTCTCTGTCGAACCTTTCAAGGACCTGATCAGTGCTCTGCCCGTTGACGCCCTTGTTGACCACGGTACAGTTAAGACCATCGGCCAGTATGGCGGGGAAGCTGTCGCTTCTGTCATACGGGAACCCGTTTACGATGCTGTTTCCTATGCAGATAAGTTTCATATTCGATTCCTTTCTTTTATGTTATAATGTCTCGAGTACATTATACAATAATACCGGAGGTCATTGAAAGAGCAAATGAAAGAATCATACAGGACAAGAGGCGTGTGCTCCACTAAAATAGATTTCGAACTGGAGGACGGAAAGGTGAGGAACCTGCACTTTTCCGGCGGCTGTGAGGGCAACCTCAAGGCCATAGCCAAGCTTACTGAAGGCATGGATGCGGAGAAAGTCATCTCTCTGCTGGAGGGCAACACATGCGGACCGAAGAATACTTCGTGTGCCGACCAGCTGGCCCGCGCGTTGAAAGAGGCGGTGCAGAAGGATGCTTAGTGATTTTCTGATCAGGCATTTTGTGAAGGATTATCAGCAGACAGACGATCCGCACGTGAGAGAGGAATACGGCAAGTTTTCCGGGAAGACCGGGATAGCCAGCAATCTGCTGCTCACGGCGATGAAGATAATCGCCGGTCTCATATCGGGCAGCATCGCCGTAGTCGCCGACGGCATCAACAACCTGACTGATGCTTCCTCATCGGTGATCACACTGGTGGGCTTCCACCTGGCCGGCAAACCGGAGGACAGGACGCACCCCTACGGGCACGAACGCATCGAATATCTGACGGGGATGATCATCTCCGTCATCATTGTGCTGGTCGGGGCGGGGCTCTTCAGTTCATCGTTCAAGAAGATAAGGGATCCGCAGGAAGTGGAAGCCGGATGGCTAACCATAGGGATCCTCGTCGCTTCGATCGTCATCAAACTGTGGCAGTCCTCCTTTTACAACAATGTGTCCCGGCGCATCAACTCGCTGACTCTCAAGGCGACGGCGACGGACAGCAGGAACGATGTCATCTCAACGGCAGTGGTACTCGCGGGCATCATTATTGCGCGCTTTACGGGACTGCACCTGGACGGCTGGCTGGGGTGCTTTGTGGCCGTTTTCATCATCTGGTCGGGAGTACAATTGCTGCGGGAGACTACCAGCCCGCTCCTGGGGGAAGCCCCGGACGAAGATCTGGTGAATCAGATAAAGACCATCGCCCTCAAGCACAAAGGAGTGCTCGGGATACACGATCTTGCGGTCCACAACTACGGACCCGGAAAGATCTTTGCCAGCATGCATGTTGAAGTGGACGCGGACGGGGAACTGATGGCCAGCCACGATATGATCGACAATATAGAACGCGAGATCAAAGAGGGACTGCACATAGAGTTCGTAATTCACATGGACCCCATCAAGGTGGGAGATCCGCTGGTGGACAAGCTGAACGAGGTGCTGCGGGCAACCTTCAAGCCGCTGAGCGGTGTCGCCGGGATGCACGACCTGCGCATCGTACCCGGTCCCACGCACACCAATGTCATCTTCGACGTGGTGCTCGATCCGGACTGCGAATACAGTGAAGATGAGCTGCAGGGCATTGCGACGGCTGCCATACGCACGGTAGATCCCAATCTTTTTGCGGTGATCACCTTCGACAAAGCTTATTCCGAGTTCTAAAACTTGACAGTTTTATACAATTGTTATATAGTTACAGTGCAAGAACAAGTTAATACATTATCTTCAGGGCGGGGTGAGAATCCCCACCGGTGGTAAAGCCCACGAGCCGCAAGGCAGATCCGGTCAGATTCCGGAGCCGACAGTATAGTCTGGATGAAAGAAGATCCATTTCAGATTTTGTCTGATTTATTTTACTGGTGTCCTGGAGATGAAAGGACATCATTTTTTATGGAATTTATGGAAAGAGCCCTTCAGCTGGCAGTGAAGGGCAGAGGGTACACCAATCCCAATCCGGTAGTCGGAGCAGTGATCGTCAAGGACGGCCGCATCATCGGAGAAGGATATCACGAAAAATACGGGGAACTGCATGCGGAGCGCAACGCTCTCGCAAACTGTACGGAGGATCCGGCCGGTGCCGATATGTACGTCACCCTGGAGCCTTGCTGCCACTACGGCAAAACACCTCCATGCACGGAGGCTATAATAGAAAAGAAGATCGGGCATGTGTATGTGGGATCCTCGGATCCGAACCCGCTGGTTGCGGGAAAGGGGATCCGCATCCTCAGAGATGCCGGCATCGAGGTCACTGAAAACGTGATGAAGGAGAAATGCGACGACATCAACAGGGTCTTCTTCCACTACATCAGCAGCGGCATGCCATATGTGACCCTGAAGTACGCGATGACAGCGGACGGCAAGATCGCCACCTACAGCGGCAAGTCCAAATGGATAACCGGTGAAGAGGCCAGGCGCGACGTGCACCGGCTGCGTCACGAAAACGCAGTGATCATGGCAGGTATCGGCACAGTTCTGGCCGATGATCCCATGCTCAACTGCCGCCTTGAAGGCGGCATCGATCCGGTGCGGGTTATCTGTGACTCGGCGCTGCGGATACCTATGGACTCCAGGCTGGTGGAAACGGCACATGACATCCGCACGGTGATCGCGACCTGCAGCGGCAGCGGCATCAGGTCGAACAAGACCGCTTTTCTTGAAAAGGCCGGCTGTGAAATATTCCACAGCAAGGCCATGGGCGACAAAGTGGATCTGCTGGAACTGATGAAGTGGCTCGGCGATGAAAAGCTGGACAGCGTTCTCATAGAGGGCGGCGGTCAGCTGGCATGGTCGGCTCTGGAAGCCGGACTGGTCGACAGGGTGATGGCT
Organism: Anaerovoracaceae bacterium; assembly: GCA_050953405.1. GTDB lineage: Bacteria > Bacillota > Clostridia > Peptostreptococcales > Anaerovoracaceae > RUG100. The sequence goes on along the minus strand of JBMNMP010000001.1, from coordinate 144,740 downwards.
TATACGGCCCCTAAGATCTTCGGCGGCTCACAGGCCAAGACACCGGTAGAAGGCTCGGGATTTGAAGCGCCCGATGAGGCGGTGCACATGAAGGTCAGGGACATCAGCCGTCTCGGCGATGACATCCTCACGGAATACGAGGTGATAAAGTAGATGTTCACGGGAATAGTGGAAGAAATCGGCAGGATCAAGGCGGTCAGCCGCGGCGCAAAGTCATCGGTGCTCACCATCGAGGGTGACAGAATATTTTCCGATCTCTCGCTGGGCGACAGCGTGTGCGTCAACGGCGTATGCCTCACGGTGGCCGGCTATACAGAGAACACCTTCACGGCGGACGTGATGCACGAGACCCTGGACCGCAGCGGTCTCGGAAAACTGCAGAGCGGCAGCCCGGTCAACCTGGAGCGTGCCATGGCGGCCGACGGACGCTTTGGCGGGCACATAGTTTCCGGCCACATCGACGGCACCGGCACGATACGCAGGGTAAAGCGCGATGACAATGCCATCTGGTACACCATCGAGGCGGCTCCCTCAATCATGAAATATATTGTAGAAAAGGGATCCATTGCGATCGACGGCATCAGCCTGACGGTGGCCGGCCTGACGGAGCGCACATTCAGCGTTTCCATCATACCGCACACAGCCAGGGAGACGATCCTCGGCGGCAAGAAGGCCGGTGACCTGGTCAATCTGGAGAACGATATCATAGGAAAGTATGTTGAAAAGTTAATGCAGCCACAGGAGCAGACGGCAGACGGGGATAACGGATCCGGCGGTCTGACGCTGGAGTTCCTGCAAAAGGCAGGATTTTAGGAGGGAAAGAAATGTTTAAATTCAACACCATAGAAGAAGTAGTAGAAGATCTCAAGGCGGGCAAGCTGATACTGGTCAGCGATGATGAAGACCGTGAGAACGAGGGCGACCTGATCTGTGCCGCTGAATTTGCGACCACGGAGAACGTCAACTTCATGGCGACACACGGAAAGGGCCTCATCTGCATGCCGATGTCGCGCGAATATATCGACAAGCTGAACATACCGCAGATGGTTTCCGAAAACACCGACAACCACGAGACGGCGTTCACAGTATCCATCGACCACGTGAGCACGACGACAGGAATCTCGGCGGCAGAGCGCTCGATCACCGCGATGAAGTGCGTAGATCCTGACTCCACCCCCATGGACTTCAGGAGACCGGGACACATGTTCCCGCTGCTGGCCAAGAAATTCGGCATCCTCGAGAGAAACGGCCACACCGAGGCTACGGTCGACCTGCTGAACATCGCGGGACTCAAGCCTGCAGGACTTTGCTGCGAAGTAATGGGTGAAGACGGTACCATGATGAAGCAGCCGCAGCTGCAGGAAATGGCTGAAAAGTACGGACTGAAGTACACTACTATCAAACAGCTGCAGGAATACAGAAAGATCCACGAAAAGCTGGTGCGCTGCGAAGTCGGCCCCGTAAAGATGCCGACGAAGTACGGCAACTTCAGAGCTTACGGATATATCAACAGGATAAACGGCGAGCATCACATCGCCCTCGTCAAGGGAGATATCGGCGACGGTGAAAACGTGCTCTGCAGGGTGCACTCCGAGTGCCTCACGGGAGACGCCTTCGGCTCGCTGAGATGCGACTGCGGCGATCAGCTGGCGACAGCAATGAAGCTGGTTGAGAAAGAGGGACGCGGCATCGTCCTCTATATGAGACAGGAAGGGCGCGGCATCGGCCTGATCAACAAGCTGAAAGCTTATGACCTGCAGGATGACGGACTGGACACGGTAGAAGCAAACCTGGCTCTCGGATTCAAGGATGACCTCAGAGAGTACTACATCGGCTCGCAGATCCTGCGCGATCTGGGCGCGCATACTCTCCGCCTGCTGACCAACAATCCGGCAAAGGTCTACGGGATCGGCGACTACGGTCTCGAAATCGTGGAGCGTGTGCCTATCGAGATCAAGCCCACCAGCGTAGACGAGTTCTATCTGGAGACTAAGAAGAAGAAGATGGGACACATCCTGAACAACCTGTAAACAAAGAGAAAAATCTCCGCCGGCGAGGCGGGTGAGGATAAAGCGAAAAGGAGAAAAAAATGAACGTCTTTGAAGGAAAACTAGTATCCAAGGGAATAAGAGTGGGCATCGTTTGCGCGAGGTTCAACGAATTCATAGTAAGCAAGCTGCTGGGCGGAGCTGAAGACGCTCTGAGCAGACACGATGTCAAGTCGGAGGATATAGATGTAGCCTGGGTACCCGGCGCATTCGAGATCCCGCTGGCAGCCAAGAAGATGGCCGAAAGCGGCAGGTACGATGCGGTGATCACGCTGGGCGCGGTAATCAGAGGCAGCACCAGCCACTACGACCTGGTATGCAACGAAGTTGCCAAGGGGGTCGCTCAGGTTGCTCTGCAGAGTGAAATACCGGTAATGTTCGGTATCGTGACCACTGATAACATCGAGCAGGCCATTGAAAGAGCCGGCACCAAGGCAGGCAACAAGGGCTTTGATGCGGCGACAGGAGCCATCGAAATGGTCAACCTCATTCGCCAGATCGGCTAGTGACCGGAAAACAGGAATTAAAGAAGATGTTTGCAGACCGCGCATGGCGGAATGCAAACATCTTTTTGATTGCTTTTTTATGTGGTCGTCATCTTCCGAAATCAGTATTTCAGCTTGTCGTTGGAGATGACCGCCTGCATCACTGTGTTGGCCACGCTGCCGGCAACTTCAGAGCCCCAGCCGCCGTGCTCTACGAGGACCACGAAGGCGTACGGATAATGTTTGTTGCGAATGTAGCCGGTGAACCAGGAGTGCGGGTCATCGTAATCGCTGACCTCGGCAGTGCCCGACTTGGCACAGAGGTTCAGTCCCGGGAAGTTCTCCTCGCCGTAGTTGGAGGTCACGTTGTTGTGCAGCATGCTGTCCAGCCTGGTGGCCGTCTTTCTGTTGATGAGCTCGTCGGTCTTTGTCTTCAGCTGCAGACTGGCAGAAAAGCCGTTTGAGTATTTGATGCTCTCCAGGATGCGCGGGTTGGCGGCTTTGCCCTTGTTGGCAATGGCTCCCATGTATACCATCATGGAGCAGGGGTTCACCTGGTCGTGATACTGGCCGATGCCGCTCCATGCGAGGCTGACTCCGCCGTTTTTGGGGAACGAGAATGTTCCCTTTGCGGTCTTGATGCCGTTCACATCATAGCTGGACATCAGTCCCGCCTTCTCCGTGTATTCCTTCATTTTTTTAGCCCCGATTTTCATGGTCAGAGCACCGAAGGCGCAGTTGCAGGATTTGGCCAGCGCCGATCTGAAGTCGACCGTGCCGTGAGGTATGGGGCACTTGACGACATCTTTGTAGTAGCTGCCGTACTGCTGGCTGCCGGTGCAGGTATATGTCCAGTCGTCGAGGTCGGGGACCTCGTTGATAGCCGCTGTCGAGGTGATCACCTTGAAGGTCGAGCCGGGGACCACCGTGGATGAAAGCAGCTTGTTGAGGTACAAGCCGCTGCTGTCGTCGGTGACCTGCTGCGGCGGATCCAGGGGATCATAATTGGGAGAGCTGACCATGCAGACTATATCTCCCGTCTTGTAGTTGTAAACGCCGACCGTGCCGTTGCGTCCCGCGAGTGCTTCGTTGGCCACCGCACACAGATCAGCATCGATGGTGAGATAAACGCGCCGCCCCTTGTTATTAGTGGTAAAGGTGCCCGTCAGGAAATTGTAGCCCACCATATTGCTGGCGAAAACCTGATTGGCGCCGGTTGAAATGTTGCCCGCAGTATCGCCCACCGCGTGCAGCGTGGCACAGCGGATGTTGTAATCGTTGTTGTAGATCGTCTTCCCGCTGCGCTGGTGCTTCAGCAAAAGCTTGCCGTTGCGGTCGGTGATGGTTCCCTTGTTGAGATAGCCGTTCTTATATACGTCCTGATTGGCCGGATAACTGGCCCATTTGCTGCCGAAGCGAGCCAGCTGTGTTATATAGTAAGCTACTCCGACTACCAGTACCAGCGCCAGGACAATGCATATCAGCGCTCTTGATTCCAGTTTCTTCATTTCTTGTCCTCCAACTGTGAAAAGTCGGTGATGTCGATGTCTTTGTCATCTTCCGGAGCCCTTGCGGGTTCTGCCGCAGGGGGATCGTCGTAGTAATCAGCATTCAGGTAATCCGGGAGTTCAGCTTCCTCGGCTTTGCGCGCTTCCTGCTCGTCAAACAGTTCCTCGGCATAGTCACCGACGACTTCCGAATCCGGAGTCACCGCCAGCGATGCTCCCTGGCGCGTATCCGCCGCCTTCAGGAAGGCCAGCAGACCCCAGCTGCCGATCATGGAGGTGCCTCCGTTCGATATGAAGGGGAGGGTGACTCCGGTGAATGGCAGGATGTCCAGCGATCCGAGCACGTTGAGTATGGTCTGGAAGATCAGCAGTGAAGTGGCCGCGCAGGCCGCGATGGTATAGTAAGCCGAGCGCCCCGCCTTGATCGAGCGCACGGCGAATACGCACAGTGTTATCAGGCACAGCAGTGCGAGGACCGCTATTATCAGGCCCCACTCCTCGCTGAGCAGAGAAAAGACCAGGTCGGTGTCCGAAGCTATGATCTTATGGAACCAGCCGTCGCCGGCCCCCAGTCCCAGCATGCCGCCGCTGGCAGCGCTGCTCATGCCGCGGACCTGCTGGAAGCCGCCGGCATCCGGATAATCCCAGGCATGTCTCCAGGTCGAGAATCTGCTGCTGACGTGGGGCACAAAGCGTATCGCCAGCATGCCGCCGACGATGAGTACGCTGAGCACCAGTATCAGCTTGGAGAACTCTCCGGAACGCAGGAACGATATGATCAGGAAGGTGACGAAGAATATCAGCGCCGTCCCGAAATCCTTGATAATGGCCAGGCAGATGAAGCAGAAGAAGGAGAAGATCATGAACTGTGTCAGGTTCTTCTTTTCGTACAATTCATTGAGAGTGGCCGAACCTATGAATATATAAGCTACTTTTACGAGTTCCGAAGGCTGGAACTGGAAACCTCCCAGTCTGACCCAGTTTGCCGAGCCGTTGACAGTCTGTCCGAAGATGACGTTGAACAGCAGCAGGATCACACAGAGAATGATCAGCAGTTTGCGGATCTTCAGCGCGCGTGAAAGGTCGCGCAGGTACCAGCACATGGCCAGGAACAGGATCATGCCCAGCACGATGCACAACAGCTGACGCCCGGATTTGTCGGGTGCCGAGGTGGCCACGATGGCCAGATTCAGCGTGCATAGGAAGAAGGCTATGATCTCCATTTCAAAGGCTCGCCGCCGCAGCGCGCGCAGCGCTATGCAGTAGACCCAGGTTATGATCATGAAAATGAAGAGGCTGACCAGAACGCCCGCCGGCAGATCCGCGCCCTTGGCGGCCACCAGCTGGATGCCCAGCAATATCTGGAAGATAGTCAGCGCCAGCAGCGGTCCCCAGGGATTGGGGATCTTGGTGATCTTGCGTCTGGCTTCGATGTTTTCGCGTTTTTCCTGAAGACTCGGGGGCACCAGAATGCAATCCGCGCCTCCCAGGGTGATCGTATCACCCATCTTGACAGGCGTCGGCTTGTAGACCTCGCGGCCGTTGATCTTGGATCCGCCCTTGGATCCCAGGTCGTTGTACGTCCAGTCACCGTCTTCATTCCTCACCAGCGTTCCGTGGTTTCGGGAGACGGTCATGATGTCCACCACCACGTCAGCACTGCTCGCGCGGCCGACCACATTCTCCCAGTGGGAGAGCGGTTTGATGGAACCGTCAGGCAGTGTCAAATAAGCCCATATTTCTGAGGGGTTCTTGCCCGACAGCAGTGAGCGGATCGAAGATATGAGTATGAAAATTGCAAGGGCAACGAACAACCATCTGACGACGGTAGTGTAGTATGTAGCCAATGCCGGATGCGCCTGGAACATGGCCGACAGATTCTGCATCAGCGGTGTTCCCGATTCAGTTAAAGCTTTAAAAATACCCATGGAGTAATTATATCACATCTGCTATATCAATATTGCAAAAAATGCCAAAAAACCATATAATGACCACATTGTCACAATCGAGCCGGAGGAGGGGAAAATGCTGATAATCGGAGCGGGAGCCGCAGGGCTCTTTGCCGCGGCTATGATCAAAACAAAAGAAGGAATATTGCTGGAAGCCGGGAATGAAGCCGGCCGCAAGCTGCTGCTGTCAGGCGGAGGACAGTGCAATATGACCCACAGCGGTGATATCAGGGAATTCGTGCGCCACTACGGAGACCAGGGAAAGAAACTGAGATCGACGCTCTACAAGGCCAGCAATCTGAAAATGGTGGACTTTTTCCGTGAGGGCGGACTGAAGGTCACCGAGAGGGAGGACGGCAAGATATTCCCGCAGTCGCTCTCGGCCGTAGAAGTGCGCGACTTTCTGCTGCAGAAGGCCGGGGATAACGGATGGCGTGTGCTGTACGGGGAGAAAGCGGAAAAGGTCGAGCTGCGAGGCACAGGGTGGCTGGTCAATGACCGCTATGAGACCGACAGGCTATTGGTGGCTTCCGGCGGCAGATCATATGCGGCCACCGGTTCTGACGGCAGTATGTTCAAGATCCTGGGCGGACTAGGTCTGGAGCTGGTAAAGCAGAGGCCGGCGCTGACGCCTGTATTCGTGCAGGATTATCCCTTTGCTGATCTTTCCGGCATCAGCTTCCCCGATGCAAAGCTGCGGATAAAGGACGGTGAAAAAACCGCGATGCGGTTCGAGGGCAGCCTGCTGCTGACACACCGCAATTTCAGCGGCCCGCTGATCCTGGATGCCTCGCGGTACCTGGAGACGGGCGACACCATAGAGATCGGCTTTTATTCCGGAGATACCGCGGATTGCAGGGGCGTCGACCGCAGCCTGGCGCGCTATATCGCCAAGGTGACCGGGCTGCCGGAGCGCTTCGTGGAGAAAGTGATAGAAATGGAGGGCACGGATGCTTATGCAAAGGCATCGACTGTGGCCGGAGGTGATGTGAAGCGGATCTTTGAATCGCTGCACGGGATGCGCTTTTCGATCAGCGGCAAGGCGGGATACGAACGCGCAATGGTGACCGCCGGCGGCGTTTCGCTGCGCGAGGTAGATCTGAAGACTTTTGAATGCAAAAAACATCCGGGACTCTACCTTGCAGGTGAAGTCCTGGATGTTGACGGGGATACGGGCGGCTACAACCTGCAGTTCGCGTTTTCTTCGGCGGCAGCTGTAGCGCGTGCCTGTCAGCCGTAGAAATGTTCCGCCTGTCTCACGGTGGACATGGCATCGTCGCAGTAGTGATCGGCACCGATGGCATCGGCGAACGCTTCTGTCATTACAGCGCCGCCCACGCATATCGTGCAGTCGGGCAGCTCGGCTTTCAGCTGCCGGATGGTATCTTCCATGCTGGGAACGGAAGTGGTCATCAGGGCGGACAGCCCGATCATCCTGATGTCGTTTTCCTTCGCTGCTTTGACGATCTCTTCAGGGGGGACATCCTTGCCGAGGTCCATGACTTCGTAGCCGTAGCTCTCCAGGAGGACCTTGACGATGTTCTTGCCTATATCATGAATGTCGCCCTTTACTGTGGCCAGGATGATCTTTCCCTTGCTGCCGCCTTCACTGGCAGGCAGTTTTTTCTTTATCTCTTCAAAAGCCAGGGTGGCCGCTTCTGCGCTCATTACCAGCTGCGGCAAAAAGCTCTCGCCGGACTCGAACTGGTTGCCGACCTTTGTGAGAGCCGGGATCACGTGCTCGTTGATCACGTCGAGCGGAGCGGTGTTTTCAAGGAGCTCTTTTGCCCTGGCGGCGGCTGCATCTTTGAGCCCGTTGATGATGGCTTCGCTGAGCCCGCTCACACCATCAGCGGCCTTTTCAGGAGCCGCCGCGGCCGGTTTTTCCCTGCTCCTCAGCGGCGGGGTGCGCTGCGGCTTTTCGGGCGCGGCGTTTTCAAAGCCGGCAATGTAGTGACTGCAGTTCTCGTCCTGCATGGTCAGCGCGCGTCCGGCCAGAGCCGTCTCCATCATGGGTGCGGAAAAGGGGTCGATGATGGCACTGGTGAGCCCGCGCTCCAGCGCCATAGCATAGAAAGCCGTGTTTATCTTTGTGCGCTGCGGCAGTCCGAATGATATGTTGGAAACGCCCAGCGTGGTGTTCACAGCCAGCTCGCTGCGTACCAGCTCGATAGCCTTCAGCGTGGTCAGCGCCGAAGAGCTGTCGGCGCTGATAGTCATCGCGAGACAGTCCACAATGATATCTTTCCTGCGGATACCATATTTTGCGGCTTCATCAACGATGATCTTCGCCATCTCCAGTCTCCCTTCGGGAGTTTTAGGTATGCCCCCGTCCCCGAGCGTGAGACTGATGACTGCACCGCCGTACTTTTTGACGATGGGGAAGATGGCGTCCATGCTCTCCCTGCTGGCGTTGACCGAGTTGATGATCGGCTTTCCATTGTATATGCGGGCAGCTTTTTCGATGGCTTCGACGTTGCTGCAGTCGATGACCAGCGGCAGGTCGACGACTTCCTGCACGGCCTGGATGACCCTGGGCAGCATATCCGGCTCGTCGATATCCGGCAGCCCCACGTTGATATCCAGGATCTGGGCGCCGGCATCCTTTTCCCTGATGGCCAGCTCCTTGATGCTGTCCATATCTTGGCTGCGAAGGGCGGCTGCCAGTGCCTTGTTGCCTGTGGGATTGATTTTTTCGCCGATTATTGTCGAGGGGTTTCCGATCTCCACCGCATGTGTGTAAGAGCTGACCAGCGTCTGCTCGTGGTCGCGCACCCTGGGGGAGTAATCGGACATGCGCCGGATGACTTCGGCCATGTGATCCGGTGTCGTGCCGCAGCATCCGCCGATCACCGAAGGGCCCACATCGCGGCATTTTTCGATCTCGTCGGCAAACTTCTGCGGATCGAGGTCGTAGTAGACTTCGCCGTCCCTGGTGTGGGGGAGTCCCGCGTTGGGGGTGAAGATCACCGGCAGGCTGGCATATTCCTGGATCTTTTTGAGGCAAGGGAGCATCTTGTCGGGGCCAAAGCCGCAGTTCAGTCCCAGAGCATCAACGCCCAGGCCTTCAAGCAGGGCGACCAGTGCTCCGGCATCTCCGCCGGTCATCATTTTGCCCGACTCATCCACGATTGCCGTAGCAAAAATCGGCAGATCGGTCGTCTCCCTGGCTGCCAGCACCGCTGCCTTCATCTCGTGCAGATCGGTCTGTGTCTCGATGATGATGAGGTCCGCATCATCGGCGCCTGCCGCAAAGAGCTCGCTGTAAGAAGCGACCGCATCTTCGAACGTCAAGTCACCCAGCGGTTCCATCAGCTTGCCGGTGGTGCCGGTATCCAGGGCTACAAAAGCCTCCCTGCCGCTCTCCTCGATAGCTTCTCTTGCCAGTCTTATTGCGGCCTGCACTATTTCCCCGGTGCTGTATTTGTCGCCGTGGAGGCGGAACGAGTTTGCACCGAAGGTGCAGGTTGTCATCACGTCGCAGCCCGCCTCGAGGTAAGCTTTGTGGATCCCCTTGATCACTTCGGGGTGATCGAGGACCCAGTACTCGGGTATCTCGCCGGCTCCGAGGCCTGCAGCCTGCAGCATGGTTCCCATGCCGCCGTCGAAGAACAATGTTCCTTTGTTTAATCTTTCTATTATATTCATTATTTTACGATCTCCTTAAAATTATATAGCATTATAGCACATCTATACACACAATGGAAAGAAATTATAGTAAAACACTATGAATTAGTGTATATCCGTTGAAAATTACCCGAAAAAGATAGCGGGAATTTTCAGAAAGTACTTGATTTTTGATCGCGGCGGTGCTACTATAATGGTACAGAAAAAAGTTGTACTGAACCTTGTAAATCATTCGAGTCAGTAACTCGAAAGATATCATAGATATATAAGGTTAGTGGAGAAATAACCGGAGGATGTAGTTCCGGACAAGAAGGGAGATGGTCCCACCAGGATGAATACAGGAATACAAAAAAGATAATGCTGATCAGGAAACCTGAAGGTCGCCTGAGAGTCCGGAAGGCCGGACCGCAGGATGACAAAGCGGAAACTTTCTGAACGGAGAACAGAGGAATGTGAAATTGTAAATGCCGGCAGTGCATTTGGTGCGGGGCATAATGAAGATTCCGGAACGGGAGTTCGAAGTGAAAGATGGAAGCTTTGAAGGAGAGACTAAAGGATGGAAAGATCAGCATTATTACATTTTTGAGGAGCGGCGCCGGAAGGCGTTTTTTTAATGCCCGCGTTTCCTGCTTGTGATATAATTAGCCCATAGAGAAAGGATGATTACATGCATAAAATAAAATTAGTCCCCGACAAACCGTTTTTCAATCACTGCGATATTGCTGTCATCGACATGGGCGGCGACCGGGAAAGGCAGCGCTGCAAAATTACTGTCGACTATGGCAAATATGATGTGGAGCAGCTGAAATCCGAGGGCAAGGATCTGGAGGCCGCGATGCGGCACTACAAAGACTGGCTCTACAATCTGGTGCGCATCAATATCTCCGATGACTGGGAATGCGTGGGCGGCGGCGATGAAGTAGCCGCCATAATCAGGAAATACGTGGAGAAGAACTATTCAGAGTGAGATACAGGTAATGGCAATTTTAGATTATTTTGCCTGTTTAAGGTTTTTTTAAGTGAGCGGTAGTATCGTAAGACCATACCAAGAGATAATATCTCATCCTCTCAATAACACATCAGCAGAAAGATTCGCATTTCGCGAATCTTTTTGTTTACGGCGGAATGCTGTGATATAATTTAATTTGTTCGGCTAGAGCCGGAACGCCTGAAAATTAACGATAGGAGAAAGAAAATGGCAAAAACTACGAGATCAACGATAAACTGCCCCGGCTGCGGCCGGGAGGTGACCGTGGAGATGATAGACTCCGCTGACGGAGTGGCCGATCCCCAGGTAAAGGAAGCGATCCTGGAGGGCGATTTCGCCATGTATAAATGCCCCGAATGCGGTGAGGGGATAGACCTGCTGTACCAGTTCGCTTACCACGACGGCAGCAAAAAGCTGCTGCTCTGGATGCTGCCGCCGAGCGAAGACGGAGACGAGGATGTCGAGGCCAGCGAAGATTTCATCAAGACCAGCTTTTTGATGGAGGACTGCGCCATGAGGAAGGTCCGCGACAAGAATGAGCTGCGGGAGAAGGTGCTCCTTGCTGAATCCGGACGCGACGACCGCATTGTGGAAGTGATGAAGCCCGGCGTATATTCGGTGCTCACGGAGAAGGTTGGCGGCAAGCAGATAATCGCCATCCTCTATGAGAAGAACAGCGACGGCGAATATTTCGTGATCCAGCTGGATACCGGAGAAGTGGGTACTATCGACTTCCCGGAGGAAATGTATGATGGAATAAAGGAACGCTATGGCGATCAGATCGAGGAGGCAACCGGGGACGCCGCGATCCAGAGTATCAACAACGAATGGGCTGCAGAATTCGTACAGAACTACATGGTGAAAAAGAATTAAGCCCTTTAAGGTTTATTTCAGAGAAAAAGGGTATACTTTCTGCATACCAAGAGATAATATCTCATCCTCTCAATAACACATCAGTGGAACGGTCCGTCAATGACGGATCGTTCCATTTTTTTGAGCCTGGCGATATGTCAGCGCTGGTATATGAGGGTGGAGACCAGACGGGGAGAACGGATCCCCTGCTGATGTGGTATACTGGTGCCGGCGCAGGCATGTGTTGCTACTGCTTTGCAGTCGGCTGGTGGACAAAGCATGAAAATGTTGAAATACCAACATTCACGCCTGTGGAAAACCTGTGGAAAACAGGGTAAAACCTGTGGACTGACCGGGGTAAAACTGTGGATATGATTTTAAAACAGCAAAGGAATGATCAAAATGTATACGCATGTGAGTCATGATTTCGGACCCGTTTTCGACACAAAATCAAAGATACTGATATTGGGGACCATGCCTTCCGTCAAATCGAGGGAGGGACACTTTTATTATCACCACCCGCAGAATCGGTTCTGGAAGGTGATCGCTGCTCTGCTGCAGGTCGAAGTGCCGCAGACAATCGCGGAGAAAAAGGCTATGCTGCTGCAGGGCGGTGTTGCGGTGTGGGATGTGATCGCCAGCTGTGATATCGAAGGGTCCAGCGACAGTTCCATCAGAAATGTAGAAGCGAACGATATCGGCTTCCTCCTGAGGCGGGCTCCCATAGAGCGCATCTTTGCCAACGGTGCAAAGGCGGCCCAGCTGTATGACAGATACTGTTTCCCGGGCACCGGGATGCCGGCGGCAAAACTGCCGTCGACGAGTCCGGCGAACGCGGCCTGGAGTCTGGAGAGGCTGATAGAAAAATGGAGGCTTGAGATCTGCGGATGTTAGCACCACGCAAAGGACAAAAAAGTGTTGCCGCTGCAAAAAGAGTGTATAATAAAAAGGTATCACAGGAGGTAGCCAAATGAAGATTTTATGGACTACATTTCAGGTCAGAGATCTTGATGAAACTCTGGCCTTCTATAAGAAAGTATTGGAAGTAGAACCGGCGAGAAGATTCACAGCAGGACCGGGACGGGAGATCGCTTTTCTCGATGGAGATGGAGCTATGCTGGAGCTGGTCTGTGAAGAAGGAAGGGAGCTGCGGGATTATGAGAACGTATCCCTGGGCTATCCGGTGGAGGACGTGGAAGTCAAAAAAACCGAACTCGAAGCGGCCGGAATCCCCACGTCTCCAATCATATCGCCAAATGACAATTTACGATTTATATTTGCGACTGATCCGAATGGTGTCGGTGTACAGTTCGCTGAAGAGAAGGGTGGCCAAAAATGAAATATGACTTTACCAGCTTATTAGACAGGCATGGACAGGACGCCATGGCGGTGGATGCAAAGCATGTCTACCATACAGACCTGGCGGCGACCGTGAAGGAAGGCTTTGACCGCATACCGATGTGGGTCGCCGACATGAATTTCCCCACGGCACCATCGATACAGAGAGCGGTTATCGAGCGCATGCAGCATCCGGCATTCGGCTACTTCCAGCCGAGAGATGCTTACTATGAGGCTATCCAGCGCTGGCATGCATCGCACGACGGCCTCAAGGATATCCCTCGCGAGGCGATCGGATATGAAAACGGTGTGCTGGGCGGAGTGGTCAGCGCGCTGCGTGTGTTCTGCCAGGAAGGCGATAACGTGCTGGTACATTCGCCGACTTATATCGGTTTCACAGCCACCTTGAAAAACAATGGCTTCAACATCGTGCACAGCCCCCTGAAAGTGGACGGGGACGGCGTCTGGCGCATGGATTATGAGGATATGGAGCGCCGCATCAAAGCGAAGAATATACACGCGGCGATATTATGTTCGCCGCACAACCCGTGCGGACGCGTCTGGAGTCGCGAAGAGCTGGAGACGGCGATGGAGATCTTCCGCCGCAATGATGTATATGTTATTGCCGATGAGATCTGGTCGGATCTGACGATGCCGGGACACCATCACATACCCGCGCAGAGCATTTCGGAGGACGCCAGAGAGAGGACGGTGGCCCTCTATGCCCCTTCAAAGACTTTCAACCTTGCGGGGCTGGTCGGCAGCTATCACATCATATTCAACAAATATATACGTGACCGGGTGAAAAAGCAATCATCGCTGTCGCATTATAATGAGATGAACGTGCTCTCCATGCATGCACTCATCGGAGCTTATTCGGATGAAGGCGCGGAGTGGCTCGAAGAGTTGCGGGTGGTCCTCGACGGCAACGCAAAGTTCGCTTGTGACTACATTGAGGAGCACTTTGATGGCGTCAAGGCGGCAAGGCCTGAGGGAACTTACATGCTGTTCATCGATTGTGAAGAATGGTGTGCGGCGCATGACGTCAGTATGGATGATCTGGTCGAGGCCGGCATTGAAGTAGGGGTCAACTGGCAGGATGGCAGATATTTCGGAGGAAGCCATACCATCAGGCTGAATCTGGCTTCTCCGCTGTCGCGGATCGAGCAGGCGTTTGAACGGCTGGACAAGTACGTTTTCAACAAATAACATGATCAAGGAGAATTGAGAGAATGGTGTACAATACGATACTGGAGGCTGTGGGCAATACCCCGATGATCAGACTGCAGCATTTGCCGGGGCCCGAAGATGCCGAGATCCTGGTGAAGATGGAAGCGCTGAACGTCGGGGGTTCTATCAAGACGCGCACGGCGATGACGATGATCGAGGAAGCTGAGATGCGCGGAGAGCTGAAACAGGGCTCCATAATAGTGGAGCCGACGAGCGGCAATCAGGGGGTCGGTCTCGCGCTGGTGGGCGCAGTCATGGGCTACAGGACGGTGATCATAATGCCCGATTCGGTGAGCCGTGAGCGGAGGATGCTGGTAAGCCAGTACGGAGCCGAGGTAAAGCTGATCCACGATGACGGCGATATCGGAGAGGCGATAGATCACTGTATCACTCTGGCTCACAAGATGAAGGAAGAAGACAACAGGGTCTTTGTACCCGATCAGTTCAGCAACCGCGACAACATCAAGGCACACATGTTCAACACAGCCACCGAGATCCTGGAGCAGGTGAGAGGCCCGATACATGGGTTCTGCTCAGGTGTGGGCACCGGCGGTACGTTGACCGGCATCGGCACTGTTCTCAAGGAAGTCAATCCGGATATCAGGATATACGCGGCGGAACCGGAAAACGCGGCTGTACTGGCGGGCGGTAATGTGGGCACACACCTTCAGATGGGCATCGGTGACGGACTGGTACCGGATATACTGGACACGACTATATATCAGCATATCTGTCTCATCAGCGACGAAGAAGCCATAGAGATGACAAGAAGGCTGGCGCGTGAAGAGGGACTGATGGTCGGAATATCCAGCGGCACCAATGTATGTGTAGCCCTGAAGATGGCCAGAGAGCTGGGACGCGGCAAGACTGTGGTCACCATACTGCCGGACACGGGTGAACGGTATTTCTCTACACCGTTGTTCAAGGATCCGATAGATGAAAAGTGAGCTGACCCTGCGGGCGCTGCGCCCGGCCGTATTGCTGCTGGTGCTCTTTTGCTGTGCCTGCTTTCTCGCCGGCTGTGGAGCGATGAAGCTGTCCCCGGCCGACATGGATTCGGATCAGGAGGGAGAACTCTTTGATATAGTGGAGCCGAAAGATGGATTCTCGTCTGTTTATGATTTTCAAGTGGACGGCTCAAAAGTAAGGGGCATAGAAGTCAAATCAGAACAGCTGTCCCCGGACGGCAAATGGGAGGCGGAAAGCTATGCCGCTTTTAAACTGAAGGATGAAAGATCCAGGCTCTATGTCACCTATGATCCCGGAGAGGGCGGCATCGCAGGATATGGCGAAAAGAATACTGAAGCGGCCGCATCACTGCCTCCGCTGCAAGATCCCGACGGCCTCGATCTTGCTCTCAATCGCACAGAGGAAACCGAAATCGAGAAAGGGAGGCCCGTGATCCTGGCCGTATTCACCGACAGCGGGAAAGCACCGAAAGACCTGGAGTCCTACGATAAGCCGGAGAAGTACAAGGGCTATCGCAATCTCTGCATCTTGACAGTGACCTTCAGAGGAAATGCAAAGTGATTGCACAGGTGCTCCCGGATGTTGTCCCCCTTTATCATGGAAGAATATCAGGGGTCCTGCGCTGAAACAAATACGCCGGGATCGCCGATAAAAAAACTTCAAAAATCCATAGAAACAGGTTGACAGAGACCCGTCTAGATGATAAAGTAACTATTGCGTTCGGAAAATAAATCAGAGCGCAAACGAGCACCATTAGCTCAGCTGGAAGAGCACCTGACTCTTAATCAGGGTGTCCGGGGTTCGAGCCCCCGATGGTGTACCAATTGAAAAGCCTTGCAATTTCAACGTTGCAAGGCTTTTTTTATGTCTGTTTTTTTGGCGTTCGTGGGGCTGTATTTAGCTGTTTTTACTTATCAAATGAGTAAATAGGTGAGTAAATAATCAGCCCTTTCTGAACGCTGTAAGCTTTTCCGCAGCAGCTTCGAAAGCTTCCTCAGAACGATGAGTGTAGATCTTCGACGTCACGGATATATCTGAATGCCCGAGAAGATCTCTTGCCACGTTGATTGGCACGCCGGCAGCTTCCAGATCGGTTGCGTAGGTATGCCGCAGGCAATACGCTGTCAGGTCCGGCGCAATCGGCATAGGCCCGACCGGGAGATCATGTGGAGAGTGTTTGCAAGGTCTCCCCATCCGGCAACCGGCGGTGATGTTCATCTCACGGACGAAGCGCAACCACAGACTGCGCCGTGATGACTTGGTGGTCTTATTGCCGCGGGTATCAGTGACGGCAAAATCAAGAGGAGCAAGTTCTTTGAGGTCTTGCAGCAGGCATTCCGGCAGTGGTACGAATCTGTCTGCAGCGGCCGTCTTAGTCCCCCTCACGTGCAATCTCATCCGGGCGACATCGATATCTTTTCCCTGAACGCGTCCTGCTTCCGATGGTCTAAGGCCGCAGTATAGCAGAAGAGAAATATAGACTCTCTCCGGGGATCCTGGCAGAGTTGCTTCCAGTATACGACGCTCCTGCTTTGTGAGCGATCTGCGTTGGTTGGAGTACCCTTTTGGAATCGTCAGCTTTCGGGCGGGGTTCCTTTCCACAAGACCATTATCCATGGCCGCTTCAAACAATTCATTCATTAAAAGATAGAGCTTGCGCAGAAACGATTTCGATTTTCCCGCATGCCTGTTGAGTATCTGCTGCAGATGTATTGGGTGTACATCACAAAGCGGCATCGCAAGGTCGATCTTCCCCAATATGTACTTATAGTTCGCGAGCGTTGTATCTGCTACTCTGGTGGCCTTATAGGTATCCAGCCATTCTCCAATCCATGCCTGCACAGACATCTCCCGTGTGATCCGCTGATGTTGTTTTAGCTGTTCCTGTTTGCGTTGCACGCGCTCCATCAGCTGGCGCTGGGTGTTCGCACTAACAGAATAGCGTTTACCTTCATACGTGAACTGATAACGATATGGATATTTTTTCGGCATGCTATTCATCCCCCCCTCAATCAGATTGTTCTTTCTACGCCCTATCGGCCTTGCCAAGCACACGGCCGACGCATTGCACTACGTTAGAACTTCGCCCTAAGTTCGATTACTCTACCTAAAATTGTAACAGGCAGGCTCGCAACCTCACTTTGTGTGTAAAAGTCCGGTGTGTACTTAATGTTGGTAGGCGCAAGTGATATCATGCCGCCATTATGCTTTTTCAGCATACGCATAATGGCATCGTCGGAATTGACCATCGCGATCACAATGTCGCCGCTGTCACAGTCTGGCTGTTTTCTTACGATTACTACATCACCGTCGCAGAAACGTGGCTCCATACAGTCGCCCTGAACCTGCAATGCTATTATTTCACCGCTTTGCGCCATCTCCGGCGTGATTTCTTCCCAGTCTATGATTTCTTCGACTGCTTCCATCGGCCGCCCGGCGTGAACCATACCGACCACTGGTATGCGGGGGTACTTTCGTTTCTTTTTTGGCTCGGGCGAGTCAGAGTTGCATTCATCTATCAAGTCTGTTTTATTGACTTCAAAATAATCGGCTAATTTCTGAATTTTTCCCATTCTAGGAAGTGCAATACCCCTTACCCAAGTGTTAAAGGTCTGTGGAGACACGCCAATAGCATCTGCAACTTCCGCTTGAGTAACTCGCAAACTATCGAGAAGACGAACCAAGTTCTTCGAAAAAACTTTCTTTTGTTCTTCGTCATTCATAATTTCAATCTCCTTCCGATAAAATTATATAATTCTATTTTATCATTTTCAACTAGAAATAAAAAATAATTTGATATTAGTGTTGACATCAAATTTTATTTGATTTATAATCTAAGCAAATAAAAGCGAAAGGAGATAGTTTAATTTTGGGAGCAAAGATTCAAATTAGTCTGGCCGCAGCAAGGGTCAATGCGCGGTTAACTCAAGATGATGTTGCAAAAACACTACATATAACAAAACAGACAATTGTAAATTGGGAAAAAGGGGCGACAGAGCCATCAATCAATCAAGGTAGAATATTAGAAAAACTATACGGGATTCCGATGGACTATATTTTTTTACCATCTAAATCAAATTAAAATTGATAATTGGCAATATTTAAGCCGCCCGGCGGGAAGGAGACGGAAAAGAATTGATTCCACACGGAATGAAATTAAAAAGCGGAAAGGTGTGAAGAAATGGACGTAAAAAATCGTGGGAAAGCAGAAAAAATGAAATCGAAGCGAGAAGAGCAGAAGAAAGAATTTGACAATATGTCGATATACCTCATGGAGAACGCAACAGAGATCTACAAAATACTAATCGGCAGATACCACTTTAGCACCGAGCAGCTCAAATCTATTGTGTACCTACTCGATGCTATGTGTCAGATTGATTTAGATTTTTTCCTTAGGATCTGACTGATTGCCTCTTATAGTTTGGATCTTCAGAGGCGTTTTGGATTTCTTCTGATACGGACTTATACATTGCTACAAGTTCTTCTGGGGTTTTATCCGTCAAATCCTGTTTGCTTAGATAAAGCATCGTCAACTCGTGTGTTTTATCAGCAATACTCATAATAATCTCCTTTCATAAAAACTCGGACATGGCAGTGTCCTGTAAGGAGATTATAACACGCGCCGCCAGTGGCGGAGAGGAGGAACCATGGATTTCGCATATCAGCAGAGAGGAAGGACGTAATGGACAGTAAATCATTAATCAGCCGAATGAAGGCAGCTACAAAAGGCGGTGGGGATTTTATAACCGTCGGGGAATATTCCTCATGGCGTGGAGTTGATCGCAGCACAGGCCGCAGAAAACTCAAAGATATGGGTCTCGAAAAGGTTGAAGGAAAATACTATTTTATTCCCGACATTGCCAAAATCATGATCCGGGAATTGGGGAGTGATGACCGGGGATAGCCGCCCGGCGGAAAGGAGGAGCCATGAAAGACAGAGAAACAGGGAATGCGATTTTATGGGATCTGATAATACCATTAGTGTCCGCGCTCGTAACGACACTATTCACACTAAAGATATTGGGAAGACTATAAAAAAGTATTTGCGATAACGGTGGTGACAAACGCGACTAACGAAGGAAAAGCAACATGTGTCACAACGAGTTTAAGCACTTCGATGCGTCGTAAGTAATAATTGTTCCAACCATCATGTGTAACCTGGTAAACTCCGCTGACAGGAGAGCGCCGCAAAAGTCCCTTTTCAATCAGTGAATTAAGGGTAGGCTTGAAAGATGTTTTAGGGATTTTTGTAAAAAACCGTGGGTACGATGCAGCCGCTTTTTGGACATCATCATAATAAAATCCGCCAACATAACTAAGAGCATTGTCGGTATATAGGAGAACATAACCCGATTCTGTACGCTGCAAGCGCTTAAGAAAAGCCAGCAATTTGCGATCGTTTGGACATAAAATCATGAAATTCACCACCCTTATAAAGAATTATAGCATATGTTTTGCGCCAGCAATTATCCTAACCAGGAGATTATATCGCACCGCGGGCGACGGAGAAAGGAAAAGGAAATGAAACGACAGGAAATAAAACGAGATTTAACACGCGACTATGGCTATTTCATGAGCCAGCATCAGATCGCACAGGCATTTCGGATCGGGAAGCCGCGCGTCAGAGAACTGATGGCAGACTACGACTTCCGTGTCGAGGGAAAGAATCATGCACGGCGATACTATGTAGGCGATGTGGCAGACGCCATATGCAGATGATGAGGAGAGAAAAAAATGAAGAAACGTATCAAAACCAATATTTTCAGAGTTCTGCTGCTGACAGCAGTGATAGCTCTAGTCATTGTCGGCGGCATATATGAGCGAGGCTACTACTGGCCGGCGAGTGAAGTTTTGCTGATCCCGCTGGGAGTTGGATGGATTGTTTGCGCGAGGAAGGAGAAAAAGCATGAAATTTAAGGCGCTTGACACGGAAAATAAAACAGTGGAATGGTTTGAAGTCGAACCGTGTCCGTCCTGCGGGCGTTATAACACAAAAAATCCACAGTATAAGTTTTGCCCCTACTGCGGTGCGGGATGGATTTCTCCTAAAAACAAACTCCCTGGTAAATTCGAAACGGTGCTTCTTACGGTTATAGATGAGGAGACGGGAAACAAAATCGTTGAAACTGGAAGTTATGATCGCATTAAAAAAGAGTGGCAGATAGATGCACAGATGCCTGATCACAGGCTGTGTGATCGTGAGGCAGTCACCGCGTGGCAACCGCTTCCAACTGAGTATCGGAGAATGGACAAATGAAAAGGCGCTCTTCAGAGCGCCTAGTCCCAAAAAGATACAACATGTACAAATTACAAATAGAGTATATCACAAGGAGAACAAGATGGCAAAGAAATTAATCAATGTAGCCGATCTGTCAAGAGATGATTGGCTTGACTGGAGAAAGAAAGGGATAGGCGGCTCTGATGCCGGGGCCATTTTAGGCATGAATCCGTGGAGATCGGCTATCGATGTATGGGCAGATAAGACCGGAAAGAGCGCTGCCGGGGAGAAAGAAGAGACAGAAGCCATGCGCCTTGGAAGAGATCTGGAGACCTATGTGGCCAAAAGATGGGAAGAGGCGACCGGCAAAAAGGTAAGGCGCAACAACTATATGCTGCAGCATGACAAATATCCGTTCATGATAGCTGATCTTGACAGGGAAATCATTGGAGAAAAAGCAATCCTTGAATGCAAGACGGCCAGCCCTTTCACAGCAGATAAGTGGGAAGATGATAACGTACCAGCTTCTTATACTATCCAGTGTCTGCACTATATGGCGGTGACCGAAGCTGAACGTTGTTACCTTGCATGCCTGATATTTGGAAGAGGCGTTGAGTTCAGGACGATTGAACGTAACGAAGAAGCTATTGACGCACTTATTCAAAAGGAAAAGCAATTCTGGAACGATTATATTGTTACCAATATCATGCCGCCGCCGGATGGGAGCGAAGCAGCCGATGATGCCTTAAAAGAAATGTATAAAAACAGTGACCCTGATGCTGATGCGGTGGAACTAAGCGGAGATATCAAACGATATGATGAAATTAACGGCCTGATTGCTTCTCTGGAGACAGAAAAGAAAGAAATGGAGCAAGCCTTCAAGGAAGAGCTAAAAGAGGCTGAAATCGGCTATTGCGGCCCCAGAAAGGTAACCTGGAAAACACAGAAAGGGCGCGAAAGGCTTGATAAGAAAAGGCTAAAAGAGGAACATCCTGACATTTATAACGAATACGTTACTTACGGAGAATCGTATAGAGTTTTCAGGGTCTCGAAACCAGAGAAAAAAGGAAAGGAGAATTAAATCATGGCAAATGCTGAAGAAACATTAAACGTCGTTGCAGGCAGAAAAAACACATCACTTGAAAAGGCCAATCAGAAGAATATGAACCAGTGGATTAAGTCCATGAAGCCGCAGATCGCCAAGGCGTTGCCATCTGTTATCACGCCTGAGAGGTTTACAAGAATGGCAATGACCGCTATCAGCAGTAATGAAAAACTTGCGGCATGCACGCCTGAATCCTTTATTGGGGCGATGATGAATGCCGCGCAACTGGGGCTTGAGCCAAACACACCTCTTGGTCAGGCATACCTTATTCCATACGGAAGAGAATGCCAGTTCCAGCTGGGGTACAAAGGATTATTAGACCTTGCTCATAGAACAGGCGAATTCAAGATGATCTATGCGAAAGAGGTTTACGAGGATGATGGCTTCGATTATGAATTTGGCCTTGAGCCAAAGCTTACACACAAGCCGTCAACAGCGGATGACAGAGGTGAGGTCACTTACTACTACGCTGTATATACACTGGTTAATGGCGGCTTTGGTTTTGAAGTCATGAGCAGGAGCGACGTGGAAGCGCATGCGAAAAAATTCTCAAAGTCGTATAAAAATGGACCGTGGCAGACCAATTTTGATGAGATGGCGAAAAAGACTGTCATAAAAAAGATGCTGAAATACGCACCAATCAAGACAGAGTTCGTCCGGCAGACAAACACTGACGAGAAGAAGATTACATTTGATAAAGACGCAGATCCCGCTGAAGAACTTTATCAGGAGCCGATCATAGCAGAGGCAGAGGTGATTGACACAGAAACAGTAGAGATCATGCAAGAACACGGCGATGCAGGAAAGGAGAATGAGAAATGATCAGTGAATTAAAATCAACGGATGAGCCGGTTCTTCAGACTGGAATATGCCGCTTCTGCGGACAGAGCACTCTGGTAAAAGCCTATGACGAAGAAGGTGCAAACGAACGAGCCACGTATGAATGCCACTGCACTGATGCCGCCAGATACCGCAGGGAAAAGGACGCGTTCACGGCGCTTGATGATGCGCTTTCGGAGCCGGAGAAGGAGAGTGGATTCGCTCCTCTTAGTGACGAGCAGAAAGAGGTTGTGAGATTTCTTGCCAATCATATTATTAATAATGATTTGTTCTCCGCGCAACTTGACATTGGCGGCCGTACTGTGAAAATCAAGCGGAAGGATGAAGCGTTTTCGTTCCTGCAGACAAGAAAGATTGAGCAGGAGGTAGACTGCTAGTGGGAAAGGCATCACGTGACAAAGGAAAGCGCGGAGAGAGAGAACTTGCAAGAGTATTGCGTGGCTATGGATACAATGCTCGCAGGGGACAGCAATTTTGCGGGAGCAATGGGGATGCTGATGTAGTAGGCATCCCCGGTATCCACATCGAGGTGAAGAGAACGGAGCGGTTCAATCTCTACGATGCGCTTGAGCAGAGTAAACATGATGCGAGAGATGATGAGATTCCGACTGTCTTTCATCGCAGAAACAACTGCGAGTGGGTTGTATGTATGCGTTTGCCTGATTTTATCGATATCGTGAAAGAATGGGAGCGGAGCTGATGAAAAAACGGACTAATTTCGTGGTCATGACAGACTGGTACGAGTTGATCGAGGATCTGACCGATGAACAGCGAGGACGCGTTTTAGATATCATGTTCAAGGTCGCTCTTGGCGAAAAATACGACTTGGAAAGTGAGGAGATCCCGGTCAGGATAGCAATGAGGTATATAGCGGCCAGTATGGAGCGCATGAACGACGAGTACGACGAAAAATGTAAGAAGAACGCGGAAAACGGACGCAAAGGTGGACGCCCGCGCACTGAAACCGAAAAAAGCGAACGGTTTTCTGAAAAACCGAAAAAAGCGAACGGTTTTTTTTGAAAACCCTACAGAAACAGAAACAGAAACAGGTTTAGAGAAAAAAGAAACAAGAAAGAAAAAAGAGCGGAGCCAGAGCAGGGACGATGGTCCTTACCAGTCGGGCAAGCCCGACGATCTCCACCCGGATACCCGGGCAACAGCAATAAAAGCCATTGAGCACCTTAACGGCAGGACGGGAGCAGACTATGAGCCGACGACCCCGGCAACGCTGAAGAAGGTGTCAGCGAGATTGAACGAGGGCGCAACGCTCGACGACTTCAAGACCGTGATCGATAACAAGACCAGCGACTGGCTGCACGACAGCGATATGCGAAAGTATCTGCGGCCACAGACCTTGTTCGGGCCAAAGTTTGAGAGTTACCTGCAGGAGCGCAAGAGAGCTGCGCCTGATCCGGCCTACGGAGAGCCGTTTTAAGCGCGGAAGGAGCGAAAGGAGCAGCGATGAAACTATCAGAGATCCTGAGCGAAAAACTAAAAGACCTTGAGATGCAAGGCGTCATGACTGACATCACGTACGACTGCCCCAAATGCAGAGATACAGGCATGATCGTGAAAGAGATCGACGGTATGCAATTTGGAATGCCATGCGAATGTCAGACCGAAAAGGCATATATGCGCAGACTGCAAAAGTCAGGTCTTGCAAAGCTTGCCGAGGAGAAGCGGCTGGATAACTTCTGCGCCGATCTTCCGTACCAGCAGAGAATAAAGCGCACAGCTGCCGCATACATTGCCGATAACGGTGACCGTTGGTTTTACATAGGCGGGCAGGTCGGATGCGGAAAGACGCATATCTGCACAGCTATCGCCGTGCAGCTTATCAGGCAGGGGAACCCGCTCAGGTATATGCTATGGCGTGATGAAGCGACCGGGATCAAGGCTCTGGCGTGCGATGCGGAAAAGTATAAGCGCGAGATCGAAAAATACAAAGCCGTCAGGGTGCTTTACATCGACGACCTGTTCAAGGGCAAGGTGACCGAGGCAGATGTGAATCTTGCATTCGAGATACTGAATCATCGATACAACGCAGGCCTTAGAACAATTATTTCAAGCGAGTATCAGCTTTCAGAACTCAAGACGATTGACGAGGCGATATCAAGCAGGATCCTCGAGATGTCAAGAGGTTACCGCATGGATGTGAGGCGCGAAGACGGAAGAAATTTCAGAGAACATGCAGACCAAAAGAAAGAGGAGGAATAAAAATGACATTGTATGAATTACAAAATATTTTGGGAGAAACCATAAATAAAATAAGACGAACTGATTTAACAGAAGATCAGCGAAAGGCATACGCTTCGGAAGCCGATAGTATAGCAAGACTATCAAAGCAAATGATAAACAATGCAGATATTATGTTAAGAGCCGATAGGCTAATTGCAGACGGGAAAGGAATAAATAATTTAAAGAAAGTACTGTAATGTTTGGGCGAAAGTGGACACAAGACCAAAAGGAATGGCTTGTAGAGAACTACGGGGAATTTGACACAATCGAAACCGTTGCCAGAGAGTTTAATAAGGTGTTTAACGAAACGAGGACAAGCAATCAAATTTCCGATATCTCCACAAAACGTTTAGGACTAAGAAGAAATAAAAACAACGGAATGTATGGAAACCGCAAGAAAGAAGAACTGCCAATAGGAAGTATTCGCAAGTCGAAAACAGGTACGTATATAAAAGTCAAAGGAAGCGGTGGAGCAAACGCCACAGGCTATCAAAGACCATACTGGGTGCCGTTGCAGGAAAAGATATACACAGAAAATTACGGAGAAGTTCCCGAAGGGCATTATATATGCTTTCTAAATGGCGATACGAAAGACTTTTCACTAGACAACTTATACCCGATAAATAGAAAAATATCGGTGTGCATGGCAAGAGGAAAATACTGGACGGATAGCAAACTACACACACTGACCGCTATAAAATATTGGGAGCTACGCTACGCAATGAAGCAACAGAAAAGGAAATAGAACAATGATTTTAGATTCAAAATACATTACAAAACTATGCGGCACATGCTGTTATCATCAGCCGGATGAAGACGGCGAGTGGAAGTGCAGGTGCGATAGGAGTGATTTTTACATGGACTGGACTAGCTATGACTTCAGTTGCCCTGACTACGAAGACAGGGACGAGACGATCTGCAACTAGATGCGGTTAATGATATAATATAAGGGGGAATAGACTTGCACGCAGAAGAGTTTCTTACAAGGCCGAGGGAAATCAATAAAGAGATCAGGAGACAGGAAGCTATTGCCGACGAGATACGAAATAGCTTAGAACCGCAGGCAATCAGATATGATCGGGACAAGGTGCAGACTTCCCCAGTGGATCCTGTACCGAACATGATTGCGCGTCTTGATGAGAAGCTGACAGAGATAGAGCGACTGAAAGAATGTCGCTATTGTGCTATGCTGGAAATCGACAGAGTGCTTTCGCTGCTTGATGATCAGGATGAGCGGACAGTGCTGACGCACTGGTATCTGATGGACGAATGTGAAGAGGATGTACTTGAAGCTGCCATGTGCAGTATGAGAACTATGTATCGAATCAAGCAGCGCGGCCTGCAGCATGTAGAAGAGATTCTGATGAAAGTTGGCAGTGAATGGCAGTAAACTTTCTGCTATACTGGTAGTGTAAAAGATTGGACGTGGATCCTGCACAGAAGTGTAGGGTCCTTTTGTGTAGGAGAGATATGGCTAACAGAAGACCTGATCGTATCGGTCCGCACCGCAGAGTGTATGAGAAGAACCGCCGCATAGTGCTGGCTACCCAGGAGATATGCGGGATATGCGGCAAGCCGGTGGATAGGTCGCTCAAGTTCCCTGATCCGATGAGCGCCGTGGTTGACCATATCATACCGATCAACAAAGGTGGATCGCCAGATGATATAGACAACTTGCAGCTGGCACACATGTGTTGCAATCGGGCGAAGAGTGACAAGATATTCTTGAACGATAAA
Organism: Anaerovoracaceae bacterium; assembly: GCA_050953405.1. Lineage (GTDB taxonomy): Bacteria > Bacillota > Clostridia > Peptostreptococcales > Anaerovoracaceae > RUG100. Next base: position 118,608 of record JBMNMP010000001.1, on the reverse strand, counting down.
GCTGGAGGGAAGAAACATCAGACGGCAGAGACGATTACGAACAGAAACTTACCGCAATCAATGGACTGGACAACATACAAAGCGAGATAATCAGAAGAAATGATCGAATAAGAGAAAAAACTGAGAGTAGTAGGTGCTTGTATAATTATAAATTAAGGGGGCATGGCTCCCGCCCCGTTGGTTTTTCAGCGGTTCACGCCGTCACTGCACAAAAAAACACAGGTGGGGGTAGTTACTGGCACGGGTGGGGGTAGTTACTGGCGCAAAATTCAGGAGAACGTTATGAAAGGCATAGAATACTTAAAAAGAAAATTAAGCATGAAACGAAACCGCGTACTTCTCAGGTATAATTACTACGAGATGAAGAATGGCGCACTTGACCTGGGCAGGCTTATACCGCCGGAGCAAACGAGACGATATAACAGCGTGCTTGGCTGGTGTGCTAAGGCGGTAGATACACTTGCAGATCGTCTGACACTGACAGGCTTTGAAAATGATGACTTTGATTTTATGGGGATTTTTAACAATAACAATCCCGATGTGATCTTTGACAGTGCGATCCTGTCAGCTCTTATCAGCAGCTGCAGTTTTGTGTATATCGCAGAATCAGAAACGGGGATACCAAACCTGCAGGTCATTGATGGCGCGAATGCCACCGGGATCATCGATCCGACTACGGGGCTGCTGCAAGAGGGCTACGCCGTACTTAGCAGAGACACAGACACGGACAAAGTCTTACGCGATGCGTACTTTGGATCCGGAGTAACGGTGATCAACGACCGCATGAAGAAAACGCAAGAAGAGTATATAAGCAAAGCGCCTGCTCCTCTGCTGGTTCCGATCATTTATCGCCCGGACGCGAAGCGGCCGTTTGGGCATTCCAGGATCTCAAGAGCCTGCATGAACCTGCAGAAACAGGCACGGATGACGCTCACGCGGGCAAATGTTACAGCGGAATTTTACAGCTACCCGCAACGCTATGTGCTGGGACTTGATGACGACGCGGATTTTGACAGCGCAAAAGCGTCCATTTCCTCGTTTCTGTCATTCGGAAGGGATAAAGATCAGAATGTGCCGCAGCTGGGGCAGTTTACACAGCAGAACATGGAACCGCACATCAGCCAGTTCAAGATGTGCGCCTCAGCATTTGCCGCGGAAACCGGGCTTGCACTTGATGATCTTGGATTCGTGTCCGGTTTTATGAATGTTGGCTATCTTGCGGCTTGTCTTAGAGACGATTATGCATATAGCCGTAACGTTGTGTATCAAACAACGCCGCGCTGGGCGCCCATATTTGAGCCGGATGCGTCACAGATGTCTGGGATTGGGGATGCGGCAATTAAGATCAATCAAGCCGTACCCGGGTATTTTGACCGCGATAGCCTGGAGCAGCTTACGGGAGTGCGTGCTGGAACGGAGACGGACAATGGAGACACAACAGAAGAATGATATTGTTCCGGCTTTGTATGAAAATATCCACGCGGATTTTAAGAGTATCATAGCTATGGATCCATGGATAAAAGCATTTAAGAAGCGCCTGAAAAAAGGTAGAGCCACGCAGCTGGACATAGACACTTATGCCGGTTATTTAGGGAAAGCGGCTGCAAAAGCTCTAACAAGAGGACTTTCAGAAGAAAATCTACCGGGCGGGAAAAATCTATTGGAACATTGCGAAACGCACGATAGAACCACTGCTGAGAGAGGTAAGCACAATGGTCAATGATGCAATGGTCAGTATCATATCCGAGGAGCATAAGAGAAAACGCATTGCGGTTATGCCAAAACGTGCAGCATTCAACCAGGGCAGATGCGATGCGATCATGAATAAAGTGGTCAGTATATCGTTAGGAGAAGATGATGGCCCGGAATAGAAGGATTGATGAGATTTTAGAAAGGTCGGTTGTGAATTTCGCAAAAAGCATTCCGGCGGATGTAGTGAGAAACAATGTGGAGTTTGAAGCCAGAGCCGGCATGCGGCCACGGATCATTCGATCTTCTGATGGAAGATGTTGCGCATGGTGCAGCAGCTTAGCGGGTGAGTATTACGCGGACGAAGCGCCGGATGATATTTACAGGCGACACGACAACTGCACGTGTACGGTGACGTATGTTTCCGAAAAAGGGTATCAGGACGCGCACACCAAGAAGTGGATCAACCAGCAGGAGACAGAAGCCAGAAGAAGGCGAATTGCCGGAGATCAGAAATATATTAACGACATTAAGCTAAAGAAAATGCTCGAGCAAGAAGAAAGAGTAGGAAGGGCAGAAGAGTTCCGCAGAAAGAAAAAGGCGATACGGAATATTCACGCAACAGGACGTAATGAATTCAAGTTGGGGTTTACGTCGAATAATCTAAAAGAGCATTTCGGGTCGAATGGAAGGCATACCAAAGAATATCCGGGATGGACCGCCGAAAAATACGAGAATGAGGCATTAAAATTAGTGCAAAGCCGCACAACGGATGATATAATAGGGTATAAAACAATATACGGTGCGGTTGTAAGATACAGGAAAAGCACAAACGACCTTGTAGTAGGTTACCCTAATGGCGGAATTGCAACGATGTTCAAACCAAAAGGCAACGCCAAAAAAGGGTATAGATATGTGTTAAGGAAAATGAAGAAAGAAGGGATCATTCATGATTAAATGCCCCGTGTGTGGAAAATATGAATTTGAGAACATTGATGACTATCGCGTTTGCCCTATTTGTAATTGGGAGAATGAAGAGTATCAAAGGCGATACCCGGATGAAGACGGGGGGCCAATCGAATGAGTCTTAACCAAGCGCGCAAGGCTTGGCAGAAAGGGGAAAAAGTTATTTAACTAAAGCACGACGCACAGCGCGTGCTTTTTTAGTAGGAGGAACGGGAATGAAAGAGAACAGAGAAACGATATATGAATCTTCCATACAAAAGTTGATACAGCAGGTGAGGGATGTAGGGGGATATCTTCAGGAGCATGCGGACGAGATCGTATACCGTGGGCCATATCTGGAAGATGGCGCGTTGAAAATCATCGCAAGGTTCAATTACGGGAAGGTTCCGATTCTTGAGATAGGATATAATGTTGTTGTATTGAAACACAAATAACGCAGAAATGGGATGATATCATGAAATATATTAGAGCACCGGTAAAGCATAAGGACTAAAGGAGGGGCAATGGCAGATCGAATCGGACGCCAGACCCCTACGGAGAGTTTTGTTTTACCATATCAAAAGACAGACGGCGCCGAGGCAATCGAAAGCTACGAGAAATCCGGGCGCACCGCTATGGACTGGCAAAAACTATTAGTTTATGACATGCTGGCGCGTGAGGACGATGGTCAGTGGACGCATATGAAATACGGCATTTCTGTTCCAAGGCAAAACGGCAAGAATGAAGCTGTCGCCATTCGCGAGATGTACGGACTACTGCACGGAGAGAAAATTCTCCATACAGCGCACCGCACGGATACCTCGCATACTGCCTGGGAACGTCTGCTGGACATTCTGTCCGATGCCGGGCTTGTAAAGCCTGACAAAAAGGATAAGGGCCTTTACCGGGCTTTCGGGAAGGAACACATCTACCTTGACGCCTGCATGAAAGGCGGCGGGAGGATTGAGTTCAGAACAAGAACCAGCAAGGGCGGGCTTGGAACATCATATGATCTTCTGGTCATTGACGAAGCACAGGAATATCAGGACGATCAGGACGCGGCGCTGAAATATACAAACTCAGCATCGGAAAATCCGCAGACGATTTATCTTGGAACACCGCCAACCGTGGATTCGGCAGGTACGCTTTTTACGAAATTACGTAAAAGCGCACTTGCGGCAGAGGCAGAGTACACAGGATGGTCTGAATGGTCCGTTCCGCAGATGTGCGATCCCAATGATAAGGACTGCTGGTATGAGACGAACCCATCGCTTGGCATTAGGCTAAAAGAGCGGACGATATCAGGAGAGACCAGCGGTGACGCGGTTGATTTTAATGTGCAGCGTCTTGGCCTGTGGCTCAGCTATCATCAAGAGTCAGCCATTAGCAAGCCGGAGTGGGAAAAACTCGAGGTGAAAACACTTCCAAAACTTAGAGGAAAACTCTTCATCGGGATTAAATACGGCAAAGACGGAAGCAATGTCGCGCTGTCCATCGCGGTGAAAACCACGGAGGGAAAAATCTTTGTGGAAGCGATTGACTGCCGCCCGATACGTGCTACAAACCGATGGATTTTAGATTTCCTGCGGAAAGCGAGCTGGCAGGAAGTCGTGGTCGAACGGGCAAAACGGGCAGAACCTGCTTAAAAGTGGTATGCGCGATAATAAGCTGCGCAGGCCGATCCTGCCGACAGTGGCCAACGTCATTGCCGCGAATGCCGCCTTTGAGCAGGCGATCTTTGACGGGACGCTGGTGCATCGTGGACAGCCGTCACTTACGGATATAATATCAAACTGTGAACACCGCGCGATCGGATCGTCGGGCGGGTTTGGCTATAAAGCGATCAACCCGGAGCGAGAGGCCGCGCTCATTGACAGCATCGCTCTTGCACACTGGGCGGCGCTGGAGTCGAAAGATAATGTAAAACAAAAGATCAGATACTAAGACACGCGAAAGCGTGTTTTTGTATACATACGTACACCCTGACGGTTAACAGGGGGCAATACGTTACTCAACGGAAATAGAGGGGGAGAAAAAATGGCAGAGTTCAAACCAATTGAAACACAGGAAGAACTTGACGCGATCATCGGAAGAACCAGGAAAGAGGCGACTGAGCGAGCTGAAAAGAAGTACGCCGATTATGACAGTGTCAAAAGTACGAACGCGGAGCTGACAGAGAAACTTGCTGCTGCGGAAAAAGCAGCGACCGACACAGCGGATAAGTACAAAGACTACGATCATAATATCAGTGGCCTACAGGAGAAGGTGAAAAAGTACGAGCTTGATTCAATACGAACCAGGGTTGCGCTTGAATCCGGGCTTCCTTATGAGGCGGCAGGAAGGCTGCGTGGGGAGACGGAGGAAGAAATCAAAGCGGATGCGGAGCTATTCGCCGGTTTGATCAAACCGAAGTCACAACCCATGGCGGATCCAGAGCCGGAAGTTACAGACAAGGATTCAAAGAGAGCAGCAATGCGAGGCATGCTGCGTAAAATGACAGGAGGACATGAATAATGGCAGAAGCAACTGTACAGAGCAAGGGAAATCTTTTCCCGGTAGAAGTAGTATCAGATATTTTTAGCAAAGTGCATGGACATAGCTCTATCGCAGAACTGTGTGGAAGTACGCCGATCCCGTTCAACGGGATGCAGACATTCACTTTTTCGATGGACAATGAAGTGAATATCGTAGCGGAAAATGCACAGAAACCGGCAGGCGGCATCAAGGTAGAACCTGTCGTGATCCAACCGCTAAAAGTAGAATATGGCGCAAGGATTTCGGACGAATTTAACTATGCGTCTGAGGACAAACAGCTAGATATTCTGGCGCAGTTTTCCGAAGGATACGCGAAGAAAATCGCTAAGGGTCTTGATCTGATGACCATGCATGGCATCAATCCGCGTGATAACGCGGCAGCGTCTCTTATTGGTACGAATAGTTTTGACACTAACACTGGGGTTGCCACCGTAACTTATACGGCCGGTCAGGAAGAGGAAGCGCTGGAAGATGCAATCGCGGCGCTCGGAGAGTATGACAATACGGGGTTTGCACTCGCAAAGACTTTTACCGCGGCAATGGGCAAACTCAAAGTCAACGGTGTCAAGCAGTACCCTGAGTTTGCGCTCGGCGGTATGCCAACGGCGCTTAACGGCGTAAAATGCAGTGTCAACACGACAGTGTCGGCCGGAACAGAAAAGGACGTTGCTATCCTCGGTGACTTCGCTAGCGCCTTTAAGTGGGGCTACGCAAAGGAGATCCCGTTTGAACTGATACAGTACGGCGATCCAGACGGAACCGGGAAGGATCTGAAGAATTACAATCAGGTTTATCTCAGAGCTGAGACTTACATCGGTTGGGGAATCCTGGATCCGGCGGCCTTCGTGAGAGTTAAGGCAGGCGCATAATGATTTATCGGAATACGAGAACAGGACAGGAGATTTTCAGCAGCCTCCCCATCACTGGGGGCTGCTGGGAGCTCGTTGATGGTCCAAAGAGGAAAAGCCCGGGGCGTAAAAAAGCACCGGCGAAGAACGAGGATAAAAATGGCGGATCTGGCGACAGTAGATGATATTATAAGGCTCAAACGAGCGCTTACTCAAGAGGAGATAGACCGTGCGAATGCACTTCTTCCCGTCGTATCGGCGTTTTTAAGAGATGAAGCGCATAGACAGGGGAAAGACCTTGACGAGATGATCGCCTCCGGCGAAGTCAGCGCAGAGGTTGTCGTGTCTGTCGTGGCTGATATCGTGCTTCGCGAACTGAATGCACCGACAATCCGATGAGGCCGTGTCACAAGTGAGCCAGACGGCGCTTGGTTATTCATTAAGCTACTCGCCACTATCACCCGGCGGAGGACTTTTTGTCAAACGCGTGGAGCTTGAGCGACTGGGACTGCGCAGGCAGCGAGTGCGGAATTTGGAGATTATCTGAGATGAAAAAGATTGAAGGTATTACGGTCACGCTTTACGAGCGAAAAAAGGTTGGGGAAGATATCTTGCACAGTCCAATATACGAGGACACAGAGACAGAAGTGCCGAATGTGCTTGTGTCTCCCGTGACCGCTGAAGACTTAGCCGATACTTTAACATTGACTGGGCGTCATGCGGTCTACGAGCTTGCAATCCCCAAAGGCGATGCGCATACATGGGAGAATTGCAGGATCCGTTTTTTTCGGTGAGGACTGGAAGGCGGTTACCCCGGCTGTCGGCGGTATAGAGGAAAACATCCCTCTTTCATGGAACAAAAAAATCAAGGTGGAACGCTATGAATCAAATTAAATTCAAATTGAACCGGAGAGGTGTTCGTGCGATCTTAAAAAGCGAAGAAATGCAGGAAGAATGCCAGAAATACGCGGACAAGTACGCCAGCGCCGCAGGGGAAGGTTACGTTGCAGAAGCAAGAAGCTATCCGGAGAGGTCCGGCGCGGCTGTATATCCGGGTGACGAGGATGCCTGGCGCGATAATCTCGAAAACAAAACATTAGAGAGAGTGTACCACAATGGTTGAAGCAACAGTAATCGAATATTTAAGTCGGAGCATAAGCGCCCCGGTCTACGTAGAAATGCCGGATGGGGAGAGCGAATTTGTACTGATAGAGAAGATCGGAAGAAAAAAGCGGGATTGGATCATAACCGACGCTTTTATGTTTCAATCATACGCCGGTTCACTTGCCCGTGCCATCGAAATCGATGAGGCGGTTCAGGAAGCGATGGACAAATTCGCGGAAACGCCTGGGATAAGCGCGTGCCGGCTATCGTCCAACTACAACTTTACTGATACGAGATATAAAAAATATCGATATCAGTGTACTTATGAAATCACGCACGAATAGTGCAGGAAAGGAGTTAATGCATGTCAACATATGATACTAAAAAGGTTTCGGTAGGCAAACCGAAAATAGGCGGTGCGGTATATAGAGCGCCTGTAGGGACCGCTCTTCCTACAGACACAACAACAGAGCTCGCGGAGGCATATAAATGCCTTGGCTACATCTCAGAAGACGGTATGGAAAATGAGATCAAGGTAGAATCGGATGATGTCAAAGCATGGGGCGGAGATACCGTTCTCACTCCCCAGAAGAGCAAAAGCGAGACTTTTAAGTTTACTCTTATTCAGGTCCTTGATGAAGATGTATTGAAAAACGATATACAACGCTTCGAATGTCACAGGTACGCTAACAGATGGAATTACTGTACGTATCAATTCGGACGAAGCGGAGAGCGCCATATATGTATTTGAATTGATTCTGACGGATGGCGCAGTGAAACGGATCGTAGCGCCGAACGGAAAATTATCAGAACTTGGAGCTATCAGTTACAAAGACGATGAGCCGATCGGCTTCGAGGTCACGATTACTGCGCTTCCGGGCGGAGCTGATTTTGGCTATGATCTCTCTAAAGAATACATCAAGAAAGGAGCAACGGCATGAAAGGCAAGACCAGCACAGGGTTTGAATACGACATTAACGAAATGGTGATCAACAACATGGAGTTTCTTGAAGAATTGGCCTCGTATTTAGACGGTGAAGGCTTTGAAATTTTTCATGTGATTGAAGAGGTGCTCGGCAAGGACGGTAAAAAGGCGCTGTACGAGCACGTAAGAGATAAAAGCGGAAAGGTTCCCGTCGACAAAATCAATGAGGAATTGGCGGAGATCTTTACCGCGCTTTCCGGGGATGAAGAGACAAAAAACTCATAACCCTTGCCGGAATGTTATCGGTAGATAAGGAAGCATGGATGTGTGACATGGCAGAAACCTACCACATTTATGAATATGAGACACTGCCAGTTAAGACTCTGGCAGTGCTTTCTTCTCGGTTTAAGGGACGATTCAAGAATAAAAATGAAGATCAATGGGATGAAATCAATTCCTCTGGAGATAATCGCGGCCGATGCAGCGGACACACTGAAATTATTCGTGTGCGCGATGTCCGGGACGCAGGAGCGGCCGACACTGTTTTCAGATCTTCGCGAAACTGGAGAAAAGCAAGAAACGAAAAAACGCAATGCTATTCAGGCGTTCGATAGTGAAGAGGATTTCAAGAAAGCCTGGAGAGAAAAAGCCTGGAGAGAAAAAACGGAAAGGCAGTCGTAATGGCAGGTAATACAGTAGGACAAGCATATATACAGATAATACCCACAACCAGAGGCATAGCAAGCATGCTATCGAAATCGATGAGTGCGCCGGCCACAGTTGGCGGGAAAGCGGCGGGTAAAAGTATTGCGGGCGGCATTATGAAAGTCATTGCCGCGGCAGGGATTGGCAAAGTAATCGCGACTTCGATTTCTGAAGGCTCAAAACTGCAGCAGTCACTGGGCGGTGTAGAAACACTGTTCAAAGGTAGCGCCGACCGTGTGAAAAAAATATGCCTCTCAATCATTTAAGACAACTGGGTTATCCGCAAATGCTTATATGGAAAATGTAACCTCGTTTTCCCGCGGCCTTGATACATTCACTTGGCGGGAATACAAAAAAGGCTGCTGAATTATCCAACACGGCAATGAAAGACATGTCTGATAATGCCAATAAGATGGGTACGGATATGGAATCGATTACGCAGACGTATCAGTCGTTGGCTCGTGGTAATTATGCCATGCTGGACAATCTTAAGCTTGGATATGGCGGCACAAAATCAGAGATGCAACGCCTGATGAAAGACGCTGAGAAACTCACAGGAGAGCATTATACAGTCGGTGATTTCGGCGATACTGTAAAGGCAATCCACGCAATACAGGATAATCTTGGCATTACCGGTACAACGGCACGCGAGGCGGCCACAACGTTCGAGGGTTCTTTTAAGCAGATGAAAGCGTCCGCAACGGATTTGCTGGGGAATATTGCGCTTGGCAAAGATATAAGGCCGTCACTTAAAAATCTTATTTCCAGTACGAAAACATTCCTGATAGGTAATTTATTGCCGATGGTGCAAAATATTGTTAAAGAAATACCAGCTGTGATTAGCGGATTAGGGCCGGCAATGAAACAACTGTTGCCCCCGTTAATTAAAGGTGCCGGCGAGATTTTAACTGGCGTAATACAGGCATTAGCGAATGCGGCGCCGCAGTTCGCAGCACTGGCGGTAACGCTGGCCGGTGCGCTCGTAAAAGGTTTGGCGTCGGTAGACTGGGGCGCGGTGGGATCCGTGATCTTAAAAGGGATCGGTAACAGCTTTAAAAGCAATCCGGGCGCAACAGCGGCGGGTATTGCGGCACTTGGTCTTTATATGAAATCTAAGTTATCGGGTATGTTTTCCAATCTTCCCGGGCTAACAAGCGGGCTGTCAGGGGCGATGAACCAGTTCAAGACATTCCGCATGGCTGCTATGGGCATGCAGGGGCCAATGCTGAAAGGGGCGACAACAAGCGCCAAAATCGGGGCTGCCTTTAGAAAGCTTGGAAGCGCCGCAAAAGCGGCCGGTAAGGCCATCTGGGGATCCATGAAGAAAATGGGACGCGCGATAGCCGGCGTCTTCAAGGCCATAGGGAAGGCCATGCTTGCAAACCCATGGCTTATCGCAATAGCGGCGGCTGTTGTGGCAGCGATACTGATCATCAAGAACTGGAAAAAAGTAAAAGCTTTTCTGCTTAGCGCATGGAACGCTATCAAAAATGTTGCCGGAACTATATGGAACGGAATCAAAACGGCAATCATGGCTCCGGTCAATGCATTAAAAGGCCACCTTTCAAAAGTATGGGTCGGCATAAAAGGCGCAGCTTCTAAATCATGGCAAGGCATTAAAGCCGTGGCGGGCAAAGTGTGGGGCGGCATAAAAGGCACCATCGGGAAATCCATGTCCGGAGCAAAGAAGCATGTTCAAACGCAACTGGCTGCCATGAAAAAATCATATAAGAAACATGGGGGCGGAATCAAAGGCACAGTGGCCGCGCTTGGCACATGGCAGATCAACCGTTACAGAAGCATGTATAACAAGATCAACTCACTGACCGGAGGTAAGCTGGGTACCGCGCTTAAGATTACGAGGTCGAAATTCAGTTCGATGAAGTCGGCAGTGGCCGATAAAATGAACGCTCTTAAGAACAAGATTTCGGATATACTGGGCAAGATAAAGGATGCATTTAGCAGGCTGGTGCTCAAGATACCAAAACCGCATTTGCCGCACGTGTCAGTCTCATGGTCGAAAGTCAGTAAGGGAAAAGTGCACATTGATGTTCCCACATTGCATTGGAACGCGAAGGGAGGCATATTTACCCGCCCGACATTGCTGGGCGGCGGGAATGTAGTCGGTGAGGCCGGCGCTGAAGCGGTATTGCCGCTTAGCCGCTTGTGGAAGCATCTTGACGCAATGGCGGACAGCATCGTGAATGGCGTTTCAGTAGCATCACAGGCAGCCTCCGCCGGGGGACCTCAGACGATTAACATCACGCTTTATGCGGATAAAAACGGAGCAAAGCTGGGAGAATGGGTTGTTAACACATATGATACATATAAAAGGAGACTTGGGTAATGGCAGCACCGGCATATATACAATTTGCTTATGGCGGAAAAACATACAACATAAATCGCCCTGAAGAACTCGACCCGAAGATCGAGGACGTGTATGCCGCAGAGATTACAACATGCACCGGGAAGACCATTGCAGACAGGATCGGCTGGAAATTCTCGGACTTATCACTTGCGTGGGGTGGTTTGCCACAGGAACAGGTAAGTATACTCGCTAATATGCCTAATAAGGCGCAGATAACATTCAAAGCCCCGGACGGAATAACATATACAGAGGATATAATACGGTCCTCAATAGTGGGTCTTGAGCATAGATGGACAGAGAACGGGGTCGTGTGGTGGAAGTCGGTAACCTTGGAGGTGAAGTTTATCAATGTCCATAATTGATACCCAAAATGAAAAGCAAATACGCGACCCAATGGATGTGCACGCCACACTTAATTATAGGATGGACCCGTCTGTATACGATTTGACGTTTTCTGTATTAGGACAGAAGGCCGTAGACGAGAACGTGAACGTCGCATTAGATAATGACAAGTGGGATATGCGTACACTGGCCGATTTTCAGGGTAGCGGATTTTTGTTAGACGGCAATGCGGAGTTTTCAGACGGGACAGCCGGATCACTTGAAAGCGGAAAGATTGGAGTGCGTACGCACATAGGGGGCAAAACGATAATCGAGGTTAGTGCGGCACATGAGATACCGGGGATAACAATAACCATCTTGGACGGGGAAGGCACCATAACCGCCAATGGAATTGAATATAGTGCTTCCAGGATGGTGGTTATACCAGTGAACGGAACTCACATAAGACTGGAGTGCCAGAGTACAGCCGCAGACAGGCGCCTTGAGATAGCCTCCATAATACCCGGGATAACATTACAGATCGATAATGATAACCTGATCTCCTGTTCATTAAGCCTTAGAAGTAACACAAGCATTGTTGATAGCGCGTGGGAAGTCAGCGAGATAGAAATACAAGCCTACTGGCCTTATGACATATCAGAGGCTGTCAGCAACATGGGTAACGACGTGCCTGTTGTTTACTATGCGGGGTACGGAGGGGATGTCAGCCGGCCAAGATACTTTTATCTTTCAGAAAAGGTAGCCATGCAGGATCATGTGATAACCATAAAGGGAGAGGACGCAAGCGCAAAACTCGACAGGCAAACAGTAACCTCAAGGCTCATAAATACGATAGCTAAATCCGGGCGCAGACAACTTTATCAGGACTTTTTTAAGGACATAATAACAAAATCTGGTATCAAGATACGATATGATGAGAGCAAAGAGTATGCGATAGGAAATAGCGGAACAAGTACGAAGGCTTACTCCATGCAGCTTGCCAGCGAACAGTCCGCAAGAGAACACGTCGCCAATATTATGAACCTTGTACGCATAAAAGGAACTGATGAATTCTGGCCGTCATTCGTAGATGCGGGATACCCATGTCTGACATGGAGATACCCAAGAGCTGACAGCTGTAACCGCGGATACGGACAGTGGACAATCAAAGAAGAGGATTGCGGCGATGTTGTAAGAGAAGCGGACCGCAACGTATCGGCTATAAGGTCGAGTTTAGAGGATTATGGGTTTGACACAAGCGCCGTGAGAGACAGCAAATGGCGCAAGCTCAAAGAGTCGAATGTAAAAAAGGCGGGTACGCCATATAGCTTTCAGGACGAAGAAAGTTTCTACTACGACTTCAAAGTGAGCAATGGGTACAGTCTGCGAAAGAATGCCGATCATAAGAACCACAAGGCGACATGGAAGGCATCTCATAAGACAATAAGCTATACTAGGTATAACAAAAAGGGGACTAAGAAATACATAACAGAGGCCAGCTATAAACGGCTCAGCAGCTCGTCAAAGAAGCACTATAAGAGGGTTACACTGTATAAGAATAAAACTATCCTATACGGGAAGAAGGTAACCCTGTCTCCGGCCGTAAAACGAGGGGATAACTACTTCTATGGAGCAAAGACAATAGTACACCCGGAAAGACGACCGGGCATGACAATGGAAACGGAGCCGCTTGTGCTTGGGAGGGTATACAGCGGAAGTACATGGATATTCCCTGATTACCGCACTCTTTTTAACAGAAGTAATATCACCGGGTCATTCACGTGGAAAGGAGATCCAAGGATGCAGCCACGGGATATATTTAATTTCATTCACAAGGACGGAACAAGCGAAATCTGCACGATTGAGAATATCACTCTTACTCACGAGGGCGGTGGCACAAAGGCTGAAATAACGTATAGAGCGGGGGTGTGTTAAATGGCATGGGTGGATCCATATACTGACTGGGCGCCGTATGATCGTTTTACATATGAAGACATGAACCGCATATGCGGCAATATCAACTATCTTATTGGGATGGACAGCCTGCGCACAAACTGGACGCAGGACGACATACTGGATCGGGCGGACTGGCAGCCCGTCAAAAATACGGTCAATGCGCTCGCATTAGCTGTTAAATTAACGCACATAGCAGTAACAGACGCACTTACGAGTGACAACATAGACAATCTTGAAACCATTATATCAGAGCTTAAAGCACCAATAGACCTGCGGCTTATACAAAAAAGAGCAACACGGCACTGCGGTGAGCCTATGCTATACGCAGGCGGACTGGTCTATACGACAGGAGGAGTTATATGAATTTTACCGACAGGGTAGTTGAGTTCCCGACAAGAGTTAAGCTTGTTCCCGTAGCGGGAACCACAGACACATACGATGTAGAGGCGGCGCCCGGAACAGTGACAGAAGAGGGGACGCCACTAACAGCAGAGAATCTGAATCAGATAACAACCGATTTGCAGTCCGATATAAGCGGGGCCATGAATGGCATAAATGTAGATGCTAACGGGAACGTGAGCTTTCGTAATCTGCAATGCGGCACTGCAAAAAGCGCTAAGATAGGGAAAAAGAAACGAGGAAACGTAACTGTTAAATTCCCACAGGCTTTTACAAAGACGCCTATTGTGGTAGCGCTGATCCATTCCGGCTCGGCTGGACTTCATAAGATATCACTTAAATCCAGGAGTACAACACAGGTCGTTTTCAGTGTGTATAACGGCGGTAGCGCGACATACAATATCAGTTTTAGCTGGATAGCATTTGTTAAGTAGGTGGCAATAATGGTAATTAGCGTAGTTAGAGACGGCACTACATATTATCTGCATACCGCATGGGCAGAAGATCCGGACGGTACAGGCTTTAGCTTAACGGAATTTGATGACGCGCTGTGCGTAGGAACATATCAGGACACAAGCCCGGACGAATCAACCGATCCGGGGCGGTATAACTGGGACGAGATTGACTATGGCACGCCTGATGCCGATGACGAGACGGACACCGCCGTCGACATAGACAGCGTAGTGGACGACATCGGAGCGGATATTGACGACATGGACGACGCACTGTCAGAGGTAGATGCCAAAACGAGGATAACTGAAAACAATCTTGAGAACACGCAAAACACAACAGACCTCGGGCTCGGTAACATAAACGAGCTGGCGGGTACGAACAAGGGCGACGCAGGATGGGCAGTACCAGACGGGTTTATAGTGGAGACCATCAGAGAATCACTGGATCCTGACAATCCGGACGCTGATGTGCTCGATATAACGCGCATAACGTGCATAGACGCCGGTATGGGTATGGCCAGCTTTGAGGCGGACGACCTAGCGGCTCAGCTGGGCGAGGATAGCATGGATGATGGCTATACGCTGTCGTTTGAGAGTCGTGTGTCAAGGCTGTTTGAGGTCAGTCCGATAGCCGTACAAAATGAAGATGGCGAGGGCGTGCAAATAGAATTTGAGCCGATGGACAATTCACGCGAGGATATCGAGGGCGGCGACGAGACGACCGAGGCCACAGATGTTATCGTAGGCGCGGGCGAATGGGTAGGCTATCAGTCCACCGCGCAACCGACCGGCGAAGCGTACGTAGCGCAAAGCCTGTATTTTGGGTTGTTTCAGATGCAGCCCGGGGATACCCTCGATATAGTGAATCTCAAAATTGAAAAGGGGGCACTGGCGACTCCATGGCGACCGTCCCTCAGCGAAGTGCAGGCACAGGTTGCCGAAGTGCGAACCATAGCGGAGAGCGCAAGAGAAGCCGTCTGGTTAACTAACCAGCACTTCTATCATGACAATATGGGCGCACACGTAACCACATCGGACGGCGGTGACAATGTTCTTTTAAATTCGGAAGGCCTGTACGTCAGAAACGGAGAAGAAGCACTTGCGTTTTTTCGTAAAGATGGATCCACGATAGGCAGCACATCCGAGGGGATGCATCTTGCTCAATCTCCAACAGACCTTGAGATGCGGTCCGGCGATTTCCATGATATCCAAGTCATGTATATGGGGTCGCATGACAACATTCAAACGCTTAATGGTCTGACTGAAACACACGCGGTCGGTAAAATAGAAATGCCAAGCGGCGAGTTTGACTACGTATGGCGCGGTTCTCTGCTATATCCGTATTATGGTTATATCATACTGCGAAAACTGGAAATACTGACTGAGACGGACGAAGTCGTGAATACATACACGCCTGCTATTACGCAAGTTCCCGGCCGGCATGACAGGTGGGAACTGGATGGCCTGCATTATGATGATTCCACCCATGAATGGAGCCTGTACCAAACGGATGAGTTGGGGAACGAGACGGGGACTCTTGGCGCAATAGCAAATTGGATAGAGCAGTCAAGTGCGACGCAGGGCAAAGCTAAGCTGCGGTTCACATACGACAGCATAGGTTTAAGCCCATGGTTCACATTCGGTTCGAGAGCCTCGCAGCAGGCCGGCAGCTATCCCGGCAGACTAAGCTTAACGCAGGGCGGAGGAAACATAGCTAACGGAGAGGCTTCAGTTGCGATAGGCATCGCCAACAAGGCTTTGGGCGATTTTTCCCTGGCCATGGGCCGCGGCGCTGAAGCGCCGGAAAATGGCGATGTGTCGCTTGGAAAGTATAATCTTACAGCGCCGAAAAACAGCGACGGTTGGGATTATGCAAGCCCTAAAGGGACAGGCGATGTCTCCCCCATATGGTTCAGATACGGCGATGGATTCAATACAGGGATGCGGCACAACACGCTTGAGATCGATCAGGCTGGAAGAATAAATATAAACGCAGAAAATCCGGGCGTATACGTCAAGGGCAGGCCACTCATCGATATAGACCATACAACATCCTCGATGGGGACCGACTGGATCGCCGTGTGGCATGGCCTGGAGTCAAGAGGCGGCGACGGTCTTTATCTGATGGATCTATACGCGATGCATAATGCTACTGTTGATCTTAAAGTCTGGACAAGTTTTGTATATTACTATGATATCCAGTTCAGCACTTCTGATGAATGGAGCAGCATCAAGCAACAGCTTGGCATAACGGGCATACTCGGCGTGGATATGGGGGCCACTAGTACCGATACAGTATTCATGACATCCCCCACTCCGGATGCGCGCAGCGCGCGTATTATTACGTTTGTTCCGCGCAATAGCGGTAAATCTGAAAACGTAACAGTATATGCACACTGGCTATGCGCGTATAATCCGTGGACTACCAAAGCTTGGAATAATAGATAG
The DNA here is from genome assembly GCA_050953405.1 of Anaerovoracaceae bacterium. Taxonomy (GTDB): domain Bacteria; phylum Bacillota; class Clostridia; order Peptostreptococcales; family Anaerovoracaceae; genus RUG100. Next base: position 101,913 of record JBMNMP010000001.1, on the reverse strand, counting down.
AAAAATGATGGAAAACCTCCTGACTTTCAAGCACACATTTAATATACTTTACGTGTGCTTGAAAGTCAGGAGGTGAGAAATTGAGTCCACGCACAGGTAGACCAAAAGTAGATAACCCCATAAACATAAGGACAAGCGTTAGACTCGATAAGAGGACCAATGAAAGACTTATAGAATATTGTAAATCACACAACCTCACCAAAGGTGAGGCAATACGAAAAGGCGTACATCTACTTTTAGACAAAGAAAAATAAGAAGTTGCCCAACGACCAATCAACGCAACTTCTTATACTAACGAAAGATTTCTCTTTCTGTAAATCTATTGTAATGCAGGATGGGACTTCTTTCAAGCAGAAAGGAGTTTTTTAATGGACGAATTAACGTTAGCACACAAGGAATACTATGAAATAAGAAGGCGCAAGGCTGCTCTAACCGGCAGGGCAAAGAAAATGCTGGAGAATATCGAAAAAACAGACACAGGGCGTTATTGCATGACGGTCAGTGAGGTTCGGGCACTTGCGGAAGTTTATAACAACAATATGATTAACGCGAGCTATGACTTGTTCCGATACGGATTTTTGAAAGGTCAAAGAGCAATGAGAGCGGAATTAAAGAGAAAGGGGATACTGTAATGAACGAACTGCAAATTTTTGAAAACAGTGAGTTTGGAAAAGTCAGAACTACGGTGATTGATAATGAACCGTATTTTGTCGGGAAAGATGTGGCGGAGATTCTTGGATATAGCAATGCCAGAGATGCTATTATCAAGCATGTTGATGATGAAGACAAGGGGGTAGCAAAATGCGACACCCTTGGCGGTATGCAGGACTTAACAATTATCAACGAGTCAGGCGTGTACGCCTTGATCTTCGGCAGCAAGCTGCCAAAGGCGAAAGAGTTCAAGCACTGGGTCACAAGCGAGGTTCTTCCTACAATCCGTAAGCACGGAGCCTACATGACCGAGGAGACGCTGGAGAAGGCTCTGACAAGCCCAGACTTCCTTATACGCCTTGCAACAGAACTTAAAGAAGCAAAGGACAGCAACAAAAAATTAGAAGTTGAAAACTCAAATCTGACTGTCGAAAAACAGATCATGCAACCCAAAGCCGATTACTTTGATGAGCTTGTAGGCAGGAATATGCTTACCAATATCAGAGAGACGGCGAAACAGCTTAAAATCAGGCAAAAGGATTTCGTGAACTTCCTGCTGGATAAAAAGTACCTTTACCGCGACAAGCGCGGCAAGCTCATGCCGTACGCGGAAAAGAACAAAGGGCTGTTTGAAATCAAGGAAACATTCAATGAAAAGACGCAGTGGAGCGGCACGCAAACGCTTATAACGCCAAAGGGACGTGAAACGTTCAGACTGCTTTGCATGGCATAAAATCAACGCTACTGATGATAATGATGTAACAGAGGGTGACCAAAACGGTCATCCTCTTATATATAAAGAAAGGGGAAGAATAAAAAATGAGAATCAACGTACACGCAGGACATACAAAGCAAAGCGGTAAGGCTCCGGGAGCTTCCGGTAAGAAGAACGGTGGATTTAATGAATCTGTTCTTGACCGCAAAGTAAAAAACTGGCTTATAAGATATCTGAAAGAGGCAGGTCATACAGTCTATGACTGCACCGCAGAAGGATATAGCGCCAACAACAATCTGTATCTGATCGTGAATAAGTGCAACAGGCACAAGGTCGATCTTGATATATCACTGCACTTTAACGCTTACAACGGCAAGGCGCATGGTGTGGAAACGGAGATTTACTCCGGCGGATCCAAGGCAAAGAAATATGCGAGTGCGGTAACAAACAGGCTGGCAAAGAAAGTGGGATTCACTAACCGTGGCGTCAAGGAGATGCCATACCTTTATGTACTTAGACATACCAACTCACCGGCTATGCTGATTGAAATCTGCTTCTGCGATTCAAGGCAGGACTACATGCTATACAAGAAGTTTGGCGGCTCCAGGGCTATAGCAAGATGTATCGCGGACGCAATAAAGGGGGCTTGAAGACGAAGATGAGCATGCAACATATGATCATAGCGGTACTGTCTACCAGCGCCGTAACCGGGGCCGTAATTGAGATTATCAGGGGGATTGTCCGCTGGATCGGGAGAAGACGCAGCAAGGGTTTTGCGAAGTTGGAATCCGAAGTCACAGAGATTAAGGACACTATAGAGAAATTGGCTGAAAGTGTGAACGGGCAGGAAGAAACCCGCAAGGTGATCCTGCACGACCGTATCTGGGACGTGTATCGCAAATTGCACAAAGACGCTGATATTTCTGTAACGGACAAGGCCAACCTGGACTATATGTACAAAGAATACAAAAAGCTGAAAGGTAATCATAAGGCTGAAATCATGTATAACGAGATTAAAAAGAAACCTATAAGAAAGGAGATGGAATTATGAACTGGAAACTGAGATTCAAAAACAAAGCAACGCTGGCGGCGATCGTAGCGGCTGTAATTGCACTGGTGTATCAGACGCTTGGCATTGCCGGTGTCGTTCCGTCAGTAAGCGAGCAGACGGTTGTTAACATTGCGGGCGAGGTTATCAACCTTCTTGTTCTGCTTGGTATCGTGGTAGACCCGACCACGGAGGGTTTTGGAGACAGCGAGCTGGCTATGGATTATGAAAAACCGGCCGTAAAAACTAAAGTGAAATGAGTAAAATGCCGAGTAAATAATCGATATAACCATTGAAAAATACACGTTTATTAAATGACTCTTAATCAGGGTGTCCGGGGTTCGAGCCCCCGATGGTGTACCAAATGCCTTGGAATTTCAAAGATTCCAGGGCTTTTTCTTTGGAGCAATCGTATAGTATTAAAAACTCTATTATTATCACCACATCTTTGATATTGTAATGCGTCAGATGCCATCGATAATCATTAACACTCTATGTAGTACACTTAGTACAAATCAAAATCTTCGGTTCACTTCCGTCGCATTTCAAATAGATACTGTCTTCGTAAAATTTCGCAATGCATATATAACCTGCTTCCTGCCATTCATCAAGGCCTGATTTAAAAGCTTCTATTAAAGTATAAAATTTGCAATCAGCGTATTCAAAGAAGTATATTCCGTTACTAAAGTTTATCAGCTGGGCATATTCATCAGGCAGCTTGAACTTGTATTTAATAGAGCATACTTGTTGTTCTTTCTGGGAATAGCAACTATTATTTCGGCGTTAGCTGCGATTCCCGACGATAGCAGCTGGGGTGCCATTTATTCGATTATAGGAAGTATTATGCTGTTGATTGGAGTGAGCTTACTGATAAAGCCTGTTTTGAAACGAGTTCTATGTGTTGCCGGATGTGCACTGCTATTGTTTGCAATGTTTTCTATTTCGGATTATGTTGCCGTCACACAGTTTAATCAAGTGCCAAGGTTTAGCTATGAAAAAACATGGAGTTCGGACAATCCTGATGATGTAATCCATAAGACATTGTTCTTTAATGCAGTTCAGAAGAATCGTGGAACAGAATATCAGCGAGTTGAAATAGTGAGATAAAAGAAGTATTATGAAATCCGACAGTCCATTACAGAATGAAGATGGAAGAAAAAATTGAAAGGCATATGGTGGTAAGATGAAGATTACTTCGGCAGAAGCAAACAAAATGCTCAGACAGTTAAATGATGAACACGAGAAGCTCCTGGAGAGGGAATATAAAGTTGCAACATTTAATGCATCATTGGGGGAGGACCCGGAAACAGTCAGACCGGAATATGACTACAGCGCTATGCAGAAGCAGCTCGGAGAAGTCGAAGCGAAGATCCGCAAGCTGAAGCATTAGATTTTTCACTTCAACATGACAACCGTCATTCCGGAACTGGATATCACCATTGACGAGTGCCTCATCCTGATTCCGCAGCTGATATCACGCAAGGCTAAACTCGAGACAATGGCAGCACGTCTTCCAAAGGAGCGTGAATCTATGACAGGTTACGGCTCCAATACGTTCGTTGATTATATATATGCGAACTACGACATTGCCAAGGCAGAATCCGATTATGAAGCAGCCTGTGAGGAGCTGACCAGAGCGCAGACCTCGCTTGATAAGATCAATGCGAATGCAGAGTTCGAAATCGAACTGTAAATAAATAATCCCCCGGACTCCTGACCAATAGATGGATATCGCTGAAAATATAGTTTATAGTTATCATGTTGTACATTGTTTTTTCGGTTGTTCATTGCGGTTAAGGTACAAGGTAGATGACGTTGGTCTTAATAATATTGGAAGGAGTCTGCAAAAGCTTCATCGCCGCGACGGAAGCAGGGTCATGAGTCGCGGCTTTTTTCAGCGGTGACTGTGATAGAAGTCGGAGGTAAATACAATGAACAACAGATTTTTAGGAAAAATAGAAGTTTCCCCTATCGGAATGGGGTGCATGGCATTTTCTCACGGATACGGACAGATCCCCGAAGAGAAGTATGCAATCGAGGCTATCGATCAGGCTTATCATTATGGATGCACGTTCTTTGATACGGCGGAAGCGTATGGTGAACAGCTTTATTACAGAGGCCACAATGAACAAATTCTGGGGAAAGCCGTTGAGAGTTTTCGGAAAAAGGTGGTTCTGGCCACGAAAATCCACTTTCGAGGCACCTCATATAAACCTGGCGATGATATCTATCCTATCTTGAAAGAGCATTTGGTTCAGTCGCTCAAGAATCTGCGTACCGACTATGTTGATGTGTATTATCTGCACCGCATTAATCCGGAAATGCCGGTTGAAGAGGTGGCTGAGGCATTTGGGAGGCTGATTGCAGAAGGATTGATTCGAGGCTGGGGATTATCTCAGGTATCTGTCGCACAGCTAGATGCATTCAATAGAATTACGCCTGTCTCGGCAGTACAGAATCTATATAATATCCTGGAGAGGGATGTGAAACTGATATTTTCCCTTATTGTTTGGAACACGGAATCGGAGTTGTGCCTTTTTCACCGATCGCAAGCGGATTTTTATCAGGCAAGATCAATACGGAAACAAAGTTTGAAAAGGAAGATGATGTTCGTGTGTTCGTGCCCCAGCTTACAAAGGAAAATATTGCCGCAAACCAGCCGATCCTTGATATCCTTGACAACTTTGCAAAGGAAAAAGAGGCAACGCCTGCACAGATCTCACTGGCATGGATGCTGCACAAATATCCGAATGTCGTACCCATTCCCGGTTCCAAAAAGAAAGAGCGCATCCTTGAGAACCTTGGAGCATGGAATGTTGCCCTGACAGAGCAGGAGTTTGATGAACTGCAGAAAGCATTAGATGCCGTGGAAATACATGGACATCGCGGCCACGTTGAAAATGAGTATTCGACAATGAAGGATTGGAAAAGATAAGCTAGTGGGGATGGTCGATATGTCGAGATCTTACAATCGTTTTTTCGCTTTCCAGTCCACACATTCCAGGTACTGGTCGCATTCATCGTGGATGCAGGTCAGCTCGCACCATCTGGCGGATAATAATTTTGCATACTCGATAGGGTCCAATCCGTATGTCCCCAGCGAATATCCATCATTGACCTCGATCAGGCGGGTCTCCCCTTTATCGGTAATGCCAAAATCAATGCCGTATCCGGCAGGGGCGCTGCGGAATTCCTGCACTGCCTGCTCAATGAGGTCGCTGTCATAATGCTGATGCCAATCACCTTTATATGGCCGTACGTCGATAATATTTCCATATCTTACAAATACTCGCCATTCGGCTTCAAAGGAAACGAGTTCACTGCAATATACAGGCTCGTTTTTAGAGGCACGATAAAGCCGGGGGATGCTTTTTTCATTTTGCAGCACAAAGCCCGTAAAGACCTTATCGCGTACAGGCTTCACGAAAAGAGGCCATTTTTCTTTGTTCGCAAGAATCGAGCTCAATGAATCCCTCCAAACCTTTCTGCCTAGATATTGATCCAGTTCTGCAGGATAATCATAATCTTCCAATTGGATACCGAAAGACTGCAATTTTCGGGTCACAATAGAAACTCCGGCAACGATCAAATCGTCAGGCCTTGTATCTTGAAGTTCATCTTCGCTTTCAAAGAAGACAGGTTTGAAGCCCAGAGCCTGGAATCCCTGATAAGCCGTATATTCTATCTCGCTTTGAGGCAGTTTTGTGAGTTTTAATGAACGAATAAAAATATTCATAGTTACCTTCCTTGCTTCAACAGGGAATAGAGAGGTCGTTAAAGTTTATCTGATGAATATAGGATAGCACGATTTATCAATCATTCCTATCATATTTTATATGAAATACAGCGCATAAGGGAACTTTGCAAAAGGATGTCCGAAAATGGCGAGTCAAAGCTCCTGAAATATGATATGCTGAATCTGCAATGGAGGAGGTGTACTGTGAAGTTAAATGATGATGTTCTTTATGAGGCGTTCAAAGCAAGGGATGCGCGCTTTGACGGAAGGATATTCGTGGGAGTCTCTTCGACCGGGATATATTGTCGTCCCGTGTGCAAGGCAAAGCACGCAAAGCGCGAGAACTGCACTTTTTTCCCGTCTGCGGCCGCGGCAGAAAAGGCGGGTTACCGTCCGTGCCTGCTGTGCAGACCGGAACTGGCACCGGGGTACTCGATCACCGATGCCTCTTCTGCGCTCGCGAAGAAGGCGGTCCGCCTGATTGAAGAAAGCTGCGGGACAGGAGAAAGCCTCCGGAAGATAGCCGAAAAGCTGGGATGTACGCCGCGTCACCTGAGGCGTGTTTTTATGGAAGAATATAAGGTGACCCCCATACAATACATGCAGACATGCCGCCTGCTGCTGGCGAAAAACCTGCTGACGGATACCGATCTATCGGTACTGGATGTTGCCATGGCGGCGGGCTTTGGCAGCCTGCGGCGCTTGAACGACCTGTTTCACGAACAGTACCATCTGACACCGACAGCATTGCGCAGGAACGCTGCCAAGGGCAAGGCGCCGCAAGGAGAGATCACTGTCAACATCGGATACAGGCCTCCGTATCGCTGGAATGAGATCCTGGAATTCTTTGCACAGCGTGCGATCTCAGGCGTCGAAAAAGTCGCCGCGGGAGCTTATATGCGGACAGTGCACCTGACCGACAGGAACGGAAAAATACATAGAGGGTGGATCAGGGTGAGCGATGATCAGAAAAAGAATGCACTCTCGGTGACCCTCAGTGACACTTTGGTGCCCGTGCTCTCTCAGGTCCTGACGCGCGTAAAGCGGCTGTTCGACATGTATTGTGAACCCGATGTAGTCTATGAAACAGTGCGCACTTTGAATGATGTAAAGCCGGGAGCGTATGTACCGGGGCTGCGCATCCCCGGGTGTTTCGACTCTCTGGAGACGGCGGTGCGCGCAATATTGGGGCAGCAGATCACTGTCAAGGCGGCAAACGTACTGGCGGCAAGGATCGCAGCAGCGTTTGGGAAACCCTTGGAGACCGGTATAGAAGGTCTCCAGCTGACATTCCCCAGCATCAAAGATTTCATTTCCCTTGAAGATCCTGAAGAGGAGCTGGGAAGGCTGGGCGTGATAGCGGCCAGATCGAGATGTATCACGGAGCTGGCAAAGAAACTGTATACAGGTGATATCGAATTGGATGACTGCGTGGATCCGGAAACGGAGATCCAAAAGCTGATGCGGATAAAGGGCATAGGGAAATGGACAGCAAATTATATCGCTATGAGGACTATGGGATGGCCGGACGCTTTCCTGGAGACGGACAGCGGCATCAGGCATGCGCTTCCGGATCTCAAACCTGAAGAAATGGCCGCCATGTCCGAAAAATGGAAGCCCTGGCGCAGCTATGTGACCATGGGTTTGTGGAATTCTTTATAAACGGGAGGGACTCGAAATGGCAAACAAACAAATCTATGCTGCAAATATCTATACAGCTCACTACGATTTTCCGTTAGGAGGCATCACGATGGCCAGCAACGGAACGGAGCTAACAGGGCTCTGGTTCGACGGACAAAAATACTTTGGCGACACCCTGAACGACGAGCACAAAGAAAAGGCTCTGCCGATATTCGAAGAGACCAAAAAGTGGCTGGACATCTACTTCAAAGGCGAGGATCCGGGGTTCACGCCGCCGTTGTACGCGTTAACAACGCCGTTTCGCAGAGCTGTGTGGGAGATAATGCTGCAGATACCCTTCGGAAAGACGATGACCTATGGGGAGATCGCGAAGAAATTAGCCGCGCGGAGTGGAAGGGAGCATATGTCGGCGCAGGCGGTAGGCGGCGCCGTGGGACACAACTCTATTTCTCTGATAATACCTTGCCACCGGGTCGTGGGCACCAATGGCAGCCTGACCGGTTATGCAGGTGGAATCGACAAAAAAGCAGCTCTGCTGAAGATGGAAAAAGCAGACATGAGTGGCTTTTTTGTACCCAAAAAAGGAACTGCACTCTGAGATGATGCAGTTCCTTTATATTCTCTGTTAAATCGTACTGAACGCAGGCCAGAATTTCAGCATCAGCCAGGATACCGTGCTCATCAGCAGGATCACGATCACTGACAGTACAGCGCCCCGCTTGAGCATGAACTTCGGTTCCAGTCCATAGCCCACTGGTATCGCACGGATCGATGTAGGCAGCATATAGGAAATATTGACTCCGATGGTGGCTATGAAAACGTACGGTATCGGGTTGAGCCCGATTCCATGTATGATGTTGATAACTATGGGGATGGTCACCGCCGCCGTCGCCGTGTTGCTGGTCATGTCGGACATCAGCAGCGTGATGGTGACGATGACGAGGACAGTCAAGAAACCGCCCGTCATGTTCATGGAATCCATCTGACGGCTTTCTCCGCCGTGCGCCAGGTGATCAGCCTGGTGCCGTCATTCTTGGTGACTATGAATGCGAGGATGGCACAGACGATGAACACATAAGCCGGTTTGAGTCCGGGCAGCGCATCCTGATACAGCTGGCGTGTGAAGGCCAGAATAACAGCCACCAGGAAGAGGCCCAGCGCCCATTTTTCACCTGATGTCATGCGTCCCATCTCTTTATATTGTGCCTTGAAGAACTCGTGCGAACCGCCGAGGTTCTCTTCTTTTTTGCAGAGGAAAGCTAGATAGATGATATTGCTGATGATGAGGACCGCCATCAGCGGCAGGAATCTGACGACCCAGTGCCAGTAGATGAATTCCGATCCGGTCAGCTTTTGCAGGTAATCAACGGTGACCAGGTTCATTGCGCCTCCGAGAGGAGATGCCAGGCCGCCGACTCCCGCACCATATGCTATGGTCAATAGTATCATCGAGGCTGCGTTGCTCGATTTCACCTCATCGATGCCGATGTATTTGAGCATGGCCACTGCAATCGGCGTGATCGCCGCACAGACCACCGCGTTCGGCAGTACAGACGACAGTGCTGCCGTCAGCAGGAACCAGAACATGACCTGCTTTCGCAGATTGCTGCCGATGAATATCAGGAACCAGGAAGCTATGCGTTTGTCCAGGCCCGTCAGCTCCCACGATACCGTGATGATCGAAGCGCCCAGAAGGAGCAGCACGATCTCGCTGGCATAATTGGCGATGACTAGTTCCATATCGCACATCTGGCATATCACATTGATAGCGATCGGCAGGAAACCGGTGACCGCAAAGTCTACAGGCGCTGTTATCCACCAGTAAGCCATCCAGGCCACGGTACCTATAGCTTCTCTTGAAGACAGGGTCTCGAACACATCGTGCGGCAGCAATGCTGCGCAGATCACGAACAACAGCGGCCCTATCAGTAGGTTTATTGCCCGGACAATATTGTTCTTGCCGGGTCTTTTTATTACATCAGTCAAAGTTCACCTCATATTGATCCCGGGCGGCTTGCGGCACCCGGGCCCATACAATTATCAGTTGCTGCGGCAGGGTCCTCCCTGCTGCTTTGCAAACATGGCAATTATAACACATCAGTGTGATGGAAGAAAGTTTTATCAGCAGGCGCACGCTTGAAAACTTTTTTGATTTTGTTATCATGATATTTGAAAGGAAAGGTGTAATTATGGCAAAAAACATTGTGATATTGAACGGAAGCCCCAGAAAGAACGGGAATACTGCAGCCCTGATACAGAAATTCACGGAAAGTGCGCAGAGCAATGGGAATACTGTAAAGGAGTTCTTCCTCGACGGAATGGATATCAGCGGCTGCCGGGGATGCTTTGGCGGTGACAACAGCCGGGAATGTCCCTGCGTTCAGAAGGACGACATGGCACAGATATACAGTGCCTTTAAAGACTGCGATGTCGTTATCATGGCAACGCCTCTGTATTACTGGAACATGAGCGGCCAGATCAGGACTGCGGTAGATCGCCTCTTCGCGCTGGAGGAGGGCGATGTCAATCTCCTGCGCGGCAATGGCAGATCGAGCGCACTGCTGATGGCTGCAGAGGGCAATGGATTTGAAGATGTGCTGACATATTATGACCATCTGATGGAGCATCTGAAATGGGAAAACCTGGGTCATGTGCTGGCGGGCGGCAACATGTGTGTGGGAGACATCTCCGGCAAGCCTGAACTGGAGCAGGCATTTGAGTTAGGAAAATCCATCAGATAGACAGCCTGAAAAGCCTGGAAGTATAGCTTCCAGGCTCACTTTTTTATGCGCAGGACACGGGTACTTCTCTACTTCATCTCTTTGCAGACGTCTTTCAGGATCTTTGCGATATCGCCCTTTATGGCGATGCCCTGGTTTTCTATCTCGCGGGGAGTGAATGCAAATTCGGCATTTACGTTGATATATCGAGCTCTCGGAAGGATTTTGGTCAGCATCCAGAATGGTTCCTGAATGAACATCGGAGTCATGCGTCCAACACCGAGCTCGAGGAACAGTATCTTTTTGTCTTTGTGTGCCAGTATATAATCGGAGATTTTCTGATATTCTTCTCCATACTTGGTCCCCGTCAGGAAGTTCCCGTATCCTCTGACCCAGGGGAACATCTCGGCTCCGCAGTTGGGGCAGCGGGGGATCAGTTCCTGTGGTACGCTGGTGCCTTCTCCCATGGCTTTCACCATCTTTTTCACTGGCTCGACTGCATCATAGACCTTGTCAGTGCAGCAGCGGGAGCACTGGAAAAACCGGTGATCGCCCTGGACCTCAGCCACCTTTCTTTCGGGATACAGGCGCAGGAACTGGGTGTCCTGATTTGTTGTAAGCACGAAAAAGTCCTTGCCGTCGATTATGGAATCCAGATCAAGATATGGTTCCCTGGCAGGAGCGTTCTGAGTTGTGTTGAGGAAGGTGGCCATATAGCCCCAGAATTCTTCACGCGAATCCCAATGGGCGAAGGTGCCTGCAAAGGCTCCCTGAAAACCGTATTTCTCAGCAAATTTACCAAAATATTTCCGATAGGCGGCGTTGTCTTCATAATAGAAATTACCGCCGCCGGCTGCCGAGAGGCCGGAAGCGCCTCCGACTACTATGCATTCAGCATCGCTGACCATTTCTGCAAATTTCTTTATCTGCTGTTCATAGGGCAGAGGTTCTTTTTTGCTCAGCTCTATGGCCGTCCCGCCACGCATGTAGATGCTGTAATAGCGGGAATAATTCATTTGTGCTTCGGTCACCAGTTCTTCATAAAATGACATATCAGGCCTCCCTTGTCTGCTCGCGCAATAGTGCTGTGAAAGTCTCGCTGATGTCTCCGGCAAGTGCGGTCGAACGGCTTTCGATGCGGTCAGGTACATTGATTTCCTGTGCCAGATTCAGAGTGATGAATTTCCAGTTGGCACACTGGGCGACGAGATCCATCAAAGGTGCCTTTATAAGACGGTTGCCGGCACCGATGCCCAATTCGAAAACGACCAGATTTTTCGAAGCATATTCCTCGATGAAGGACTGAAAACGTTCCTGCTGCCCTTTCCATTGGCTGCTGCCTTCGGACATCCCGTCAAAATTGCCCTCTACCTCAAATATCCGCTCCTCATCGAACCCGTTCATCTGGAAATGAGTGTCTGCATTCGAGGTGACAATGAAATAAGGCTTGTCATCTATCAGCTTTTGCAGGCTTTTCATGATATCGCTGCCATGATAATCATCGATGAGATACCGGTGGACTGTTTTCATGTACCTTTCATGTTCCGCAGGAGGGAGCGGCGCGAATACGCCGCGGATGAGGCAGTTGATGCTGTACTTTGTGCGGAAATCTGCGAAGTATTTTTTGAAATCATCATTGTCCGCAAATATATGATATCCTTCGGCTATCGACAATCCGTTGCTGGCACTGATGAGGATAGCGTCTGCTCTTTGCAGCTGGGTGGCTGCTTTTTTGATTGATGTGTTCATGGTTATCCTTTCTATATTCTTTACATGTTTTCTTATTACATGATTCATTGACACTGTGTATAGAAATTATTATAGTGTATATGTAAAAGAAATGAAGAACAGAATGCACGGAAATAGAAACTCAAAGACAGATCGTGATTTCTGTCGATAATTATGGAGGAATATATATGAAAAGAAAGACGGACCGGCGGACCCTGTACACCATGTCGGTTATCAAGGATGCCTTCCTGGAACTGATAGACCGCATGTCCTTCGAGAAGATAAATGTGACTAATATCTGCAAGCAGGCCGAGATCTCACGGGCGACATTTTATCTGCATTACGAAAACGTGGAAGATGTGCTCGACCAGGTCATCGACGATGCGCTGATGTTCTCTGAGGAGGGCCGCGGCACGGTGATCGATGTGGTGGATGCTATCAGGAGCGGCAATGCTGATGAGCTGAGAAAAGATGAAACGATCCTGCCGGCATGCCAGCGGATAGCGGATTCTGAACGGTATCACAGGCTGTTTCTGGATCCTTCGCTCAGCGAACACATCATCCAGCGGATAGCGGCTCATGAGAAAGAACGCGTGGTGCCCGAATTCATGGAGCGCAGCCGGGTGACAGAAGAGGAAGCCGAGATGCTCTTCCGCTTTATCCTGCATGGATCCTTTGCCGTGAATCAAAGGCTGGGATGGAACAAGGACAATTGCTGGTATCAATATCAGAGCCTTCTGGCCAGGTTCATAAACGGCGGTATCCACGCTCTCTAAGGCTCGAAAAAACGTTGTTGCCTGAGGTTGTATAGTTGAAAATCCGCCATGATTGTTGTATGGCTAACAGCTTGCCGGCAGATGACATGTTATACTTTAATATGAATATCGAGAGATATTCATGAGAGATTGCAAAAGGGGTTTTTTAATGAAAGGACATGTTATGAACGAAAGAAGCAAGTTGAAGAGGAGAGCCGGAGGGGCGCTCAGCATTTTGCTGGCGATTTTGGTTGTGTTGACCTTCATGCCATCGATGCCGGAGACCGCTCGGGCAGCAGGCGGAACTATTGCCGGCAGCGGCACGGAGACAGACCCGTATCTGATCGAGGATGCGGCAGATCTGGCAAAGCTGGCCACAAATGTCGACAATGGAATAACTTATGAAGGCAAATATATCAAGATGACAGGCGACATCGACCTTTCTGCTTACCCGGATTTCAACCCGATAGGCGGTGGAACCAACAGAGATCTGAAATATTTTCGCGGCACATTCGATGGCGACGGTCACCGGATCACCAACCTGAAGATAGTGTACAAGCCGACCACAGGCGGCGGCTGGAATCCGGTGGTACATCACAGTACATATTCCGGATTGTTCGGAGCGATCAGGGGCGCAACTCTGAAGAACTTCACCGTCAGCGGCACGGTAGGCGCGGGTTACCGCTCGGGCGGAGTTGTCGGCAGCACCCGTGACGCATGCACGCTGCAGGGCATCGGCGCGGAGGTCGATGTGACAGCTCACACCCCGGAAGCCGGCTACGATTCGACTCAGGCCATCGGCGGACTGATCGGAGAGGTTGATTCGGGTACCACTATCACCATAGATCAGTGCTATAACCGCGGCACCATCAGCAATGATGAGAGCGGCGATTATGCGAGGACCGGAGGCCTTGTGGGCTCAATCCAGGCAGGCGGCTCGCATGTCAGCATAACTAACAGCTATAATACGGGCGATGTCAGTGATACGGCCGGGGGATCCATCGGCGGTCTCGTAGGAGGCATGATAATGTCCGGCGACGAGCAGGTGTCGCTCACGAACTGCTATAATGCCGCCAAGATCACGGGCAGCAACTTTGTGGGACAACTGGTCGGCGGAGTCAGCAGGGCGGCGCAGGTCACCATGAAAAACTGCTATTACGACAAGGACCTCAACAAGTACATGAGTGCGATGGGGCAGGTCTTTCCGGGAGTCACCGGCTTCACGCCAAAGAGCACGGCGGAGATGAAGGTACAGCAGGCTGTGGATGATTTGAATCCGGAGCGCATCAACTTTGCGATGGATACTGAGAATGTGAATAAGGGATATCCTATCCTCGATCCCGTAGCCACCAGCAAGATCACATTTGACGCTAACGGCGGACAGGGAACGATGGATGATATCATTGTGAACGAGGGAGACAGCGCTGCGCTGATGACTAACAGCTTCCAGCGTGAAGGATATACTTTCACGGGCTGGAACACGGAAGCGAACGGCAGCGGCACAGCCTATGCCGATGGTGCAGAGGTGACCCCGGATGCTGATATGACACTGTATGCACAGTGGTCGATCATCACATTTAAAGTAAGCTTCGATGCCAACGACGGCGAGGGAACTATGGATCCTCAGAGCCTCGACTATGGCAGGGAGACTGCACTGACAACGAACACCTTCACACGCAAGGGATATACTTTCACAGGCTGGAACACGGCAGCAGACGGCAGCGGCACAGCTTACACGGATGGTGCGCAGGTCACCACTAAACAAGATATGACGTTGTACGCACAGTGGTCGGCAAACACCTACAATGTCAGCTTCAACGCCAACGGCGGCAAGGGCAGCATGGACACTCAGAGCCTGGAGTACGGCAGGGACGCTGAGCTGGCAAAGAACACCTTCAAACGCGACGGGTATTCTTTCACAGGCTGGAACACGGCAGCAGACGGCAGCGGCACGGCTTACACAGACGGCGCCACGGTCAGCGATCTGACAGCAGTGGACGGCGAGACGATCACGATGTATGCACAGTGGAAAGTTGTGCCTGCAAAGCCGTACGTTCTGGCCAGGGTAACGGCTAAGGGCAAGAAGGCTCAGAAACTGACCTGGACTAAAGTCAAGGGTGCCAGCGGCTATGACATCTACTTTGCACGCTGCAGCGGCAAAGACAAGAACTATCAGCTGAAAAAGCTGAAGACGGTCAAAGGTCTCACTTTCACAAAGAAGCACCTCAGAAAATACACTTACTACAAGTGGAGAGTGCGCGCCTTCAAGACCGTGAACGGCAAGAAGACATATATTGCAAGCAGCCTGGTGGCTCATGCGACGACAGGCGATCTGAGCAGGGGCGGCAAGTGCACCAATGCTAAAGCGGTCAAGCTGAACAAGAAGAGCATCGCGCTCAAGGCAGGACGCAGCACCAAAGTGAAGGCAACGGCGGTCAAGGCTCGCAAGGGCAGAAAGTTCGCCGCCAATCACGTGAAGAACATCCGCTTTTTCAGCACGGACAGCAGGATCGCTAAGGTCAGCTCGACGGGCAGGATCACAGCGAAGAGAGCCGGCAAGTGCAAGGTATACGCAGTCGCTCAGAACGGCGTATGGAAAGGGATCACAATCACTGTAAAATAAAATCACTGAATGAGAGCAGACCCGGGCAGGCCTGCTCTTTTTTGTGCGGCGGGATGCCGGGATTGACTTTGCGGGGGCGGCGCTATATTATCAAAGGAAAAACTCTGTTTTTAAAAAGGAGCAATCGATGAATGAAACTTTGAAGGTGATCAAGGAACGCCGCAGCTGCCGCCGGTTTGCGGATACCGGGCTGCAGAGGGATGTCCTTTCGCAGATAATAGAAGCCGGCAGGATAGCGCCGACCGGATCGAACGTCCAGAAAGTAAAGTTCTACGTGGTCAGCGGCAAAGCGCTGGAGGATCTCGTGGAAGCGGCTCGTCAGGCATTCGCGGAAATGGACGAAAATGAAGAGGGGCTCTTCCCCACTATAAAGTACAGCATCAGGAAATCAAAGCAGGGCAGGTTCGATTTCATATATGGCGCACCGATACTGGTGGTGCTCACCTGCGAGAAGGGATATGCCAACGCAATGGCCGACTGCGTCTGCGCCAACATGAGCATGATGCTGGCGGCCGCTTCTCTGAAGGTCGACAGCTGCTACATCAATCAGCTGCACTGGCTGGACGGTAACCGGAAAATAATGAAGGCCCTCGGTGCGGGCGGGGAAGAGACTATCTGCTGTTCGCTGGCACTGGGCTATGGCGATCCGACAGCGATCGGAAAAGAAAAGAAGATCACAGGCAGCCCGGTCGTGGAACTGAAGTGACCGGCTTTGCCGGATTGACTTTGATCTCATATAGTGCTATGATTTATTTAGGTACCTAAGGATGCCGGATTTAATAATTCAGTTCGAGAAAAAAGGAGGGCGCTATGCAAAACGAAAAGAAATGCGAATGCAGCTGGGGTCATTATATCGATTATCGCGGGATGCCGCACGGTGATCTCGACGATCTCAACATACTGTTTGAAAAAATCGCCAAGCACTACATGCACAGAATCTGCATGATCAAGAGTCAGAGGAGAGTGCTGACACTGCTCAGCTATAATGACGGCATGAAACTGAAAGACATCCAGAATCTGCTCGTGATCGATCCGACAACTTCATGCGGAGTTATGAAGATGATGGAACAGAAGGGCTGGATCAACCGTGACAAGTCAGACATGGACAACATCACGATGAGCATCACCGATGAAGGCCGCAAAGCAGCAGACAGACTGGCCACCGGCGAGCTGGAGGAAGAACATCCATATTCTTCGCTGTCCGCGGAGGAGCAGGAAACACTGAAACCGATACTGCTGAAGATGCTCAAGAGCTGGAATCCGAATGCAAACTGGGATAACTGATAGTCTCGGCGTACTGCTGGAAAAGGCGGGCCGTGAGGCGATACACAATTCATGCATGATAAAGACACAGGACCGCGTTCTGTACCTCTTGAAATATCATGACGATATGCCGCAAAAGCAGATCCAGAACATACTGGTGATCAAGCCGGGTTCGGCCAGTGAGATCATGTCCAAACTGGAATCCAAAGGATTGATCCGACGCACGAAATCTGAAGAGGACAGGCGTGTTGTCATCGTCAGTCTTACAGAGGCGGGCAGGGAACGGGCTGCAGAGATCGAAAGCGGCCGGTTTTCACGCGGGAGTGCCTTTGCAGCGTTGAGCGAAGAAGAGCAGGCGGAACTGCGCCAGCTGCTGGAAAAACTTTTGACCAGCTGGGGCCAGTGAAAGCAGGAAAATCAATAATTTCAGGCAATACAATAACGACGCGCTCAGAGCGCGTCGTTTTTGTATTGCCTGTTTAACAAATGTATCCGTGGCTGTTGCTTGCAGGGACGCTCATACCAGGTGACCGCGTTCCATGCGATGTACTTCATCGAACAGTGTGTTCACGTGATCCCACTGGTGGCTGACGATCAGCCAGGTCACCTTTTCTTTCCGCTGCCTTTCGCGGATCATGTCCATGAAGAGTTTTTCACTGTCAGGGTCCAGATTGGCAAGAGTCTCGTCCATGATCAGGAATTTCGGATGGAAGATCATAGCGCGCAGGAAGGAGAGCTTTTGGCGTTCACCGCTCGAGAGTCCGCCTGCGTACTGATGTTTCTGATCCTGGAGACCTACGCGTGCAAGCATAGAATCGATGGCGTCCTCATCGGGACGGATCCCCCGCAGTTTCAACGGATAGATCAGATTCTTATATACGCTGGTCTTCATCAGGTAAGGACGTTGAGACATCATGGTCATTTCGCGGGGAGCGAGCCCCTCATAGTCTATATGACCGCTGTCCGGTGTCAGGGTGTTCATGATCAGTTTCAGGAGAACGCTCTTGCCGCAGCCGTTGGGTCCTACGATCCCGTGGATGACGCCGCTTTTCAATTCCAGATAGGGGATGCTGAGATGAAAATCTCCCAGCTGCTTTTCGAGATCAATAATTTTCATCGGTGATCCTTCCTTTCTGGAATGCATCTGCAAGGCTCTGCAGTACGAAAGCCATCACCAGCAGGAGGACACCAAGGCCGATGCCCTGGGTGAATATTCCCTGGCTCTTTAACAGCGATATAGCTGTGGTCATCGTCCTTGTGCTGCCTTCGATGTTGCCTCCTACCAGCATCACCGAGCCCACTTCGCTGATCGAGCGGCCAAAGCCGGTAACTATACAGAAGTAGATCTCATTGCGCAGCTCGCTGATCACCAGTCTGCTGGTCTGCGATTTTGTGGCCCCCATCGAGCGGGCGAAGACCCGTATCTGCGGCGCCGCCGAACTGGCGTACGAAAAAATCATTCCGCTGATGATCGGCGTGATGATCAATACCTGGGCGAGCACCATACCGGGAATAGTGAAAAGCATGTTGAGCGGCCCCAGAGGTCCGGCATGCATGGTCAGCAGATAGACTATGAGGCCGACGACTACAGGCGGCACGCCCATCAGAGTGCGGTTGATCCTGACGACAGCTTTCTTGGCGAAGAATTCATGACGTTCCAGGAACAAGCCAAAAGCGATCCCCAGCACCGCCGAGATGGACGTTGCAAAGACCGCCATTATGAAAGTTACCCGGATAGCACTTTTGACGGTGCTATCCGAGAATACTGTAATAAACCAGTGAATTAAATCAGGCATATGACCTCATTCTAGTTATCTGTTCCTGCGTCCGGTGTGAAGAGCGGCTGTCCGTATTCCTTCTCACCGTACTTTCCTATCAGCTTCTGGACCTTGTCAGAGCAGATCCACTTGATGAATGCATTGGCAGCCTTGTTGTTGACATCCGGGTATTTCTTCGGATTAACAGCGATGACACCATATTGATTCTTCAGCTCTTTGCCGTTTTCGCAAACGATGTCGATAGTGTACTTGGTCTCCGAATCGTTCTTCTGCTTTAACCATGTTCCACGGTCGGTCATGCAGTAAGCATTCTTTTCATTGGCCATGTTCAGTGTTTCTGCCATGCCCTGTCCGGCTGAAATGTAGTTCGGGTTGTCTTTCGGGTTCAGACCGAGATCCGCCCAGATAGATTTTTCTTTCTTGTCGGTGCCGGAATCATCTCCGCGGGATACGAACGGGAGCCTGCCATCCATGATCTGCTCGAATACTGCAGGTGTGTCTGCGGTCTTCGCGATTGGCTTCTTCGGTCCTACAATGACGAAGTCGTTGTACATTACAGGATATCTCTTGACTCCATAACCGTCTTTTACGAACTTCTCTTCGTCTTTCTTTGCATGGACCAGAACGACGTCGACTTCACCGTCTTCGCCCAGTTTGAGAGCTTCGCCGGTTCCTACTGCTGTCCACTTCAGAGTGTAGCCAGTGTCCTTCTTGAACTTTGGCGCAAGATAGTCGAGCAGACCGGTATCTTCGGTACTCGTTGTGGTTGCCATCATCAGCTTGCCCTTCGATTCCTTCTGACCGGAATTACTACTGTCTTTGCTGCCGCCGCAGGCCGTGAAAGCAAAGCATACCATCACCGCGAGCAGGATCAATAATAATTTCTTTTTCATAAAAATCCTCCTATTATGATTATGAATGAACGTTACGGCAACAAAAATATTGTTGCCTAGACAACATTATACTCGCGTAAGGTGTGCTTAGCAACTGTTAAGGTTCAATCAGACTATTGCAGTGCCGATCAGATAGGCTATGAAGGCTGCTATCCAGGCGATGACGCACTGCAGGATGACGACCATGATAGCCCAGCGGCCGCCGAGCTCGCGCCTGATGGAAGCGATCGCAGCCACGCATGGCGTATACAGCAGGCAGAAGATCAAAAGTGAAGCCGCGGCCACGGTGGTGATGGACCCCAGTAGAGCCGAGGTGCTGCCGAATAGTACCGACAACGTGGAGACCACGCTCTCTTTGGCGATGAAGCCGGTCACCAGCGCGGTGGAGATGCGCCAGTCCCCGCAGCCGAAAGGCGCAAAGAGCGGAGCCAGGTATCCGGAAAGTATAGCCAGGATGCTGTCCTGAGGGTCGCTGACTACATGGAAGCTGAAATCGAAAGTCTGCAGCACCCAGATGATCACGGTGGCCACGAAGATAACTGTGAAAGCGCGGTGCAGGAAGTCCTTGGCCTTTTCCCACAGCAGCTGCAATACGTTGTGTGCTCCGGGCAGCCGGTAAGCCGGCAGCTCCATGACAAAGGGTACCGCTTCCCCGCGGAAAGCCGTGTTCTTGCTGACAAGGGCGACAACTATACCCAGCAGAATGCCGAGGAAGTAGAGCCCCACCATGACAAGACCGCCGTGTTCGGGGAAGAAAGCGGCAGTGAAAAAAGCGTAGATCGGCAGCTTGGCCGAGCAGCTCATGAACGGTGTGAGTATGATGGTCATGCGCCGGTCGCGCTCCGAGGGCAGCGTGCGGCTGGCCATGACCGCAGGGACGGTGCAGCCGAAGCCGATCAGCATGGGGACCACACTGCGCCCCGAGAGACCGATCTTTCGCAGCAGCTTGTCCATGACGAAGGCCACGCGGGCCATATATCCGCTGTCCTCCAGCAGTGATAAGAAGAAGAAGAGCACCACTATTATAGGGATGAAGCTCAGCACGGAGCCGACCCCGTTGAAGATGCCGTTGACGACCAGCGAGCGCACTACTTCGCTGGCACCGGCCTGCTGCAGACCGCTGTCTACCATGGCCGTCAGAGCATCGATGCCGTGCTGCAGCGCCTGCTGCAAAAAGGCTCCAATGACGTTGAATGTAAGGTAAAACACCAGTCCCATGATGGCGATGAACGCCGGGATGGCGGTGAATTTTCCGGTCAGGAAGCGGTCGATACGCTCGCTGCGCAGGTCTTCACGGCTGCGTTCCGGTTTGATGACAGTCCGCTCGCAGAGCGGCTGGATGAATGAAAAGCGCATATCGGCGATTGCTGCCGCACGGTCAAGGCCACGCTCTTCTTCCATCTGTATGATGATGTGCTCGATCATATCGCGTTCGTTTTGCGTCAGATGGAGCTGATCGAGGATCAGTTCGTCACCTTCGACTACTTTACTGGCAGCAAAACGCAGGGGCAGTCCCGCCCGTTCCGCGTGGTCTTCGATAAGATCCATGATCCCGTGCAGGTAGCGGTGGACTGCACCGCCGTGGGCTTTCTTGTCACAGAAGTCCAATCTACCGGGACGTTCCTGATATTGAGCCACGTGGATCGCGTGCTGTATGAGCTCCGTTATTCCTTCGTTCTTTGATGCCGAGATGGGGATCACCGGTATACCGAGTGCGGCTTCCATCTCATTGATGCGCACCGAGCCTCCGTTGGCCTGCACCTCGTCCATCATGTTCAGCGCCAGCACCATGGGCACATCCAGTTCCATCAGCTGCATAGTGAGGTAGAGGTTGCGCTCTATGTTGGTGGCGTCGACTATATTGATGATCCCGGTCGGGTGTTCTCCGAGTATGAACTGCCGGGAGACGATTTCTTCGCTGCTGTATGGCGACAGTGAATAGATCCCGGGCAGGTCGGTCACCAGCGTGTTGTCTTTGCTCTTGATGGGGCCGGACTTGCGGTCTACCGTGACTCCGGGGAAGTTGCCGACGTGCTGATTGGAACCCGTCAGCTTGTTGAAGAGTGTGGTCTTGCCGCAGTTCTGATTGCCCGCAAGGGCAAATGTGAGTACAGTTCCCTGCGGCAGCGGGTTTTCTGTCGCTTTGACGTGATATTTTCCGCCTTCGCCCAGTCCGGGGTGCGCCTGTTCATCGTCGCTGCTGCCCGCTGCAGACTTTCTTCTCCCCCTGGATACGGCAGTTACGGCGTTTTCTCCAGCGGCTTTATCGATTTTGTCGACTTCGATCTTTTCCGCGTCCGCCAGCCTCAGTGTGAGAGCATACCCGTGTATGCGCAGTTCCATGGGGTCGCCCATAGGCGCGTACTTGGTGACGGTGACCTTTGCCTGAGGGATCACACCCATATCAAGAAAATGCTGCCGGAGTTCCCCTTCTCCGCCAACTGATGTAATGATTCCTGCTTCTCCCGGGCGCAGATCTCTTAACTGCATCTCTAAAATCCTCCTTGTGCTGTCCTCTTACCACCGATATCCGGTTTCAAACGGACACACTTACATTGTGGGGCATGGGGCAGTTCAATGTCAAGGGGGTATGTTACAGATAACTCTATTGTGCCAGCTTTCGCAGCTCGTTGATTTCGTCCTCAGTGAAGTGGCTTTTTGCATAGGAGGCAAGCTGTGATGTGTCTCCGGCCTTGTACCAGCGGTACAGTTTTGGCAGATCGGAAACGGGCACCTTATCAGAGATGATCTCTTTTGCTTTTTCGCGATCCGCCTGCGAGAGGGAGACCTTACTGCCGTCCGCGCTTTCACTCGTCTGGCTGACAGCCGAGTCCAGCACATTGTCGCTGACTTTCTGATAGATGTTGTCATAAGCCAGCTTTGCAGCCAGGCCGCAGCACGCGATAACGATCACCAGAACGATAGCTGTCACAAGACGGGCGTGTTTCTTTTTCCCGGTATTAGTTGCCATAATAATTCCCCTTTCAATATGAGTAGCAATAAAATCATTATGCACAGGGGGCTGAAACTGAGCTGAAAATATGAGAGACCACGCCGTGGTGAGGCGTGGTCTGCGATAATGTATCTGATGTTCGGTCTGCTGCGGCGCCGGGTCAGCCGAGGACGTCCGCTTTGTTGTCCAGCAGTGCGCCGCCCGCCTGGCAGGCATCGCAGATGCAGTATTTTTCACCGCCTGCTTTGGCCTTAACGGCGGCTTCGTTCATGCTCCTGGCCTGCTCTTCGCCGAAGAGCTTTTTGCCGTCATCCGATGAAGTGAGAGCGATGAGGCCGTCGATATTGTTGACGTCGAGTTCCAGCTGGTTGATCATTGCCCTGGCCGCATCTGCTTCCTTGTCTGTGCCCAGGGCATCGAGATAAGCCTGTGCAGCTGCTTTTGATTCCTGGCAGCAGCTCGGTGCTGCGATCAGTTTGTTTACATTTTCGATTATTTCATTTTTATTCATGGTAATGCCCTCCTGAAAAAATTATACTACGAAATCCGCGCTGCTGTGAAGTATGAAGTGACTTTTGTTGTACTCCAGGATACCGTCCTCTTCCATGCGGCGCAGTTCTTTGGAGAGCGCGCTGCGGTCGAGGTTGAGATAAGCTGCCAGCTGCTGCCGGTCGAAGGGTATCTCGAATTCGGACTTGCCGTAGCGCACAGCCATACCTGAGAGGAAAATCAGGAGCCGGTTCCTGATTTTTTTGGGTGTCGTGCAGAAGATACGGGTGGAGAGAGTGAGACTCTTGTTGATAGAGACCCGCAGCAGGTTTTTCACCAGTTTGTTCTGCCAGCTGCCGACGACATTGCTCGCATCGATGAGCCCTGAGGTTTCGATCAGCAGTATCCTGCTCGGTTGTGAAGTGACGGCATCGACCATCAGGGGCTGCTTTGCCAGTGCATATGTCTCCCCGAAGACGCCTCCTGCGGGTATGCTGCTGAGTATCGTCCTGTTGCCCCAGAAGTCGTTGTTCTCGATGATGACTTTTCCGGAGAGGACCACGCCCATTTCGCTGATGATGTCTCCGGCGCTGAAGATGTTCTCGTTTTTCCGGTACCCGGCGATGCGGATATCGTCGCCCGAGCTGACCTCCTCCAGGTCTTCATCTGTGAACCCCCGGAAAAGGGCGGTCTTTTTCAATCCTTCAAGAGTCATCGTGGCCTCGCTTTCACTTTGTTAGCAGTAACTGACTCGATGATAACATATTTGAAAAAGCGCGGCAAAGATTTTTGAAATGTGGTTATAACAACCGATGGACGGGTAAATAGGTGACATAATAGGGGCATAGATAAAGAAACTTGAAAGTATAGTAAAGGGACAGGCAGGACAATATGAGTTACAGTATCGATTTGATGGTAATTGAACACGAAAATATAAACCGCATGCTGCAGGTCATCAGAAAGGCGTGCGTCGGGATAATTGAGGGTGACGAGGTCAATGTCGCCGATTTCAGGGAGATGGCCGATTTCATACGCAATTATGCCGACAGGCATCACCACGGCAAGGAGGAGGAGTTCCTCTTCCCGGAGATGACGGCGCATTTGGGAGTGGTGGCCGAAAATCTGGTTACTCACGGGATGCTGGTCGAGCATGACCTCGGCCGCGACCACGTGATGGCTCTGGGCATCGCGCTCGACCAGTACGAGAAAGATCCGGGATCGGAGTTCAAGCTGGATATCCTCACAGAAGCGATGGGATATGCGCGCCTGCTCAAGCGTCATATAGAAAAAGAAAACAATGTTGTTTACACCTTCGCCGAAAACAATCTGGACAAAGAAGTGATGGGATCTATCGACGAGCGGTGCCGGGCTTTTGAACAGGAAGAGGAGAAATCCGGAGTGCAGGAGCACTATCTGGCACTGCTGAAAAAGATGGAAAGCAAGTATGCATAGTTTGACATATTTCCCTTCCGGCCGCCTCGCCGGGCCGGAAATAATGACAGATTTGAGCAGATTGTGGTTATAACCACAGACAGGGTGAAGGTTTAGACTATAATAAAAGTAAGATTAATAATATTTTATGAAAGGACAGGTGGATAGCATGAAATATGTTGTAAATGATTCTTGTATAGGTTGTGGAGTGTGCGAGGCAACATGCCCCGAAGTATTCTCCATGAACGATGACGGGGTTGCGGTAGCGATCGACAGCGATGTGCCGGATGACAAGCTCGACAGCGCAAAGGAAGCGCAGGACGGATGTCCGGTCGGTGCGATCGAAGAAGCATGAGGAACACAACTCCGATCAAAGACCCGGGTTCTCCGGGTCTTTTCTTTTTGTCTCAGCGTATTTCTGTTTTCGGAAGTGTGAATGACATAATCAGCGGGATGATGGCAACGAGACCGATCACAATCATGGTGGTCTGCAGGCCATAAGCGTCGCCTATCTTCCCCAGCAGCGGGGCCACGATGCCGCCGATGCTGACCGATAGACCCAGGGTCACTCCCGAAGCGAGACCCTTTCGTCCGGCCAGGTACGACTGACCGAGGACCACGGTGGGGCTGTAACAGAGACTGATGGCGAAGGCGACAGGAACCAGGGCTGCGAATGCCAGGATCTGGTTGTCGGCGAATGCCAGCAGCAATATGCCCGGCAGCAGGATGATGCAGCTGACTCTGATCATGCGGATGTGTCCGAAGGAATCCGCCAGTCTGCCGCCTATCAGGGTGCTCAGTGCAGCCATGATGAAAAATGCGGACAGCATGAGCCCGCCTTTGGCGTTGCTCTGGTGGAAGCGGCTGATCCAGTAGAGTGCCAGGAAGGTGTTGAAGCCTGCGTAGATGATGGAACGGCCGAAGATGACTCCGCAGAGGCGCCAGAAGCCGGACCAGTTGTCGCGTGGCTTTTCTTCTGATGATTGAGGGAGCGGCTTTGCATCCTCAGCCGCAGAGGCTGGTTTCTGTACACCGAAGTGAGCTGCCTTAAGAGCCGGATAGATCGCTGCCATGGCGGCAATGATAGCGGCCGTGATCGCAAGGAAGGCCAGTGTGCCTTTGATGTCGAACACACTGAGCACTGCGGTGGCAATGATGGGGCCGACGCCAAAGCCGAGGTTGCCGCCAAATGAAAATACGCTGACCGCGCTCCCCTGACGGCCGCCGGGGGCGAGGCGGTTCACCAGCAGGGCAGCTTCCGGGTGGTACATGGAGATACCGACGCCCATGATCATCACAGATCCGCAGAGCAGGGGAAAGCTGGATATGAGGCCGGTGAGCGATATGCCGCATCCAGCCAGCGCAAGGCCGACGACCATAGTCCAGGCCTGATTCCTCTTGTCCGCCATCTGGCCGAAGATCGGCTGGACCACGGAGCCGACGATGTTGGAAGCCATGACAAGGACTGCCGCGGTCGCGTAATCGAAGTGATATGCGCTGATCAGGTATGGCAGTATGGCCGACAGAGCACCCTGCGGAAGGTCGACACCCATATGTCCCGCAGTCAGTATCAGATTATATTTTCGCTGGTTTTTATTATCCGTTTGCATTTTTCCATTCTATTGCGTCGGCGCCGCGCTGTCAATGACATCGTTTGCACAGATCGCTTTCTTTGAAGAAGATACGCCGGATCCCTGCAATAATAATGTACATCTCCACCGCGGCAATGTAAAATAGTAACAGAGGGAAGACTGGGATTGCAGCGTTGATCACATACCGAGTGAAAGGAGCCGGTCGATGGCACGGATCGATGAAAGACACAAAGCTCATGCTCTCATGGTGCTCCTGGTTGTTATCTGGGGCATGGAATACATATGTGTAAAGGTGGCCATGGGAGTATTCCCGTCGCTGACTTTGCTGCACATCAAATACCTCCTGGGACTGGTGGAGATGTTCTTTATCAAGATGAGGCTGGATCCATACCACTGGTTCCGGAAGCGGGACATCATATTTTTCATACTCTGTTCGCTGACCGGAGAACTGTTCTACTATTACTGTGAATACAGCGCCCTGGATCACATGCCGGTTTCTCTGGTGACTATTTTGCTGGCATTCGTTCCCGTGGTCTCGGTTCTCATCGAGCGTGTCATCTGGAAGAGAAAGGCCAACGCCAGGCTGCTGGCGGCCATGATAATATCGATCGTGGGTGTGGTCCTCATCATCGGGGTGGATATAAGCCAGATAATGCACGGCAGGCTGATCGGATATCTGTTCTGTCTCGGCGCTATCATCTCGTGGAACTGCTATAACTTTCTCACGGCAAAGCTCGCCGGGAAGTACACCGCGGTCACCATGGCGTTCTGCCAGCTGCTGTGCACCACCCTGCTGACGGCACCTTATGCTTACACCCACATGCCGCCGCTGCAGTCCGCGATGCATCCAAAGATCATACTCGCGGTACTCTTCATGGGCATTGTGGACGCCGGTCTGGGATTCATAATCTATGTCTACAGCATATCGCGGCTGGGACCGACGACGAATGCTGTCTATTCAAACTTTCTGCCGGTATCCTCGACGATACTTTCTTTCCTGCTGCTGGGCGAACGCATCAGCCCGTGGCAGATACTGGGCGGACTGGTAGTCATCGGCGCCGGATATTTCGTGATCAGAGAGAAGGCCAGGCTTGATGAAGAGGCGGAAAGGCGCGCGGCAGCGGATAATTAGGGACTACTTTGTCGAAGATGGGATATACTAATTGAAAAATTGCATAAATTTCGGTACAATATAGGCGCGACGGGGTGCGTCGACCTGTCGCTGATAAATATTACTGATACGATTTAAACACTATTAGTGGAAAGGTCAATAAAAATGTCTGAAATCAATTTGAGCCAATATGGAATCACCGGGACGACTGAAGTCGTTCGCAACCCCTCTTATGAGACATTGTTTGAAGAGGAAATGAGGCCGGAGCTTACTGGTTACGAAAAGGGCCAGCTCAGTGAACTGGGCGCTGTCAACGTAATGACCGGCATCTATACGGGCCGTTCGCCTAAGGACAAGTTTATAGTCATGGATGAGAATTCAAAGGATACCGTATGGTGGACTTCCGATGAATATCCCAACGATAACCACCCCGCTTCCAAGGAAACCTGGAAGGCTGTCAAGGATATCGCGGTCAACGAACTGTGCGATAAAAAGCTCTATGTCGTAGACGCGTTCTGCGGTGCAAACAAAGATACAAGGATGGCCATTCGCTTCATTATGGAAGTTGCCTGGCAGGCTCATTTCATCAGGAACATGTTCATCAAACCTACCGATGAAGAGCTGGAGAACTTTGAACCGGATTTCGTAGTTTACAATGCCAGCAAGGCAAAGGTAGAGAACTACAAGGAGCTGGGACTTCACTCGGAGACCGCAGTCGTCTTCAACATCACCAGCCGCGAGCAGGTCATCATCAACACCTGGTACGGCGGCGAGATGAAGAAGGGCATGTTCTCCATGATGAACTACTATCTGCCGCTGAAGGGCATTGCGGCTCTGCACTGCTCTGCGAACACAGACATGGACGGCAAGAACACCGCTATTTTCTTCGGGCTCTCGGGCACTGGCAAGACCACTCTGTCGACAGACCCCAAGCGCAAGCTGATCGGCGATGACGAGCACGGCTGGGACGACAAGGGCGTCTTCAACTTTGAAGGCGGCTGCTATGCAAAGGTCATCAACCTGGACAAGGATGCCGAACCCGATATATACAACGCTATCAAGAGAAACGCCCTGCTGGAGAACGTCACTCTGGACAAGGACGGAAAGATCGACTTTGCGGACAAGAGCGTGACTGAAAACACACGTGTATCCTATCCAATAGATCACATCAAGAATATCGTGCGCCCGATCTCCGCGGCACCGGCTGCCAACAACGTTATTTTCCTTTCCGCCGATGCCTTCGGAATACTGCCTCCGGTTTCCATACTGACACCGGAACAGACGAAATACTACTTCCTGTCAGGATTTACAGCAAAACTGGCGGGAACCGAGAGAGGGATCACGGAACCGACACCTACATTCTCGGCATGCTTTGGACAGGCGTTCCTGGAACTGCATCCGACCAAGTATGCACAGGAGCTGCAGAAGAGGATGGAGGCCAGCGGAGCGAAAGCTTATCTGGTGAACACCGGCTGGAACGGCACGGGCAAGCGTATCTCCATCAAGGATACCCGCGGCATCATCGATGCTATCTTAGACGGTGCCATCAATGATGCACCGACCAAGATGATCCCGTATTTCAACCTCGAGGTGCCCACAGAGCTGGAAGGCGTAGACAGCGGCATCCTCGATCCCAGGGATACTTATGCGGATCCTTCTGAATGGGAGGAAAAGGCTAAGGATCTGGCTGGCAGGTTCATCAAGAACTTCGTCAAGTACGAGAGCAACGAAGCCGGAAAAGCACTGGTTGCCGCAGGTCCGCAGCTCTAGGATGAAGAGCACGAAGAGGCATGGCTCCGGACAAATATGCAATATCAGGGAGGGATGCCCGCAGGGGCGTTCCTCTTTTTTTCTGATCAGAGAGGCGCAAGAGCGCGGATTTCAAAATCGATGTTGCGAAAGCCGGCGCTTTCACTTACAATATGGAGAGTGCCTGCTTTAGGCACATGAACCTGAAAATATGCGGAGGTAATATAGAAATGGGAGTTTTATGGATCTGGATCATCGTGATGTTCATCGGTCTCATCATCGAATTTTCCAAGAACGTGATGATCGCAATCTGGTTTTCGTTCGGAGCTCTGGCAGCTGTCGTGGCTTCACTGTTCGGGCTTGATCTCTGGCTACAGGTAGTTGTCTTCCTGGTGGCTTCGGTGGTGCTGCTGGTGCTCTTTCGCAAGCCGGCGAAGGCCTGGCTGGATGACAAAAAGAGCAAGGCCAAGAAGAAGGTTCCCAAACATTTCAAGACGGGAACGGTGACCCAGACCATCGACAGCAAGGCACCCAGCGGCAAGGTGAAACTGGGCCGCAACGACTGGACGGCGGTCTCCGAGGACGGCGAAGTCATCGAAGAGGGAGCCACGGTCGATATTGTGGAATACAGAAATTCCGTGCTCATGGATAGCGTTGTCCTGATCGTTAAACGCCATGAAGAGACGGAAGAGTAGAGAGATGGAGACTAAAGCAAGCGTTATACGCAGCGGCAGGAAATCGCTGGCTATCGAGGTCACCGCTGAGGGCAGGGTCGTAGTGCGTGCCCCTTACAAGGCAAAGCTGGAGATGATTGAGTCCTTTCTCCATGAAAAGCGCGGGTGGATCGAAAGGTCGCTCTCAAAAGTGAAGAGACGGCGGCAGGCGGCAGCAGCTTTAGAGCCGCTGACCCCCGGGGACGTAGAGCAGCTGACGGAGAAGGCAAAGCTGCTGATCCCGCTGAGGGTCGCCCATTATGCCGGGATCGTCGGAGTATCCTATGGACGCATCACCGTCCGCTGTCAGAAGACCAGATGGGGCAGCTGCAGCTCCGGGGGCAATCTGAACTTTAACTGCCTGCTGATGCTGGCACCGCCGAAGGTGCTGGACTATGTAGTCGTGCATGAACTCTGCCACCGAAAGCAGATGAATCACTCGGAGGCTTTCTGGCAGGAGGTGGAGAAGGTGATCCCCGAGCACGCGAAATACAGAGCCTGGCTGCGGCAGGAAGGCTCGCTGCTGATGGAAAGAGTGGCCCGGGGGCAGTGAAAGAGCGGCCGAAAAACATGTATACACGCGGTTGCGGTTGACAAATCGCGGTATGGGTATTAACATATACTCACTGATAATAAGTTGATAGAGGCGCGATCGATATGACTAAGCGGTGGAGACGGCAGTCGCTGAACCCGCTGAAAGGAGAGATCGCCGAAGAGCTCCGAGGGCACGAGGGGCATCTGGGTCGGGAGAAAATATCTTTCGAACTCCTGCGAGAGCAGAGGAGCTATTGATGACAACTCATACGAAAACAACAGGTTGCATCGATAGGATGCAACTTTTTTATCGCCTTCGGCCGCATACAGCAGCCGGGAGAAAAAAATCGTAAGAGTTATTTTATCAAGGAGGAAAATCAAATGGCAGTATTTGAAGGTTGCGGAGTAGCAATAGTAACACCGTTCAATGAAGATGGTTCAGTAGATCGCGAAACATTCAGGGATTTCATAGAGTGGCAGATCGATCAGGGAATCGATGCGATCATCGCCTGCGGCACAAGTGGTGAAGCAAGCACACTGGACGACCAGGAACACATAGACACAGTGAAGTTCTGCGTTGACGTCGTCAATGGAAGAGTACCCGTTATCGGAGGCGCAGGCAGCAACGACACAAGACACGGCATCAACCTGGCGAAGAAAATCGCGGCAACAAGAGTAGACGCTCTGCTGCTGGTGACCCCGTATTACAACAAGTGTTCCCAGAAGGGCCTCATCGAGCACTACACGGCAACAGCTGATGCCGTGGACGTACCCTGCATCCTGTATTCGGTAAAGGGACGTACCGGAGTCAACATCGCACCGGCGACAGTCGCAGAGCTGGCAAAGCACCCGAACATCGTAGGCATCAAGGAAGCCAGCGGTGACATCGCTCAGGTCGCTGAGATCTGCCGCGTGACACCGGATGACTTTGCGGTATATTCCGGAAACGATGATTCCGTAGTGCCTCTCATGTCTCTGGGTGGAATAGGATACATTTCGGTATACGCAAACGTCGCTCCCAAGGATGCGGTAGAGATGTCCCGCGCTATGCTGGACGGCAACATCGAAAGAGCGCGTGAGATCCAGCTGATGGCAAAGCCGCTGATCGACAGCCTCTTTGCAGATGTCAATCCGATACCGGTCAAGGCGGCCCTGGCTCTGATGGGCAAGATGAAGATGAAGTATCGTCTGCCGCTCTGCCCGCCGAGCGACGAGGTCCTGGAACAGCTCAGGACAGAGATGAAGAATTACGGGCTGATTGACTAGGATGGGCACGTATTGAATATCGCCTTTAAGCAATGTGAATAGATAAGAAAGGCTCCAATGAGTCGCTGCAGCGGTGCAAGCCGTTCGCGGCGGCTCTTTGATTTCGGGTGAAAATGCACTGCCGCCCCGGATTTTATGGTATGATTACTGGTGACCGCTATTTTATTTTTTGACAAATCATGTGTACAGAAGAAAAGGAAATTTTAATAGAGCAAAAACACCTCGGTATGAGGTTTTTCACCATCTGGCTGATGGTGATCACGACGCTGCAGTGGATGACGCTGGATCTCTACCTGCCGGCGCTGCCGGTTCTGAAGGTGGAACTGGGGATCTCTGAATCGCTGCTCAACGTCAGCCTGAATACCGGCATCATAGCCTGTGCTGTCGGCACCCTGGTCAGCGGTACGCTATCCGACAGATACGGCAGAAAGAGCATGCTGTTTTTCGGCCTGATCACCGCCGCTGCAGCTTACTTTCTCTGCTCGTTTTCAAACGGCATCGTGCTCCTGTCACTGATGCGCGGCATTGGAGGCCTGGGCACCGGCTTTGTGCTGACGATCACCACGGCCATGATCAAGGACAGCTTTAGCGGACGCCGCTTCAAGCGCAACATGACGGTGCTCCAGTCGATAGCGGTGCTCGGGCCCATCGTGGCGCCTTCACTGGGATCGGTGATCATCAATTTCAGTTCCTGGCGCTTTCTCTTCGTGTTCTTCGGCGCGGTGACCGCCATCAGCCTGCTGCCGATGATACCATCGACCGAGACCTGGCCGCTGGAAAAGAGGACCGTAGCCAGCTTCCGCCAGATGCTTGCCGAAGCGGGCGAGATCATCACCAGCAGATCATTTTCGCTCTTTCTGGCCATCATGGCGCTGCTGACGATACCGGTCTGGGCGTACGTATCCGTGAGCTCATACGTCTACATCAATGACTTCGGGCTCAGCAACCTGCTGTACGGCGCCTTCTACGCTGTCGGCTCGCTGTTGTCGTTCCTGGCGCCGTTCATCTACATGACTCTGACGAAATTCATGAAGACGGGGCGGGTGGTGACCATCGCGATCTGCTGCCTTGCAGCCGGCGGATCGCTGCTGATACTCTGCGGGAGGTTCGACCCGCTGCTGTTCCTGGCCGGTGTGCTGCCCATCATGATCGCGGAAGGCATCATCAGACCGCTGGGAATGGCGGTCCTTTTGGAAGACAATTCCGGCGCGGTGGGAACGGCTAGCGCGCTGATGCAGTTCGTGCTCAATCTGGTCGGCATCGTGGGGACCAGTCTGGCTACGCTGCGTTGGCCTTCGATGATACTGGGCGTAGCCGTTGTCGCCCTGGGGTGCGCCGCCGGTGCTGTGGTCTGCTGGATCGCGGTGAGAAAGCAGGGCCTCATGAAGAAGAGCCTCAACCGTTGAACCCGGCAAGCGCCGGCTTGTACCGCCATGCATCATGAGTTATAATATCCCCATGGAAGATAAAGAAAAAACGATCAAAAAAATATTGAATACACATCCACTGTTCACGCATCCGGCACAGCCTGAGGCCGTGGAGTTCACGCGGGAGCAGAGCGATTTTGTGATGCACTTTCTGGCAGAGGCCCAGGACGAGCTGGAGGACGGCAGGGAAGTCTCCGAACTGCTCATCAGACTGGCGCTGTCGGCTTTCTATATGGGATGCCGCTATGCTGACAGCGGCAGATTCGAGATCCCGCTGCATCATCCGGCTTACAAGGTATTCCTCTCCGACGGCAGCCGGATCTCATCGACCACCTTCGTGCGCACATTCATGGCGCGCAATCAGACGACAGCTTATAGCCGGGCGGAGAATGCCGTGCGGCGCTGTTTCGATGACGATGATGAGATCGTTTATCACCTGGTGCGCGACAGAAGACGCGGCATCAACAGCGTTTTCAAGATGATAATTTCGGAAGATGAACCGCAGCGCTTCGAATTGAAGGATTTTGAGCTCTGCATTGCCTGCTTCTGCGCGGGCGTGATGAAGAGAAAAGGGAACTGAGTCATCCCAGAGCCACATCGAGGACCATCATCAACAGGAAGCCTCCCGCAAAACTGAGGGTGGCTTTGTTGCTGTGCTTCCCCTGCGACATCTCGGGGATCAGTTCTTCAACGACGACGAATATCATGGCTCCGGCGGCGAAGCTGAGCAGATAGGGCATCATCGGGATCACTGCACTGGCGAACAGCAAAGTCAACAGCGCTCCGAGAGGCTCTACGACACCGGAGCCTACTCCGGCCAGGAAGGTGCGGAACTTGCCCATTCCTGCTGCGTGCAGCGGCATGGAGATGATGGCACCTTCGGGGAAGTTCTGTATTGCGATGCCTATCGCCAGTGCCAGCGCGCCCAGGTAGCTGATATTGGAGCTGCCGTATATCCAGCCCGCGTAGACGACCCCCACGGCCATGCCTTCCGGTATGTTGTGGAGCACGACGGCGAAGACCAGCTTGGTAGTGCGCTTCCAGCTGCTTGAAAGCCCTTCATCCGTACCGCTGCTCTCGTGCAGATGAGGGATGAGCACATCCAGGAGCAGGAGGAAAAAGATCCCTGCGGCAAAGCCGATAAGGGAGGGGATAAAGCGCAGTCTGCCCATATGACCCGCCATCTCGAGGGCGGGTACCAGAAGGCTCCAGAAAGAAGCCGCCGTCATGATGCCAGCGGCGAAACCGCTGAGCAGTCGCTGGAGACTGCGGCTCATGCGGTCTTTCATAAGAAAAACACAGGCCGAACCCAGCGATGTGCCCAGCAGGGGGATCAGTATTCCTTCGATTGTATGTGCCCACATATCATCCTCCTGTATTTGAAAGCGCCTCCCGCTGGTCATTGCGGGAGGCGGTCAGGTTTATTTTAGTTGTCAGCACCCTGCGAGTTGCGAAGTGCGATGGCCACGGAAACGCGATCTCTGTTGTGAGATACCCTGATCTCGAGCAGCTCCATGTCCTTGTAGCGCTCGCGCTCGGCATCGGAAGCGAATCCGTGGTTCAGGATGTCGTCGATATCCATCATGCCTTCATCGGTCTTGATCTGCCAGCGGCGCGTAGGCAGTGCAGTCACAGTATCGAAGTGTATCGATATATCCAGCAGGCTGACATTGTCAAAATAGCCCAGTGAAAATTTTTCTATTACATCTCTTAATTTCATCTGCTTGAATCTCCTTTCATAACTTTCTAAATTATATCAGCAAAGGTAAGCGGTTGCAATCAAATAGCGGACAAATGCCGCTGAAGCGCTGTCGTCTCTATGTGTCTTTTGTTCATCTTTTTTCGATCAGGTCGCCGAATATGTTGCCGCGGTTGAGGCGGCGCCGGGGGTCGAAGAGGTCTTTCAGGTGCAGCATGGACATCAGCTCTTCTTCGCTGTACAGTTCGCGCAGCAGCCAGACTTTGAGCTTGCCGATCCCGTGTTCTGCGGACACCGATCCGCCCATGGCGACGATCTGACGCGCCCAGCGTGTGTACAGTTCGTGCCCGCGCCGGTATTCTTCCATGTTGCGGGGCATGATGTTCACATGCAGATGGTTGTTGCCGATGTGGCCGAATGTGGCCGAACGGAAGCCTTCTTCTGCCAGCCCGCTGCGGTAGAGGCGGAAGACATCCAGAAGACGGTCATCGGGCACGGACATGTCGGTACCCAGCTTTGTGATCTGTGGATAGTCTTTCCTGGTGAGTGCGATGCGGGCGTTGACGCAGGTCGGTGCCGCATGGCGAAAATCCTTCAGGCGCGCGAGATCCCGCTCGGTTACCGCGCCCCAGGAACAGGCGGGATCACCGCCTGCGGTTTCGATGGTGTCCGCCAGGGAGTGGAAAGTCTCCAGCAGCTCATCCCTGTGATCTGAGATGTATTCGGTGTACACGGCGCAGTTTGCCTGTGCCGGGAGCGTGCTGACATCGTTCAGGGCTTCGCCGCTGCCCTGGGCTTCCTTCAGCATCTGTAAAGCGTCGGCGCCGAAGAACTCGATGGCTTCGGCAGGCAGTCCCTTTTGAACGCCGCTGCGCAGCGACCTGACAAAGCGGAGAGCTTTTTGTTCATCATTGAAGAAAGCTACTGCGCCCCAGGTGTGGCGCGGCAGCCGCTGCAGCCGCAGTTTGATCGCGGTGATGATGCCGAGTGTGCCTTCCGAACCTATGAAGAGGTCGATCATATCCATGTCCGGGTGTATGAAATATCCGGCGGTGTGCTTTTTGACGCGTGGCATTTTGATGTCAGGCAGTCTGCCGCAGATCTCCCTGCCGCCTTCAGTGATCAGCGAGAATTCTCCGTCTCGTGCACGCTGCTGAGCTGCGCCGCGCTCAAGGTGCAGCTTGTCGCCGTCTGCGAGCACTACATCGATGGCGGCCACGTGAGAGCGCACGGCACCATATCTGTAGCTGAGGGCACCTGATGAATTGCACGAAGTCATGCCCCCGAGTGATGCGGTTGCTTCTGTGGGGTCGGGCGAAAAGAAGAGC
This sequence comes from Anaerovoracaceae bacterium, assembly GCA_050953405.1. GTDB lineage: Bacteria > Bacillota > Clostridia > Peptostreptococcales > Anaerovoracaceae > RUG100. The sequence goes on along the minus strand of JBMNMP010000001.1, from coordinate 66,070 downwards.
GAATGGCGTTTTAATCCGGCCCGCAGTTTTTGCAGGATCACCCCGGGCTGTACGGTTACCGATGGAGCGTCGCCGCTGTAATCCGCGTCCACTATCTGATCGAGCCGCGCGGTGCTGATCACGATACCGCCTTCAGGCACGCATCCGGCGGTGAGACCGGTCCTGGCGCCCTGAGTGGTCACCGGCTGTTCCTTTTGCGAACGCAGTATTTCAATTACATCTTCCTCGCTCTGAGGAAAGTAGATGCGGTCTGCGGTACCGCTGCGCTTTGATTCGTCATGCAGATAATCCGACATCATTTCCGGGGAATCTATTTTCTTCACTTTTCTTACCTCCAGAGACGATTATATCCCAGCGGGGGCCGGACGGCAAACTGAAAAAGCCGTGTGCCGCCCGCGAATGATAAAGAAATCGAAGAAGAGACTTGCAATCTCAAATCCATCATGTATAATAAAGGGGCGTTCAAAATGAACGCACGGTTTAATATGAAAACCGCTCTGCGCCGGCAGGAGCCGTCGCCATTTAGTCCACAGGGAGGTGAAAAGAATGACAAATTACGAGGTTATGTTCATAATCGACCCGGCTGTTGAAGACGACGCCAAGGAAGCGACTGTTGAATCTGTAAAAGATATCATCGCAACCGAAGGTACCGTTGGAGAGGCCGATGTCTGGGGCATGAGAAAGCTTGCTTACCCGATCCGTAAGAAGAACGAAGGTTACTATGTTGTAATTCCGTTCCAGGCTGAATCTACTCTGCCCAAAGAGCTCGATAGAAGATTGAAGATCATGGACAGCATCATGAGACACATCATCGTCAACAAAGATGCGTAAGGGGGAAAATCATGAATCATGTTGTATTGATCGGGCGACTCACTAGAGACCCGGAAATTAGATATTCAGGAGATCTTGCGATTGCGAGATTTTCGCTTGCGATCGATAGGCCCCCAAAGAGGGACGGCAGCAAGGAAACTGATTTTCCAAATATCGTTGTCTTCGGGAGACAGGCGGAAAACTGCGAAAAATATATCTCCAAGGGCAGGCTGGTAGCGGTCGAGGGAAGGATCCAGACCGGCAGCTATACCAACAAAAACGGAGATAAAGTGTACACTACTGAAGTGGTGGCCAACAGGGTCGAATTCCTTGACTGGGGAGACCGCGGCGGACGTTCACAGGGACAGAGTTCCTACGGACAGTCGCAGCAGGACTATGGCGGCCAGAACCGTGGCGGCTATGGCAGCCAGCAGGATGATTTCGGCGCACCTGCTCAGCGCGGCGGCAACGCCGGTGAGCGCAATCAGGGCGCTTCGCAAGGTACGAATATCCCGACAGGATTCGAAGAAATCGACGATGACGATATACCATTCTAAAGAAAGGAGAAAGTGTCATTATGGACAGAAGACGTGGTGGATTCAGAAGAAGAAAAGTTTGCCAGTTCTGCGCTGACAAGACCGCTGATATAGATTATAAAGATGTAGATACTCTCAAGAGATTCGTAACCGAGAGAGGCAAGATCCTGCCGAAGAGAATAACAGGAACCTGCGCAAAGCATCAGAGAGCGGTGACCACAGCTGTTAAGAGAGCAAGAGTAGTCGCTCTGCTGCCTTACATCGCTGACTAGCAGAAAGAATATACAGACAGACTGTATGAAATATTTACCCTCCTCACCGGGCAGCCGGCAGGAGGGTTTTTTATGTGCTCCGGCCATGGCACTGGCTGAAGATAGAATACATGAAGGAAAGACATGGCAAAAACGGGGTAATAGAATTATTACTAAAGAGTTAAATGACCTACAATATATGCCGGCGGAAAGAAAATTTAATTACGGGCTAAAAATCCTTTCGATGAAGTGTTGAGCGTCATGAAGAACTGGTTTATTATAAAGAAGTAGGGGGAGAATCTCATGAATACAAAAAATAAAAGTGACCACTTGTCAAGAAATAAAGCGCTCATGTATTGGATGTTGGATGACGCATGGTATGTAGAAAACAAGGAGACCCCATACGGATTCGAAATGACCAAAGAAGCACCTAAAAGGGCAATAGAAAGCTTCGAAGAATGGAAGAAAAACTGGGAATGGTTGGTTGAGCCGGAACAAAGAAAAAAATAATGACCGCTTTGATAGCGGTTTTTTATTACCCTGAAAGGAGAGATTCATTGCCAAAGATGATATAATATTTTCAGGCATATGGCGGATAAAGCGTTTGTGGCCATTTTGACACGAAACCAACAGATCAGAAGAGAGAGCTGAATGATCAGATACTAAGAAATTACGCAAAATTGATAGTCCCTAAAAATATTGATAGCATAACCGACATTGGGAGGTAATTATGTATAGTTATTATCTTGCCTATGACGATGGGAATATTGTAATAAGGGACAAGCTAGGCGCCCCTATTCAGCGTTATGATAAGAACATTGAAGACTGTGTCACAGATTGGAATATGAGTGGTATATACTCAGGTGATGTCCCCGCTAAGATCATAACCGAAGAAGAGGCGATGAGGCGAATTAACAATCTATAAATGCACAGAAGAGAACGCGCCTTTGGAGAAAGTGAAAATCACTCTGCGTGTGCGGCGAAGTACTCCGCACCTAATACGGTACACTGATGCAGGTCAAGCCGCCAAACGGGACTGAGCAGGATGCGAACCTGTTCTTTCAGCTGATTGATGGACGATATGAAAAGAAAAACACATTATTCACGACGATCAACTTCTCGGATCGGGATACAATCTTCTATGACGCCGTCATTGCAGATGCCATATTGAACCGCAGCCTGCATATTGTAGTTTTCGTTTATTATCAAACAGAAAAACAAACGATTTAGTTATTGTTTGTTTTTTCGTTTGCTAATGATATACTACGCCCAAAGTATGAGGAGGTACATCCGCTGATTAAGGTAACTTAAATGATAAGTACCTGGAACAGTACATTAAAGAGGTATTAAATTATGATGGTTAATATTCCTGATAAGATAGGTAAATATCTTGATGATTCTACACCTTGGCTTGATTTCGAAGGTGTAGAAGTAACTGTGCGTGAAGAAGCGCCAGAACACATAGAAGAAGAATATAAAATTGCGAAAGAATGGATGTTAAAACACGCGAAGTTTGAGAACATGGGATAGAATAGTAGAGGCATGGTCACGCTGTGCCTTTTTTGTTATTCTGAAGGGTGATTAGTTAGATGAGTAAAGATATTCCAAAATTTAAACAAGAATTAATTAAGAAGCTAAAAACTATTTCCACAAGCAAAGATTTTATCCTAGCGGTAGGAAGCGCAGCGGGTCAAACAGAAGAAGACGCTCAAAAAGTTATTGATTTTATAACTCGGGAAAACCCGACAATTTCAGATGTTTTGTTGTATGCTTCAGGAATACATTTAAGAAAATAATGACAGCTTCGATGTCTGTTTTTTATTACATGAAAGGAAAAATCATGGCTTACGACGATATGGAAGTTATCATGTACAAGATACTGGCATATCTATACAAGTGCAACAAGGCCGGAAAGGACACGGATTTCCCGGATTACTGTGCCGGTGGTGTGCTAATTAAAATGAAAACGTGCTATACTTATATGCAAGGAACATAAAGAATATAGTTGTAGCGGCGCAGACAATGATACATGAATATACTCATTTTCACTATCATATAGGTGGATGTCAGCATGCAGAGGCCATTTGCTTTGCATTTGAAAAAATGCATCTCGTAAAGCGTGACTTTTTATATGATGATGAATGGGAGTATGTAAAAAAACTTGCAACCGATAATTACACAGACGCCAAGTGGGAGGCAGGAGGATACGGAAACTATGAACAATTCAACTTCGTCAGAAAGAGAAAAAAAGATTAAGAAGCCTGTTACATGTAGCGCTTGCAAAAAAGGCGTAATGCTACCAATGCACCCTGAGGCAAAAATTAATCATTACTACAAATGCGATTATTGCGGGCGAATTATTAATATCGATTTTCCAGTTGATATAGAATGATTTTACCCATCAACAGAAAACTATGGAGAATAAACAATGGCTTACGATGATATGGAAGTCATCATGTATAAAATACTGGCATATCTATACAAGTGCAACAAGGCGGGGAAAGAACCGGAGTTCCTGGACTACTGTGCCGGTGGGGCACTGATCAAGACGAACCAGGCATACTGGAATCAGATCATGAAAGAACTGATTGACCTGGGGTATATTCGCGGGTTCATAACACGAGAAACAAAAGACGGGTTGCTGATTCAGCAAAATTGCCCACAGGTTACGTTTGCCGGCAGGACATTCATGAATGAAAATAGCGGGATGCAGAAAGCAAAGGCATTTTTAGGAAGCGCCTTCGAGAGCATTTTAACGGCAACAGTTGAGGCACTTGTAGCATCAGCGAAAATGTGAATACTAGTCCTCTAATCCTCGTGGCGACACGGGGTTTTTTAATACAACGAAATGGAGGAATACAGAATGCTTCCGATGATGGCAGTTATTCTGATGATAATTGCGGGGAGGTTGCCGAGGCATGCATATGCGACAATTGTGCACGAAATTATGGATTTTATTGCCGCCAGGGACAAATTTAAAGATAAAAATCCTAGCCCAGCGCAATATAAGAGATACATAAAAAAGACAGACGCAGAGCCGAGGAATACATTGACGGGTTTGTAGAAAAAGGGTACGATTTAGACAGCCTTAGCGAATACGCAAAAAAGATGCATGAAATACGTAACTATATCGAGGTAAGGGCAGAAATAGAGACGTATCCAGAGCTGGGAGGCAAGTTGGATGACATGGGAAGAAATGTATAAGGAAGCGCTTCAAAAAGAAGAAGAACTTTACGCTAAAATAGCGCCGTACGAAGATAACTTAGATATTGAGTACGATCCAATCCCGAAGAGCTGGCAGAGCTTAGAAAGCAATTGATCTACTGCGGAATAGTAGAGGAGTTTTATGAGATGGATTTCTACAAGCCGGGGGCTGAGGTCACGAAAAAAGACCTGGACGAAATCATGGATTGGTATAATGACACAATCTCATTGGAGAAAAACCTCAACGTGACAGACTAGAATAAATGACGCAAGATGACCAGCCCAGGTTATAAGGAGGGCCTTGAATTATGAACAATTCAACTTCGCCAAAAAAGGAGAGGACAACTAAAAAGCTTGTTACTTGTACTTCTTGCAAAAAAGGCGTAATGCTGCCATTAAACCCCGATGCCGAAGTTAACTATTGCTACAAGTGTAGTTATTGCGGAGAGATGATTATTATCGAGTTGCCGGTTGAAGTAAAATGATTTTGCTTGGGAGGTAATTATGTACGACTATTATCTTGCTTATGACGATGGGAATATTGTTATACGCGACAAGGTATTATCATTACTGACTAATGTACGCACAAATAGGATACTGAAAGCAGAACTTGTGGGAGATAAGATTGACCCAAGTGAAAAAGATTTGGTCATATATGCGGAGGTGGTAAAAAAATGAGTTTCAAAGAAGAACAAGGCGAAGAATTTCTGTGTGATCGGTGCCATTGGAAAGGTGAGGATATGGTGTGCCACACCGTGGAGCCTCCTATCCCGATTCCCGAGATTATTCGTCCGCCGGAATGCCCGTTCCTTTTTCAATCTTATTGGGATCGCATTCCCCGGGAACAAAAGGACGGATTTAACGCCGATGTGAGGCGAAGAAGTGAAGGCTATTACAGAAACAAATAGCACAACCGATGAAAAAAGACAGCCGCGGGGCTGTCGTTTTATTTGCCGGAAGGCGAGCCCAGGTGTGGAAGACGTTAAGAGCTGCGGAAAACAGTCAAGCTTTATCGCTATAGCTTATGGAGGCAACACAATGCACAAAGACAAGTTGAAAAGCCGTTTTGCGCCGATGATACCGCTCCTGTCACAGTGAACGAATGTCCCCGGCACTTGGCTGAATCCGGCAGGAATTTGAATTTTATGCTGTATCAAAATCCGTGACCTTGCGGCCGCTGCGTGATATACTATAGAAGAAAGCAGGGCGGGAGAACACCGCCTGCGGCAGGAGAAAGGTGCCCGCGAAGGGTGTCTGTTGCAAGGAGGGCAGCGTTATGAGTGAATGCAATTTGAATATCGGAAATATCGCGGGAGACTGCGTTGATAAGGTCAAAGGTTTTCTCACCAGAGAACATTCGGCTTTGGACAGAGTGGCCATAGCGGGAGGAATTCTGCTGGTAGGTGTGGTTATCGGTGGAATAGCGGCTTCCTGCAGGAAAAAGAAAAAGAAGGCTTGAGTCATTGACATAGAGACTGTTTTATGATAGTCTAATCTAGCTTGCCTGTGCAGAGATGTCCGGGCATGCCTAGCAGTTAGTGATTATGCTTCAGGCACAGCCTGAGCAGGAAAGAGGTGAACAGCATGAAGGAAGGAATCCATCCGAAGTACCAGGAATGTAAAGTAACTTGCGCATGCGGAAACACATTTACGACAATGTCGACACAGCCAGAGATCAGGCTCGACGTTTGCTCAGCGTGCCATCCGTTCTTTACAGGTCAGCAGAAGTTCATGAACAGAGGCGGACGTATCGAGAAGTTCAAGAACAAGTACGGCCTGGACTAGCAGCATAGTTCGGAAACATATCTGGAAAGACAGAAGACCGTTTCATGAGGAACGGTCTTTTTTTATGATCAGAGCACTGCGTGCGTTCGCAGGGGCATCTCTCATAATAGTGTTGTTTGAACAACAAAACGGCCCCTGCAGATATGTTAAAATAAGTTGCTATGAGAGACAAAAGAGTGAGGCTGGTTTTACCATTGACGATCGCGCTGCTGGTGGCGGCGTTCATAGGGTCGATGTACATAGGCAGATATCCCATCAAAGCCGGGGATCTTTTTTCTTTGCTCTGGGGGAAGATCAGCGGGCATAGTGCGGGTGTCAGCGGGCTGACCTCAATGGTGTTCTGGAAGTGGAGGCTGCCGCGCCTGCTATGCGCAATGCTGATCGGTGGTGCGCTGTCCATTTCCGGGGCTGCATATCAGGGCATCCTGCGGAATCCCATCGTAGCGCCCGACATCCTGGGCGCGGCCAGCGGAGCCTGCTTTGGCGCAGCGCTGGGGATACTGCTGGGATTCAATGCACTGCTGGTGCAGATCATTGCATTTGCTTTCGGGCTGGCTGCAGTGGGACTGGCGTTTTTTGTCAGCAATTCGCTGCGCGGCAGCGACCGGGGCGGAATACTGATGCTGATACTCAGCGGCATGGTAGTCACGGCACTGTTCTCGGCGGGTATTTCCATCATCAAATACGTCGGCGACCCTTACAATACGCTGCCGGCGATAACTTTCTGGCTGATGGGCGGCCTGACAGCGGTCTCCGCAAGTGATGTGAAGGTGCTGCTGATCCCCTTCCTGGTCGGTGTGATACCTCTGTTGGCACTGCGCTGGAAGATCAATATTCTCTGCTTCGATGACGAGGAAGCGGGAGCCATGGGCAGCGATGCGAGGACCATGCGCGGAGTGATCATCCTGTGCGCTACGCTCCTGACATGTTCGGCGGTGGCCGTAGGTGGAATGATAGGCTGGGTGGGCTTGATAATACCGCACATCTGCCGCATGGTGACCGGACCGGATCACAAAAAGCTGCTCCCGGTCGCGCTGGTCGCCGGTATGTTGTACCTGATACTCGTAGACGATCTTGCCAGATGTGCCGCACAGCAGGAGCTGCCGCTGGGAATATTGACTGCGGTCATCGGTGCACCGCTGTTCCTGGTGCAGCTATATAGAGGAAGACGGAGTTTCGAATGAACAGGATCAGGAAAAGAAAAAAATAATCATAATTGTCGCTGCTGCGGTGGCCGCTGCCGTCGTGCTGGCTGTTCTGCTGTGGGGCGGGGCCGGGAAGACGGAATACGAGCTGACAGTTTCCGGCAGGGCAAAGAGTCCGGGCGTCATCTCGTTCCTGGGCTATGATATCAATGTCTATCGCGACCAGGCTTCAAATCCATGCGGCGATTGCGAAGATCAGCCGGTGCACCTGTATATGGGAGACGACGGGAAGGAAGCCGCAAGGGCGATCGCTGCGTGCGTCCGCAGGGCCAACGATGTCTGGGAGGTCAAAAAGGTGACCGGCAGCAAGGTCATCCTTCGTGAAAAGAAAGCGGGGGCCGCTGATGAGAAAACCTTCAGCAGACTGGACGCTCCGGCGGGGATGACAATCAGCGATAACTACGACCACAAGTATGTGGGCAAGGGCGATTCCACACGCACGGCAACCACAAAAACGGTTACTGATCTCAGCGGCGACCGCATCAGGGTGCCTTACAAAGTGGATCGGATCGGTGCGGTTTATGGCCCCTCGTACGAAGCGCTTTACGTTCTGGGACAGCAGGACAAGGTGGTCGTAAGCTCAGATGTGCAGAAAGAGGACTTCCCGTGGGCGACGGTGATCTTCCCGGAGCTGAAGAATACACCGGAGCTGAAGAATGTCCACAGCTCGGTGAACGTTGAAAAACTGATGACGTACAAGCCGGATCTGGTATTCTCATTCCCGAGGCCGAACGAAATGAAGCAGCTGGAGGAAGGCGGTATCGCCGCTGTGCCTGGAGAGACCACGCGCAAACTGAAAGATGTGCCCGACGAACTGCTGGTATATGCGCACTGCACCGGCAAAGACGCAGTAGATAAAGCCAAAGCTTATGGAGAGTACTTTGACAAAAAGTACGATCAGATAACTGCGCGCACCAGGGATCTGAAGAAAGGTGAGCGGCCGAAGGTCTACTATTCAGGAATAGACATCCTGACAACCTATGGCGGCTATTCGGATATCCCGGATCTCATTGAGAAAGCGGGCGGCACAGCTGTCAGCGCAGATCTGAAGGCCGGAAATCACGCTCAGATAGATTTCGAGCAGCTGGCGGCCTGGGATCCCGATTACATCTTCCTTGATCACGGAGGTATGAATGAGGGCAAGTCGCTGGAGGAGATTGCCGAAGAGACGTACAGAGACAAAAAATACAGCGAGATAACCGCAGTTAAGGATCACGAGATCCACATGACGCCGACGGGTGTCTTCTACTGGGATATGGGACTGCAGAAAATCCTCCTGCTGGAGTATGTGGCCAAAACCATACATCCCGGGTTATTCAAGGATCTTGATATGGTCACCGAGATCCAGCAGTTTTATCGTCAATTCTATCGTTATGACCTCAGCAGGCAGCAGGCCAAGAAGATCCTGGAAAGGCGTGAACCCTGATATGCTGGAGATAAAAGGACTGTCCTGCGGCTATGGTGCCGGAGGTACAAAAGAACATATTGTACTCAGCAATTTTTCGCTTACCCTGGAGAAGGGCGATATCTGGTGCATCCTCGGCAGGAACGGCGTCGGGAAGACGACCCTGTTCAAGACCATGCTGGGGGTTCTGCCGCCGCTCGGGGGTACCATCAAGATCAACGGGCGCAGCATGGAGGACATGAGTCGCCGGGAGATAGCCAGAGCCATAGCTTATGTGCCGCAATACCACAACCCGCCGTTTGCATTCACGGTGAAGGAGATCATCGTGATGGGCCGCAACGCGTACATCGGAACTTTCGGTGCGCCGACGGCCGGGGACGAGCGGATCGCCGAAGAGGTCATGGAAGAGCTGGAGATCTCGCATCTGGCGAATAGAAAGTACACTGAGATAAGCGGCGGCGAACGGCAGATGGTGCTCATCGCACGGGCAATGGCGCAGTGCCCGGAGCTGCTGATGATGGATGAACCGTCGGCAAACCTGGATTACGGCAACCAGGTCCGCATGCTGAAGATGATAGGAGAGTTGTCGCAAAGAGGCATCAGCATCGTATTCACGACGCATGATCCGGAACACGCTTTTCTCTGCAGGGCCAAAGTGGCCGCTATAATCGGGTGCCGGGAGACGGTCACCGGGGAAGCCGAAGAGATAATAACTGAAGAGCTGATAGAGCGCATGTACGGGATCAGAGCCCGCATCATACGCCCCGGCAGCGGAGAAGAAAACACCCCGCCTGGAATCGTACCCTATCTTTAGGATGCGGGCCGCAGGCGGGGCGTCTTTATATGCTGTTATTTTTGTGCAGGCGATCAGGCTGATTCGGGACAGTGTCTGTCCAGCCCCAGCAGCTTGATGCAGCCGGCTCCGGTGATCCCGTAGAAGAGGACGGGCTTGCCGATATCGATGTACAGATCCATGGTGGCGTTTGAAAATACGCTGCTGGTGCACAGCACCAGATCAGCCCAGTCGAGGACAACGTCATCGTAATCATCGATGCCGTGTTCCACGAGGACACCAAAGCGCGTATCGCCCACATTTTCAGGGTTCAGATCGAGGACGCGCAGCTCGAAGTCTGTGCGCTCTGCTATTGCGGAGAACAGCCACGGCTGGTAGCCTATCAGCGCCAGCCGGCATTTCCCGTACTGCTGCTGCAGGAATTCGATGTATTCCTCCGAGCACTCTGAAGGTTCCATATCCTTGCAGTGCACGCTGTGATCGATCTTGCCGAGGTATCTCATCACCGCGTTGAGGGCGGCGATATAGAGACCCCGCGCGTGCACATCGTTTATAAGATCCAGCTTGAGTATCTCCTGGAGGCTGCCGCGGAATTCCGCCGGAGCATCGGTGAAGGCCTGCCCGCGGGCACCTTTATATTCGGCCTGCAGCATCACTTCCTTTCCGGTCATGATGGGGAAATCGGTACGGTCGGTGTGACCGATGGCTTCCTCGGTAGAGAGGCCCTGACTGGTGATAATGATCTCGCCGGGGTCCAGCCCGGCGGAGTCGATCAGCTGCCGGAATCCATTCTGTATCTTCTGATATAACTGTTTACTTTTTTCTCTCATGTCAGTCACGTATTCCTTTGTTAATTTTACTCATATGATTGTAACACGCTTCCGTGTCCAGTGCATCATATGCTGACGGTACGAGCCCGGCTCCACCTGCCGTACACAAAGCCGCCGGCACTGTTGATGCGGCGTGCACGTACGCGTACCGTATATTTTTTCTTTTTCAGCTTCCTCACTGTGATGTATGTCTTCTTCGTGATTTTTCTGATCGTCTTGCCGCCTCCGCTTTGCGGCTTCAGAATCACCTGATAGCCAGTGGACTGGGCGACTTTCTTCCAACTGATGCAGAGCCGTCTCCTTGCGGGCTTGAGCTTCCTGATGCGGACACGGCCCGGTCTGGCTGCGGAGGAGGCGGTGATGCGGTAAGCCGCAGCGTTGCTGGCAAAGTCCATCCTGTGATTTCCGGCGTTCTGGCTGCCGCTCTCAGCGAAGACCCTCATCGTATACGACGAGCCGCTGCGCAGTGAGCCCGGCAGTCGGAAGCTGTATTTCCCGGGCCCGGCAGCGCTCTCCCTGGCAAAACCATAAGCGCAGACCGTACCCCTGCTGTCCGTGAGGATGGCGGAAATGCGGCGGTAAGCCGACTGGCGGGCATTCCCGACACGGGTCACTCTGACCGTTATCAGCGAACCTCTTTGTTCGATCGCTCTTGAGGGAGCGCTGATCGCGAAAGATGTGTTCCCGTCGTGCGCTGTCATCTGCCAGCGCATGATGCCGCTGCCGGCAGCGGAGATGTGCTGCGTGCCGACCGCACTGAAAGCACCTTTTGCCATCGAGGCTGCGCTGCTGAAGAACACAGGCGAATTTTTCATATACAGCAGGGGGCGAACGCCCACCAGAGTGTCGTCGGAGACAGTGGCTCCCGAGGCAAAGACACTGCCGAACCAGCAGATGAATTTGGCGTATCCGGCAGCCGCCGGATCCTGCAGCCAATAGGGTTCCGTCGCCTCGCGCGTGCCGTCGGGGTCGCTCTGGCCGCTGAATCCCAGGTCGCGTCTGCACATCATGCCGGCATAGGGGATCGAGATGCCCCCGCTGATCATGCCGCGTTCAAAATCGCTGAACCGGGAATCGCTGCCGAGATATCCGCCGCCGTTGAGCCAGCTCTTCAGATCGGAGGTCTTCCAGTCGTTGTCGTCACTGTCGAAGCTAATCATCTTAGCTTTGCCGTCTTCTTTGAGAACGTCGTCTGCAATCAGCCAGGTCGCGGAGCTTCCCTTTTGCAGTACCAGCCACTGCTGATCCTGTCCGAAGCAAAGGCTGCTGCCCTTCCAGCTGTGTGAAGAAGGCATGTTGGGATCGCTGACAGCGGGTCCGGTCGCCGGAGCGCCCACACCGCCCAGTCCGAGATCCACATCGCGTACAGCGGCAGCCCTGGCGGGCGCTGCAGTGCAGAGTAGCAGCACGGCGGTCATCATCACGGCTATTTTTTTCTTAGTTAATACAAACATTTTTCCCTCCGGATAAACCTGCGAACTCCCCTCAGGGGAGCTCGCAGGCTTTGATACATAATGCTGATATAGTGATTTAACTATCTTCTGATTTTAATGCTCTTTGTCAAGCTCCATGCACCGTAGACTTTCTTGCCCTGCTTGTTCAGCTTGTAGGCTCTGACCTTGACATAATATCTCTTGTTCCTGGTCAGCTTTTTGATGGTCACCGTAACTTTGCGGGAGCTCTTGTACCTGGCCTTCTTGAGACTCTTATACTTTGAGTACTTTACCTGATAGCCTCTGACACCGCTCATCTTCCTGATCCTGACGATCAGAGTGCGCGTATTCTTGTTTTTCAGCGAGTATATTCTGGCTCTGGCAACCTTGATGACCGGTGCCGGCTTGGGAGCTGCAGGCTTGTTGATGGTGATGCGCTGCGTGAGCTCGCCGAATTCGCTGTTTACTATGCTCAGCTGGTGTGTAGAAGAAGCTGCGGCAGTATCCAGAGGTGCACTGGCGATATTGAGCATGAACTTTCCGTTCTGCTTGTAGAGGTATGCATAGTTTGTGATTCCGGATCTGCCGGTGTATGAATATCCTTTACCCAGTTCATTGATGGGATCCTGGGTCGTCAGGCTGTAATCAACGCCATCCACAGTGATCTTGTCTACTGAAGCTGCCCATGCGGCTACGCCGTCTTCGTCAGTTACGTTCAGTGTGTAAGGAACATAGGCATCTTTCGAGTTGAGAGTTCCCGCTGCGCTGCCAGCAAAGCTGATCCCCGGATCGGGCGTATTGAATTTCACGTTCTTGTTGGCCTGCAGATAATTGTCATCGAATATATACATCCTCAGCTTGTCATTTGTGTTTTCAGAAGTGATGGTGATATTGCTGCCGTCTACTGTAGCCGTATAGCCGTCTATGAGGCTGGCGTTCAGTGCCGATGTCATGCTCTTTGCCAGAGTCGTGGTGTCCATGTCGTAGAACATATGTGCATGGCTGGTTACCGTGTACTGACCCATCTGTCCCTTGCTGGTGGTGACAGGAATATATACAGGTGCTTCATCGGTCGACTCTGAGCTGACTTTGTAGACTGCGAAGTGATACATGCCGCGTACGTTGGCCTTGTGAGTGAGCTGCATTGTAAGCTTGCTGGTGTCCCATGTAGGATTGTTGTTATCGTCGTTTACGTTCTTCATTTTGATCCCGATGGGTATCCTGGTTTCCGCGATGTTCACGGCGACCGGGCCGCTCTCGCCGCCTACAGTGATGCCGTTCAAAGTGCCTTCAGCTGTGAAACTGCCGTTGTAGATAGCGGTGAAGTCCGGATTGCCGTTCTTGTCGACCACATTGCCGATGTCGATGATCAGCTGGTTGCCGTCTGCCTTGTAGGTGCAGGGTCTGTAATAGTAGTCGGCGTCAATATTGCTGGCAATGCTGCTGCCCGCGATCTTGATTACCTCGCTGGGAGCTGCAGCGGATCCGCTGTCAGGGAAGATCGATGCGTTCAGTGCATCTTCATCAGTGATAGCGACATCTCCGTTGAATGTCAGTGTCAGTTCTACGTGCTGGTTGAGATCCTGCGCATCGTTCACTTCGCGGCCGCTGTAAGTGGCCAGTTTGTACGATGTCATTTCAGGACTCGCGGCGCTTGCCTTGTCTGTCTGAGTGTAAGCAAAGCAGGTCATGACCATGAGCAGTGCAATTATCATGGCGATCGCTTTACTCTTTTTGCTTGTTTTAGAGTACATTTGTTACCTCTCCTTTCGTAATGCCCCCATGGGTGACTTTTAGCGAATAGATTATAGCAGAGTTGCCGGCAGGAAATTGTTGGCGCGACAACAGAAACGAACTATTATGCAGGTAATATACAAAGTGTTGTCAGGACAACAAAATACCGCTGTGAAAAATGATAAAATTAGACCTCAGAGGATATTGATATGAAGAGGAAAGCTTTCATAGGTCTGATATTGATCCCCATGATACTCATAGTTCTGCTGACAGGCTGCGGAGCCAAAGTGGATGCGCAGAAGTCTCCACATCTGCAGGATGCGAAGATAAGGGCTTACAACGAAGGCACCGAGGACAGCCAGCACATCGAGGTCATCCTTACTTTTGACAAAGATATCAAATGCGGCGACGACGCCCTCAAGGACGCCGGTTTTACGGTGTCCGGTGAAAAGAAGGACGATGTCAGTGCCAGAGTAAAAGACGGCAGGCAGCTGGTGCTGGATACCGGCAGCCGCGCGGTGGAACGGGGGACGCTGAAAATCGCCCCGGAGGACAATGAAAAAGGATATCCGGGAATACTGGACAAGAGCGGTGATTACTGCGCATATGCTTTCACCCTGGAGGCGCTGGTCCCCTCGGGGGTGAGCCTGAAAACGGTGAGCAGCTCGGACGATGCGGTCACCAAAGAGGTAAAGGGCAGATGGAATATCCGCTGTATCACCTGGGTGCAGCTGACTGATGGCGGCAAGGTCGTCGAAAGCAGGGTGAACACAAAAGGGGAGACCATGGATGGCGCTGTCGCCGTGCACGGGCATGATTTCCTGCAGAAGGATGAGACGATGATTGCTGAAATCACGGCGGATACTCTCAGGAGACATTTCGGGGACCGGTACAGGTTTTCGAGCAGCGGCAGAAAGATAACCTGCAGCAGAAAAGGCAGCAGCGGTTACGGCGGCCGCCTGGATCTGAAAACATACACGTATACGCATATTAATTAAATGGTGGGCAATCAGAATGAGGATGAAGAAATCGA
This sequence comes from Anaerovoracaceae bacterium, assembly GCA_050953405.1. Lineage (GTDB taxonomy): Bacteria > Bacillota > Clostridia > Peptostreptococcales > Anaerovoracaceae > RUG100. Next base: position 51,051 of record JBMNMP010000001.1, on the reverse strand, counting down.
TGATGAAAAAAGTGAAATTGATGACGGCTCTGATAGCGGCTGTCTTGCTGGTATTCTCCGTCAACGCACCGCAGGCGATGGCATATTTCGATCGCGGCGATGTGGCGCTCAGTGTGGGGCGCAGTGCGGTCACCCTGGACAGGGGCGGCAGTATCAATGTCAGTGTTACTGCCAGTCCGGCATACGATGATCAGACACAGGGGTGCGGGATGGCGGAATGTCCGCAGTCGTGCGGAGAAAAGAACTGCCTCGATGACCGCGGCAACTGCACTTGTGCGGGGACCGAGTACACCAGGTATTATACGAGTTTCAAGGTCGCCTCATCGAACAACTCAGTGGCCAGTGCGAAGTATACCGGCGGTGCAGTGAAGATCAGTGCGCTCGGCGCGGGCAGCGCCACAATCAGTGTGACCGCAAGCCTCAGGCAGTATACTTCTATGAGCAAGACGATAAAGGTCACCGTCAGCAAGTCCGACAGTTCATTTTCAGGAGGCGGCAGCGGCGGCAGCAGCGCTTCCGGCGGCACCAGAGATTCTGCAGCCGCAGTAGACAATGGAGGCACGAGCAGTGCAGCCACACCGCAGCAGAAAAAAGCAGCGGCAAAGAAAAAAGCGGCCGCCAGCAAGAAAGTCATCAAGAGCAAGAAGGGAACTGTGATATCGGAAGATATCATTGATTATGCGCAGGGGAGCGATATTTTCCGTCAGATCAAAGGCAAAGATGAATATGCTATCTTCAATAAAAAAGATGAAGCCGGCAGCATCGAATATTCATGGCGTTTTTACGGCAGGGATATCAAGACGACGGACGATGTCGATCTCAACATCTCGCTGAGCGATAAGGCCGGGGAAAAAGTGGCGGATACGACGCACGGGAAAGAAGCAATGTATATGACCTTCGCTGAACAGGGCAGCTTCCCCGGCAAGGCGGAGATCAGCGCAAGACTGACTGATAATATCAGCAATGCCGACAAGGTTTATTTCTATGAATACAATGCCGGCAGGGGCAGGGCCGTGAGGAGCGGCAAGAGCCTGAATGTCGAGAACGGGTACGCAGGCAGGACCATGTCGCACGGGGGCACATATATAATGACCGCTGAGGAGATACCTCAGAGTTCGGTCGCTCCGAAGATCGTGATCCCCGTCGTATGTGTGATCGCCGCAGTGATCGCGGTGATCCTGATCAGAAGAAGATCGGGCGGAAAGCCGGCGGCATGATCAGCATAGAAGGAGTCAGTAAACGGTTCGGGCCCCACAGGGTGCTCGATGACATATCGCTGCAGATAAAGGACGGCGAGATATTCGGGCTTACGGGCTTTAACGGTGCCGGCAAGACGACACTGCTCAAGATCATCAACGGCATATACAGGCCGGATGACGATGCCGTGCTCGTGGACGGCAAGCCGGTGTACGAGAACGAGTGCGTGAAGGCCGGGATGTTCATGATGACGGAGGAATTGTTCTTCAAGCCGCAGGCGACGATCGCAGAAATGGAAAAATTCTACCGCGGATACTATCCGGGCTGGCAGTCCGGGGTCTACAGGGGGCTGATGGAGATTTTCGGGCTGCAGGATGACCGCAAGATCAGCGGTTTTTCCAAGGGAATGATGAGACAGACGGGACTGATGACGGCTTTTGCCAGCGGCGCCGGGATACTGCTGCTGGATGAAGCTTTCGACGGCCTCGATATTGGTGTGCGCCGCACCATGCGCAGTATGCTGCGCTCATATGTCGCGCAGCGCAGAGCTGCGGTGGTCATCACTTCGCACAACCTGCAGGAGCTGGAGGAGTGTGTCGACAGATTCGGGATGATCAATGAGGCGCACCTGGTGTGCGATATGACTGTGGAGGAAGTGCGGGCCCAGGGCAGCAGTCTTGAAGAGTACTTCCTGCAGGGAAAGGAACCGATAGAAAGTGGATGGGAAGAGCTCTTTAGGAAATAGTATATTCATACACGATCTGAAGCAGGTGTTTGTGAGGAATGCAGGCCTCATTATCGCGGGCCTGGCGATCTTTCTGGTGCTGATACCGTTCTCAACGGCGGGCATCCCCGGAGATTCCATATTCGAGATAGCGACTACGCATGACCAGATGAAATTCCGCTTTATCAAAGAAGACTTTGTACAGGCGGTGTTCTGGGCATCGGTGATCTACGGCATGGTTTCCGGCCTCATGACATTCAGCTTTCTGCTGGAAAAACGACAGACGACTCTGTATTTCTCACTGGGCCTGCGCCGCGGCCGCCTGCTGTTGTCGCGTCTGCTGGCCGGTATATGCGGAGCCCTGGCCGTGTCCCTGGTGCCCCTGCTGGTATCGGCGCTGATAAACTTTATAGCTCTGGGCGGTTATCCCGGCATGATGAGCAGCTGCTTTTATCTTTCCGGAGGGATGTTCCTTCAGGTGATGACAGCGTTCCTCATCAGCGGCATCGCATGTCTGCTGGCGGGCACCATGCGGGAAGCTATCCTGTTTGATGCTCTGTTCCTGGGGGGACCGACCGCGGTGATATACTGTGTGGGGCGCATGATCAGCAAACTGGTATGGGGCAGTCCGTACGGGGCTGTCATGTACTCGGGGCAAAAGGGTGGTGTCAGCAGCCTCATGAAGCTTACTGCTGATTTCAATCCTTTGATCTTTTTCCGCAGCCAGCTGAAAAAGTATTCTATTTTTTACCGGGGGCTGACCAGGAGCGAGGTGGATAGTATTTCGCCGCACATCATCATTATGTGGACTGCAGCGGTATGCGTGCTGGTGCTGCTGGCGTGGCTGGCGTTCCGTGCAAGGCGGGCGGAACAGGCGGGTATTTCGGGGCAGAACCGCATACTCATGGCGATCCTGACGGCGGTCAGCGGTTTTTGCATTTTCAGCATCGTTTTCGTGATGTTTGCCGACAGCAGCTATCTGATAGCTCTGATCCTCGCCGTGCTGGCAGAGATCCTGCTGCTGGTACTCTGGCGTGCGGCGCTGGCGCACAGCGCAGAGGCAGGCAGACTGCGCTGGTGGGCGGTGAACCTGGCCGTGGTGGCTGCCGTCTTCGGCGGTATATTGCTGTCAGGCAACCTGGGAGCGGGCAGCCTGCCGCAGACGGATGACATATCTTCGGTGAAGATGACTTATACCGGCAGTCCGTCGTTCATCACCTCGCAGACATCGGGCACCAGCACGGAGACTTCATATTATATGGTCAGCAGCCAGGTGTATTCTTCGAAGGACAGCATTTCTGCGGCCCGCGGCATCAACGAGCGTCTTGTGGATATGGGCCGCAGGAAGATGGGCACCGCAGAGAAAAATTTTCAGGCTACGGTAGTGCCTTACGATGTGGAGATCAGCTATCGCCTGAAGAACGGCAGGGTGGTCGACAGATACTATGACCGCGCCTCGCTGGGGATCCTTGAAAAGATGACCGGAATGGATTCTGCTGCCGAAAACCGGAACGAGCTCTCACAGCTTCTGACCGGCACACTGGACAGCGGCCGTGAAGTAAACTGGGCGGAGAACGCCTATGAGAGCGGCAGCATCTTTCTCACGAATACCTGGCTCGATCGTCCGTACAGCCTTTCCCTCAGCGCCGGATCGCGGGCACAGTTATGTGAAGCCCTGGCCGGGGACCTTGCGCGGCAGGATATGAAGGACAGATACTTTCCGCGGCGCGATGCTCTCGGCGTACTGCTCTTCACCGGTGAGGGCGAGGATGATCTGTATACGTTCTCGTGGCATCTTGGCAGTGCACCCATCTATATCACGGGTGAATTCAAAAATACCTTGAAGTTTCTGCGCGCCCACGGCTGGCTGAAGCTGCTGAAGCCGCAGGCGCAGGTTGAGGGCGTCTACCTGCAGAGGTACGATCCGTTTGCCGGGATCAACGGCAGGAAAGAACCTCTGTCAAATATCTTTCTGGCTTACCGGGCAAAGGACAACGATTCCTTCATGGTGCAGACAGACTTTGGAGACCGTCAGGCGATCACCGATCCGGCGCGTCTCGCAAAGATCCTGCCAAATCTGCGCAGCACATACTGCATGACGCGCGAGGGCTATCTGGCGGCAGTCAAACTGGAAGGCGAGGATCACCTGGTATACAAATATCTGCCGGGCAGTGCACAGGCATACAGATAGGAAATTTGGCTAATTAATGGTTAGTTGTGTTTTTTATTGCTTTTGTTATGATACAATAAGAATTCGAGAAAAAGGAAGCAGGTAAATTAGATATGTTTGACAAACTTGATTTCATAACAGATAAATATGCGGAGCTGACGAGACTTTGTGCGGACCCCGAGGTCATCGCAAATCAGGAAGTCTGGCAGAAGCACGCCAAAGAGATGGGCGAGATGGAGCCTATTGTTAAGAAATACGAAGAATACAAAAAGGTAAAGACCGGGATCAATGAAGCCAAGGAGATCCTTGATGACGGGTCAGCTGACGATGAGATGAAGGAACTGGCCAAGATGGAACTGTCGGAGCAGGAGGAAAAGATCGAACCAATCGAAGAGGAACTGAAGGTCCTGCTGCTGCCGAAGGATCCCAACGATGACAAGAACGTTATCCTGGAGATCAGGGCGGGCACCGGCGGCGAGGAGGCGGCGCTCTTCGGAGCAGACCTCCTGCGCATGTACACCATGTATGCTGAAAAGCACGGCTGGAAAACAGAGATCATCGAGCTCAACGATACCGGCCTCGGCGGCATCAAAGAAGCAGTCATGATGATAAAGGGAAAGGGAGCTTACTCCCGTCTCAAGTATGAGAGCGGCGCCCACAGGGTGCAGCGCGTACCGGAGACTGAATCCTCGGGACGTGTGCACACTTCGGCGGCCACGGTGGCCGTGCTGCCGGAGGTCGATGACGTGGAGGTGGATCTCGATCCCAACGATGTCAGGGTCGACGTTTACCGTGCCTCAGGCAACGGCGGGCAGTGCGTAAATACTACCGACTCGGCTGTCAGGCTGACGCATGAGCCGACCGGACTGGTGGTCACCTGCCAGGATGAAAAATCCCAGATAAAGAACAAAGAGAAGGCCTTCAAGGTATTGAGGTCGCGTCTCTATGACTTGAAGATGCAGCAGCAGAACAAGGAAAGAGCGGATCAGAGAAAGAGTATGGTGGGCAGCGGAGACAGATCCGAGCGTATCCGTACCTACAATTTCCCGCAGGGCAGGATCTCCGATCACCGCACCGGGGCCACGATATACAAGCTTGACAATTTCCTTGACGGAGACATGGATGAGATCATTGACGGCCTGATCACTGAAGACCAGGCGGAAAAGATGAAGAATTTCTAAACAACGAGGCGAGGTGGACGATATGGAAACGAAAATACTGGATGCGACAAAGGAAAATATAATATTGGCGGCGCAGACGATCAGGGACGGGGGCCTGGTGGCTTTCCCCACGGAGACGGTCTTCGGCCTGGGCGCGGACGCGATGAACGCCGAAGCGGTGAAGAAGGTATACGCGGCCAAGGGAAGGCCCAACGACAATCCGATGATTGTGCACATCGCAAGAGCCAGTGATATAGGACAGCTGACACCGATGCTGTCAGGCGATATCGTCAATCTAATAGATAATTTCTGGCCGGGGCCGCTGACCATGGTGGTCAAAAAGAAGGACTCGGTGCCCAAAACCACCACGGGCGGGCTGGACACGGTGGCTGTGCGCATGCCCGACAATGAGACAGCAAGAGCCCTGATCAATTATGCGGGGACCCCGATAGCGGCGCCCAGCGCCAATATCAGCGGAAGGCCCAGCCCCACAAAGACGGAACATGTGATACACGATCTTGACGGCAAGATCGATATTATACTGCGCGGCGAGGACTGCCGCGTGGGGATCGAATCCACGGTGCTCGATATGAGCACGGGAACACCGACCGTACTGCGTCCCGGCATCATAACGCCGGAGCAGATAGAAGCGGCTCTCGGCAAGAAGGTGGAGATGGATCCGACCCTCAAGCAGAGGCCGACACCCGAGCAGCTGAAACAAAGTGCGGATTTTGCACCCAAGTCCCCGGGAATGAAGTACAAGCATTACGCGCCGAAGGCCGATATGCTGGTGGTCGAAGGCAGCCGCGCGGCCGTGAAAGAAGAGATCCAGAGGCTGAAGGAGCTCAACGAACATCTGGGCAATAAGGTCGGAGTGATACTCTTTGAGGAAAGGGCTTTCATCGAGGCTGCTCATGACTTTTTTGCCGACTTGAGAGAACTGGACTCCAAGGGGGTCGACATGATACTGGCAGGCGCGCTGTCGGATACTGACAGCGTGGGATTTGCTGTAATGAACCGGATGCTGAAGAGCGCCGGATATAATATCGTTAGAGTTGGAGAAAAGAGAGGTTGGAGCAAATGAAAGTAGTGCTGGCTAGTGACCACGGCGGTTACATGCTGAAAGAATCTATAGAAGGATATCTCATCGGAATGGGGATCCAGTTCGAGGACCTGGGTCCTCATGAAGAGGATGCCGATGACGATTATCCCGATTACGGAATAAAGTGCGCGGAAATGGTGACTTCGGGAAAGGCTGACCGCGGCATCGTATGCTGCGGCAGCGGTATCGGGATGTCGATCATAGCCAACAAGGTCAAGGGCATCAGATGCGCGCTGTGCACCAGTACTGAGCTGGCGGAGATGTCGAGGAAGCACAATGATGCCAATATGCTGGCCCTGGGCGGCAGGTATCTGGAGACCTTCGATGCTCTGCAGATAGTGCAGAAATGGCTGGACACTGAATTCGAAGGCGGACGCCACCAGAGGCGTGTTGATAAAATTACTGCTTACGAAGAGAATAACGGGAGGTAAGACAAATGGGTAGAGTTTACGTGTTCGATCATCCGCTGATTCAGCACAAGACCGCGCTGCTGCGGATGAAGGAGACCGGGACCAAGGATTTCAGGGATCTGGTCAAGGAAATCGGAATGCTGATGGGATATGAAGCAACCAGAGAAATGCCGCTGAAAGAGGTGGAGATCGAGACTCCGATGCAGAAGACCAAGGTCAACATGCTGCGCGGAGAAGACATCGCGATCGTACCCATCCTGAGAGCAGGACTGGGTCTGGTGGACGGTATGCTGGCACTGGTGCCCAACGCAAAAGTGGGACACGTGGGGCTGTACCGCGACCCGGTGACACACGAGCCGGTGGAGTATTACTGCAAGATGCCCAGCGACATCGGAAAGAGAGAGACCTTTGTGCTCGACCCGATGCTGGCGACCGGTGGTTCGGCTGTAGATGCGATCAACCTGATCAAGAAGAAAGGCGGAAAAAAGATAATATTCATGTGCCTCATTGCGGCTCCGGAAGGAATCGAAGCGCTGCAGAAGGCACACCCGGATGTGGATATATTCATCGCGGCCAAGGATGAAAAGCTGAACGAAGACGCTTATATCCTGCCGGGACTGGGAGATGCGGGCGACCGCCTCTATGGAACGCGATGAGAAGAAATATCAAATGAAAGGTAAACGGAAATAATGGACTTTATAAGAGACGATGTAAGCAAATACGATAATGTGTTCGACGTACTCAAAGAAAGGGGCTTTATCGAACAGTGCACTCACGAAGATGAGATCCGCGAGCTGCTGGGAAAAGAAAAGATAAAGTTCTATATCGGATTCGATCCGACGGCGGACTGCCTGCATGTGGGACACTTCATGCAGGTGATCATCATGATGTATATGCAAAAGTTCGGGCACACTCCTGTAGTGCTCCTGGGCGGAGGTACCGGCATGGTGGGTGATCCCTCAGGCCGCACCGATATGCGCAAGATGATGACAACGGAGACTATCGATGAGAACTGCCGCCAGTTCAAAAAGCTCTTTGACAGGTTCATTGATTTCGATGAAGAATGGAAGTACGAGGGCAACAATGGCGTGTACGCCCCGGGGAAGACCAACAAGGAACCGGATCCCGGAAAGGCCGTTTCTGTGAACAACGCTGAGTGGCTGCGTCCGCTGAACTATGTGGAATTTGTGCGCGAGATCGGATCGCAGTTCAGCGTCAACAACATGCTGCGTGCCGAGTGCTTCAAACAGAGACTGGAAAAGGGACTTTCGTTCCTGGAGTTCAACTACATGCTGATGCAGGGTTACGATTTTATGGTGATGGCGCGGGATTTCGATGTCAAGATGGAATTCGGCGGCAATGACCAGTGGTCGAACATGCTGGCGGGAGTCGAGCTCTGCCGCAGAAAGCTGAACAAGCAGGTATACGGGATGACTTTCTCTCTGCTGACCAACAGCGAGGGCAAAAAGATGGGCAAGACCGCGAAAGGCGCGCTCTGGCTCTCTCCCGAGAGGACCAGCCCTTACGAGTTCTATCAGTACTGGAGAAACGTTGAAGATGCGGATGTCAACAAGTGCCTGCGCATGCTGACATTCCTTCCCATGGAAGAAGTGAACAGGCTTTCCGCCCTCGAGGGCGCGGAGCTGAACAAGGCCAAGGAAGTCCTCGCTTTTGAAGTCACCAAACTGGTACACGGTGAGCAGGAAGCCAGGAAGGCCCAGGATGGTGCCCGGGCCGCCTTCGGAGGAGGCGGAGACATGTCTAATGTCCCCACAACGAAGATGGATGCCGCGGCATTCGATGGCGAAGGCATGGGTCTTGTGAATCTGATCCGCGAACTGGGTCTGGTATCCAGCAATGGCGAAGGTTTCCGCACGATCAAGCAGGGCGGCCTGAAAGTAGACGGCGAGAAGGTTGCCAACCCCAAGATGATGGTGACCAGGGATATGTTCAAGGACGGCAAGCTGCTGATCCAGAAGGGCAAGAAGAAATTCCATCAGGTGGAAATCTAGCACAGATACATACGGCGCTCCCCCCGGGGGAGCGCCTTTTTTGGTGGAACAGGTGCCTTATACGGCTGTTTATGGTATAATGCTGTGGTCACGGCGCTGCGGCGCTGCAAAACGGAATTACGTGTAAATGGAGAGAGAGGTCTTTATGGATTTTGCAAAAATGCTCGTCAGCATGGATGATTTCATGTATACATATATACTGATCATTTTGCTGGCAGCATCCGGTATCTATTTTACTATACGCACAAAGGCGGTGCAGGTGCGGCTGTTTCCGCAGGCCTTAAAGGCGGTGACCGAAAAGAAGAGCGACAGCGGCAAGGTCTCCTCGTTTCAGGCGCTGATGGTGGCTACGGCTTCGCGCGTGGGCACCGGTAATATCGCCGGCGTGGCCACGGCCATCGTGACCGGCGGCCCTGGAGCCCTGATGTGGATGTGGATCATGGCTGTCATCGGCAGTGCTTCGGCATTCATCGAGAGTACGCTGGCGCAGGTATACAAGGAGAAAGACGGGACCAGCTTTAAGGGCGGGCCGGCTTATTACATCCAGAAAGCCCTGAAGGCGAGATGGCTGGGCATCATCTTCGCGATCTTCCTCATAGCCACATTTGCATTTGGCTTCAACGGACTGCAGTCATACAACCTGACTTCGGCATTCCAATATTACGTACCCCATTTTTCACACACTATCGTGCCCAAGATCATAGGACTGCTGGTGGCCGCGGGAGCGGGGGTCCTCTTCTTCGGCGGTGTCGACAAGATCTCGAAGGCCACATCGATCATGGTGCCCGTGATGGCAGCGCTCTACATCCTGACGGGGCTGATCATCTTCTTCATGAATATCGACAAGCTGCCCGATGCGATGGCGCTGGTCGTCGACGATGCTTTTGATTTTCGGTCAATCGTTGGCGGCTTTGTGGGAAGCTGCATGACTTATGGTATCAAGAGGGGCCTCTTCTCCAATGAAGCCGGCATGGGCTCTGCACCGAACGCAGCGGCTTCGGCCGATGTCAGCCATCCGGCCAAGCAGGGCCTGGTGCAGGTGCTCTCGGTTTTCATAGATACTATTCTCATATGTTCCTGTTCGGCCTTCATCATATTGCTGACAGGAAAGTACACGGTGCACGGATCCCTGAACGGCATCCCTCTCATACAGCAGTCGGTTGCCAGCCAGTTCGGCGAAGCGGGCATCCACTTCATCACGGTGGCCATCGTGCTCTTCGCCTTCACATCGCTGATAGGCAATTATGTGTACGCTGAATTCAACATCAAATTCATCACCGACAGCAAGGTCGTCATGGTGATCTTCAGGATCGCAGCCACGGTGATGGTGTTCGTCGGAGCACAGGTCAGCATGGACGTGGCCTGGTCTCTGGCAGATATCATCATGGGATTCATGGCGATAGTCAATCTCATTGCCATCTTCCTGCTGGGCAAAAAGGCGCTGCTGGTGCTCGACGATTTCGAACGTCAGCGAAAGCTGGGCCGGGACTCGCACTTCAGAGCAAGAGATGTGGGCTTTGAGGATACAGATCTCTGGAAAGATTAATGAGCAAAACTTTGACAATGTAAACAGATGTTCGTATAATGGTGGTATGAATAAGACCACCATTATTACACCTATAGATATGAGCAGGAGCCAGTGGCAGGCAGTGACGGCCACAGAAGGATACGTGCGCGTCATCGCCGGCGCCGGCAGCGGGAAGACACGGGCGCTGTCGCGGCGTTTTGCTTACCTGGTCAACGAGATCGGAGTGCTGCCGTCAAATATACTGTGCGTCACTTTCACCAACAAGGCGGCCAACGAGATGCGGCAGAGGATCAGGCAGCTGACGGGAGACAATGGCACCGGGCGCATCAGTACTTTTCACAGTTTCTGTGTCTCTGTGCTGCAGGAGGACGCCCACGCGGTGCAGTACCCTGACAGCTTTCTGGTGCTAGACAACGGGGACATCGACGCCATGCTGGCGATCATCTACGAAGAGCGCGGAATCACGCTGCGACAGATGACCTACGCGGATGCGCGGGACATGTTTGAGATGAGGAAGATCAAATATGAACCGGACTACTACCGCGACATGATCGCTATGCCTCTCGATATCCTGCGGCAAAAGTATATGCAGGCGGAGCAGGTGGAGGACATCCTCTTCTACGGGTACCTCTATCAGCAGAAAAAATGCTTCGGGCTCGACTACAACGATCTGATCAAATTCACCTTGTACATCTTTGAACAGGATCATGAGATCCGCGAAAAGTGGCAGAAGCGCCTGGAATACATCATGATCGACGAGTTCCAGGACATCGATGATCTCCAGTATCGCCTGATGAAGGTGCTCTGCGGCTATCACGGAAATCTTTTCGTGGTCGGCGATCCCGACCAGACGATATACACCTGGCGCGGAGCCAATGTGAAATATCTGCTCGATTTCGACAAGGATTTTCCGGGCACGAAGACCATAATGATGATGGAAAACTATCGCTCCACACCGCAGATACTGGCGGCTGCCAACAGCCTGATCGGCAGGAACAGGAACCGCATCAGGAAGGATCTCATCGCCAGGCGCGGCAGCGGCGAGCTGCCGGTATATTACCACGCGCGCAGCTCACAGGAGGAGGCCGGGTGGATCTGCGATGAGATAAAGCGCCTGCAGGCGGAAGGCGTGCCGGCGACTGACATCGCTGTGCTCTACCGTTCGCACTTTGTGACCAGAGCGCTGGAGGAAGTCTTCATCAGGGAAAAGCTGCCCTATGTACTTTACAGCGGAGTGCGCTTTTACGACCGGGCGGAGATAAAGGACGCTCTGTGCTACCTGAGGCTGATAGCTTACCACGATGATCTTTCTTTCGCGCGCATCGTCAATTATCCCAAGAGGAACATAGGTGAAAAGCGCATGCATTTCCTGCGGCAGTACGCTGAAGGGCACGGATGCTCGCTGTACGATGCCCTGAAGAAGAACCTCGATGAGGATATCTTCCGCGGCACCAGGGCGGCGGAGTTCATCGATCTGATAGAAGAGTACGGAGGCAAGTACGAGCAGATGACGGTCTCCGAGCTGCTCGGCGAGGTGCTGGAAAAGAGTGGTTATGAAGAGGCGCGGCGCACGGAGGGCAGCGGCGAGCGTCTCGACAATCTTGCGGAACTAAAACAGTCAATATACGAGTATGAAACGACCTGCGGGGAGGAGACGAGGCTGAGCGACTATCTCGATCGGCTGGCTCTGTTCACCAATGAAGATACAGCGGCGATGCGCGGCTGCGTCAAGTGCATGACGGTACACAAGGCCAAAGGCCTGGAGTTTCCCTATGTATTCATCTGCTCGCTGGAGGAGGGGGTCTTCCCGGCGAAGAAGACCGACAGCCTGGAAGCCATGGAAGAGGAGCGCCGCCTGGCTTTTGTTGCCATCACCAGGGCGGGGCAGAGGCTCTATCTCAGCGATTCAGAAGGGCGCAATCTGGATGGATCTTTCCGCTATCCTTCGCGCTTTATACTCGATATAGACAGAAGACTGATGACGTGGGTCAACGAGCCGGACGAGAGCCTGGTGAAGAGGGCCCGTCAGGAGATCGAATGGAAGGAACGCGACATGGCAGCGGCCGGCGGCGAGCGTTTCCAGCCGGGCGACCGGGTCCGGCATGCCATAATGGGGTCGGGTACCGTGCTGCGCATAGATGACAAGAAGAACGCTTATGTGATCCATTTTGATGAGCTGGACACCGAGAGGACGATCCGCTTTCGCGTCAAGATGGAAAGGGCATGAAGCCATGCCGCTCAGGCGTCCCTGAAGAGTGTCTTCCATTCATCGGCGTATATGCTGCCGCGGCTCCAGACAATGGAAAAATCGTGTTCGACGCGAAAATCGCGCAGGGGCAGAGTCATCAGCTGTCCCTTTTTTAATTCTTCGGCGACAGCACGGCGGTATACAAAGGTGATGCCGCATCCGGAGGCGGCCAGCTGTTTGATCACCTGTATGCTGTTGACTTCCACGCGGCGGGCAAAGTCGTACAGCGTCAGGTTGCGGCCGGTCAGCCAGGAGGCGAATATCTCTCTGGTGCCGGAACCCTCTTCGCGTATCAGCAGTCTTTCCTGCAGCAGATCTTCGATGCGGTGGACCGCTCCCGTGTGAAAGCGGTAATCCGGAGCCGCCACGCCGCAGAATGGTTCCGAAGTATAGGGCAGGGAGTCGTATTCGCTCCGGGGGAAGATGCCTTCGACAAGTGCAAACTGGATCTGCCCCGCGTCCAGCAGGGAGAGCAGCCGGCGGGTATCGGCGATGATAAAGCGCACATCGCGGTCGCTGTTTTCGCGCAGATACCCGATCAGGGGCTCCAGGGCGGCGTAGGGTCCGGCGGTCATCGTGGCGCCGAAGACGAGTGCAGACGCCCTGCCGTTCGCGGCTGCCAGCTTGTGGCGCAGCATTATCTCGTCGTGTCTCATGGTCGTCGCCGCCCGGCGCAGCTGTTCCCCGCGGCTGTGAGGGTCAGTTTCTTGGCGTGATAGGCAAACAGGCTCACGCCATAGCTCTCTTCCAGGAGATGTATCTGACCGGATACAGCCGGCTGCGTCATGTTCAGTACTTGCGCTGCATGCGTGTAATTCATGGTTTCACAGACAGTGAGGAAGGTCTTTATCTTGTGGTCCAGCATTTGTGGCTCTCCTTTAATCAATAAATATTATTTATCGTTCTATTAAATATCATATCTTTTCTTTATTATAGAACGTGGTAGACTGGAATTGTCAACAGAAAACTGATTTTGTGAACGATAATTATTAGAGAGGTTTGATTTTATGGAGCAGATAATGACGAAGTGGCGCGGCGTCGCCCTGGCGGTACTGATAGCGGTCCCCGCATATTTTCTGGGCACTTTACTGCCGGTAGTCGGCGGTCCGGTGTTCGCCATACTCATAGGAATGGTGATCGGAGCGCTGGTGAAAAACAAGGCGCCGGTCGCCCCGGGCATGGGTTTCACTTCAAAGTATGTGCTGCAGACGGCTATAGTGCTGCTGGGATTTTCGATGGATCTCAGGCAGGTGGCTGCCGTAGGCAGAGATTCACTGCCGATCATCTGTGTCACCATCGGGACCGCGCTGGTCGTAGCTTATATCCTGTACAGAGCGATGAAAGTCCCTGAAAAGAGCGCTATCCTGGTGGGAGTCGGTTCTTCGATCTGCGGCGGCTCGGCCATCGCGGCCACGGCGCCAGTCATCGGTGCGGATGATGATGAGATCGCTCAGTCGATATCGGTTATCTTTCTCTTCAATATCATAGCGGCCCTGGTATTTCCGACCATCGGAGGATTGCTGGGGATGACTGACAACGGCTTTGCCCTCTTTGCGGGTACTGCAGTCAACGATACCTCTTCGGTGACTGCGGCCGCAGCCGCATGGGACGGCATCCACGGCGGCGACGCCCTCAGCGGTGCTGCAATAACCAAGATGACGAGAACGCTGGCGATCATCCCGATCACCCTGGTGCTTTCGGTGGTCTTCGCCCGCAGGAATCGTCAGGACAAGAGGAACAGCATCAGCATCACAAAGATATTCCCCTGGTTCGTACTGCTCTTTTTGATCGCCAGCCTGGTGACCACCATCTTTCAGCTGCCGGCTGTGATCACCGATCCGCTGAAGCTGCTGAGCAAGTTCTTCATCATCATGGCCATGGCGGCGATCGGCTTTAACACCGATATCGTAAAGCTGGTGAAGACGGGTGCCAAGCCAATCGTGCTGGGACTCGTCTGCTGGATATGCATCGCCTGCGCCAGCCTTCTGATGCAGCATGTGATGGGCTTCTGGTGAGGGCACTTGCCGCAGAAAAGAAAATAAGCTATAATAAATTCGTTATGTTCAGTAATGAAAATCAAGATAATGGAATAAGCAAATCGCTGCGCAGGAAAGGCCTTGTGCAGCGGTGGCTTTTTTTGTGCCTCAGCCTGGCAGTGATGGCGTTCGGAGTGGCTTTTTCGATAAAGGCAAATCTGGGGACTTCACCGATCTCAAGCGTACCTTATGTCGGCAGTCTCTTCACGCCCCTGACCGTGGGAGAATTCACCATCTGCATGCATGTGGTCTTCATACTGCTGCAGATAATCATTCTGCGCAGCAGATACAAGCCTATACAGCTGCTGCAGCTGCCGGTGGCCGTACTGTTCGGTTATCTCACTGATTTCGCACTCTGGGTGCTGCGTGGGGTGGATCCGCCCAATTACGGGTGTCAGTGGATATTGTGCGTCATCGGTATCATAGTTGTCGCCGCCGGGGTCAGTATGGAAGTGACGGCCAACGTGGTGGTGCTGGCCGGAGAAGGCGTTCAGCTGGCGGTCTGTCAGGTCGCGCCCATCCAGTTCAGCCGGATGAAGATCATCTTCGATGTCTCCCTGGTGTGCATCGCCTGCGTGCTTTCACTGACCATGGTCGGAGGCCTGCACGGCGTGCGTGAGGGAACCGTGGCCGCGGCCATACTCGTCGGCGGTCTCACACGCTTCATGCTGCACTTCGAAAAGCAGCACATCCACTTTGCAGACAACCCCAGGAGACCGCCCGGAAAGATCAAATCATAAAGGTATCAGTCATCCTGAAGCAGGCGCTTGTAATAGCTTTCCGCCTGGTATAGAGCAGCACACGGGTTGTGAGCCAGAACCCTGTCTTTGGTGACCAGGGTGGTGGTCACGCTCTGAGAATATTTGTAGAACAAGCTGTCGTGACCTACACAGAGGCCGATGACGACATTGAGATCAGTTTTTTCTTTATTCAGCAGTCTTGCCTGCAGTATGGGGTTGCACATCACGGGACCGGTCTTCTGTTTGTCTTTGGGGACTCCGACTTTGTCTTTATCTATGGAGCCGACTTTGCAGACTACGCCATAGACTTCAAAGCCGTGGCGCCGCAGGATGCGTGTGAATATGCGGGATTCGCGTATCAGGCCGGCGCAGGTTGCCAGGCCGATCTTGTGATATCCCATGCGGCGCGCAAACTCCATGATCTCTTCCACTCTTGTGTAACGGCCGTAGTAATCGCTCTCGATCTCCGCGGATACCGCAGCGATCCTGCGGTTCTCAGGATCCTGATACAGCTCTTTGATTTCTGAGAGATCTTCTTCTGTTAATTTCGTGGTCAGGCAGAATTCGGGGAAAGCCGAATTCCTCTTTTCGCAGTGAAGTGCGCCGCAGTCGACGCAGGTAAAGCAGCTTTTATCTTCAGTCATTTATTCCTCCTGTTCTTTGTCTCAGTAAATTATAGCGGAAAACAGCCGCGGTTACAAATCTAGAACTATGTTGCATTTTATCTTCGAAAAATTGATTTTTTGCTCAAGACACATGGTATAATTTCAATGGAGTTAAAACACAGCGTTCTGAAAGGAAAGAGGTATGTATTACAATTACCGATCAGGGAATAGCACGCTAAATATGGCATACTTGATCACACTGATAATTTTCTATGTGATCGAAGTCATTGCCTACTGGAAGATGTTTGAGAAGGCTGGAGTAAAGGGATGGCTGTCGCTGATCCCGATCGTGAGGTAGTATCAGTATTTCAAGATAGGCATGGGCAACGGAGTGTTCTTCCTGCTGCTCTTTGTGCCCATCGGCAACATCATAATCCTGATCATGCAGTCGATAAGACTTTCAAGGGCTTTCGGCCGCGGCAGCGGGTTCGCAGTGGGTCTGTTCTTCCTGCAGCCCATATTCTGCATCATACTCGGCTTTGGCGAGGCGCAGTATATCGGCCCCAACGGGATACCGAGATACCCGGGAGCTTACGGACAGCAGAGATAGCAGAAGAGTAAAAGAAGAGTAAAATAAGGCCGTCACCCGATGAGGTGTGACGGCCTTTTGCGTATCAGCTTATTTTAATTTGAGATTCATTTTTTCGGGGCGGAAGAGGCGCGCATCCATTTCTTTCAGATCAGGAGAGATCAGCGGTTTGAACTCCATCTGCGCCAGGATGTCCTTTTCCAGATCGATCCCCGGTGCGATCTCGATCAGCATCAGGCCGTCCCCGGTCAGCAGGAAGACCGCGCGCTCGGTGATGAAGAAGACCTTCTGGCCGCGCTCGTTGGAGTAGTGCCCCGAGAAGGTGATCTGCTCGACCGTGTTCTTGAATTTCTTGTACTTTCCTTCTTTGATTATTTTCAGCTTTCCATCTGCGATCTCGATTTGCGGATGTCCGGCTGTAAAGGTCCCCATAAAGCAGAGGGTCTTGGCTCCCTGCGTGATGTTGATGAACCCTCCCGGTCCGGTGACATTGCCGGCGAACTTGGAAACATTGACGTTGCCGTGGCAGTCTATTTCCGCGGCGCCGACTCCTGTAAAGTCGATGCCGCCTCCGTCGTAGATGTCAAAGATATCAGGCTGCTTGAGTATGGCCACCGGGTTGTAAGCCGCGCCGGTCGCCAGCCCGGGAGCCGGAACGCCGCCGGTGACTCCGGATTCTATGCTCAGCGATATCAGTGATATTTTTTCCTCTTCATTGAGCACTTCGGAGACGCCCATGGGTACGCCGATGCCCAGGTTGATGAAGTCGCCGTTTGCAATCTCCATGCATCCACGGCGGCAGATGACTTTTTTGATGTCGAACGGCATCGGCTTGATGTCGTCAAAGGGGATCACTTCATCACCGCACCATGAAGGTACGGGTTTGCAGTCTCCGATGAAGTGCTGTCCGGTGTTTTCAGGTTTGCCTTCAATGACATAATCGATGAACTTGCCGGGCACGGTCACTTTCTGCGGATGGATGCTGCCGCGCGGTACCACCTTGTCCACCTGGACCATGACGATCCCGCCGGTATTCTTAGCAGCAACGGCCATCTCCAGCTGTTCGATGTGGATGGCTTCCTTTTCGATGGAAATATTGCCGTCTTCATCGGCGAAGGAACCCTTGATCAGGGCCACGTCGAGGCCGAACGCCGGATAGAAGAGGTAGTCCTCACCGGCCAGGGTGAGGTTCTCGACTACGTGGTCGTCTGTGGCCGCCTTGGCAACGTCATTGACGCGGGCGCCATCGACGTGGGGGTCGACAAAAGTCTTCATGCCGACCTTGGTGATCACGCCGGGTTTGTGGGCCGCGATCTGTCTCATCATGGAAGAGAGCACGCCCTGTGGTATCATGAATGTTGGAAATGCATTGTCCATTATCAGCGGATAGAGCTTTGGTGCCAGGCTGAGGTTGCTGCACAGCAGCCGCCTGATGAGGCCCTTGTGAGCGAAATGATTGATGCCGCGTCTTTCTCCGTCACCACCCAGACCGGCGACATTAACTATGGAAAGGTCTTTTGGATGACCCTCCCTGACAAAGCGGTTTTCGATCTCACCCAGGATGTCCTCGGCGAGGCAGAAACCGATAAAGCCGTCGATGCCGACAGTGGCGCGGTCGTCGATCATGGCAGCCGCTTGCTCAGCGTTGATGAATTTAACAGACATATTTACACCTCTACTTGTTCTTGAATTTTATATCCTTTTCTTTTTGCAGGAAGCCTCCCATGCCGATCTTCTGATCTTCATGCTTGAAGGTCTCCGCGAAGAGCTCGCGCTCGTAAATGGTTCCGTCTTTGATGTTGGAGTTATCGGAGTAATTGATGGCTTTCTTGGCCAGACGTACAGACACCTGGCTGTTCTTTTCTATGGCATGAGCCATTTCAAGGGCAGAATCCATCAGCTGGTCCGGCTCTACTACTTTATTCACCAGCCCGATCTCGCATGCTTCGTCAGCTTTGATCTTGGAAGCGGTGAATATGATTTCCTTGGCTTTTGCTTTCCCGACCAGTCGCGGCAGCCTCTGTGTCCCTCCGGCACCGCAGATGACGCCCAGGCTGGTCTCTACAAGGCCGAGCTTGGCGCTGGAAGAAGCTATGCGTATGTCGCAGGCCATTGCCAGTTCCAGTCCGCCGCCCAGGGCGAAGCCGTTGATAGCCGCAATAGTCGGCTTTTCCAGTTCTTCGATGCGCATATTGAGTCTTGCACCGGGCAGGGCCCAGCGATAGATCTCCTTGTGGTCTTTAGGGTACATTTCGTTGATATCGGCACCGGCGATAAAGGCTCTTCCGTTTCCTGTGAATATCAGCGTGTAAACATCTTCGTCGTTTTCAGCCTCGTCGATGGCAGCATCGATCTTGGCCATAAAAGTCTCGCATAGGGCGTTCATCGTCATCGGCTTATTGAAAGTGATGATGGCGGTATGTCCTTTCTTTTCATAGATTATCTCTTTCATGAAAGTCCCTCCTTTACAGACTTGTCACCCGGTGATGATACATATCGGCAGCGCTACCAGGAAGGTGGCGGCCACCGGTACTACCAGGCAGGTGAAGAAATTATATTTATATGATAGTTTGTGCGTTGTGTGGCATATAGCGAAGACGGAAACGATAGACCCGTTCCAGGGCAGCGAATCGAGGCCTCCGGAACCATCGGCGCACAATCGGTGAATGTACTCTATATTGTATCCCTCGTGAGCGTACTGCAGGAAGGTATGTCCCAGTGTCTCGTACATCAGAGCGATACCGCCGCTGGCCGATCCCAGGATACCTGCGAATACGTTGGCGCCTACGGCAGCGACTACGTACGGGTTGGCGTCCGAATGGAGCAGGACTGTGGTGGCATAGTGATAGAAGACCGTGCCCTTGGCCACAGAACCGAATCCCACGATGACCGCGGTGTTGATGATGATTGTTATCGATGACTTAGCTGCGTCGTTGAATATACCCAGCATTTCTTCTTTTTTCAGATGTTTCCTGAAGAGGATCAGCGCCGCGAAGATACCGATCAGCAGGCAGATGATGATATCGATGCCCAGGAACTTGAGGTTGAAGAGCACCAGTACCAGTACCAGCGGAATGAAGGATACTACAGCGTTCGGCGTCTCTTCCGGATTTTCCACCCTCTTGACGCCTTCCGGCCACTGGAAGCTCTCGCCTCTCTGCTTTGCTTTCTTGCCCTGACGGTTCATGAACCACAGGATGAGAACGATCTGTACGGCTGCGCCGGAGAGACCCGGCAGAAGTCCGGCATAAGCCGGTGTATGCAGATATTCCATGGAGACGATGTTCGGTATCTGCGGTGAAAACGGCCCCGTCATTGCAAATGTCCACATGCCGCCGCAGACGATGCCTGGCAGCAGATATGTCGGCAGGTCGGCCTGCTCGAACAGTTTCAGCGCGATGGGGTATACAGCGAATATGATGACAAAACTGTTGATGCCGCCATAGCTGAGTATCGCCGCCGGGATCATACAGGCTATCATGCAGTATTTTGCACCGAAGGTATCGGAGATGATCATTCCGATCTTGGAAGCGGCTCCGGAGTTCAGGTAGATGTTTCCAAGTATGTTTCCCAACAGGAATATGAAGAAAAACGATTGAAAAAAGTCCGCTACTCCGCTGAGGTATGTTTCCGTAACACTCTTGAAGATCGGCATTTGGCTGGTCACGCATGCGATCAGCGCTGCGATCGGGCCGATGATGATCGGTGTTACCCTCTTAAAGATGAGGACAGCCATAAGGGCAAGAGCCCCGATGAGGCCGATGCCCGAAATTAGAACAGATGCAGTCATGATGATAGAATATCCTTTCTAAAGTATTATAATTACATTATTCATTTTAATTATAACACAATTAAGGTCTATCAGATGGTAGAGTTAATATTTCAGAAAGATTTGAAAACGGCGCTCTGCGTTTGTTTTTCGCGGTGCCCTGTGCTATGATAAGCTTAATATATACAAGGAGGCACAGTATGGCTTTTAATCCATTGATGTTAGCAAAATTAAAGCCCATGTGGGGCAAATTCAAGAGCAGCCACAGCGATTTTCTCGACTCGCTCAAATCAGCTGCCAGGGGCAGTCTGAAGGAGGGCTCCGTGATAACGATAACCATCGCGGATCCGCAGGGAAATGAGAAAACTTCACAAGTAAAGCTGAATGCAAAAGACGTGGAGATGATGGAGACGCTGAAGGATATGTTTTCCTGAAGATGACCGGAGGGTATTTCATATTTAAAGGAGATCGTACAGCATGAAAAAAGGGACAAAGGGCCTGCTGATCAGGGCCGGGATAGCGATAGCAGCGGTGATACTGGTGAGCTATATCAACAACTCAAAGGCGGGCAGGAACTACGATGTAGAGCGGATCGAAATGCGCGAATTCGGTGATGATGATCCGGGATACACAATCAAATGGCAGAAATCTTAAAATACATAAAAGTAACGGGAGGTAATTATGACGTTTCTTGAACTGGTAAAAGAGCGGTATTCGTGCCGCAAACTGAAAAAGGATCCCATTGACGACAAACTGCTGCAGCAGATAATAGAGGCCGCATATGTGGCTCCGACTTCGAAGAACAGCCAGCCCTTCAAAATATGGGTGGCCAGGAGCGATGACGCTTTGAAGAAAGTGGTCGCCGCCTGCAAGCAGGATCTGGGCGGCTCGGTCGCTATTGTAGTCGGATATTCCAGCGGGGAGGCCTGGGTGCGCCCATACGACGGCCATGACTTTTCGGAGAATGATGCGGCCATCGCGGCCACTCATATCATGATGGAGATCCAGGACCTGGGACTGGCAGCCTGCTGGCTGGGAAATTTCGAACCCGAGAAACTGCGGGCAGAGTTCCCGGAGATGAAAGACTACGGTCTCATCGCAGTGTTCCAGATCGGTTATCCTGCTGAGGATGCGGAGCCTTCGCCGAGGCACACTGAATTTCGCGACAGGGATGAAATCATCGAAGTGCTCTGACCTGAAAAGTAGTGCGTTGAAAAAACCGCCAGCAGCTGGCGGTTTTGTTGTATCCGGATCTAAGTGGATCAGCTTACTTCTGCTGGTCTTTGAGGAGGTCTCTGATCTCTGTCAGCAGCTCTGTCTCGCTGGGACCTGCCGGAGCTTCTTCCTTCTTCGGCATGATTTTGTTGGCAGCCTTGACTACCAGGAATATGAAGAAGGCTATGATGAGAAAGTCGACCGCTGCCTGGATGACTTGTCCGTACTGGATGCTGGCACTGCCGATGGTCACCGCCAGGCTGGTGAATTTGATACCTCCCATGATCATGCCTACTGCAGGCATTATGAGGTAGTCGACGAACGCCGTTACAATTTTGCCGAAAGCGGCGCCGATAACAACGGCTACAGCTAAATCGAGCACGTTACCTTTGAATGCAAACTCTTTAAACTCTTTCCACATAATGATTCCTTAACTTCCTTTCCAATGGATAATAAAAACTTATCAAATATACTTTATCATAGCAGAAGAAGCCCCAGGAATCAATGGATAAAAGGGTTATGGCAAGCAAACACTTACTTTTTTCTTCCGGGATCCCCGGGCTCATGCTTTCAGATGGAAGGTGTTCCGGTCGTAGTCGATGAGTCCGTCTTTCTTCATGTTGGAGAGCTCTCTCGTAAGGGCACTGCGGTCGGCGCAGAGGTAGTCGGCGAGCTCCAGTCTGCCCATGGGAACATCGAAATATCGTTTGCCCTGTGTCTGAGCCTGCATTGAGAGATAAGTCATGATCTTGTCGCGGAGATTTTTCTTGGAGATCACTTCGATCTTCTGCATCAGATCTCTGTTCTTGGCGGCTATCAGGGACACCATGTTTTCTATCAGCCGGTGGTGGAAAACACAGACGTTGGAACAGCTGTGCATCACACGCGTGAAGGGCATGAAGAGCACCTTGGTATCCGCCGAAGCGATGAAGGTGACCGTGCTCGCGGAATTCACAGCGCAGGCAAAGGTCTCTCCGAACATTTCGCCGCTGCGCATGCGCAGCAAAATCGTGGTCCCGCCCCAGAGGTCCTCCTTGATTATATCGATGGAACCACTCATGATGATGCCGATATTTTTGATGTGCTCTTCCTCGAGAGTAACATAATCGCCGCGCTGGTACTTGCTGCAATGAAAGCTGATGCAGGCCATCATGGTCTCGTAGTCGTCTTCTTTGATACCCGCAAACAGCGGGAAGCCCTTTATCTTTTTGATCAAATCTTCCATAGGGAAATTATAGCATATAATCGCAGGCGTTGCCACCGCAACATGTGCTCCCCGCGTTATCTTTATTTGTCGGCAGTGGCCGCCTTTGCGCCCTTGCTCAGCTGTTTGCTGAAGTCCGCCAGCACTTCGGATATTTTGATCTGCTGCGGACATACTTTTTCGCAGCTGCGGCAGGCGATACAGCTCTCCGGTCTCTTGTCCTTCGGGAAAGCCGACAGCGCCATCGGTGCGATGAAGCCTCCCTCGGTGAAGTTATGTTCATTGTAGAGACGCAGCAGCTCCGGGATATCGAGTTCTTTGGGGCAGTGGCTGGTGCAGTAGTGACAGGCCGTGCAGGGGACCGTCTTTACCCTGGTCATTTCATCGGCGATCTCCATCAGAGTGTCCATTTCGACCTTTGAAAGCGGTTTGTCTTCTTCAAAGGTGGCGATGTTTTCTTTCATCTGCTCGAAGTCGGACATCCCCGAGAGCACTACCTTGATCTGCGGGAGAGTCTGCAGATAGCGGAAAGCCCATGCAGGAACGCTCTCATCTGGCCGCAGTGCCCTGAGCCTCTTTTCGTGCTCTTCATCAAGCTTGGCGAGACGTCCGCCGCGCAGCGGTTCCATGACCCAGACGGGTATATCGTACTCCTTCAGCAAGGCGACTTTGTCTTTGGCATCCTGAAAACTCCAATCAAGATAATTGAGCTGTATCTGGCAGAATTCCATGCTGTCCCCATAAGCTTCCAGGAATCTCTTCATCACGTCATAAGCTCCGTGGACCGAAAAACCGAGATGCCTGATGCGTCCGTTTTTGACCTGTCCGGTGAGGTACTGGAAGGTCTTGTACTGAGGATCGAGGTACTGCTCGATGTTCATCTCACAGACATTGTGGAAGAGATAAAAGTCAAAGTATTGCACACCGCATTTTTCCAGCTGTTTTTCGAATATTTCCTCGACCTTTCCCATGTTGCTGAGGTCGTATCCGGGGAACTTGGTGGCCAGGTAAAAATCCTCGCGGGGGTATTTTGAAAGGGCTTTGCCCATCACGGTCTCCGAGTTGCCGCCGTGGTAGCCCCAGGCGGTATCATAGTAGTTGATGCCGTGACTCATGGCATAATCTACCATCTTTTCTGTCTGCGGCACATCTATATCTGCGTCTTTGCCGTCGATGACCGGCAGCCTCATGGCTCCCATACCGAGAGCGGAAAGTTTCATGTCCTTAAAGTCTCTGTAAATCATTTCTTCCTCCTGTCTGATCACTTTATTTTCTTTATAGTGCGGGCCGGCACACCGCCGACCACTGTATTCTGGGGTACATCTCTGGTGACTACGGCACCGGCGGCAACGACGGATCCGCTGGCGATGGTGACCCCGGGCAGAATGGTGGCGTTGGAGCCGATCCATACATTTTCACCGATGTGCACCGAATCCGGGTACAGTGATGCGCGCTGCTCGGGATCAAGGTCATGGTTGAGCGTGGCGATGACTACAGCGTGTCCGATCTGGGTTCCCGCTCCGATGAAGATGCCGCCCTGATCCTGGAATTTGCAGCCCGCATTTATGAATACATTTTCACCAACGGTGATATGCTTTCCGAAGTCGGTGTAAAACGGCGGGAAAACGCGGAAGGTGTCGGGAACATCGCTGCCGGTGATGCGGGAAAATATCTCCCGTATCTCCGCCGCTTCGTGGTAGCTGCCGTTCAGTTCGGCAGTCAGTTTCATGGCTTCACGGGCGTATTCATCCATGAGGAGGAACAGCTCGGAGGGAGCCTTTATTTTTTCGTGTGTCAGCATCCGCTGACGGAATTCCTTCAGATCCATCACCGGCTCCTTTCTGCCTTGAGACTGTTGGTCAGGTAATCAAGGCATTCCAGCTGGTGCTGTGTGATGTGGCTGCGGTCCAGCAGCTGTTTGCGGTGCTGGGCCAGCAGCACCAGCATATCGTTTATATTATTATCTCTGCGCATACTGATGATGCGTTCGATGTTCTCCTCGGAACATCCCGCGTCGATGAGATTGCGCAGCAGGTTTTCCTGGTCGCTGTTCTTGTGCTCCATTTCATCCTCCTTTGTCGTTATGGATATTTTAGTACTCGTTCGCATATATAACAAATACTTATTATTTATGCGTTGGTATAGCTTGCAGGAATGCGGAATACCATATATAATCAAAGCATGGAACTGAGAGTATTACGATATTTTCTCGCCGTAGCGCGGGAAGAAAACATAACGGCAGCTGCCAACAGCCTGCACGTGACCCAGCCGACACTGTCCAAGCAACTGAAAGATCTGGAGGAAGAGCTGGGCAAAAAACTGTTCACCAGGGGCAACCGCAAGATAACGCTGACTGAAGAGGGCATTTTTCTGCGCAAGAGAGCACAGGAGATCACCGATCTGGTGGACAAGACAGAAGCGGAATTTCAGACCGATGACGAGAACCTGGCCGGAGACATATATATCGGCGGAGGTGAGACCAGGGTCTTCCGGCACCTCGCGCGGACATTTGCCAGGCTGCATGGATTGTATCCCAACATCAGGCTGAATCTCTACAGCGGCAACGGGGAGGATGTATCGGAGCGGCTCAACAAGGGCCTGATTGATTTTGGACTCTTCGTGGGCACCACAGACCTCAAAGATTATGATTATCTGGTGATGCCGGAAGCCGATACCTGGGGACTCATCATGCGCAAGGACGATCCTCTGGCGTCGCATGAAAGTATTACGCCCGAGGATCTGTACGGCATACCTCTGCTGGTCAGCCGCCAGGCGATGATCAGGAACGAGCTCTCGGGCTGGATGGGATACAGCTTTGACAAACTGAACGTGATCGGGACGTACAACCTGATATACAATGCCTCGGTAATGGTGGAGGAGGGCCTCGGGAGCGCGATATCCATCGACAAACTGGTGAATACCACCGGTGACAGTGATCTGTGTTTCCGTCCCTTTGCTCCGGCGATGCGGGCCGATCTGATAATAGCCTGGAAAAAGTATCAGGTGTTTTCCAGGGCGGCAGAAAAATTCCTCGAAGTCCTGCAGGAGGAACTTGCCGCGCCCGACAAAATATGAACTGATTTTCAGGCCGGCAAATGGTATAATTAACTGGTAGACTAACTGCATTAGGAAAGGAGACTGATGATGGGAAGCAAAATGAGAAGGGCCGAAAAGGCCATACCGCAGGAAGAGTGCGTTGAAGTGCTGGAAAAGTCGGATTATCTGGAACTGGCGACGATCAGCCCTGATGACACACCTTACGTAGTACCGATGACATATGCTTATGTGGATGGCGTGATATACATCCACTGTGCAAAGACCGGACACCGCATGGAGAATCTGGCTTACAAAAACACGGTATGCTTTAATGTGGTAGACCCGGAATCAATAGTGATAATGCCTGAAGAGTTCAATACTCAGTACAGGTCGGTCACCGGCTTTGGCAAAGTCACCAAGGTCGAGGATGTAGAGGAGAAGAAAAAGGGTGCCATGGCTCTCTCGGACAAATATTCCCCTCAGTTCCATGAAGAGGGCCTCAAGTACATGAATGATACCTTCAATGCAATGTTCATACTGCGCATCGATATCGATACCATGACGGGCAAAGCGACCAGAGGATAGTTCAAAGGGACAAAGCGGCCGGGCGTCTGATGACGTCCGGCTTTTTAAATATCATGGCAAGCTGGAGGCGCTGCAGTGCAGTGAATAGAACACTGTTCGTTAATAAGCGATAGGCGTTCGGGGGCTCTCATGCAGCGGCGCAGACTTTGTTAAGATTTTAATCTGACTCTAATATTCAGGTTGTATAGTATACTGGAGAAGAAGTAAGGAAACGAGGTGTGCCATGCGTATATTGGTGGTCGAAGACGAGAAAAATCTCAATCGTGTACTGACCAGGTACTTGAAGAAGAAGGGATATAATGTAGATTCCTGCGAAGACGGGATCAGCGCCAGGGATTATATTTCTCTGGGTGATTACGATACCATAATTCTCGATATCATGCTGCCGGGGATGAACGGCATCGATCTTCTGTCCTGGGCGCGGGGTGAGGGAATCGATTCGCCGGTGATCCTGCTGACTGCAAGGGACTCCGTGGAGGACAAGGTCAGAGGGCTGGACAGCGGTGCGGACGACTACCTGACCAAACCGTTCGCATTCGAGGAACTGATGGCGCGGATACGCGTACTCACACGAAAGAAGGCCGGCAACCTCACCAATGAATACAGCCTGGGGGATCTGACGGTAAACAGTGACACCAGGCAGGTGACTCGCGGCGGTGTGCAGATATCGCTTTCCGCGAAAGAGTTTGCGATGCTGGAATACATGATCGCCAACAAGGGCATCGTGCTTTCACGTGAAAAGATCGAACAGAATCTCTGGGGCTACGATTATGAGGGCAGCTCCAATATGGTTGACGTGTATATCAGATATCTGCGCAAAAAAATCGATGAGGGTCATCAGAACAAGCTGATACACACGGTGCGCGGCAGCGGCTATGTGCTGAAGGAAGGAGATCGATGAAGGGCCTTTCAATCAAGAAGAGAGTTATGTTATGGTATGCTTTCACGATGCTGGTGGTGATCACGCTGGTCATCGTTCTTTTGCTGGCAGCCGGAGACAAGCTGATTCGTGATGATGCAAAGTCCAACCTCACGGCGGCCACCGACCGTGCGGTCAACGATGTGCAGGTGATAGACAGCAAATTGGCGATAGACGATGACATGGTATATTACCTGGATGGAGCTTATGTGGTCATCTATAAAAATGACGGTATGATCATCTCGGGACTGCCTCCGGACGGTTTCCCGGGCAACGTCAGCTTCAAGGCGGATGAGATCCGCAAGGTCGTTCGTGGAGACAAACCTTTCTATGTTTATGACAGGTTGATCGAAAACCAGCAGCTGGGGAAGACCTGGATACGGGGTATCACTTCTGCGAGCCTCAAGGATTCGGCTCCGTCGATCTGGCTGATGATCAAAATGTTCCTCATCGCTCTGCCTCTGCTGCTGGGTCTGGCGCTGCTGGGAGGCTGGTATATCACCAAACGGGCCTTCATGCCGCTGAAGGATATAGCCGACACTGCGGAGCAGATACAGGAGGGGTCTGATTTGTCACGGCGCCTCGGATTCGAGAAGATGGGAGACCGTGATGAAATAAGCAGGACGGCGGCCACCTTTGACATGATGCTCGACAGGATAGAGGAAAGCTTTGAGATGGAAAAGCGGTTCACCAACGATGCCAGCCACGAGCTGCGTACGCCGGCGGCCGTGATCATGGCGCAGTGCGAATATGCGCTTGACAACCTTGACGATCCACGGGATGTCGAGGAATCACTGAGGGTGATACTGGCAGAATCCCGGAAAATGACGACTCTGATCAAACAGCTGCTGACACTGGCGCGGGCTGATCGCGGTGTGCAGCAGCTGGACATGACCCGAACCGATATCGGCCTGACAGCGGAAGAAGCCGTTTCCAATTTTTCGTCCAAGGCTGCGGAATACGGTGTAGAGATGGCCATCGATGCTGAAGAGGGCCTGTATACAATGGGTGATCCTGTGTTCCTCAGCCGAATGTTTGAGAACCTCATTTCGAATGCTATCAAGTACAACCACAGCGGCGGGCATGTCTGGCTCAGCGTGAAAAGCGGGGAAGAGGGCATACGCATTTCTGTCAACGATGACGGAAACGGCATTTCTGCTGAGGATCTGACGCACATCTGGGAAAGATTCTATAGGGCGCACAGTGCCCCCGGGGGAAGGAACCGCAGGTCGGAGCGGGAAGCGGAGCAGCAGAGCACGGGCCTCGGCCTGCCGCTGGTAAAGTGGATCGTGGAAGCTCACCATGGCAGGATCTCGGTCAGGAGCGCCCCGGGTTCGGGCACAGAATTTGTTATCTTTCTGCCGCCGGCATAGCCCTGAACCCACCACAAAGAACGATATCTTTAACGGGATTTTAATATTGACGGGTTATCATAATATCAGAACGAAGGGAGGATAATGATCATGAAAGCAATAACGAAAAAACCGGCGCTGCTGATCATGCTGATAGCGGCGCTCATCACGATCCTCGCCCTGGTGACGGTATTCATCGCAAGGAACGCGATGGCCACAGACAAGGGATCCGTCATCAGCGCTGAAAGGGCAAAGGCGATAGCGGTGCAGGACGCTGGAGAGAGCATGGACAAGGTGACTTTCACCAAGAGCCGGCTGGAATCCGAAAAAAGTATCCAGATCTACGAAGTCGACTTTTACACGGCTTCACGGAAATACGAATATGAGATAAATGCGGCTACGGGAGCCGTGCGTGAAAGGGATGCGGAGGCCCTGAAGAGGATAGCAGCATCAGGCAGGTCGGGCGGATCCAGCGGCAGCGACTGCATCGGGACCGCCAGGGCGAAGAACATTGCCCTCGAGGATGCGGGGCTGGCAGCGGGACAGGTGACCTTCCGGAAGGCGAACCTTGAATATGATGACGGCACGGCGACTTATGAGATAAGCTTTGTGAAGGGCGCCAGCGAATATGAGTATGAGATCGATGCGAACAGCGGAAAAATCATCGAAAAAGAGAGCGACCATGATAACGGACTTCAGCATGGGGAACATGGCGAAGATCACGAAGAGCACGAAACACACGAAGAACACGATGACTGACCGCGGGATCCGGATGGGCCGTGCAGAGAAATCTGCCCCGCCCGTCTTTTGTTTTTGCAGCTTTTCTTTCGCGAGGCGTTTTTCTATGGTAGAATGAGTTCTGTAATGCGATACAGGAGGCGGGAATATGATTGTGACTGATGCGAGATTGTGGATAGTGCTGGCAATAGGGACAGTGGCTTTTGCATTGATCATATTCGCGCGGCGGAGAAACCGCAAACCGTTCGCCTGGTATGATGACCTGGTGATCCTGAGGACAATGGCATTTCTCGTGATCTGCTGGCCGGTTTTCGGAATTATGGCGCTCGTGCTGCAGCATGTGAATACGGGTATGAACCCCAATCTCATTTTTGCTATCGCACTGGCAGTTATCTGGGTGGTGGTCCGCGTCGGCATCAATCGCTGGTGCCCCGCCATAGCGGCAAGATTGTTTGCAGATGACGAACAAGAATAAATAATATAGTTAGCTAGGAGGCATTTAATGATTTTTTCTTTTATGATCAATATGGAGGGACTGGATCCCAAAAAGTACCATACGGAGTTCAAAGCGGGAGACGACGTGCTGCGCGTTTACGGCGTGGACGGCATGCAGGCGACCGTGGAGCTCCTGAGACAGCTGGTGGCCGACGGCTTTGACAGATTCAACTTCTGCAGCGCCTATACACCGGAGATGGTGGACGAGCTGAAGCAGTCGCTGGACAAGGACGTCGTCATGAAGCCCATGGTCTACAGCGAGCAGGAGGACAAGAAGGCGGCCGCTATGCCGAAGTTCACCGACTACGGCATCATCATTCAGGCTGTACCCTTCACCACGATGCAGAAGGCATTGATAGTTGACAAGTCGCTGAAGACACACATCAGAGTTGTCAATGATCTGCCGTCTGCTCAGGAAGCGGCCAAAGATCTGGTAAAATGCGGAGTGGACATGATAGAGCTCTGCAGCTGGTTCAAGGCGGATATGACAGAGAGCATCATCGAAGCGATCGACGGCAGGGTACCTGTGGGTTCTGCAGGACAGTAGTCGTTTAAGGGAGAGAAAAAATGGGCAGGAAGAAGTTGACGCGGGAACTGGCGGTTTCCATGGAGACCGCTGTAGAGCGGCTGGAGTGTGCAGAGGATCTGTTGAAGATAGGTTCTTTTGGCATGCGCGACAGGGCAAGGAACGAAGGAGCTTATCACTGCATCCTGATGCATGATGCGACTTTTCGCTCGCTGGGCGAAGTAATCAAGGTGGATATCGAGCGGACAGGTGCCAAGAGCATAGCGGTCCGCGTGGAGTCCACGGGACTGATCAGACAGCAGATGTTCGACCTGGGGACCAATAAAAAGCGCTGTCGCCAGGTGATGGAGTACATTGAAAACGGAGTACCGCCGGAAAGCGCCTCCTGAGATGACGCTCTGCGGAGAAAAGAGAAAGGGTCTGCATCGCTGCAGACCCTTTAAGTTGTGTAAAATGAATGAGAGGATTGTTATGAAATTATGTTTTTCAAATCATGTGTATATAATAGGGGCCGGTGCTTAAATAATACTGAAATGGTGTAAATAATGTGGTAGAATGATAAGAAAATTACAGATTGGAGATTTCATCATGAAAAGAAAAGTAATTTTAGCAGTGATGCTGGCGCTGTCTTTGGTAATTGCATGTTCGTTCTGTCTGACCGGATGCGGCTCGAACGCTGATGAGGGGAACGGCGATGCCGTGCAGCAGAGGCAGAGTGAACCGGAGCAGGCTGAAAAGGCGCAGCAGCAGAAGAGCGCTGCCAGCGAAAAGAACGACGATTCTCACAACAGGAACAAAATAACCAGCCGCCTGTCTCAAGTCACCTGGAACGGTGTGCACGGCAGCGAATACAAACTGGTCAGATTCAGCGGCAATTCATACACTCTGATCCTGGACACAGGTGCGGTACAGACGGGGACCTTTACGCTGACATCGGACTGCAGCAAGATCGAGATGTATGTCAACGGAGGAGACCCGCTGACTTTCGCGTTCCGCATGACAAAGCAGAAGATATACTTTGACAACAATGAATTCAAGGCGGCCAAGAAAATGACCGATAACTGGAACGACTGACGGAAGAACGAGAAAAGCCTGCCACCCGGCAGGCTTTTGTGTTAGTTGTAAAATGAATGAGAGGATTGTTATGAAAAAGATATTATTTATTTGATGATGCTATAATAAGCCGGCTTCCTTAAAGGAGACTGAAATCTTTCTGATCCGATTTGTCTGTATCCAATGGACGATGGCGTAGGAAATGATGCCGAATGCCAGCATCTGTAAATATACGAACCACGGCACCTTGAACGGCATCCATCCGTTCATTTTGGCCATGAAAATGTAGAACAGCTGCCTCATGGCGACAGAAGCCACCGGCAGGCTCACCACCAGCGAGACGATAACCACGATCGCGGTAGCCGCGTTGTACAGCCTGTTTGCCTCCTCGTCTGTATAGCCCAGGATCTTGATCAGAGAAATGTAATTGCTGTTGCGGTCGATTATGATCTTTGACAGCAGATACATCATCATGATGTACAGAATGATGGAGAAAGCCGTGATCATAGAAAACATACGTCCCATGGAGTCGTCTAACTGGTCTGCGGCCACAGTGAGGTCGGCTTCTGTTATCGTTGAAGCTATATACTCTTCATTCACATCATGTATTTTCCTATTGCTGAAATATCCGTTGAACCAGGTATCCTCTTTATCAAAAATATGATTGTACCGGCCCCTGGACATGAAAATCGAGAGTGCGGCCGGGAAATGATATCTGCCGGCAATGGTAAAAGTATGCTGCTCGTTGTCCAGCTTTTTTTCCAGTTTGATCTTATCACCGACATGGAGATCGAATTTTTCCATATAGCCGTCGGAAGCTATGACCTGGCTGCCGTGAAGACTGGAGACGTCCAGGTCCTTGAGGTAGCGGGAATGTTCGCTGACTCCGTATACGGTGATCTCTTCCTCGTTGTCGACCCCGGTCAGCGACGAAACAGCGTACTTTTCGGCTGCCTTTTCGGCTGTTGCCACCGGAGCTTTCAGTATGTACTGGTAGTTCGCGATCCTGGAATGCTGCACGTCCGCCTTGAAGTCTGACAAAAGGGGGCTCATAACCAATCCGAACATCAGCAGAATGCTGGATAGAGCGATGCCGATGGCAAGGGTGATGTATGCAGTCATGTTTTGCCCGATGATCCTGGCCCTGAAGCGCGCGATGAATGAAAGGGCCCCGAGCCGGGCAACTTTTTTTCTCTTTTTTTTGTGCAGCTCCAGGCGCAGGAACTGCAGCGGCGGCAGCGACAGTGCCTTCATGAGCACGATGATGTTGACCGCCAGCATGATCACACAGGGTACAGCCGTGGTTTTCCAGAAAGCTTCACTGCTCCATACCGTCTCATACGTCGGCAGGGAGTAGCTGTGATAGTACAGATTGACAATGAGCTGCTTGAGCGGTCCATATCCGAGGATATTGCCGGCAACAGCCGCTGTGAAGGTCACCAGGAGAGGCAGCATAAGGTAGTGGGTCAGGATCTCCATGCGTTGATACCCGGAAGCGCGCAGAGTCCCCACGACCCTGGCTTCCTGTTCGATCCTGCTCCTGGTCGTTGCCGCAAAGATGAACGCCATTACGGCGATGACCAGATAGAGGAGCACGAGCATCATCGTCTTGTCGCCGCCCATGTCGTCTCCAGTGAAAGTGATCGCATTGTTGTCCTGCGCTTTCACGAAGTCCGTGAGCATTCCGGTCTTTGCGAGCACTTTTCTTATCTGGTCACCCCTGTGGCTGGACTCCCGGGCGCTGGTATGCGGGCTGTTCCGCCATGCATAGCA
Source organism: Anaerovoracaceae bacterium (assembly GCA_050953405.1). Classification (GTDB taxonomy): domain Bacteria; phylum Bacillota; class Clostridia; order Peptostreptococcales; family Anaerovoracaceae; genus RUG100. The sequence continues at coordinate 17,865 of JBMNMP010000001.1, read as the reverse complement.
GTAGTGCAGGCCGCCGCTGCCGAGTGCATTAAAGGCCTTTCCGGAAACAATGGCAACCGAAAATTTGTTGGCATCGAACATCATATCAGTGTTGTTTTTGAACAATGCGCTGTAATCGGACAAAGCAACCGTGCCCCTGATCCGGTAGCTTTTCCCTGAAATCTTTATCTTGTCTCCGATCTTCAGGCTGTTGTTCTCTGCATACAGCCTGTCAAGCGCGATTTCATCGCTGCCGGAGGGGAGCTTGCCGCCCATGAGGCAAAGCTTGTTTATCCGGGTGCGCTTACGGAACAGCCTGATTGTGTGGCCGCCAGGCGTCTTTTTATCCTTATAGAACAGAGGAGTCACCTTGACGCCTTTATCTTCAACGGCCTTGATCAACGAGGGTGCCGCCTTTACCGCCAGGGTGAAATGCCCGTCCTCCACCTTGTATTTTTCAAAGCTGTCGTTGTAAGCCCGCTGCAGGCTCCCGTCGGCGACCAGAAAGCCGGATATCAGCCCGATCGTCAGGGCGAGGAAGATGAACAGGGCGGTGTATTTCCCCGGATCTTCTTTCAAACCGCGTAAGACTCTTTTGCTTAATGGGTTCCTCATCTTGCCGCTCCTTACCATTCGAGCTCCAGCGCAGGAGTTTTTTCCGGATTGCAGATATCACTTCTGATCTGACCGTCTTTCAATCTGATGACCTGGTCGGCCATCTTTCTGATGGCGTCGTTATGGGTGACCATGATCACCGTATTCCGATATTTCTTATTCACATCCTCGATCAGTTTCAGAATTTCCTTCGAAGTTTTGTAGTCCAGTGCCCCTGTTGGCTCGTCGCAAAGCAGCACATCCGGATTTTTTGCAATCGCGCGCCCGATAGCAGTTCGTTGCTGCTGTCCGCCCGAAAGCTGGTTGGGGATCTTGTCTTTGTGTTCCCACAGGCCGAGAGTCCTGATCAAATCATCTATAGGGAGCGGGCTGCTGCCCAGGTAAGCGCCGACCTCGATGTTTTCCTTTGCGGTCAGATTGGGGATCAGGTTGTAGCTCTGAAAGACATAACCTAAATGCTTTCTCCTGTATAAGGATAGTTTTTTCTCGTTCAGGTCATCGATCACTTCTCCGGCCACTTTGATGGAACCATCGTCAGCGGATTCGATCCCGCCGATGATGTTCAACAGCGTCGATTTGCCTGATCCTGACGGCCCCAGCAGCACGCAGATATCGCCTTTTTCCACGCTGAAGGATACGCCTTTCAACGCCTTAGTTCTGTTGCTGCCCTCTCCAAATGTCTTTTTTATGTCTTTCAATTGCAGATACATCTTATGTTTCCTTTCTTGTTCTCACTCCGTTGTCGATCAACTGCGGTACCGGTATAGTCCAAGGGCTGGCACGGCCTGTGGCTGACTGGCTGCTGTCCGGCTTGGTTAGACATGACTAACACGATTATAATAGCATAACATCTACTCGAAATCCATATGTAATTTATATAAAAATAAATTCAGAATTCCACGGAAGATGACGGGGGAGAAGAAAGAGAAAAGCCTGCCTCGCGGCAGACTTTTGTGTTAGTTGTAAAATGAATGAGAGGATTGTTATGAAAAAGATATTATTTATTTGATGGTGCTATAATAATCGAGCTACCTTAAAGGAGACTGAAAACCTTGAATTTCTTCAGTGAATTCATCAAGAAAAAACCGCTGGATCCTGCCTTCCCGGCTGTTTCCAACGGCTCTGACGTTTTCATGTGGTGGAGATAAAGAGGCTCGAACTCTCGACCTCCAGATTGCGAACCTGGCGCTCTCCCAACTGAGCTATATCCCCACGGCGATATTCATTATACTCCAAATCGCCGGGTGGTTTCAACAGTTTTTTAATGTTACAATCATGGGGAAGGGGAGAAAGGTACGGACTATGAAAAAAATACTTGTCAGCGAATGCCTCTACGGAGGACGCATGGTGAGATATGACGGCGGCGATAAGCATGAAGAGGATCCGGTCTTTTTAAAGTGGAAGCAGGAGGGCCGGCTGATACCGGTATGTCCCGAGGTTTTCGGCGGCTTGACGGTGCCGAGGACGGATTCGCAGCGACGCGGGGACCGTGTCCTGATGCGCGATGGCAGAGATGTCACCGCCGAGTACAAGGCGGGAGCGGAAGAGGCACGGCGACTGGCGCAGCTGCATGATGTGGCTTTCTGCATCATGAAGGAGAGCAGTCCGGCATGCGGCAGCAGCACTATATACGATGGCAGTTTCAGCGGCAGGAAGATCCCCGGCCAGGGTGTTTCCACAGAGTATCTGGTAAATGCGGGTTTCCGTGTTTTCAGTGAAAAAGAACTCAAAGAAGCCGCAGCTTATCTCGAAAGCTGCGAAGGGTAGCTGTCATCTTCCCGGGTTTCTGAGATCATCAAGGCGGGCTTTTTCACGGATGACGCAGTAGCCGCTGGCGATGACGATGACCATGCCGACGATCTGCAGTATCTGCAGATGCTGTCCCAGCAGAAAGACGCCGAAGATGGCTGTGGTGACCGGCATGAAGTTGGAATAGACTGCCGCGGAAGTGGGGCCCAGCTTCTGGATGCCGATTATCTCTACCAGGAATCCGACACCGGCGCTGACGGCGCCGAGGTATAATATCTCAGAGATGACTTTCGGCGTGATCAGAGCGGCCTCGGGCATGTGGAAGATGCTGTATGGCAGTGTCATCAGTGCGGCGATGCCCATCTGGTAAAAAGCTGTGCACACCGAGTCGTAGTCACTGGCTATGGATCCGGTCATAAAGTTGTAGCATACCCAGGCTATCAGAGCTCCCACGCAGAAGAGATAGCCGATCAGTTTGCCGCCCGACAGCAGCGAGCTGTCGGCACCGATGGAAAGTATGATGCCGCCCACGCAGACCACGGATCCGATCACAAGAAAGGCACTGGCTTTGTGTTTGTACAGAAAACGCTCGACAATGATCGAAGCGATGGGTACGAACGAGAGCACGATAGTCACCATGGCAACCGGCACTGTGGCCATGGCGTTATACTCGCAGAAGAAATAAAGGATCTGTCCGAAGATGGCGCATAATATGAAGCGCGGGATGTCCTTTTTGTGGATGAGGCGGAACTTCTTCGTGGCCAGGAGGATGCAGAGCATGATCAGGGCACCGATCGTGTACTTGAAAGTGATCAGTGTGATGGAGTCCACCGTGTTCAACGCATCCTTGGCGACTGAATACTCCAGCCCCCAGACTATGACCAGTGCTATCATCAGCACATGGTATTTCCGCAACGATTCTTTCTTGTTTTGTGACATACTTACATTATATAGGAAGGCGGACCGGGCGACTATAAAAAACTGCGCTACAGCAAATAACACCGCAAACTAATTTTGTGGAATGCGCGGAGACATATGTTATGGAAGGTAAATGAAGATGTTTGAAATACAGGGGAAAATAAGCACGGCGATCTGCTATGCAAAGACCGTTGAAGATAGAGCCGTGGAGCAGATCCGCAGAATGTGTGATTATGATCTGACAGAAAACAGCAGAGTTCGTATTATGCCTGATGTTCATGCAGGCAAGGGTTGTACCATCGGGACAACCATGACAGTAACCGATAAGGTCTGTCCTAATATTGTAGGGGTCGATATCGGCTGCGGAATGTACACCGTAAAGCTCGATGAAAAGGAACTGGACTTTGAAAAAATAGATGAAGCAGCTCATTACATTCCTTCCGGGATGAACACCTGGGATGAGCGTATTGAGGACTTTGATCTGACGGCCCTCAAGTGCAGCCGCTCACTGCGCTACGCGAAAAGACTGGGGTGCTCGCTGGGCACACTCGGCGGCGGGAACCATTTCATCGAAATAGATCGATCTTCCGGGGGCGCGTATTATCTCGTCATTCACTCCGGGAGCAGAAATCTGGGGAAACAGGTTGCTGAAATCTATCAGAATCTTGCAGTTGAACTTCACGCCGGAACAGAAGATTATTACGTGAGAAGAGAGAAAATAATCGAAACGTATAAGGCTGAAGGCAGACAAAAAGAGATACAGAAAGCACTGGACGAGCTGGAAACAGATTACAGGTCCAGACTTCCGGACATACCTGAGGATCTGTGCTGGCTCGATGGATCTTTTCTTGAGGATTATCTCCATGATGTTGATATCTGCCAGAGGTTTGCCCGCAGGAGCAGGGAAAAGATGGCAGAGATCATTCTTGAGAAGACCGGGATGAGCGGCATGGAAGCTTTTCACACCATACATAATTATATCGATACAGACGAAATGATCCTGCGGAAAGGCGCGATCGCTGCGCACAAGGGAGAGAAGGTCCTGATTCCGATAAATATGCGTGACGGATCTATCATTGCAATCGGGAAGGGAAACCCGGAATGGAACTATTCTGCACCGCACGGGGCCGGCCGGATCATGTCAAGAACTAAAGCAAAAGAAAGAATAGATCTGGAAGCTTACAAAGCCGCTATGGAAGGTGTTTATACGACTTCTGTGAATGAACAGACAATTGATGAGGCGCCTATGGCGTACAAATCCATCGACGATATTATTGATGTTATTCAGGAAATCAACCTCCAGAAATTGATACAATTCAGCGGTAGCCTTGCCGCCTGAGAATTTGGAGGGTGCAAACTTGATTTAGAGGGTGCATTTACTTCAAGGGGGTGCATTTTACGGAAGTTGAGTTTATTTTGATGTAGAATTAGAAGGCGTCTGATACAGCAGCCGGTGCTGCTCCCCCCACTGGTACAGTCCATCCAGAGGCACTGTCAGTTTTTTCCCTTCCTCAGTCAGTTCGTAAGTCACGGACGGCGGGACGCTTCCGGCGGATTTGCGGATGACAAGACCGTCCTGTTCCAGCTCTTTCAGATTCCGGGCGAGAACGGTATTCGTTACGCCGCCCAGATGACGCCTGAGTTCGTTGTAGTGCATAATCTTATAATGCGCGAGATGCCAGATGATCGGAATCTTCCATTTCGCGCCGATCAGCTCCATCGCGTAAACGATGGAGCATTTGTTTTCATAAGGATTCTCATAATCGGATTTTTTCTTATTAGCCATAACAACCTCCTGAATTACTGCTGTCTACATAGTACCAAAAATGTGCGTACTTTTCAATAAAGTACTTCATGAATATAATAATAACAGAAACCGAGAGAAAGGAAGTGCTTAGCATGAACAAAGGCAGAGTCGAGGCATTCAGCGACGGGGTGATCGCGATCATTATCACGGTTATCGTACTGCTGATCGAATTCCCGGAGGGAAGCTCATGGGATGCATTCATGGAGATGCTTCCGCTGATCGGGACATACGCACTGAGTTTCCTGCTGATCGGGATGCGGTGGGCAAATCACCATCACCTCTTTCAATCTGTAAACGGAATCAACGGGAAGATCATGTGGGCAAACCTGATGTTTTTGTTCACATTATCGCTTTTTCCGGCGTCCATCAGCTGGATGGCAAAAACAGGGTTTGCGTCTTTGCCACTTGCATTATTTTCGCTTGTCAATCTGCTGGAAACCGCGTCTTTTTATGTACTCGAGAGAACAATTATTTCCAGCGGGGAAAATGAAGTGTTAAGAAAAGCCCTGAAAAAAGGTCGCAAGGAAATGTTTTCCATTTTGCTGGAAGGCGGTGCGGTTGCGGTATCACTGATCGCTCCGGTTCATATGCTGGCGGTTGTTCTGCTCCTTGTCATGTCCGCCCTTTGGATTGTGCCGGATTTGAGAATGAGCAATGCGTATTACACAGAAGGGCATAAGGAATAAGAATCATTTTATTAAAGGAGAAATGCTGTTATGGAATTTAAATCATTGATGGACGAAAGACATTCTGTCAGGAACTTTTCAGGAAAAGAAATTGATAAGGAACTTCTTCGCGAGGCGGTGCGGATTGCCGCCAAAACACCATCGTGGGAGAATAACCAGCCATGGAATCTCTATATTGCGACAGGAGAGTCTCTGGCAAAAATCAAGGGTGTATGGCATGAGAAATACGCGGCAGGCGTGAAAGGATACGCTGATATGCCGGTAGGGCACCGCACCAATTACTCGGCAAGGTCACAGGAAAACATGGCCGCTTTTATGAAGGACTGCGAGGAAAAGACGCAGGATAAAGATCTGGCGCATTTTTTGAAAGAAAACGAGCTTCTTTTTAACGCTCCGGCCATTGCGTATCTGACACTTGAAAAAGGATGCACGGGCTGGGCGGTCTATGACCTTGGCGCGTTTGGCCTGTCCATTATGCTCGCCGCAAAGGATGAGGGAATTGATTCCATCCCCGCTTATGAGTTTGTCAAGTTTCCGGATGCACTCAGGGAGATTATCGGGATTCCGGAAAACGAGGACATTATCATGGGAATCGGGTTTGGTTATGCGGCGGATGACAGGCTGAATGCGTATCAGTCGTCCCGTCTGCCTGTGGAGGAAATTCTCACAATAAAGGAGTGATGCACGGATGCGTACGATTTTTGACGAAGTGCATATAAACCATCTGGTGGCTAAGAACCGTATTGTGCGGTCAGCTACATGGGAAGCCATCGCGAATCCGGACGGGTCGCCGTCGGAAGAGCAGATTCAGATTTACAGGGAACTCGCGGAAGGCGGCGTCGGGACAATCATCACCGGCTTCACAAGTGTACAGGGAAGCGACATGTATCTGGCGGATGGCATGGCAAGGCTCTCGGATGACAAACAGATACCCGGATGGAAGGCACTGACGGATGTATGTCATCAGCACGGTTCAAGGGTGATTACGCAGCTGGCACTCGGAGAGTATGTGACAGAGCGCGGCATATTGGAAGCAGATGACTGCACTGTGAATGATCTTCATAACATCACAAGGCTGTTTGCTGACGCGGCCAGACGCGCAGAAGAAGCGGGATTTGACGGTGTGCAGCTCCATGCGGCGCATAATTTCTGGGTGAGCCGCTTCATCAGCCCGTATTTCAATCACAGAACGGATGAATACGGTGGGAGTCAGGAAAAACGGACACGGCTGCTCCTTGAAATCTATGAGGCTGTAAGAAAAGTTGTGCCAGATCTGCATACCACCATGAAGATGAATTGCAGCGACTTCCGGAGCAGCGGTCTGACGCCGGATGATGCGATGGAGACCTGCCTCATTATGGCGGAGGCCGGCATTGACTCCATTGAGATCAGCGGGAACGGGACTTCGGTCGCAGGCATTTGTCCGGGAAAAGATGAGGCGTATTTCCTGCCGTTTGCGCAGGAACTGAAAAAAAGAAGCGATGTGCCTGTCATTCTGGTCGGGGGCCTGCGGAGTCTGGAACTCATGAATCGGATCGTGGATGAGGACGGCATTGAGATGCTTTCTCTTTCCAGACCGCTTGTCAGGGAGCCCGATCTGATCAGAAGGTGGCAGAACGGGGACACGGCACCGGCGAGATGCATTTCCTGCAATATGTGCTATCAGACGCCGGGGCACAGGTGCATCTTCGTGCTTCGTGGCATGAAATAAGAAAGGCTGTGATTTTATGCATTTTGCAAGTGGCATCAACCGTCCGCCGTATGAGGCGGAATCGGGGTTTCTGCAGCTGACATCTGGCTGCTCACACAACGGCTGCTTCTTCTGCAGCTATTACAAAACAGATAAATATAAAAAATCTTCCATGGAGGAAATCGAGGAGGACGTGAAGCAGATCCCGATGTACTTTGGGTCTCCGAAGCGGATTTTCCTGCAATCGGCGGACGCGTTTTCGACGGATTACGACACGCTGATGAAAACGGCGGAGCTGATTCACAAATATGTCCCTTCGGTGCAGGAGATCGGTGGCTATGCGAGGATTGACAATTTCGTGGATAAGACGGAGGAACAGATCCGGAATATGAAGGACACGGGATTCAAGGATCCGTATATCGGCGTGGAATCCGGCGACGACTATCTGCTGAAATTCATGAATAAGGGTTATGACGCGAAAACGGCACGGGAACAATTGGAAAAGCTGGATGCTGCGGGATTCTCATATGTTGTGAATTGGATCAACGGACTTGGCGGCAAAGGGTACGGCCTGAATCACGCCGTCAAAACGGCGGAACTTTATCATGGCCTGCATCCGTCGATGATCGATATTTCCTCGCTGGTGCTTGTCCCGAAGACCGGACTCTGGCATATGGCGCAGCGCGGGAAATATGAGGAAGCGGGAGAAGTGGAACGTCTCCAGGAACTGCAGGAATTTCTCCGCAGGCTGGATAATCATACCGTATTCCAGGCCGAGCATATCTCCGTGCCGTTCCGCGTAAAGACGACTATCCCGGAGCACAAGCAGGAGCTGATCGACGGAATTCAGAGCATCATTGACGAGCAGGGCGAGGAAAAGCTGCGCAAGTTCCGGACGGAGTATGCCTCGCAGGGTTACAGTGCGCCCGGCGAATAAGAAAGAGAAGTGATCATTATGAAATACAATGGAACGATATACCGCCCGCCGATAGAGGCGAACACTTTCCTGATCCCGGTGACCGAGGGGTGTACGCATAACAGCTGCACGTTCTGCAGCATGTACAAGGATATTCCCTTCAGGATGATCTCTCTGGAAGAGATCGAGGGATTCCTCAAGGAAGAGCGGGAAGGCTATGGCAGATATCTTGACCGGATCGACCGGGTATACCTTGTCGGGGCAGATCCGTTTGCGCTTTCCGCAAAACATCTTTTAGAGCGGATAGATCTGATCAAAAGATATATCCCGAACACGAGAACGGTGACGATGTACGCCAGAACCGATAACATTATCCGTAAGAGCGATGCGGAACTGAAGGAACTTAAAGATGCAGGTGTGGATGATCTGTATATCGGTGTCGAATGCGGGCTGGATGATGTTCTCAAGAACCTGAACAAAGGCTATACTGCGGAAGAAACAAAGGAGCAGTGTCTCCGGCTGAATGTCGCCGGTATCCGCCACTGCGATCTCCTGATGCTCGGCACTGCCGGGAAGGGCCGCGGCATGGAGAGCGCGGACGCGTCTGCCGCTCTTGAGAATGAGATCAGACCGCATAAGATTCTGATCAACACAATGTCCGCATTTGCGGGAACAAAGCTTGACCGGGATATAGAGGACGGGATATTTGTGCAGGCCTCGGAAAAAGAAAATCTGGAGGAAGAGCGGGAATTTTTATTGCGGCTCGACCTGCCGGACTGCTATTTCTGGGCGGTGCATCCACTGGATTCTGTTAAGATTGAAGGTACGCTGCAATACCACAAACAGCAGATGTTAGACACCTTGTCAGACAGCATCGACCATGTAGATGAGAATGCTATTAACCGCAGATCGCGGACGGGGACATTGTAATGAGATATAAATATTGTCCGCAGTGCGGGCGCAAACTGACAAAAATCCATGCGGGCGATGACGGGATGGTGCCGTACTGTGAATCGTGCGGCAAGCGGTGGTTTGACACGTTCCAGAGCTGTGTTATAGTGCTGACATATAATGAGTATGACGAGATTGTACTATGTCATCAGGCCTATCTGTCAGAAAGATATGATATAGTCCGGCAGCATAATTCGGCGGGTGCTGTCCGCTGTTTTAGTTGTTTCCCGGATATATTCATCGTTCAGGCGAATCAACGTATGTCGGATATAAAGCAGGCCGGTTGCAAGGTCTACATCTTCCCAGTACAAAGCAGCAAGTTCCCCGGCGCGCATACCGGTTGCAAGCAGTACGTTCACAATGACTTCAAACTGAAAATCACCGTATTCATGAACTAATTGAAGCAGTTCCCGCGCCTGTTCTTCATCAAGGTATTCGGCGGGGGCCGTGTCAACGCGTGGCGGCGTCGCTAACTTGCAGGGGTTCCGGCGCATTATTTCTTTTTTCACCGCCGCTGTGAATATTGCGGACAGGTTCAGTTTTAATTTGTTCACGGACGCACCTGTCATTCCGGGGTTTTCCGTCACATCGTCAAAGACGTCTGAAAACTTCATATTCAAGCCGTTTGCGATCTTTTCTGCATTTCCGCGGCGGATAGTATCACCGCGTAAAATATGGTAGATTTCCGAACGGCTGATCCCTGCTTTTTCTGCAAAGACGTCACGCTTTACACCGTCAAAAATCGCCCTGTCTTTCAATCGGAAACTGTGTTCAAGGTTCCCATTCTTTTGCAGGTCCGTGAACAGCTTGTCAAGCATGGGCGGCGTGATATTCTTCAACTTCTCATGCCCTAACACCGGCATGATATGTTGTTCTATACCCTCTCTGTAATGAATTAACGTATGCGGTTTCAGGCGGTTCGGTGCAACGCTTTCATAATACCATTCAGCAAGTTCACGGAACGTCCTGTTTTCATCAAGTGCAACATAACCTTTGATTTTGTTTTCCCATACGTCAGCATACTGCCGCGCAAGTTTTTCCGCCTTGCCTGCGGTGACGTTTTCCGGCGGGTGATACGTCGTTGTTTTCTTGATCTGCTTTCCATTTTCGTCATAACCCATGTATGCGGTTATGGTAAAGGAATCACCGCGCTTTCTGATACTTGCCATAGAATCACCCCCTTTCATTGTTCCTGTTCTATGACGTCAATGTTCTGTGACAGGAATTCAAGCAGATAGGTTTGAAGGTCCTGTTCTGCTTTCCATTCATAGAAATCCGCCTGTTCCGGGATGTGTGCTGCGGTCCTTTTGTTCTGTGCCGCCCGGTCAAGCGTTTCATAGAAATCTTTGTCTCCTAACAGGCGGTCAAGCAGCGGCAGCATATACGGCGAATCTTCGAAATACCCGTCTTTGACAAGTTTCATGTTTTCAATCGTCCGTTCGGAAAGCCCGAACATTTCCCGCGCCGGAATATCTTCAAGGACGGTTCCCGTGATTAGATAATCGGTTGTCACATGGAAGAATTCAGCGATTTTCAGCAGCTTGTCAACGTTTGGCTGTGTCTCCCCGGTGCAGTAAAGGGAAAGCGTCTGCGGGCGAATCCCGACTGCCTTTGCAATCTCTTTCTGTGTGGTTCCGTTCTTTTCCATCAACGCGCGCAGCGTCGCGGCAAAGTGGGAATTGTAAAGTTCTATTGCAGAACCTTTTCTTGTTTTCGGCATTGCCTTTTTCTCCTTTCTTTCGGTTTTCTTGAACTTCATTTAGTGGGTTCAAGAAATATTGACTTGCAGAATCGTTCTGCTATACTGTCATTATAGGCAGGGGGAACGAATCTGTCAATGTATGAAAGCAATAAAAGCGAATCTAATTTCCGGATGTCGAAAGTTTCCCGGACCACCCAAACGGGCGGAACAGGCGGGAAAAGACTATCTATTACAGGAGGTGAACATCATGAAGGACCGGACAAGGCAGCGGGCAAACCGCCGCAGAAAGCACTATGAAGAAAAGATTGAAAAACGGAACGCCTACGGAAACAGGGACCTGACCGTTTTCAATGCCGTCGAACAGATACGGACGCACGGCAAAGCAGAAATCAGGTTGTGACAGGAATGACCGCCAAACGGCCAAAAGCCGCAGGGCGGTTTCTTTATGCCTATTTTACAGAAAGGAAGGTGCATGGATATGGAAAAAAAGCCTGCTTTAACCATTCGGGAAACAGCGCAGGAATTCAATTTCCCGGAATACGCAATCCGGGGGCTTGTCAAACGCAAGGCTTTCCCCGTGATACAGACCGGAAACCGCTGCTATATCGTCCGGGAAGTGTTCCGGGAATATTTGCAGAAAGGCGGTGAATTTTATGCTGATACACATTGACAGCCGAAAATTCAAGATCAAACCGACCGGCGCGGAAATCGGCGGCATTAAAGGCCGTTTCAAGAATGCCGCGTCGGTCAAGGATATGACTGTCAAGCAGATTGCTGACGCACTGACCGCCGGACAGACCATTGAACCGGGTGTGTGTCCGTTTTCAGAGGAAAGCGCGAAAAAAGGCAAGAAAGGGACCTGCAAAGAGGATTTCGCGCGGCAGACGATCTTTTTCAATGACATAGACAATGAAAACGAGAACGCGCCGAAAGAAACACCGGAACATATTGCGCAGGTTTTAGCGGAAAACAATCTGAAAGCCGTGTTCATGTATGAAAGTTTTCACAGCCGCCCGGATGATTTGCGTTTTCGCTATGCCGTTGTGTGCAGCGAGGAAATCACGGACGACAGCGAACGGGAAAGAATACAGGGCGCGCTGATTGCCATGTCGCCGCAATCAGACGTTGGGTGTATCAACGCTGACAGAATCTTTTTCGGGACAGATAAAGGACTGATTGACGGTTATACCGATTTTGAAGCCGTCTGTCAGAAATCCGACCTTTTGGCCTTTGCCGAAAAGTACAAGCTGCCGGAAGAAAAGCCCGTAAAACAGCCGACCGGCAAGCAGCCGGAACGCAAGTGGCCAAAATACGGCGAACCGATACCGACCGGGCAGCGTCACGGCACGCTTGTGAGTTTTGCAGCGGAAATATTGAAGAAATGCGGGGCTACTGAAAAAGCGCATGAAATCTTTATGAAGCGCGTTGCTCAATGCGAGGAGCCGAAACCGGACGACGAAATTGAAAAGATATGGCGCGACGCCTGCAATTTTTATCAGAACAACGTTGCAAATCAGCCCGGATATATTCAGCCGGACGAATATGCGGCAATGGAATTTGCGCAGAGTGTTGAACCTTATGATTTCACCGACGTCGGGCAGGCGCGTGTCTTTGTCGGTCAATACGGTGACAGACTGCTATACAGCACCGCGACAAAATGGCTTGTCTTTGACGGCAGGAAATGGGAAGAAAACGAACTGAAAGCGCAGGGCCTTGTTCAGGAATTAACGGACAGGCAGTTAAAAGAAGCAAGGGAACAGGTGAAAAAGGCGCAGGCAGAGGAAGAAGCTGCGGCGGAATCCGGGGACGACGACCGCATAGCGGAAGCACAGAAAGCGGAAACGTATGCGAAACAGTACCGCGCCCATGCCCTTGCATACCGCAAGACGACACGCATTGCCGCAACGCTGACAGAAAGCCGCCCTGCCGTCCTTGTGGATGTCAAGGAACTGGACAAAGACCCTTTTCTATTGAACACGCCTGCCGGGACCGTGGACCTTAGAACAGGAACCATGAAGCCGCACGACCCGAACGATTTAATCACAAAAATAACTGCGGTGTCGCCGTCCATGGAAGGTATGAACGAATGGCTTTCTTTTCTTGACCGCCTGACGTGCGGTGACAAGGATTTGCAGGAGTATCTGCAAATCTGTTCCGGCGAAGAGATTGTCGGGAAAGTATTTTCTGAAAACCTGCATATTGCCTACGGTAACGGCGGCAACGGGAAATCAAGCTATTACAACGCGAAATATCTTTGCTTAGGCGATTACGCGGGCAAGATTTCCGCTGAAATCCTGACGGCAAACTGCCGGAACAACAAGAAACCTGAACTTGCTGACCTGCGGGGAAAGCGTCTGATTATCGCGGCGGAACTGGACGAGGGAATGCGCCTTGATACAGGAGCCGTGAAACAGATATGCAGCGTTGACCCGATACGAGGGGAAAAGAAGTTCAAAGATGGTTTTGATTTTCTCCCGTCACATACAACGATTCTTTACACGAACCATCTGCCGAAAGTCGGCGCAAACGACAGCGGCACTTGGGACCGGCTTGTTGTTGTACCATTCCGGGCGAATTTCCGGGGAATGAAAGGTGAAATCAAAAACTATGCGGACTATCTGTTCACGCATTGCGGCGGGGCAATCCTGCTATGGATGATAAACGGCGCAAGAAAGTATATCAAGGCGAACTATACCATTGAAAAGCCGGAATGCGTCAAACAGGCGATTGCGGAATATCGCTTTGATAATGACTGGATAAACGAGTTTGTGACGGAATGCTGTGAAGTGTCGCCGGAATATGAGCAGAAAGCGGGCGATCTTTATGACGCTTACCGGACAGAATGCGGCAAGTCGCATGAATGGGCGCGCGGCGCGGGTGACTTCAAGGCGGCATTGACCAACGCGGGCTATCTGTGGCGCAAGACAAAGGCAGGCGCGTTCTATTACGGAATCCGGTTGAAGTCAGAGTTTGAACCGATTGTCCCGCTATAACCGTGCGAGGGTGACGGGCGGTGACACCTGTTTACTACTATTTCAAATTTCAAAAATGCCCTCATTAAGGGAAGGCTTGTAAATGGGTATCATCACCCGTCACCGGTTCAAATGGCAAAAAGAAACCGCGACACAATGCACGAAAGCAGACGAAAGACACCCCCGGCAGGCGCGTGACGGCGTGACCGCTGGACACCGGCGCTGGAGTTTTCTTTTCCTCTGCATGAAAAAAATCAATTTCAGGAAGGAGCATTTTCAGATGAGCATATTTTCAAAACTGTTCAGACGTAAAGGGCCGCCGCGCGCGGTGCTTGAAATCGACAATGAATTCACGGCGTTTTCCGGGACAGCTTACGGAAACGCGGCGTTTCCGGTCTGCCGTTGACGCTATCGCAAGGCACACCGCAAAGCTGCAAGCGCACTGCAAGGACAGCCGCCTTGAAACGGTCCTGCAAAAGACCCCGAACAGCTATATGTCCGCCTATGATCTGCTTTACAAGACGGCGGCGGCATATTTCACAAACAACAATGCGTTCCTATGCTGCTTGTTCGTGATGAACAGGGCCTTGTCACGGCGGTCTATCCGATTATCCCGGCGTCCGTGGAATTCAAGCCCGGAACAGACGGTGAAATTTATCTTGACTGCCTGTTCCCGGACGGCAGGCAGGTGACGTTCTCATACAGCGACGTCATTCACCTGCGCCGTCATTTCCTTTCAAATGACCTGTCCGGCGAAACAAACGCGCCGCTGTTCCCGCTGCTTGACACCGCGCAGACCCTGACACAGGGCATTTCAGCAAGCGTGAAGAACGGAACAAGTATTCGCGGCGTTCTGAAATTCACAAGTCTTGTGAACCCGGCGCAGGTCAAGGCGGAAAAGGACAAATTTGTTGCCGACTATTTCAACCCGGAAAACAGCGGCGGCATTGCCGCAACGGACCAACGGTTTGATTTTGTCCCGACGAACGTGACGGCCTACAACGTGCCGCAGGAACAGATAGAGGCCGTGAACAGGCAGATTTATGACTATTTGGGCGTGAACGCTGCAATCATCAACGGCAGCTATACAGAAGATGAATTCAGCGCGTTCTATGAAAGCGTGATTGAACCTTTTGCCATGCAGCTTTCCGGGGAATTCGCCCTGAAATGCGCTGCCGATGTGATATTCACACCGGAACGCATGGAATTTTCAACGGCAGACACAAAAATCAAGCTATTGCATGAAGCCGCGCCGCTTGGCGTCATAACCATCAATGAAGCGCGTCACCTGCTTGCGCTGCCGCCGATTGACGGCGGGGAACGTCGCTTGCAGTCACTCAATTATGTTTCCGCTGAAAAGGCGGACAGTTACCAGTTAAACGAAAGCGAGGAAAACAGCAATGAAGAAACAGACAAGAAACAGTGAAATCCGCGCGGCAGAAAAGCCGCTGATTCTTGAAGGAACGGCGGTTGTGTTCAATCAGCCCGCAGCAATCGGCGGCGTGACGGAACGCATTGACCCGAAAGCCCTTGACGGGGTTGACCTGAATGACGTTGCGCTGCTTGTGAACCATGACGGCGCAGGAATCCCGCTTGCAAGGTCCCCGAAAACACTTGCCCTGACGGTCACAGAACGCGGCCTTGAAATGCGCGCGGAACTGCCTGACACAGAAAGCGCCCGTTCCGTCTATGAAGCCGTGAAACGCGGCGATCTTTCGCAAATGTCCTTTGCCTTTGACGTCGGGAATTACACCTTTGACGAACAGACACAGACAAGGACCATTACACAGATAAGCAAGGTTTACGAAATTTCTATCGTAAACTATGCAGCTTATACACAAACCAACGTACAGGCGCGAAACAGCGCCGGAAAGGAAGAAAACACTATGTTCAACCCTATTACAGCAAACCTTGAAAACAAGCAGATTGTCACCGACACGCACGCGGTTCCGGAATACCGCAGCGCCTTTTTCAAGCGTATGTTAGGCAAGCCCCTGACCGACGCGGAAACAAGGGCGTTTGAAGCAGCGCAGGCAGAAAAGCGCGCGGACGCGTTCAACACCCTGTCAAACAGCGCAGCGGTTGTTCCTACCGAAACGCTGAACGAGGTTGTGAAGCAGTCAAGGAACGTCAACGGCCTGTTTGATGTGGTCCGCCTGTTTTCCGTTCCCAGTAACCTTTCTGTTCCGGTCGGGACACCGAACGACGCGGCAGCATGGCACACAGAGGGCGCAGCCGTGGAACGTCAGAAAGCAGAAACAACGGCGGTGACGTTCACCGGCCTTGAACTTATCAAGGTGCTTTCCATGAGCGCGGCAGTCAAGCGCATGACGCTTTCCGCCTTTGAAAGCTATATCACCGATGAACTGAAAAGCTGCATTGCGGACGCAATCGGCGCAGCAATCGTGAACGGAACCGGAAACGGTCAGCCTACCGGAATTCTGACCGGCATTAAGTGGGACAAGACAAACACGGTCACAACAACCGCCCTGACCGGGGACAACCTGCTTGCTGCAATCGCGCTTATGCCTGCCGGGTATGCTGCCGGGGCAAAGTTCGCAATGTCTACGGCAACCCTGTTCGGGACCGTCTACCCGCTGAAAAACAGCGACGGTGACTATATTTTCACGGACGCTGAAAACGGCGGTGTCCGCCGTCTGTTCGGTTTTGAAATCGTCATTGACGATAATATCCCGGCAGGAACGGTTCTGTTCGGAAACTTCAACTATTACGGCGTGAACATTCCGCAGGGAATCGCCGTTGAAATGAGCCGTGAAAGCGGGTTCACAAGCGGCCTGATTGACTACCGCGCTTTATGTATCGCGGACGGAAAGCCGATTGTTCCGGGCGCGTTCGTAAAGGTTGAAGTCAAGGCGGCCTGATGATCTTAAAGGGGTGCCGCAGAACGTGACACCCCTGCTATTTACAGAAAGGAACAGCCATGGGGTATTCCATGGAAGACAAAATATGTATCGGTTTGCCGAAAATGCCCGGAATGCTTTTCGTACATAGATGATCCGCACGCCAAATTCTGTCCATATTGTGGAGCCGAAATAGAGCGGAAAATAATGTATAGGAATTTGTTTGAGAGAATGGAAAAGCAGCAGGAATTCCATCGCATAGCAGGACGTTCGCATTTAGGATATCCGTTCACAAGGACCGAGAGTAATGGCGTATCAAGCTATGAAAAACTTACTGTTTGCCCAGTATGCCTGAACCATGAGCTCTCTAAAGATGCGAAGTACTGCCGGATTTGTGGACAGTCGCTGATAAATGAAGGCGTTACAGGGAAATTGATTTCAAGATCTGAAGATTGCTATTCGCGAGAAGAAGGTAAAGAGGCAACGGCAAAAAGCTGGTATCCTCAATATGAGAAACGGATTCGCGCACTGATGAGCTATAGAGGTGCCTTGTATAACGAAGATTGGATCGACTACGACTACTGGGAGTTCACGAAATTCATGATGCGTGGAGTCAATTCGAGGGCATCGATGAACTTGCAGTCTGCGACATTATATACACACGCTTTTTCCAACGATAATGACGATGTGATTATTGTGACGGACACACAAGCTGCAAAGTGATCGATAACTATATGACTTATGCTCAAAGCGCGATCGATGAGTTCTCTGATCCACACAAATTGCCGCAGATTGCTATATCTGTTGATATGCTGGATACAGGTATTGATGTTCCTGAAGTTGTAAATCTTGTGTTTTTCAAGAAGGTACTGAGTAAGGCCAAGTTCTGGCAGATGATAGGGCGGGGGACAAGGCTTTGCCCGGGGCTCTTTGATGGAGAGGACAAAGACAAGTTCTATATCTTTGATTTCTGTGGCAACTTCGAGTTTTTCCGCATGAACAAAGGAAAACCAACCGCG